>JBGAST010000034.1:0-15996 GCA_044229575.1 Holophagaceae bacterium | reverse complement strand
CTCCTGCCTGAGCATCATCGAGGTGACCGACGCCTGCAACCTGCGCTGCCCGGTCTGTTATGCCGCGAGCGGGCCCCACCGCCCCGGTTTCCGACCCCTGGCGCAGATCGAGCGCATGATGGACGCCGTCGTCGCCTCGGACGGCCAGCCCGACGTCCTCCAGCTCGCCGGGCGCAGCTTTTTCGTCATCCGCCGCGGGGAGAAGGTGGGGGTGCGGGTGAAGGATCCGAAAAGTCCCGCCCGCACGGGCTTCAAGGGCATCGGGATGTACCCCTTCGATCCCGCCTACCGGGTGATGGCGGCCTTCGAACCTTACGCGGAGCCCAAAATCCTCCAGATCCCCACGGTGCTGGGGGTGGCGGAGCCCATGAAGGCCTGGGGCCGCGTGACCTTCACCCTCAAGGGGAAGCCGTTCTCCCTGGAACCCGTGGACGAAGGGGACGGCCGCCTCTTCTTCATCTTCCGCGATGCCACCAGCGGCAAGACCACCTATCCCGCCGGGCGTTTCCTCTACGCGGAGCCCGCGAAGGACGGGAAGGTCCTTCTGGACTTCAACCAGGCCTACAACCCGCCCTGCGCCTTCACGGATTTCGCCACCTGCCCGCTGCCGCCGCCCCAGAACGCGCTGAAGGTGGCCATCCCCGCGGGGGAGAAGACCTACCACGGCCATGCCCCGTCCGACTGAGCGCCGGCGGTCCTGGCGGTCCTAGATGTCCTTCACCCCCGCCGGGGGCGGGTTGCGCTTGGGCATGCGCTGCTGGATGCCCTCCAGTTCGTCCTGGCGCGCGCCCTGGCTGGGGCGCGGCGGCGGGGGCGGCGGCTTGGGATTCGGCGGCGGAGGCTTGCGGTCCGGAAGGAGGGACTGGAGGTCATGGACGGCCTCGGCCTGGCCCGGATCCTCCCGCAGCAGCCGCTCCAGCAGGGCCTTCGCCTCCTCGGCCTTCTCCAGCTGCAGCTGGGCCCGGGCCGCCAGCAGCAGGGCCGGGGCGCGCCAGGGCGGCAGGGGCCGCGGCGCCCCCTGGCCCGTGAGGGGCGCGAGGTCCTGGAGGGCCGCTTCGGGATGGCCGGTGCGCAGTTCGATGAGGGCCGCCAGCAGCTGGTGGGAGGGCCGGCCGTCAGCGGGTTTCCAGCGCCGCGCCCCGTCCAGGTCCCCCTGGCTCAGGGCCCGCTGGGCCAGCCAGGCCTGCACGCTGGGGGGCAGGGGCAGCTCCGTGGCGCGGGACGGCGGGGCCAGTCCCGCCAGCAGGAGCAGTCCCAGCACGGGCCGCCAGGCCGCCAGGGCCTTGCCGGCGCCGGCGAGCCAGGCGCCGAGGCCCAGCAGGGCCAGCCAGGCGCCCCATTCCGGGTGGGCGGGCTGCCGGGAGCGGGAGACCGGCAGCGGCTCCTTGCCTTCCGCCAGGTCCGCGTAGCGGGCCGCCAGATCCTCCCGGAGATCGAGGGCCCGGCCTCCGCCCGCCGCCGCCAGCTCCTTCATGAAGTCGGGCCGGGCGACGCTGCTCAGCTCCTTGTCCGCGTCCTGTTTTTCGGCCCGGGGCAGGGAGGCCGGCGTGGCACCCCCCAGGCAGAGGGTGTCCAGGGGCAAGCCGGCCTCCTTGAGGGCCGCCAGGGCCCGGGCCTTCGCGGCGTCGGCGGCCTCCCAGGTCTCCTCGCCATCGCCGATGAGGAGCACCACCGCGGGCTCCCGGGGCGGCGCCGAGGCCGCGATCTGGGCCAGGCCCCGGCCCAGGCTCGTGCCGGGGCTGCCGATCTCGCCCACCTGCACCGCCCGCAGCGAGTCCCGCAGCAGGGCGCGATCCTCCCCGGGGGGCACGAGGGGAATGGTGTCGCCGGTGAGCAGGGTGAGGCTGTAGCGGATGCCGGGCACGGGCCGGGCGAGGAGGCGGTCCAGGGTCTCCACCGCCGCCCGCCAGCGGGTCTGCCCCTGCGCATCCGCCGCCAGCATGGAGCGGGAAGCGTCGAGGAGGATGTGCACGGTCAGGCGGGGCACCTCCGGCCGGCCGAAGCGGGGCTCGGCCAGGCCCAGGCCCACGCCCAGAGCGAGGAGGGCGAGGCCGAAGCCCTGCCAGGCCGGCCGCTGTCCCACCACCCGCACGCCGACCCCGGGGCGCAGGGCCACGAAAAGGCCCACCCCCAGCGCCAAGGCCGCCACGGCGAAGGTGGGCCAGAGCAGCTCCGGGTGGGTGAAGGGCATCATGGCCGGACCTTTCCAGGGCCCGGCTCGACCATCAGGACGGGTTCGGGATCCAGCCAGGCCGGCAGGCGCCGCCCGCGCTTGCGGGGGAGGTCCAGCAGGAAGGGCAGTGCCAGGATGCCCGCCAGCAGGAGCAGGGCGGCGGCGAGGGGCCTTCCCTCGGAAGGCGGATCCACTGGCAGGGCGGTCTTCTCCAGCTTGTCGATGGCGGCGAGGCTGCGGGCGAGGCCGCCGGGATCGTCCGCGGCGAAGGCTTCCCCCTGCCCCAGGGCCGCCACCCGCTTCATGTTCTCGGGATCGTTCTCCACGTGGAGCTTCGCGAAGCCGCCGCCCTCCAGGGGATAGAGGCTCTCCTTGGTGCCCCCCAGCACCACCGTGTGGATGCGGATGTTGTTGTGGCGGGCCTCCTCGGCGGCCTCCAGGGCGTGGACGCGGCCGCGATTCTCGGCGCCGTCGGTGAGGAGGAGGATGACGCGGCTGCGGGCGGGGCTTTCCGACAGCCGGCGCACGGCGGTCATGAGGCCCGAGCCGATGGCGGTGCCGTCGTCCCGGCTCTCGATCTGGAGGCCGTTGAGCATGCGCAGCAGGCGCCCGTGGTCCGCGGTGAGGGGGGACAGGGTGACGGGGTGGCCGCTGAAGACGATGAGGGCGAAGCGGTCATCGGAGCGCCGGGCGACGAAGGCGCCGAGGAGGCGCTTGGCGGCGTCCCAGCGGCTTTCCTGGCCGTCGTCCAGGGCGCGCATGGAGCTGGATCCGTCCAGCACCACGGCGAAGTCCACCACCGGCGCCATGCCCCGCACCGGCGAGCGCCATTCGGGGCCGCAGGCCGCCAGCACCAGGGCCGTGAGGATGAGGGGGGGCAGGAGCTGGGCGGCCCAGCGGGACACGAGGGCCGCGGGGTGGGCGCTGGGGATGCCCCAGCGGTAGGGCCGCTTGAGCACGAGCCACAGGCCCGGAAGCAGCAGGAGCAGGGCGAGGGGCTGGCGCAGATCGATCACCGGCGCCCCCCCTTCGCCTTCTGGCGGTGGCCTTCCAGGGCCCGCAGCAGTTCCTCGGCACGGCCCCGTGGCGCCTCGGCGCCCCCGAAGCGGGCGGCGTCGAGGCCATCGGCCCAGGCGGCCCAGGCGTCCAGCTGCCGCTTGCGGAAGGCCGCGGCGCCCCAGCTGCGGGCCTCCTCGCCGAACACCTTCACGAGCACCTCCCGCCCCGCGCCGTGGGCGGCGTCCAGCACCGCGCGTTGCCGGGTCCTGGGGGGCCAGTGGGCGGCGAAGGCCCTGCGGGCGTGGCGCCAGGCCCGCCCTCGGCCACCCTTGCGGAAGCGCTGGACGAGCCACGCGGCGAGGGCCAGCAGGGGCACCAGGGCCGCCACCGCCCAGCCCCAGGGGAAGGGCAGGGGCGCGAGGCGGTCCTGCGGGCCGCCGCCCACGCCCTTCCAGTCGGCGCCGTAGGCGGTGGTGCGGGGCACGGTGATGCGGAGCTCGGGGGTGCGGCGGCCGTCGCCGAGATCGATGGGGGGCACCACCACGAGGCCCGGCGCCAGGGGCTGCACCGTGAGCCGCCAGCCCCGCCCGTCCCTCGTGGCCTCCACCCCCCGCAGGGCCAGGGGACCGAGGTTTTCGTCCCCGGGGCGGGGCAGGGGGGCCGCGGCGGGATCGGATTCCACCAGCTCCAGCACCGCCATGCGGCCGAAGGGGAGCTTCTCCGGCGCCTTCCACTGGGGCGCGGCGAGGAGGGCCGCCGAAGCCGCGGCGGCGAGGGCGGCGCGGCCCCGCCGGCGGCTCACGCGCCCCCCGCTTTCAACCACTTGCCCATTCGGGCCACCGGATCCTCCAGGGCGTTCCACGCCTGGCGCTCGATGGAGGCCGGCAGGCCGGGATCGGGCCATTCCATGTTCGCGTGGAAGCTCCAGCGCTTCTTCGGCAGCCGCGGCGCGAACCACACCACCTTGTGCCGCGCCGCCAGGGGCTTGAGGAGGGGCGACAGGCCCTGGAGGCCGGCGCCGTTGCTGAAGATCCACAGGCGGTGGCCCTTGCCGTGCTCGCCCCAGTGCCCCAGGGCCTCCTGCCAGGCCGCCGGCGTGGGCACCGCGGGGGGCCGCTCCAGGAGGCGCTCCAGCAGCCGCAGGCCGTAGGCCTTGCCCCGCTTGGGGGCGAGGCGCAGGGCCGGCGTGCGGCCGTCCCCGGGGACGATGAGGCCGATGCGGTCGCCGGTGGCCTGGATGGTGGCGCAGGCGGCGCCCATGAGCTCCAGGGCCCAGCGGATGGGCGTGACCGGATCCCCCAGGTACATGGAGGGCGAGGGATCCACCACCAGCCAGAGGATGAGCTCGCGACTGGCCTCGAAGCGCTTGATGATGGGCTCCCCGGTGCGCGCCGTGAGGGGCCAGTTCATCAGCCGGGGATCATCGCCGACCTGGTAGGGGCGGTTCTCCACGAAGGTGAGCCCGGAGCCCTTCACCACGGAGGGATGGAGTCCCTCCGTGCCGCCCCGCAGCCGCGTCCGCAGCCGGAGCGGCAGCCGGCGCAGGCGGGCCAGGAAGCGTTTCGGGAGGGGCATGCCTCCATGCTACGGCCATTGGCTTCCAGGGGTCACTGGGGCAGGCGCAGGGCCTCCAGCCCGGTGAGCACGCCTTCCAGGGGCGCCTTGATGATCGTGCCGAGGAAGACCGTGGCGCCCTCTTTCGGCGGCAGCTTAAGGGTCCAGGTGCGCACGCCGGGGCTGCGCTCCTCGCCCGGGGTGGTGTCCGGCGTGGCGGCAATCTTGAGCGCCTCCACCGTGGACTTGAGGATGCGGTCCTGCAGCTCGAGCTCCACGGGCTCCGCCGTGTCGTTGGCGACTTCAAACTTCTCCTTCAGGGTCCACTGCCGCTCCTTGGTGAAGGTGCCCACCTGCTCCTTCTTGGTATCGATGCGGGTGTAGCTCACCCGCAGGCCGCGGTAGGGCCCGAAGCCCAGCTCGAAGGGCTGGCCGGGGGTGGGCATCACGAGGTGCGTCTGCCCCAGCCGCGCGGTGCCGGCGTACTGGACGATGGCCGCGCCCGGGAAGAGGGGGATGCCCGAGGGCGTGGCGAAGCGCGCCACTTGGTAGACGGTTGCGTCCAGACGGGGCGAGGCGAGGAGGTGCAGGTCCGGCGCGAGGTCCTTGGCGACGACCTTGAAGCGATGGGGCTCGCCGTCGGCGGGGACCTCCTTGGTGCCGTCGAGGATGAAGGTGGTAGCGAGGCCCTGGGCCTCCTCGAGGGTCTGCGCCGGGGCTTCCTCGGTGGCTTCCATCGGAGGGGGCGGAGGCGGCGGAGGCGCGCTCCAACCCACCTTGGCATCTGCCGTGGTCAGTCCATCAACGACGTACTGATTCTGTGCAGCACTTCCGCCGGCAATTCCTGGAGCCATCGACGCTAAGACTGAGACTTCACGACCCCTAGATTGGGGCAGGAAGGCAGTCCACCCCGCCTCCTGGGCCGTGGCGTACTTCGGCACCACCAGGCTGCGGCTCGCCCGCGCGTTGCTGATCTCCACCTTCACGCCCTCCCAGTCCTCGCCGCTGCGCTGAGTGATGGCGGCGTAGAGCACCAGTTCGAGCTTCTTCCGGTCACCGCTGAGGCGCGCCTCGTAGGCGGGCGTCCAGCGGGCGGCGCGGGTGCGGTAGCTGAGCTCCAGCTCGACGTCCCCGGTGCGGGGCACGGTGATCTCCACGGTGGCGCGGCTGGGCGCCTCCCGGCTGCCGCCGCTGCGCTTGGCGAGCTCGGCGTTCAACCGGCCCTCCTCCTCCGCGAGCTTCTCGAGCTCCCGCCGGCGCTTGCGCTCCCGGCCGAGGATCTCGTGCTGCCGCGTACCGAGACCGCGGCTCAGCTCGACCACCGACGCCGCGTTCGGCGCCGTCGCGGCGAGCTTGATGGAGATGTCCTTGTCGTAGGCCGCCGCCAGGCCCCGCAAGAAGTTCAGCTCCTGCTGCAGGGATTCGCCCTCGGCTTCCAGGGCGTCCCGCCGGTCCCGGAGGCCCTCGCGCTCCTTCAGCAGGGCCTTGTAGTCCACGGTCTCCGTCACCACCCGCACCTCGCTGCTCACGCCCAGGTCCCCCAGCCGCGAGCCTTCGGGCCCCTTGGCGCTGACGCGGAGGTCGTCCAGCCCCAGCCCCGGCGGCAGGTCCTTGATGACGAACTTCGCCGTCCCCGCGCCGGTGACGCGGGCCTGGCCCACGCGGGTGACCCAAGCCTCGTCGGGATGGAGGCGGACCCGGGCGATGGGGGCGTCGACGACGGTTTGCGCGGCGAGGGTGAGGGCGAGCGAGGGGAGAAGGAAGGCGGTCTTCATGGGAGTCCTCGGCGGGATGGAAGGGTCAGGCTTTGACCCGAACCTGGAAGGTGAGCGTGGCCTTGCCCTGGGCAGGTACTGGAATGTCGAAAGCGAGCAGGTGGGCATTCTCCTTCTTCCACGGGCGGCTGGACTGCAGGACCTGCCACGATCCTGCTAGGGGGACGAGAACACGCACAGTCTGTTCCTTGTCCTGGCGGTTGGTCAGGAACAGTTCGCGGGAGGCCTCGGTGACGGAGAGCTTGGTGTTCGGGATGGGGGTGATTTTCTCGTTCAGGGTGCGGGCGCGGGTCGTAAATTCCGGCGAGGCTCCGAGGGACAAGCGGAGCTTTTCGTCGGTGGCGGTCTCCGGGAAGGGGGGCGTACCGATGAACTGGTGGAGGCCCTTCCCGTCGGGCTGGAAAAGCCGGATAGCGCCGCCGGGCAAGGGCCGGCCCAACTGGTGGTCCCGGTCATTTCGCGTTTCGAGGAGCATTTCCACAGGGATTTCGCGACCGCCTTCCTCCTCTGCCTCGCTGTCGTCACTGGCGGCGGGCCAGGTGACCTCGTAGACCTTATGGACCGGCACCCGGTGGGAGGTGAGGAGCGACACCTGAACGGTCTGATTCGCCAGGAGGGTCACTGGTTCGGGCAGCGAATAGATCGCGTGGCCACCAGTGATGCCGGGTGAGGACCAGGATTCGGACCTCGCGGATTGGGTCAGTGAGCTGAATCCCGCCGCAGGGGCTTTCAATCTGGCGTAGAGAAGCTCCACCTCCGCGCCAGGGATGTCGCCGGAGAAGAGTTGGACAGGCACGCCCTTGAACTCCGCATGGGTGAGGTTCACCAACGTCGCCCACGCGGAAAGGTCGAGGAATGCGGAATCCCGGTCAAGGGTTGCAGAGTAGTCGCAGCGCCAGCGCAGGCCCTGGCAGAGGTAGTCCACGGACAACTCGGTGTCTCCCGGGGAGGGCGCGCTGCCCAGAAGCTCCACCACCGGCTTGACGGGGAGGCCAGCGGGCAGACCGGGCAAGATCAGCCTGCGCCTGCCCGTGCCTGGGAGGGCTTCCACCCGGTCCGGGAACTGCACCAGCAGGTGGGGCGTCGAGGCGATGAGGGTGCCCTCCTCGACGGTTTCCCCGCTGTCACGAGACGTCGCGACTTTCACCTTCTCGCCGATGAAGGCGTCCAGGACCTTCTGAGGGTCTGGGTATCCGGAGAGGAAAGACCGGGAGGCGAAGGCCAGCCTCGCGGCATCGGGGCGGGATTCCACGCGGAGGGATTCCTCCTGGGCCTGTCGGGGCAGGCCTTCGATGCGAAGCCGGAAAGGGCCTTCCGGCACCTTGAAGGCGCGGGTCTCACGCACCAGGCTGAGGTTGCCCTGGTAGAGGGTGAGGCTCACGGAGCGCCGGTCTGCGGCGGAGGAAAGGACCGGCGTCTGGGCCGCGAGTGAAAGGCAGAGCGAGGGCAGAAGGAACGCGGCTTTCATGGAACCTCCTGGAATGCAGGGTGAATGCGTTGCGGGAAGGGAAGGTCTCACGAATGGCACCGCGCCGTTCCCGAAGCGGTGCGGAGGATTCACCAGGGCGCCACAGGCCGATCCGCACACTGCACCCAGGAGCTCTTGACATGGACCAGGCGCGGCGCATCGGGCAGCACATCCTCATCGAGCGCGTGGCGCTGGATCCCTTCGGCAGCCTGCACCGGGCGGTGAAGCTGAAGGACGGGGCCTACGACCGCCACGCCCTGGTGCGCCTCTACAACGGCGAGGTGCTGCGGGGCCGCGGTTTTGACGGGCGGCTGCACAAGGCGGGCTGGGTGATCCACGACCTGCCCCGGGAATGGGCCTGCGGGCGGCGCTGGCGCATCGACGGCGCCGACGAGCCCCTCCTCTCCTGCGACTACGCGCCGGGCCTGACCCTGGCGTCCCTCATCCGCAAGGCCGCGCGTTCCCGGACCCCCCTGCCGCCCCGCTTCGTCCTGGCGGTGCTGCAGCGGACGGCCCTCGGCGTGCACTACATGCGGCAGAAGGGCGTGGGATTCGGGGTCCTGAATCCGCATCTGGTCTGGGTGGGCTTCGACGGCTCCGCCCACCTGCTGGACGCGCCCATGGCGCCCTTCCTGGCGGAAGGGATCTCGAGGATGCCCGAGGCGCGCATGGCCCTGCTGCCCTTCCTGGGCCTGGGGGCCGAGGCGGCGGAGACCCGCGATCTCTTCCAGCTCGGGGCCCTGGCCCTGACCGCCCTGACCCTCGTGCCGCCCCTCGGCTACCGGACCCTGCGCCACCAGGGGGTGCCCGAGCTGGAACCGCGGCGGAGCCCCTATCCCGAAGCCCTGCGGCGCCTGGTGGCCCGCCTGCTGGGGATCGAGGCGCCCTTCGGAACCCTCGCCGAGGGCGTGGGCGCCCTCGACGCCCTCGCCTTCGACCTGGATCCGGGCTTCGAGTGCGGCGCCGTGACGCGGGCGGTGTACCTGCGCGCCGCCCACCCGGAAGCCTTCCGCCTGCAGAGCCGCGAGTGGCGGCGCGAGGCCCGCGTCGACTGGAGCGCCTTCCTGGCGGTGGAGCGGATCGTGCGGCAGCAAGGCTTCGCCTCCGTGGAGGAGAACATCAGGCGGGGGCTGGTGGCGGGAGTGACGGGCTGAGGGCAGGGACCTGACGGGTCACCATTTCACCCGCACGCGGTAGGTGAGGGTGGCGCTGCCCTCCGCGGGCACGGGCACCATGAACTTGGCGGTGCCGCTGGCGGCCTTGGTGTGGGGGTGGCTTTCCTGAAGCATCTCCCAATCGCCGGGAACGGGTTCCAGCACGGTGACGGTGACGGCCTCCTTCTTGGCGTTCTTCAGCTCCACCTGGAAGGCGGCATCGTAGATGTAGTTGTAGCGGCCGCTGCCGCCCACCTTCTTGAAGTCGGTCTGCTTGCGCCGGGCGGTGAGGTCGAAGGCGTCGCCGAGCTTGAGGCGCACCAACTCGTTCTTGGGGGTGTGATCGACATTGTCCTCGCCGATGAACTGGGCGCGGCCCTCCGAGTCCTTCTTGTAGACCCGGACGATGCCCTTGGGCATGGGCTTGCCCAGGTTCGAGGCCTCCTTGTTGTCGAACTCCACGAAGACGCCGATCTTCAGCTTCTCGCCGGTGTCGCCGAAGGAGTTGGTGTAGTAGGCGCTCTGGCCCGAAAGGAGGAACTCCTTGCGAGCGGGGATGGACGCGGCCCCGAGAAGGGCGACCTGCTTGGTCTGGTTCTCCTGGATGGTGGTCGGCCGGTCCAGGGTGTAGAGGTGGTACTCGAAGAGGCTCTCCTCCTTCATCTCCGGGGCCGCGGCCGCCCGCATGGCGCCGTTCTTCGCCATCATCCCGTAGGCAAGTTCGTTGCGTTCCCGAACCCGGTTCACGTCCCCGGCCACGAGCTGGAGCGTCGCGCCTGGATAGCTGGCGCCGCTGGTGTTCGTCAGCGTCACCCAGCCGTTCAGGTCCAGGCTCTTCTCGTCGCTGGAGAGGTTCGCCACGTAGTCCGCCTTCCACGCGAGGCCCGCGGTGAGGTAGCTCAGCTCCAGCTTCTGGGCCTTCTCGGCGCCGGAATTGAGGGAGAGCACCAGGGTCGGCCGCGCCCGGAGGTTGGCGGGAACCCGGGGGAAGACGATGCGGCCGAAGTAGCCCGTCTCGATGCGGTCCGGGAGCTGCAACACCGTGCCGCCATTGGTGGCCAGCACCGTCGCCTCCTCCCGGATCTCCTTCGAGCCCGCCCCGTCCGGATTGGGCCTCTGGGAGATCACCGTGACCTTCTCCCCCACGTACTTCTCCAGCAGCTTCTGCGGGGACAGCAGGTCGAAGTCGAAGTTCTGCTCGATGACGAAGAAGCCCTTTGGCTCCGTGAAGTTCTTCAGCAAGGCCGTCTCCGGCCGGATCTGCGCCGACACCTCCTGGAAGGCCAGCTTCGATTCCCCCTTCGGCAGCCGGAGCTCCCGGGTGTCCTTCACCAGGGCCAGGTTCGAGTTGTAGATCGTCACCGCCAGGGCCTTCTGGTCCTTGAGGGTTGTGACGGTTTCGCCGGGGGTTTGCGCGATGAGGAGCGAGGGGAGCAGGGCGAGGAGGGCGGGGCGCATGGGGACTCCAGGGAGGGGGTGAGGGGATGGTACGCGCCTTGGCAGGCGGTGGCCCTCGGCATCAGGGTTTCCAAGTGGGACAGGGAGGAACAGTCAGAAGTTCCCAACACCCGACCCTGCACCTGACTATTCGAGGCCCAGCTCCCGCAGCCCGGTGAGTTCCCCCTCCTTCGGCGCCTTGATGACCAGGCTCATGTCCACGGTGGTTTCGCCCTTCGGGGCAAGGCGCACGGTCCAGGCCTGGACCAGCGGGCTCTTCAGAATCGCCCCAGGCGTCGTGGTCCCCGTGGGTTCGAGGCGCACGGATTCATGCACGCTGCGCACCACTCGATCCTGGACCTCCACGGTGATCGGGGCGTCGGTATCGTTGGCCAGGCTGATGCGCTCGTCAAGCTGCCACACGCGGTCCGGATTGACCGTGGTGATCTCCTCGCGGGTCTCGGTCTTGGTGACGCCACCGGTCTTCGTGAGCACGCCGACGATCTTGGACATCTTGAAGGGCCGCTTCTCGCTCATGCGCTGGAAGCTGGCGCGCAGCCCCTGGTAGGGCCCGTAGTTCAGTTCGAAGGGCTGGCCGGCCTGGGGCAGGGCGAAGTCCCCCTGCCCCATCCGCTGGGAACCCACGAAACGGAGGATCGGCGCGCCGGGGAAGAGCGGAACCTTCGTGGGCGCCGGGAAGCGCACCACCTGGTAGGCCGTCGGATCGAGGCGCGGAGCGACCACCACATGCAGCGTCGGGGGGAGCTCCTGGACGGCCACCCGGAAGCGGTGGGCATCGCCATCGGAAGGAACGTCTCTGGATCCATCCAGCAGCCAGGTCTTGGCGAGGCCGGAGGCTTCTTCGAGGGTGGAAGCTGCGTATTCCAAGACCGGGACCGGCTTCAGGGAAGGGGGTTGATAGGTGCCGGAGCTTCGAACCGGAATCGAGCTGAGGGTGGCAGACATTAAGGTCGTCGTGGAATCCAACGTGGCGGGCCTCTGGCCGATCACCTCCACGGTCGCACCCGCCATGTTGCCGCCCGGGAAGGTCACGAGGGGCGCCTTCCATCCAAGGCTGGCGACTTGCATGAATCTGGGCATCTCCTGCACCCGACTCGGTGTGCTGTTGCTCAGTTCCATCCGGACGCGGTCCCAGGACTCCCCACTGGCCTGGGTCACGGCGGCGAAAAGCAGCAGTTCGAGGCGCTTCCCGTCGGAGCTGAGGCGGGCTTCATAGCTGGGCTTCCACCGGGCCTGGCGGGTGCGGTAGCTCACTTCCAGCTCCACCTCGCCGGGCTGGTCGGTGTCCAGTTCCACCATCGCGGCGCTGGGATTGGGGTTGGTGTCGAGCTTGCCACGGAGTTTCTGCCAGTCGGCCTCAAGGGCGGCCATCTCCTTTCGGATCTTCTCCAGCTCGCGGCCCCTTGCCTGGGCCTGGGCCGAGAGCTCCGACAGACGGGATTCCAGGCCCCGGGTGAGTTCGATGAGAGCCGATCCGGTGGGCAGGGCCTTCCCGTCCCCGCTGCGCTGCTGGTTCATGAATCCCTCGAGGAAGGCCGCCGCCTTCTGGTTGGCCTCCTGCTGGGCCTCCAGTTCGGACTTCCTCCCGTGAAGAGTCTCGAGCCTCCCGAGCAGGGCCTTCGACTCCACGGTTTCCGGCGCAACGTGCCGGTCCGGCCCCACGAGGATCTCCCCCAGCCGCGCGCCGCCGGGGCCCTTGGCCTGGATGCGCAGGTCGTCGAGGACGAGACCGCCGGGGAGCTGGCCGAGCTTCACCTTGAACGTGCCTGCCGCGGTTAGGGTGAGGTTCCCCACCCGCGTCACCCAGGCCTCGTCCGGGTGCACGCGCACCGAGCGGATGGGCGCGGTGAGGGCCAGGGGCTCCCCCGCGGCGAGGGTGGCGACGAGGGCAGGGACAAGCAGACAGGCGCGCATGGAGCCTCCAGGGGCGCGACGGCGCCCGGAATCGGGTGACGGGAAGGGCGGACCGCACCGCCCTCACCCAATCTCGCGCATATCGGCCCCGCCTTCCGTAACACGTCGGTAACAGGCCGCGCCCCCTACCGCAGCGTGATCACCGTCGCCCCCGCGCCGCCCTGGCTCTGGGGCGCGTCCTCGATGCCGGCGATGCTCGGATGGCCTTTCAGCGCCTCGCGCACCGCCATCTTCAGCTTTCCAGTCCCGTGCCCGTGCACGATGCGGATGAACCGCGCGCCGCTGCCCAGGGCGCGCTCCACGAAGCGGTGGACTTCGGTGTCCACGTCGTCGCTGGCGCGGCCGATGAGGTTCAGCTCGGATTCGATGTCGGCGGCTTCGACGCGCATCCGGACCGAGCCCTTGCGGGGGCCCGCCTCCTTGCCGGTGATGGCCTCCAGCTCGCCGACCCGGGCCTCGATGCGGCGGCCCTGCGGGGTCTCCAGCGTCACGCGGTCGCCCTTCAGGGCCGTGATCTTGCCTTCCAGGTTGAAGCCCCGGTGCCGGGCGAAGCCGCCCACCTTCAGCTCCGGCGCGGCTTCCGACGATCGCGCCCTCGGCGCCTGGGCCGCCAGCTCCGCGGCGGCGATGCGCTCCATGACCTTCAGCTTCTCCCGGGTATCCGTCAGGAGGCGGTCGCCGTGGACGCCCTCCTCCTTCTGCTTGGCCTTCAGCTCCTTCACCAGCCGCTTGCCCTCGTGGTCCAGGAAGTCGAGGACCCGCTGCACCTTCTCCTTGCTTTCAATGTGCAGGCGCTCCGCCTCCTTGCGCAGCGCCTCCTCCCGCTGGGAGAGGATCTTCCGGTCCTTCTCCACGGCGGCCTCGCGCTTCTTCAGGGTCTCGGCCTCCTCGATGAGCCGCAGGCGGTCCGCCTCCAGCTGGCGCAGGAACTCCCGCCAGTCCTGCTCCCGGGCGCCCAGGGCCTTCTCCGCGCTGGCCAGCACGTAGTCCGGCAGGCCCAGCTTGGCGGCGATGGTGAGGGCCCGGCTCTGGCCCGGCAGGCCCACGAGCAGTCGGTAGGTGGGCGCCAGGCGCTCCTCGTCGAACTGCACCGAGGCGTTCTGGAATTTCGGGTGGCGCAGGGCGAACTGGCTGATGTCGCCCAGGTGCGTGGAGCAGAGCACCCAGCAGCCCCGCCGGGACAGGGCCTTCAGCAGGGCGATCCCGAGGGCCGCGCCCTCCTTGGGATCCGTCCCCGTGCCCAGTTCGTCCAGCAGCACGAAGCCCCCGGCCCGGGATTCCTGCAGGATCTTCTTCAGGTGCACGATGTGGCTGCTGAAGGTGGACAGCGAGCCCAGCAGGGTCTGGTGGTCGCCGATGTCGGCGTGCAGCGTGGTCAGGCCCGGCAGGCGCGTGCCCTCCGCCGCAGGAATCGCGAGCCCCGCGTGGCCCAGGGCCATGAGCAGGCCCACGGTCTTGAGGGCCACGGTCTTGCCGCCGGTGTTGGAGCCCGAGATCACGAGGCTGGGCCGCCCCTCGTCCAGGTGCAGGTTCAGGGGGATCACGTCGTGGTCCAGGGGCACCATCTCCAGGGCGCCGCGCACCCCGGGCAGCAGGAGGGGATGGCGGGCCTCCTGCAGGTCCAGGGCGGGCGCGCCCAGCTCCGGCAGGATGCCTTCGCAGAGGCGCTGCCAGCGCAGCAGGGCGGCGGCCTCGTCCACGTCCGCCAGGAAGGCGCGCCACGCCAGGAAGTCCGGCCTGCGGGCGCGCAGCTCGTCCAGCAGCTGGCGGAGGTAGGCCTGCACCGCCAGGGCGAACTCGGAGGCCGCTTCCACGTAGTCGTTGTTGAGGGGCACGGCGTCGAAGGGCTCCAGGAAGACCGTGGCGCCGCTGCCGCTGCGGTCCAGCACCAGCCCCGGCACCTGGCCCCGGCGCTCCGAGCGCACCGGCAGGCAGAAGCGGCCGTTGCGCTCCACCACCGCGCCCTCCTGCAGCGCTTCGCCGGCGCCGCGGATGATCTTCTGCAGCCGGGCCTGCACCGCCTGGAAGGCCCGCTGCTGGGCGTGGAAGAGCTCCGCCAGGCCCGGCACGCGGGCGGGATCCAGCTCGCCTTCCGCGTTGAAGGTTTTCGAGAGCCGCGCCGCCACGGGCTCGGGTTCCGGCAGGATGGCGGCGGTGGCCTGAAGGCGGTCGATGCCCAGATGGGTGCCCTCCGGCGCGGGCCGGCCTTCCGGCCAGTCGAGGACGGCAAGGGCGCGCAGCAGGGGGGCGAGGGCTTTCAATCCTTCCCGCAACTGGCGCCAGTGCTCCGGCAGCAGCCAGCCCGCCGGGTCCAGCAGCTCGTCCAGGGCCTCGTCCATGGCCTGGACTGAAAGCAGGGCAGGCTGCTTGGCGGCCAGTTCCTCCAGTTCCAGCTGGCGAAGGCGCCGCAGGCCGGTGCGGCCGTCCCAGGGGTGCAGGGCCTGGAGGGCCGACCGTCCGCCGGCGGTGCGCGCGAAGTCCGCGACCAGGTCCACCAGGACCGGGAATTCCAGGGTCTCCAGCTCGGGGTTCATCAAGGGCATCCGCCTCGATCCTCGCATACGAAAAAGGCCCGATCGCTCGGGCCTTCTTGTCTAGCAATGGACATCAGGACGATGCCGCCAGGGGATCACCCCATGATGCGGCGCTCCTGGGCCAGGCGCTTGAGGGTCTTCTTTCGCGCGGCGAGCATCTTGCGCTTGCGCTTCGCGGAGGGCTTCTCGTAGTGCTGGCGCTTCTTGAGTTCGCTCAAGATGCCCGACTTTTCGCACTTGCGCTTGAAGCGGCGCAGCGCGTTCTCGAAGGTCTCATCTTCTTTGATCTTGACGAGCGGCAATGGTATCCCCCCCTTCTATCGTGGATTCGCCCCAGGAGGGCGGCCCACCAGATTACCTCGATGGGGCCCGGAAGACGAGGGATCCTTTTGGACGCAGGGCTTCGGCCCCGGGGCCGCGGTTGTCTCCAAGCCTCGGCGCGGGATACACTTGCAGCATTCTTTCGAGCCCCGATGGCTAAACCCCTCCTCCTGATCGTGGATGGCGAGTCCCTGAAAACGCCGGGGCTGGTGTCGTCCATGGAACAGGACGGGTGGGAAATTCGGTGGTCCGGGCAGCCGGAGGTGGGGGCCCTCATCACCGCCGGGCTCATGCCGGACCTGCTCCTGGTGGACCCGTCCCGCCACGGCGAGAGGAGCCTGGACGTGGTGCGCAGCCTGCGGGCCCGCAATCCCGCGATCCCCGTGCTCATGCTGCAGAACGCCGGCGGGGACGAGGCCCGCTTCAGCGCCGAGGTCTCGGGCTACCTGCAGCGTTCCATGCCCGGGGACCTGATGGCCTCGGCCCTGCGCCAGTACCGGCCCGTCGGCGCCAAGGCCGGGCAGCTCTCCTCCGAGGACATCTTCGGCGACCTGCTGGAGGATCTGGAGCGGACGGAGGCACCGCCCTCCAGCCCCCTGGGCATGCTGCACACGGGGGAGGTGCCGGCCCTGCCGCCGCCCCCGCC
>JBGAST010000033.1:0-38972 GCA_044229575.1 Holophagaceae bacterium | reverse complement strand
CAAACACAACGTCAAGTACCCTCTCCGGCGCGCCTGGTGCCGCTTCCGGCTGGCACGCAGGATAAGGTTCACGAGGCGGTGGTGGCGGGGCGGATGCGCCCGCTCCGGCCGGGGAGGGCGTTGGCGCGACGGCGGACAGGGCGGCCGGCAAGGCGGCGGCCACCGGAACCGGCGGCGTCAGGGCCGGAACGGCGGCGGGTTCCGGGAGGCCCGGGATCACCTGCACCTCCACGCTGCGGGTCTCGCCGCCGGCGAGGTTGCTCACGCTCAGGGTGTAGACCGTGGTGCCATCGGGGATGACGGTGACCGCGCTCTTGCCGTCCAGTTCCAGGTTGCCGGGCTGCAGCCGCACCTTGGCATCGCCGCCCTGGCATTCCCAGCGCAGCTCCACGGGCTCCCCGGGGCGGATGGCGGTGCGGCTGGCGGTGAAGGTGCAGACCTTGGCCGGGCTCCCGAAGGCGGGATGGCGCAGCACGGTCACGTCGAGGCTGCGGGTTCCGCCGCCGGCGAGGTTGGTGGCGGTGAGGGTGTAACGGGTGTTCTCCAGGGGCGTGACGGTGACCTCGCTCTGGCCGTCCAGCTCGAGGCCGCCGGGCTCGAGGCGCACCTTGGCGGTGCCCGTGCAGGTCCAGCGCAGCACCACGGGCTCGCCGGCCACCACCGCCGTGGAACTGGAAGTGAAGGCGCAGACCCGGGCGGGTTCCCCGAGGGCGGCGGCGGTGTCCACCCGGATCTCCAGGCGCCCCAACAGACTGCCGCCGGCGGAGGCGTCGAAGAGGCTGTAGGTGGTGCTGCTGGAGGGCCGCACCGTCACCTGGCCCTTGCGCTCCAGCAGGAGGCCGCCGGGATCCAGCCGCACCTTGCCACCACCGGCGCAATCCCAGCGCAACAGCACGGAGGCCCCGGGGCGGACCACCTGGTCGCTGGCCTCGAAGGTGCTGCCCGCCGCGGCGAAGGCGCCGGGTTTGAAGGGGGCCGACTCCTGGGCCTGGAGGAGGGCCGGGAGGAGGCAGAGGAGGGCAATGGAGGGGCGGGGCATGGGAGGGAAGTTTACCGCCGCGCACCGGGTCCCAGGGATTGCATTGATGATTTGATAGCATAATGTGATTCAAGAGGTGATTCCTTGTTCAGCACCACCCTTCGCATCGAAGAGAGCCTGGGAACCTGGCTGCAGGCGGCGGCCCGGCAACGCGCCCTCAGCGTCAACGCCTTCCTCGCCGAACTGATCCGCCGTGAACAGGCCCTTGCGGCCCAGCGCCGGCTGGCCTCGGACTGGGCCGCCTTCGCCCGGGATCCAGAGGCCCAGGACGTGGAATACGCCCTCAGGGCCCAGGCGGACCTTGCGGCCGAACCCACCCGGCCGAAAGCCAAGGCGAATCCCCGGGCCCGGAGGGGACGGTGAGCGACGCCGTTCCGGCCTGCTCGCGGGGCGAGATCTGGATGCTGAACTTCGAGCCCCGGCGGGGGTCGGAGCAGGGGGGTCGCCGTCCCTGCGTGATCGTCCAAACGGACATCGGCAACCACGCCCCGGGGGCGCGCACCACCATCGTGGTCCCCCTGACCTCCCGGGGGAGGGGGTTCGTCTTCTACATCCCGGTTCCGAAGTCCCGGGAGAGTGGCCTTCCCCAGGACTCGTGGGCGAACTGCACCCAGCTCTTCACGGTGGACCGGGGGCGCCTGGAGCGGCGGCTGGGACTGGCGGGCGCAGGAGCGATGAAAGCAATCGGTGAAGCTCTCAAGGCGACCCTGGCCCTGGACTGAGGCCGCCCCCCTCAGCGCTCCCGCCACACCAGCTCGTAGCGGTGCCGGCAGCCCTCCACCGGCGGGTGGTGGCGGAACTCGGTGTGGGTGGCGCCGGCCAGGCCCACGGCCCCGCAGAGCCAGGTGGGGCAGGAGACCGTGTACCAGGTGGGGAAGAGCCCTTCGGCGAAGATGGAGAGCAGGGCCCGTTCGGGTCCGATCTCGTCGATGTCCACGCGGCCGCCCTTGTAGTAGAACCCGAAGATGGTGGGCGCCTGCTGCACGATGCCCGCGGGGTCCAGGAGAGTGAGGATCCCGGGATGGGAGCCCTTGAGCTGCTCCCGCACCGTCGCCAGGGCGCGCTCGCTGATGGTGGCCGCCCCGAAGCGGGCCTCGTGGGCCAGGGCCAGGACGTTCACGTGCTCCGTCTCGATCCACCGGAAGGAGTCCAGGCCCTGGCGCAGCACCTGCCGGGAAGCTCCCGGCAGGCTCTCCAGCAGCCACGCCCAGGCGCCCTCCCCCTCCCGGGCCTCCGCCACGGACTGCATCCCCCGCAGGAGGGAGGCCCGCACGTGGGTCACGCGGGCCTCAAGGGGAGACGGGGGCGGGAGGGGGCGAAGGTTGGACATGGGGGTTGGACATGGAGCGGCGGGGCCGGGGCATTGTCCCGCGCCGCACCGGGAACGCCAGCCCTGTTGCAGCGTCCGCACACAGGACGCCCCGGGGCCTCCCTCAGAGCCAGCGCCGGACGCTTCCGCGATAGGCGGCCCAGGCCTCCCCGAAGCCCGCGGCGATGCGCCGCTCCTCCGCCGGGATGACGATGCGGTCCAGGAGCAGGGCCTGGACCACCGCGCCGACCAGCAGCCAGGGGAAGGCCGCCAGCCCGAGGCCGAGGAGGAAGAGCAGCTGCCCCAGGTAGAGGGGATTGCGGGTGAAGCGGTAGGGCCCCGTCGTCACCAGGCTCGTGGGCACGTGCCCCGGCTCGATGGGCGTTTTCGCGCGGCGCAGGGTGAGGGCGCCGCAGGCGGCGAGGGCGAGGGCCAGGGCAATGAGGGCCAGGCCGGTGGCCAGTCCGATGGCGGGAGGCAACACGCCAGCCCAGGGCGGAGTGGCCCATCGCTCCAGGAGGATGCCGAGGAGCAGGACGGCGAGGAAGGCGAGGGCGGGATGGGGGACGGGCACGGGTCCGAGCAGGATGCGCCCGTGCCGCCGGAACTGCCAGGGTCTTGCCCCGATCCCAGGGGGGCGCATCCTTTCCCTATCCTCCCGGAGGCCAGTGTGTCCAAGACTGCTCCAGTCCTCGCCCTGCTCACCCTCCTCCTGCTGCTCGCCCTGGCAGCCTTCATCCACCTCAAGCTGGTGCCGGTCTTCACGGCCCTCATGAACGGCTGGGGCGTCGCCTTCGGCCCCGCGGCCCGTTTCGCCATCGGCACCGCCAGCGCGGGGTTCCCCGCCCTGGCCCTCCTCCTCACCCTGGCCCTCGGAGTCTGGAAGGCTCCCGGTCCCCATAAGGTGGCCGTGGTCCAGGGCGGCGTGCTGCTCCTCACGGTCTTCCTGGCGCTGCAGTGCGCGGTCTTCGTGGATGTCGCGATCACCGTGCCGGCCTGGGCGCTGACCCAGGCCGAGAAGCGCTGAGCCCAGCCTACACCGGGCTGACCCGCTTGCGCTTCACCACCACCGGCTCCCGCCTTTGCGCCCGGCTCAGGCGCTGGACGAGCTCCGCCCGCAGGCTCTCCGGCGCCACGATGGCGTCCACGTGGAGGTTGGCGGCGAGCTTCTTGAGGTCGATGTCCTGGTTGTACTCGTCCCAGAGCTGCTGGACGTAGGCGGCGCGCTCCTCTTCGGGCTTGTCGGCGATCTTGTTGGCGAACACGGCGTTCACCGCGGCTTCGGCGCCCATGACGGCGATGCTGGCGGTGGGCAGGGCGATCGTGGCATCCGGGTCGAAGCCCGGCCCGCTCATGGCATAGAGGCCGGCGCCGTAGGCCTTGCGCACCACCACGCAGATCCGCGGCGTGGTGCAGCTGGCCATGGCGGAGATCATCTTGGCGCCGTGGCGGATGATGCCCTGCTTCTCCACCGCCGAGCCGATCATGAAGCCCGGTACGTCGCTGAGGAAGACCAGGGGCAGGCCGAAGGCGTCGCAGAGGTCCATGAAGCGGGCGGCCTTGTCGGCGCTGTCCACGAAGAGCACGCCGCCCTTCACCCGGGGCTGGTTGGCGAGGATGCCCACGGGCTTGCCGTCCAGGCGCGCGAGGCCCGTGATGAGCTCGCCGGCGTAGAGCTTCTTGATCTCCAGGAAGGAGCCCTCGTCGACGAGGGCCTCGATGAAGTCCTTCATCTGGAAGGGGGAGTTGATGTCCTTGGGCACGAGGGTGGCAATGTCTTTCGCCTTCGGCGATGGGTCCTTGGCCTCCCGCAGGGGCAACGCGTCCTCGCAGTGCAAGGGGAAATAGGAAAGGTAGGCCTTGCAGAGCTCGATGGCCTCGACTTCGGTCTTGCACAGGAAGTCCCCGCAGCCGGACACGGAGCAGTGCATGCGCGCGCCGCCGAGATCCTCCAGGCTGATCTTCTCGCCGATGACCATCTCCGCCATGCGCGGGCTGCCGAGGTACATCGACGCGTTGCCCTCCACCATCATCACCACGTCGCAAAAGGCCGGGATGTAGGCGCCGCCCGCCGCCGAAGGCCCGAAGAGCAGGCAGATCTGCGGCACCAGGCCCGAGAGCGCCACCTCCATGTGGAAGATGGTCCCCGCGTGGCGCCTTCCGGGGAACATGTCGATCTGGTCCGTGATGCGGGCGCCGGCGCTGTCCACCAGGTAGAGCATGGGGATCTTCAGCCGCATGGCCACTTCCTGGATGCGGATGATCTTCTCGACCGTCCTTGCGCCCCAGGAGCCGGCCTTGATCGTGCTGTCGTTGGCCATCAAGGCCACGGGCCGCCCTGCCACCGTCGCCGTGCCCGTCACCACGCCGTCCGCGGGCAGCGTGGCGTCGAGGGCGTTGGCGAAGAGGCCGTCCTCGGTGAACGAGCCCTCGTCCGTCAGCAGGCGGATGCGCTCCCGGGCGAAGAGCTTGCCGCTCTCCGCGTTCTTCGCGTGGGCCTTCTCGGTGCCGCCCTTCTGGATGCGGGCGATCTCGGAGCTGAGCTGGTCGGGATTCATGGGGGCCTCGAATGCAAAGCTCCAGCGTATCGCGGCGGGGCGACCCGCCCCATCCCGAAGCCTCAGCCGGGCCAGGCGCCGCCCAGGAGCTGCTGCAGCCTCGCCTGGCGCTCCAGCCTCCTCAGCAGCTTCTCCAGATCCCGGCGCGCGTCCTCGGGAATCCCCTTCAGCGGCGCCAGCACCGCGGCGGCGCGCTGGGCGAGGGCCAGGGCGCGGTCGTAGCGCAGGTCCTCCTCGAAGCCCTGGAGCAGGGCGAGGACCAGGATCCCCGCCACCTCCATCTCCCGCTCCGTCGCCCGGAAGCCGGCCGCGCCCTTGTCGAAGGCCTCCTGGAGGACGCGCTCGCCTTCCCCTTCCCGACCCTGGGCCAACAGGTGCAGGGCAAGCAGGGTGCGTGCCTCCAGCAGCTCCGCCGCCACGGGCTCCCGGGCCGCCTCCAGGATGGCAAGGGCCCGGCGCAGGGCGGCTTCGGCCTTGGAGGGCGCGACGTCCTTATGCAGTTCCGCAGCCCGCTTCAGCAAGGGCACCAGGCGCGGATCCTTGGGTTCCCAGGCCTCCCCGAGCACCTGCAGGGCCGCGTCGAGGCAGTCCGCCTGGCCGGGATCGTTTCGCACCGAGGCCCGGGCGAGCAGCGCGAGGGCCCGGGTTTCCGGGGGTTCCAGGGGATCCCCGGAACCACAGGTTCGGGATGACGCCCCGGACCGCGCCGCGTCCTCCGCCTCCAGCGCGGCGATCAGGAAGGACAGGGGCAGGTCCGGCCAACCCTCGGCGAGCCCGCCCTCCTTCCGCATCTTCCGCATCGCGTCGGCCAGCACGGAGGCGGCCTGGGGATCCTCCGCGGCGAGGGCGAGGGCGGCGGCCAGGCCGGCCCGGGGCGCGGGCAGGGAATCTTGGGACCAGCGCTCCAGGGCCTCCCGGGCCCGCAGCCTCGCCTCTCCCGTCCTCCCTGCGGAGCGCAGGGCCGCGGCCCATTCGAAGGCCAGGTTTGGCGCCTGCTCCGGACCCAGGGCTACCAGGGCGCCGAAGAGCGCGGCGGCTTCGTCGAAGCGGCCCTGGCTCGCGAGCATTCGCGCCAGCCCGGTCCGGTCTGAAGGAACGTCGCCGCGCAGGTAGTGGCGGCGGAGCGCCTCGGCCTCCGTCCACTGCCCCTCTTCCTCCAACGCCAGCGCCACTCCCCGCGCGAGTTCGCCTTCCTCCGCCCCGAGGGCCCCGCGGCGCGCCAGCACTGCGCGGGTAAGGGTCTGAAGCAGTGCCGGGTCGCGATGCCGCTCCAGGAACTCCAGGGCCCGATCCGCCACGGCCCGGAATTCCTCGTTCGGGGCCGTCCCCATCGCCTCCCGCATCAGCTCCGCGCCCCGGTCCCAGGCCCCTTCGGCCTCGGCGACGTCCACCCGGCTAAAGCAGGCCTCCAGCCCCCGCTGTTCCGCGAGGTATCGGTCCACCCGCGCCAGGGTGGCCAGGGCCTCGCCCTTCCACGGGGTCTGGAGCAGCGGATGGGCCCAGGTCCCCGCCCAGCGCCGCTCCCGCGCCAGGGCGGCGGCGTCCACCCGGTCCAGAAGGCGGGCGACCTTGCCCTTGAGGGCCTCCCCGCCCTCCCGGGCGCAAATCCGCCACACGCCCTGGGCGTCGCTGCGCAGCGCGGTCTGGATGAAGGCGTTGGAGGCATCCCGGCCCTCAGGGCGGCGCAGCCAGAGGTCCGCCAGCGCCTCGCTCCACTTCAGGGTCCGCGCCACGTCCGGACCGCGCATGGAGAGGAATTCGCCATAGGCGTGCTTCAGGGCCGCCAGGGCGCGCCGCTCCAGGTCCGGGGCGGGCTTCGTCGAAGTGGCGATGGCGATGGAGAGCAGCCGCTCCCGGAAGGGCCAGGGATTGAGGCCCTGGGCCTCGAAGCAGGCCTCCAGCGCCTCCAGGTGGGGCAGCAGCGCCTTCGAATCGGCGCCGTGGAAGCGCTCCTGCACCTTGATGCCCCGCTGCAGCTCCGTGCAGGCCCGGACCCACACCCGGTCGCCGCGCTCCACGTCCCCGGTCCGCTGCAGGGCCACGCCCCAGAGGCCGGCGGCCTCCAGGGTGCCGGGGTGGAAGCGTCCGAGCTGGCCGGAACGCGTCCTCACGGCCTTCTCCAGGGCGAAGCGCAACTTGACGACCTGTTCGACGCTGGGCTTCGCCTCGTCCCGGAACGCATCCCGGGCCGCTTCGACGGCGCGGGCGGCGTCCGCCAGGGCGGCGGCCTGGGGGGCCTGGGCGGTCAGCATCGGGAGGGGGAGCACGTTGGAAGCCTACAAGCTGTGGGGCGTGACCGTGAGGGCTTCCCCCTTCGCTACGCTGGTGGCATGACCGGCCGCCGTCCGAGGCTCTTCTCCCCCGCCTTCGTGCTGCTGACGTCGTTCTATTTCTTGATTTTTGCCGCGGGCTACCAGCTCTTCCCCGTCCTGCCCCTGCGCTGGCGGGAGCTGGGGGCGACGCTGGCGGAGAGCGGGCGCTTCATGGCGGCCTTCACCCTGGGCTCGGGCCTGGGCGCGCTGTTCACCGGGCCCCTGGGCGACCGCCTGGGCCAGCGGCGGGTGCTCCGCGGCGCGTCCCTCTTCTGCGCCGCCTGCTTCGGCGCCTACGCGGTGATGCCTGGACGCTGGGGCTTCTACGTGCTCGCGCCCTTGCACGGACTCCTGTGGTCCGGACTGCGGACGGCCTCCGTGGCGAAGGTCGGCGGCCTGCTGCCGGACGAGGCCCGGGCCGAAGGCCTTTCCATCTTCGGCCTCGCGAGCCCCGGCGGCGTGGCGGTGGGGCCGCTCATGGGCCTGTGGCTCTTTCCGCACCTGGGCTTCCACTGGCACATGGCCCTGCTGGGGGTGGCCTTCCTGGGGCTGCACATCATGGTGGGCCGGTTGCCCAGGGACCTGCCGAAATCCGAGCGGCCACCCCTCCACCTGGGCCCGCCGGAGCGCCGGGTCTGGCTGCCGGCGGCCATCCTGTTCCTGCTGGCCCTGAGCTACGG
The DNA here is from genome assembly GCA_044229575.1 of Holophagaceae bacterium. GTDB lineage: Bacteria > Acidobacteriota > Holophagae > Holophagales > Holophagaceae > JADJVL01. The sequence continues at coordinate 31,074 of JBGAST010000033.1, read as the reverse complement.
CCCCATGCCGCCCTACTCGGCCCAGGAGGCCAAGGCCCTGGGCCTCGCCTGGCCTTCGGCCCTGCTCACCTGCTTCGCCCTGGGCATGGTGGCCATGCGCTTCGCCCTGGGCATGCGCGGCCTGGGCGCCGATCCCGGCCGCCTCGTCCCCGGAATGATGGCCATCACCTTCGCGGGCAACCTGCTGCTGGCGGTCCTGCCCGGCGGCGCCTTCCTGGGCCTGGACCTGGAGCTCACCCGCCACGTCGCCGGGGCGCTGATCTACGGCGCCGGCTACGGCATGGTGCACACGCTGATCTTCTCCGAAGTCATGGCGAAGGGCGCGCCCGAACGGCGCGGCGCCGCCGTGGGCGCGCTCTACGCGGCCTTCGACGGCGGCGTGGCGGCGGGCAGCGTGGCCATCGGCTGGATCATGCAGCGCTGGTCGTTCCGGATCGGCTGGGCCGTGGGGGCGGCGTGCCTGGTGCTGGCGTGGGGATTGTGCCTGAGGCTGGCGCGGACCGGCGATCCAAAGGGACCGGAAGCCATGAGAGCCTGATCGGATGCCCGACGCCCGCCCGCCCCTCTGGACGCGCTCCTTCGCGCTGGTCTGGGGCTGTACCTTCCTGACGTTTTTCGCCGCCTTCCAGCTCTTCCCCACGGCCCCCCTGCGCCTGCGCGAGCTGGGCGCGGGCCTGTCGGAAAGCGGGCGCTTCCTGAGCGTGTTCACCCTGGGCAGCTCCCTGGGCGCGCTGGTGACGGGGCAGCTGGGGGACCGCATCGGGCACCGCCGCATGATGGTCTTCGCGTCCACGAGCTTCACGCTGATCATGGCGGCCTACGCCTTCATGCCCACGCGCTGGGGCTTCTACGTCCTGGCGCCGGTCCACGGCGCCATCTGGTCGGGGCTGCTGACGTCCACCACCGCCCTCCTGGGCGGGATGCTGCCCGAGGACCGCCGCGCGGAGGGCCTCAGCTGGTACGGCCTGGCGAGTCCCGGGGGCGTCGTCTTCGGGCCCACGGTGGGCGTCGAGATCTACCGGCTGCTCGGCTTCAAGGGCATGTGCCTGGGCCTGGTCCTCTGCTTCGCCGTGCTTTCGGTCCTGATCCGCCAGCTGCCTGCCGACGCCGCCCGCGCCGAGGAGCGCCCGCCCTTCCAGGGCCCCGAGCCCGCGGCCATCCGCCTCGCCTCGGTGCTCTTCTTCGTGGCCCTGAGCTACGGCGCCCTCAGCAGCTTCAGCGCCCAGGAGGCCCTCTGGCTGAAGATGCCCTGGCCCTCGGCCTTCCTCTCCTGCCTGGCCATCGGCATGGTGGTCACGCGCCTCCTCATGGGCGCCGTGGGCTTCGGCGAGCGGCCCGTGCGCCTCCTGCCCTGGATGCTGCTGCTGGCGGCCCTGGGCCTCTCCCTCCTGGCCTTCGCCCCCGGGGCGTCGCTCCGGCACATCGTCGCCGGACTGGTCTACGGCGCCGGCTACTCCATGGTCTTCACCCTGCTGAACACGGCGCTGCTCGGCACTGTCTCGCCCCAGCGGCGCGGCGCGGCCTTCGGCACCTTCATGTTCGCCTTCGACGCGGGCATCGGCCTGGGCAGCTGGACCCTGGGCCTCCTCATGGGCCGCTTCGGCTTCCAGTGGGGCTGGCGGGCCGGCGTGCTGGCCATGCTCTGCGCGCTGCCCCTCACCCTCCGCATCGCCCGGCGGTCCTGACCGCGCGCCTCGCGGTGCCTTCAGAGGGTCCAGACGATGCGGTCCGGATCCAGCGAGCTGCTGAGGGCGAGCTGGCCCGTGCGGATCAGCCCGGCCAGCTCGTGCACGAAATGGGGGCCCACGGTGATCCGGCGCTCCGGGGTGCCGTAGACGCCCACCCAGGCGTCCCGCCCGCTGTGCTTGGCGGCGTAGAGGCAGTGGTCCGCCGCCTCGAGGGCCGCTTCCCAGCCCAGGGCGGCGGGCTCCGAGGGGAGCAGGGGCAGGGCGACGAAGCCCACCGAGCAGGTGAGCCGGACCACGCCGCCTTCGGGGAGCTCGAAGGGATGGTTGAAGAAGGCGTCGTGGATCTTCCGGGCGATGGCGTCCACGGTCGCGCGGTCGACCCGGTGGGCCACCACCAGGAACTCCTCACCGCCCCAGCGGGCCACCGTGTCGGTCTCCCGGCAGGCGTTCCGCAGCACCTCCGCCGACTGCCTCAGCACCGCGTCCCCGGCGGCGTGGCCGTGGGTGTCGTTCACGGCCTTGAAGTGGTCCAGGTCCACCAGCAGCAGGCCCAGATCCTCGCCCTTCGGAACCTCCCCGCGTACGTCGGCGCTCCGGTAGGCGCGCTGCACCCGGGCCTCCTCCTCCGGCATGTGGAGGGCGAGGTAGCGGCGGTTCTTGAGGTCGGTGAGGGCGTCCACCATGCTGGCCTCCTCCAGGGCCGCGTTCGCGGCCTGGAGGTCATGGGTGCGCAGCTCCACCAGGCGCTCCAGCTCCAGGGTCCGGCGGTGCAGCAGCTCCGTGCGCCAGTGGATGAGGAGGCCCACCGTCCCGGCGAGGGCGAGGCCGGAGAGGAGAAGGAACCACCAGGCCTGCCACCAGGGCCGCAGGATCTGGAGCTCCTGCAGGGCCTCCGAGCCCGGCTGCCCGTCGGCGTCGAGGAAGCGGGCGGCGAAGGTGTAGCGCCCGGGAGGCAGCGTGGTGTAGCGGGCCGAGCGGCTTTCCGAATCCCGCCAGGCGTCCTCGAAGCCCACCAGGCGCACCTGGGGGCGCAGGTGGGTCTCGTCCAGGAAGCTCAGGCATTCGAAGCTGAAATCCATGGAGCGGAAGCGGTAGGGCACCTGGAGGACCTGGCTGGAGGCCTCCCGGAGCCGGCCGCTGCCATCCTTGACCACGGTGATGCGCGCCCTGGGGGAAGGCAGGGGCCCGCGGTAGATCCGGTGGTCGAAGTGGGCGATGCCGCTGCTCGTGCCCGCCCATACGTCCCCTTCCCCGTCGCCGTTCCCGTCCAGCCAGAGGGCGTTGGCCACGCAGTCCTCGCCGGGCAGTCCCCGGCTGCGGCCGAACTGCTCGAAGCGGCCCTCCCGCCAGCGCTTGACGCCTTCGGTGGTGCCGAACCAGAGGGAGCCGTCCGCGGCGGCCTCGAGGCTCAGGATGTCATCGTCGAAGAGCACCTCGGGCTGGTCCACGTGGGCCGCCACCCGCCAGCCGGACTTCGCATGCTCCAGGCGGGTGAGGCCGCGGGCCGTCCAGTAGCCGATCCAGGCCCGTCCCGCGGGGTCCACCGCCAGGGTGCTCACGAAGGTTTCCCGCAGCCCCTGGGACTGGGTGAGGCGGATCCATTGTTCCCCGTCGCTCACCACGATGCCCCGGTTCCCCGTGGCCCAGACCCGGCCCTCCCGCTCCACCAGGATCCGGGTGATGTTCTCGTCCTCCGTTCCCCCGGGGAGCACGACCCGTGTGGAGGTCCACACGCCGTTCTTCCGCACCAGCCGGTGGAGGCCCCGGCCGTTGGTGCCGACCCAGAGCCCTCCCCCGGGATCCGCCGCGAGGCTGCTGACGGTGGAGCTGCCCGCGCTGGGAACCGGCACGGATTCGAAGCGTCCGGCGCCCGGGGCCAGCCGCAATACGTCCGAGTCCTGGTCCTGGAGGGCCACGCCGCCGGTCCAGACGCTCCCCTCCCCGTCTTCGGCCAGAGCATAGAGCCGGCGATCCAGGGTCTCGGGCTGGGGCAGGAAGGCCGTCCCCTCGAGCCGCGCCAGGCCCCGCAGGGTGGCGGCCCAGAGCCGGCCCCGGCGGTCCCGGAGCAGGGACCAGGCCGCATCCGCCGGCAGCCCCTGCTTGCGGGTGAAGCCCCGCCAGAGGAAGCCGCCCTGCAGGCGGTGCACGCCCTCCGCGCCGACCCACAGGGAGCCTTCCCGGTCCACGAAGAGGGCGTTCGCCCAGGGTGTGGGCAGGCCTTCGGCCTCCCCCAGGAGGATCCTCGTGTCGCCATCGAAGAGGACGAGCCCGTTGTCGGTGGGGGCCCACACGCGGCCCTCCTGGTCGAGGCAGAGGGTGGGCGTGGTCTGGGTGGGATGGCCAGGCAGCCGGGAGGTCATCTCCTCCGCCTCGGCGCCCCAGGCCGTCAGGCGGAAGAGGCGGGTGGAACCGCGCGCCCAGAGGTGGCCCCACTTGTCCCGGAGGAGGGCGTCGTAGCGCTCGCCGTTCAGGGGCGGCGGCAGGTCCTTCCGCTCCCAGATCACCGCGCCCTCCTTCAGCCTGCCCCGCAGCAGGTGGTAGTCGGGCTTCCGCCCGTCGCCGGGGGCGCCCTCCCGCTGGACCACGAGGATCTCGCCGCTGCGGGGGTCCACCCAGAGGCCCGTGACGGCCCCGGCGGGGACGTTGGGCATCCGCTCGAAGCGGTGGCCCCCGTCCGTGGAACGGGAGAGGCCGGCGCGGCTGCCGAGGAGGACGCCGCCGTCCAGGGCCAGGGCGAACCGCGCGAAGTCCTTGAGGACGCCGCCGCCGGCTTCCCGGATCTCCTGGAAGCGTTTTCCGTCGAAGCGGAAGGTCCCGCTGGCGGTGACGGCGAAGAGGGAGCCGTCCGGCAAGGCCCGGAGGTCGGTCACCAGCGGATCGGCGAGACCCTCGTTCTGCGCGAAGCGGAGGAAGCGCTGGCCGTCATAGCGGAAGGCGCCGCCTTCGGTGCCCACCCAGAGGTAGCCGGTGGCGTCCTGGGTGATGGAGGTGGTGGCCAGGTTGGTGAGCCCCTGGTCGGGGCCATAGCTCTTGAAGTGGTAGGTCCCCTGGGCGGCCAGGGCCGCTGCCGCCAGGGCCGCCAGGAGGACACCCCGCAGCCGGCCTCGTCGGAGAAGGCCGCTCAGCGCGCGGGAAACCAGGGAGGAGAGCATCCGGGATGCCTAGGTATAGCCACCCCCTGCCGGGATTGAAAGGAACGTTTCGAGGTTCCGGATCACTCCCTCCGGAACACCTTCGCCCCATGGTGGCTGGCCTGATCCCGGGGCTTGACGATGAGCTCATCCACGTTCACGTGGTCCGGCAGGCCCACCACCCACCGCGCGCACTCGGCGATGTCCCCGGCCTCCAGGGGCGTCATGCCCTTGTAGACCGCGTCGGCCCTGGCCTCGGCGCCGTCCTGCCCCTGGAAGCGCACCCTGGAGAAGTCCGTGCGCACCATGCCAGGATCGATGGAGGTGACCCGGATGGGCTCGCCGCAGAGCTCCAGCCGCAGCGTATGGGCGAGGGCCTTCACGCCGTGCTTGGAGGCCGCGTACGCCCCGCCCCCCTCGTACATCACGTGCCCGGCGGTGCTGCCGATGAAGATGACGTGGCCCCAGCCCGCCTTCCGCACGTGGGGCAGGGCGGCCCGGATCGTCTTCACCACGCCCTCCACGTTGGTGCGCAGCATGGCCTCCAGGTCCGCGTCCGGGATCTCCCAGATCCGGTCGAGGCCCCGGGCCAGGCCTGCGTTGGCGACGATGATGTGGAGCGCACCCAGGGCGGCGGCGGCCCCGTCCGCGAAAGCGTTCACGGAGGCGGTGTCGCGGGTGTCCAGCTCCGCGGCCCAGGCGCGGATCCGGTGCCGCTCCGCCAGTTCCTCCGCCAGGGCCCGCACGCGCTCCACCCGCCGCGCTCCCAGGGCGAGATGGAAACCCTCCGCGGCGAAGGCGCGGGCGATGGCTTCCCCGAAGCCGCTGGAGGCTCCGGTGATGAGGGCGACGGGGTGTTCGGGGCGCATGGGCCTTCCTTCGGCGATTCCTTCAAGCGTACCGGGAAGAGTTACCCTGGCGGCCATGCGCCCGGCCCTCTTGACGATCTGCACAGCCCTGCTCCTGGCCCCGGGCTGCTCCCGGCCGGTGACCGTGGCGCCACCCCGGGCGGCCGAACGCGCGGGACGGGATGCGGAGACCCTCGAGGCGCTCCAGCGCCTGGGCCGGGACGGGGACTGGCTGGTGATCCGCGGCTACCACCCCACGGACAACCTGGTCTCCCTGCTGACGAACTCCCCCTTCAGCCATGCGGCGGTGCTGGACCTGGCCCGCGGTGCAGCCATCGAGGCCGACGGCAGCGGCATCCACGTGACGCCGCTGCCGGCCTTCGTCGCCAAGGCCCACCGCCTCCTGCTGGTGCGGCCGAAGTGGTCCCGGGAGGGCCGGAACCTGGAGGCGGTGGCCCTGGCCCGCGGCCTCGTCGGCAAGCCCTACGACTACGCGGGCCTGATCGGCATCAACCAGCCCGAACGCTACTACTGCAGCGAGCTGGCGGTGGCCGTCTACCGGTCCTGGGTGCGGAAGTCCGACCATGTCCCGCCGGTGATCCCGCCCCACGAGCTGTACTACTGGGGCACCGTGCGCTACGACACCGGCAGTCCGGATTGAGGCGAGCCCACGCGCACTGAGGCATAGGCTTCCACCGCCTCCGCCAGGCAGGCCATGGCACGCTCCAGCTTCGGAACCTCGAGCACGTAGGCCAGGCGCGCCTGGCTGCGCCCCCGGGCGCCGCTCCCGTCGGCGTAGAAGCCCGGCCCCGCCGCCAGCATCACGATCTCGCCGTCCTTCTGGAAGTCTGTCAGGAGCCAGCGGGAGAAGGCTTCCGCGTCCGGCACCGGCAGCTCCGCCATGAGGTAGAAGGCGCCGGCGGGCTTGAGGCAGCGGGCGCCCGGGATGGCCTGGAGGCCTTCGAAGGCCGCATCCCGGCGGCGGCGGTACTCCTCGCGGATGGGGTCGAAGAAGCCCAGGCCCAGGCGCGCCACGGCGGCGGCGGCCCGCTGCTCCGCCACCGGCGGGCAGAGGCGCCCCTGGGCGAAGCGGATGGCGGCGGCGACCACGTCCGGATGCTTTGAGACCAGGCATCCGATGCGGGCCCCGCAGGCGCTGTAGCGCTTCGACACGCTGTCCACCAGGATGGCCCGGCTCTCCAGCCCGGGGATGGCGAGCACGGAGGTGTGCCGCCCCTCGTAGACGAACTCCCGGTACACCTCGTCGCCGATGACGAAGAGGCCGTGCTCCTCCGCGACCCGCGCCACCAGCTCCAGCTCGCCGGCGGTCAGGACGGTGCCCGTGGGATTGTTCGGGGAGCAGAGCAGGATGGCCTTGGTGCGGGGCGTGAGGGCCGCGCGCAGCGCGGCTTCGGAAGGCAGGTGGAAGCCCTCCGCGGCCTCCGTGGGCAGGGCCTTCAGGGCCACGCCGCTCATGCGGGCGAAGGCGCTGTAGTTCGTGTAGAAGGGCTCGAAACAGAGGACCTCGTCCCCGGGCTCCGCCACGATCTGCATGGCGAAGAGCAGGGCCTCGCTGCCGCCGGCGGTGACGACGATCTCCGCCGGCGAGACCGCCAGGCCCGCCTGGTGGTAGTAGTCGGCGAAGGCCTCCCGGAGCTCGGGCTCGCCTTCGGAGCGGCCGTAGGCCAGCACCTTGGCGTCGTAGCCCCGCAGGGCCTCCAGGAATTCCGGCGGCGTGGGGATGTCGGGCTGGCCGATGTTGAGGCCGTGGACGTGGATCCCCCTGGCCCGGGCCGCGTCCGCCAGGGGCGCGAGCTTGCGGATGGGGGAATCGGGGAAGCTGCGGGCGCGGGAGGAGATCCGCGGCATCAGAGGAGGGACTTGGGATCGGTGTAGTCGAGCTTCTGGTCCCGGGCCACGGGCTCGCAGGTCATCTTCCCGTCGCAGGTGTTGAGGCCCAGGAGGAAGCCGGGGTCCGAGGCCAGGGCCTTCTTCCAACCCATGGTGGCGAGCTTGAGGGCGTAGGGCAGCGTGGCGTTGGTGAGGGCGATGGTGGAGGTGCGGGGCACGGCCCCGGGCATGTTGGCCACGCCGTAGTGCAGGACGCCGTCCACGAAGTACACGGGGTCCGCATGGGTGGTGGCGTGGGTGGTCTCCACGCAGCCGCCCTGGTCCACGGCCACGTCCACGATCACCGAGCCCTGGCGCATGAGCTTGAGCATGGGCCGCGTGATGAGCCGGGGCGCCGCGGCGCCGGGGACGAGGACGGCGCCGATGACGAGGTCGGCGGTGGGGAGCACCTCCTCCACGTGGGCCTCGCTGCTCCAGAGGGTTTCGATCTTGGAGCCGAAGATGTCGTCAAGGTAGCGCAGGGTCTGGAGGCTGCGGTCCAGCACGGTGACCCGCGCGCCCATGCCCGCCGCCATCTTGATGGCGTTGATGCCCACCACGCCGCCCCCCAGGACGATGACGTGGGCCGGGGGCACGCCGGGAACGCCCCCCAGGAGCATGCCGCGGCCGCCGTTGGTCTTCTGCAGGTAGAAGGCGCCGATCTGCACCGCCATCCGGCCGGCCACCTCGGACATGGGGGTGAGCAGGGGCAGCTTGCCCTGGGCGTCGGTGATGGTTTCGTAGGCGATGGTGGTGGCGCCGGACTTGAGCAGGCCTTGGGTCTGCTCCGGGTCCGGGGCGAGGTGCAGGTAGGTGAAGAGGATCTGGCCCTGGCGCAGCATGGCAATCTCGCCGGGCTGGGGCTCCTTCACCTTGATGACCATCTCGGCGCCGTCGAAGACCTCCTTGGCGGTGGCCAACAGCTTCGCGCCGGCCGCCGTGTACTCGGCGTCCGTGAAGCCGCTGCCCAGGCCCGCGCCGGCTTCCACGAAGACCGTGTGCCCGGCACCCGTCAGCGCCTTGGCGCCGGCGGGAGTGAGCCCGACGCGGTTCTCATTGTTCTTGATCTCTTTGGGGCAGCCGACGATCACGGAGAGCTCCTATGGCGAACAGCCCAGGTTACCCCAGGTCAGGGAATTCCCCCCGTGCCAGGGATCACGGGCACCCAGGACCGGCACCAGCCCGGGCGGTCCCGCGGACCGGCCTTTGTGACTTCGACCCTTCGCCCCGGGCCGCTAGACTGGGGTTTCTGCGCCGATGGAGGCCCCGTGCTCAACTTCGCCCTGACCCCCGAACTGCAGGCCCTGAAGGACCAGGCCCACGACTTCGCCCTGAACGTGATCCGCCCCGTCGCCCGGCAGTACGACGATTCCGGGGAATGGGCGACGCCGGTCTACAACAAGGCCTGGGAGCTGGGCTACCTCCAGTCCCTGGTGCCCAAGTCCTGCGGCGGCCCCGGCAAGAACCAAGTGGAGGAGGCCCTCATCTGCGAGGAGATGGCCTGGGGCTGCGGCGGCCTCTACACGTCAATCATGGCCAACGGCCTCGCCATCACCCCCATCCTCATCGCCGGCAGCGACGAGCAGAAGAAGAAGTGGCTGGGCAGGCTGGTGGAGGCCCCCATCTTCGCCGCCTTCTCCCTGAGCGAGCCCGGCGCCGGCAGCGACGCGGGGTCCATGACCTGCCGCGCCGAGCTCAAGGGCGACAAGTACATCATCAACGGGACGAAGTGCTACTGCACCAACGGCGGCTACGCGGACTTCTACACCCTCTTCGCCTCCACCAACCCCGACAAGGGGGCCCGGGGCACCAGCTGCATCATCGTGCCCCGGGACACGCCGGGCCTGCGCATCGGCAAGGCCATGGACAAGATGGGCCAGCGGGCCTCGAACCAGGTGGAGGTGCACTACGAGAACGCCGAGGTGCCGGCTGAGAACATCCTGGGCAAGGAGGGCATGGGCTTCATCATCGCCATGAAGACCCTGGACCAGACCCGCGCCGCCGTCGCCGCGGGCGGGGTCGGGGTGGCCCGGGCGGCCTACGAGATCGCCCTGGAGTACGCCAAGACCCGCGTCCAGTTCGGCCAGCCCATCTTCGCCAACCAGGCCATCAGCTTCATGCTGGCGGACATGGCCAAGAAGATCGAGGCCAGCCGCCTGCTCACTTGGCAGGCCGCCTGGATGACCGACAACAACCTCAAGAACTCCAAGCAGAGCGCCATCGCCAAGACCTTCGCCACCGACACCGCCATGGAGGTCAGCACCGACGCCGTGCAGATCCTCGGCGGCAACGGCTACAGCCGCGAGTTCCTCGTGGAGAAGTGCATGCGCGACGCCAAGCTGCTGCAGATCTATGAGGGCACCAATCAGATCCAGCGGCTGGTGATCGCTAAGGAAATCCAGCAAGGCAACTGACGGCGGGGATGGCCCGGGGCTCTATTCAAATTTTTCTTGGCATCCGCCCCCTGGTCATGGCTCCATGGACGCACCCCAACCACCCCGGTGGCATTTGACAAGCTCGCGCGCCCGTTGCCTGGCAGGCGCTCCAGCTCGCTTCCCCCCAGGCTCAATTCTTCTTCGCAGGTAGCACCATGGCAGAAGGCATCGTGAAGTGGTTCAACGCCGAAAAGGGCTTCGGCTTCATCACCCCCGACGGTGGAGGCGCGGACCTTTTCGTCCACTTCTCCGCGATCCAGGACAAGGGTTTCCGCACCCTCGCCGAGAACCAGCGCGTCAGCTTCGACGTCGCCCAGGGCCAGAAGGGCCTCCAGGCCACCAACGTCGTCAAGCTCTGAGCCGACCCCCGCGGAGCCTCCAAGGCGGTCCCCCCGGGGACCGCTTTCTTTTTCTGGCCTTTCCTTTTGGATCATGGCGAAATGTCTCCGGACCCCATCCTAGGGATGGCCGTCCGCTGGCTTTTGCGCCCATCGCCCGGAGGGCGCGCAGGCACAACCCGATCCGGGCATTTCTCTGCAGGTAGCACCATGGCTGAAGGCATCGTGAAGTGGTTCAACGCTGAAAAGGGCTTCGGGTTCATCACCCCGGACGGCGGCGGCGCGGACCTCTTCGTCCACTTTTCCGCGATCCAGGACAAGGGTTTCCGCACCCTGACCGAGAACCAGCGCGTCAGCTTCGACGTCGCCCAGGGCCAGAAGGGCCTCCAGGCCACCAACGTCGTCAAGGCCTGACCGGCGGTACCGTTCCACCCGGACGCGGCCCTTCGGGGCCGCGTTCTTGCATGCGGCCATAATGTCCGGTGATGCACCACCGCGTCCTGCTCACCACCCTCGCCGTCCCGGCCCTCCTGGGCCTGGGCGCCTACCTGAACACGGCTCAGGGCAAGATGGGCTGGGCGGCCACGGGCGCTGCGGCCCTCGGCGGCTGGAGCGCGTTCTGGGCCTTCCGGCGGCTGGTCCGGGCTCCGAGACGCCTGGCCCGGGCGGAGGCCGCCTGGGCGGACGACGCTGAAGCCGCCCGGATCCTGGACCTCACCGCGCCGGTCCGGGCCGTCGCGGGGGAGGCCGGGCACCGTCTGCATCTCCTGCGGGGCCGCGCCTACCTGGCCCAGGGTTTCCGGAACCAGGCCTGGGGCGAGTTCCTGGAAGCCGACCTGGCCAGGATGCCCCTCCCGCTCCGGACCCTCGCCCGCCACCGCTTCCGCCATGTCCCGAAGGAGCCCACGCCCTTCCAGATCCGCTCCGTGGCGTGGCAGGCGCGCCTCTCCCCCCGCAGCCCCTGCCTGCGCCACCTGCTGGGGATCCTGCTGCTGCGCCGTACCGACGAGCCGTCCCACCGGGAGGCCTGGGAGCATTTCGAGGCCGCCCTGCCCCTGGCCCACGCGGACCCGCTGCTGCTGGAAGACCTGTTCATCGCCGCCTCCGGGCGCTCCCTGGATGCGCTGGCGGACCGGGCCCTGTCCCTCTTGCTCAACCGCCATGGCGATCTCCGCCTCACCTGGGACCGCGGCGCCGCGGCCCGCCATCTGCTCCAGCGGGGCCGCTTCCGGGAGGCCCTGGCTCTCGCCACCCTCACCCCAGCCGCCTTCCGCGCCGACGAGTGGGTGTGGGTCGCCGAGGCCGCGGCCCTGAGGGTGCTGGGCGACCTGGAGGGGTCTTCCCAGGCCTGCGCGGCCGGTCTGGCGGCCCATCCGGGCGCCTACCGCCTGTGGATGGAGAACCTCCAGACCAGCCTCGAACTGCGCCGCATGGACGAGGCCGCTCGCAGCCTCGCGGAGGCGAAGAACGCCCTCCCGCCGGACGTGCCGGAGCTCCGCTGGGAATGGCTGCGCCGGGAGGCCGAATTCGCCTTCTGGGTCGAGGAGGATCCGGAACGGGCCCTGCGGTCCCTCGCCCAGGTCCCCTCCGAACATCAGGGGGGGCACGTGCCGCCCCTGCGGCTCCAGCTCCTGTCCGCCACCGGCCAGCACGAACAGGCCCTCGCCGCGCTGAAGCCTCTCATCGCCGAGGCGCCCCACGAACTGGGCCTGCGGCTCCTGGAAGCCGACTGCCTGGCCGGCCTCGAAGCCTGGGAGGCCCTCAAGCCCCACCTGGACGCCCTCCCCCCGGCGGCCCACCAGCGGCCGGAGTTCTGGCACCTCCGGGGCCTCGCGAACGCCCACCTCGGGGACTCCCTGCCCGCTCGGATGGATCTGGAGCGGTCCGCCCGCATGGCCCCGGACCGGCTCCGCTTCGTCCTGGACGCGGGCCACGCCTGCGCCGAGCTCGGGGAGTGGGAGCGGTCGGAGGAACACTGGCGGCAGGCCCTCCGCCTGGACGAGGCCTGCGAGGAGGCGCTGCTGCAGCTTTCCGACAGCCGCCTCGCCCTCCACGACTCGGAGGGGGCGCGGCGCATGCTGCGGGAATGCCTCCTGGCCCATCCCGAAAGCCGGGACGCCCAGGAGCGGCTGGCGGAACTGGAAGCGAACTGAGACGGAAGGCGCGGATCAGCTCTTCAGCTGCTTCAACGCGGCGAGCTTGTTGTCATAGCGGTTCCGCTGGGCGGGCAGGGCCCATTTCCGGGCGAGTTCCAGGCTCTTCTCCGCATCCTCCATCCTTCCGAGGGAGAGCCGGATGCCCGCTTCGATGACGTAGAAGTCCGGGTCGTAGGGCTGCAGCTTGATCGCCGTCTTGATGAGCTTCAGGGCCTCCTCCATGCGGTTCTCGTTCACCGCCTCCTCTGCCAGGAAGGCCTGGAAGTAGGGGTCCCGCCGCCGCAGGTCCAGGCTGAGCTGCCGGTACCGCACGGCCTCCTCCCAGCGTCCGTCCCCCTTGAGCAGCAGCTCCATGTTGCCGATTACCGAGGCGTCCTTCGGATCGAGGGAGAGGGCCTTCCGGTAGCACTCCTCCGCCTCGGCGATCCTGTTCCGCTGGGTGTTGATGACTCCGAGGGTGTTCCAGCCCACCGAGCAGGTCGGATCCGCCGCGAGGGACTCCTTCACGTAGGCCTCCGCGAGGGGGAGGTTGTGCTCGATCATCGATTCGACGGCGCGGTTCGAGGCCCAGAGCGCCTTCACCCGGTTTTCGGGCAGCAGGTTCACGAGGTAGTGCCCGCGCCGGTGCTGGATCTGGGGCAGGAAGTCCGCGACCATGTCGTCCAGGGGCGGGACCGGCGCGATGGCGACGAGGTGGCGTTCATAGCGGATGAGGCCCTCGCTCCGGGTCCAATGCCCCGCGTTGATGGGCTCCGCATAGTTGGCCTGGATCCCGATGCTCTTGCACGCATGCACGAAGAGGGCGGTGAGCCCCAGGCAGTTGGCCTTGCGGTCCTGCCAGACCTCCTTGACCGTCCGCGTCCGGGAGGCGTCGTAGGTGATCCCGAGGCCGCCCTCCTCCGGGCTCCGGAAGATGGCGAGCAGCAGGGCCTTCAGCTTCTGGGGCACCCCTGTGGAATTCAGCGTCACCTTCCGGGCGAACTGGGCCAGGTCCTCGGGCGCTTCCAGGGGGTCCTCGAGGACGGTCGGCGGGGCGGACGGCGCTGGGCCCGCAGGCTGCTGCCCCGCCAGGGAGCAGGCCAGGGTGAGCACGAGAAGCATGCGGGTGAACATGGCATCCTCAACGGTCAAGGGTGGAAATGGATCCCCTTGGTGGATGTGAAGATAGTCACCGGTGGGCAAAAGGCAAGAAACCAGGGGCCATCCGAGATCCAGAGTGGGCGGGCTGTCGGAGGGCAGACCCGGTGGGAGCTTCACCAGGGGACCCGGCTGGAGTGGCGGGCGCACCGACCGAGCCTGCCGAATCCAGATAAATCGGTTCATGCCATCCTGCTTCCATGTCCAACCGCCCTACCGCCATCGTCTGCGCCTACTCGCCGGTGGGGCGGGAAGCCCTTCACGGCCTGCTGGAGGCCGGGATCGACGTGCTGGGGCTCTACACCTACCCCCAGGGCCCGGACGAAGGCTGGTTTTCGCCGCCGGCGCGGCTGGCTGAGCAGACCGGCATCCCCGTCCATTTCGCCCCGGATTTCAACAATGAAACCGTGTTCCGGGAAATCGACGCCCTCGGGCCCGATTTTCTCTTCAGCTTCTACTTTCGGGAGATGATCCAGGCCCGTTTCCTGGAGATTCCGAGCCTGGGCGCCTACAACCTTCACGGATCCCTCCTGCCGGCCTATCGGGGGCGGGCGCCCATCAACTGGGTGCTGGCGCGGGGCGAGGAGGAGACCGGCGTGACCCTGCACGCCATGACCCCCAGGCCCGACGATGGCGACATCGTGGGCCAGGCCCGGCTTCCCATCGCCTGGGACGAAACGGCCCTGAGCCTGACCCTGCGGGCCGCCGAGGCCGGCCGCGCCCTGGTGCGGGAGACCGTGCCCAGGCTGGCCCGGGGGAACGCGGAACGGACCCCCCAGCGGAGCCTGGGTCCCAGCACCTACTTCGGCGGCCGCAGGCCCGCGGACAGCCGCCTGGACTTCGCCATGACCGTTCAGCAGGCCTTCAACGAGATCCGCGCCGTGGCCGACCCGTGGCCTAATGCCTTCATCGAGACTGGAACCGGGGTCGCGAAGATCCCCTGGGCCCTGCCGAGCGCCGAGCGCTGCCCGGCGGGGCAGTTCCGGGCCACCGCCGAGGGCGTGCTGCTGGGCTTCGAGGACGGGGCCCTGCGCCTCCATGCCCTCCGCGTCGGGGAAGCCCGCCTGGAACGGCCCACGGAGCACGCCGAGGCGCTGCGGGCCCTGGGGCTCCCCGAAGCCTAGGCGGAGCCCGCACAACTCCGGGCCCGCCGGGTCCTGTCCCGCCTTCCTTGCCCTCGGCCCCGCCGGCCCATGCTGATACACTGGCGTGCTTGCGCGAACGCGCCTGACTGCTGGATTTCCCCAGCCTCGCCCTCGGTGAAGACCATGACCACGACCCAGACCGCGACCTGGACGAAAGAATCGATCTTCGAGGCCCTGGGCCTCGGGGACATGAACTCCGGCGTATCGGACGGTGCCTTCTTCACCAATCCCGGAGGCCCTGAACTGGTGAGCGAGATCCCCGCCACCGGCGAGCGCCTGGCCTCGGTGAAGCAGGGGGACGACGCCGACTACGAGGCCATGATGGCCACCGCCACGAAGGCCTTCGAGACCTGGCGCATGATGCCCGCCCCCCAGCGCGGCGAGATCGTGCGGCAGCTGGGCGACGCCTACCGCAGGCACAAGGAGCCCCTGGGCGCGCTGATCAGCCTCGAGATGGGGAAGATCTATTCCGAGGGCCTCGGCGAGGTGCAGGAGATGATCGACATCTGCGACTTCGCGGTGGGCCTTTCCCGCCAGCTCTACGGCCTCTCCATGCACTCCGAGCGCCCCGGCCACCGCATGTACGAGCAGTGGCATCCGCTCGGCCCGGTCGCCGTCATCAGCGCCTTCAATTTCCCCATGGCCGTGTGGGCCTGGAACGCCATGCTGGCCGCCGTCTGCGGCGACGTCACCGTATGGAAGCCGTCGTCCAAGGTGCCGCTGTGCGCCGTGGCGGTGCAGAAGATCACCGACGAGGTCATGGCCCGCCACGGCCTGAAGGGCATCTTCACCCTCATCGTGGGCCGCGGAAAGGACGTGGGCGAGCGCATCAACAACGACCCCCGCATCCCCCTCATCTCCTTCACCGGCTCGGGCCGCATGGGCCGCCACGTGGGCGAGTGCGCCGCCAAGCGCTTCGGCCGCACCATCCTGGAGCTGGGGGGCAACAACGCGATCATCGTGATGGACGACGCGAACCTCGACCTGGCCCTGCGGGCCATCGCCTTCGGCGCCGCGGGCACCGCGGGCCAGCGCTGCACCACCACCCGCCGCCTCTTCCTCCAGAAGGGCATCGCCAAGCAGCTCCTGGAGCGCCTGGTGAAGGCCTACGGCACCCTGCCCATGGGCGATCCCCTGGAGCCCGGCACCCTCATCGGCCCCCTCATCGACGCCGGCGCCGTGAAGGACTTCGAGGCCGCGATCCAGCGGGCCGTGGACGAAGGCGGCACCGTCCTCGCCGGCGGCAAGGCCGTGGCGGGTTGCGGCCACTTCGTGCAGCCCACCATTCTGAGCTGCCCCAAGCAGCTCGCCATCACCTGCGAGGAGACCTTCGCGCCCATCCTCTACGTGATGGAGTTCGACCAGCTGGACGAGGCCATCGAGGTCCACAACGCCGTGCCCCAGGGCCTGTCCTCGGCGATCTTCACGACGAACCTGCTCCACGCCGAACGCTTCCTCGGCCCCAACGGCTCGGACTGCGGCATCGCCAACGTGAACATCGGCACCTCCGGGGCGGAGATCGGCGGCGCCTTCGGCGGCGAGAAGGAGACCGGCGGCGGCCGGGAGTCGGGCTCGGACGCCTGGAAGGCCTACATGCGCCGCCAGACCTGCACCATCAACCACAGCACCAGCCTGCCCCTGGCCCAAGGCGTGAAGTTCGACATCTAGTCCGCGGGTTCACCCGCTCCGCGAGGCCTGCCACGCGCCCCGGAAGCCGGGGCATCACGGGTCCTGCGGAGCCGCTTCGGCAGGGATGATGGAAATTTCCACGCGGCGATTGCGCTGGCGGTTGGCGTCGCTGTCGTTGGGGACCACGGGCCGGCGGGCGGCCCAGCCCCGGGTTTCGGCCCCGGTGATCCCCTCCTCCTTCTCGAAGAAGGCCCGCACCGCGGCGGCGCGCCGTTCGGAAAGAACCTGGTTGTGGGCCGGCGCGCCGCGGTCGTCGGTGTGGCCGGAGATCACCACCCGGGCGCCGGCGTACCGCTTGATCCGCTGCGCCGCGTCGTGCAGCGTCCCGCGCGCCTCGGGCTTCAACTCGGCCTTGTCCACGTCGAACAGGACTTCGCTTGCAAGATCGATGGAGATCGCGGTGCCGATCGCCCCCACCGCGTCGATGTCCGCTCCGGGATAGCCGCTGCCGCATCCCGATTTCAAGTCCGTGAGGCGGACGAAATGGTAGACCTCCCCCGGCGCCGCCCGGGCGTGGATGTCCACCGCGGCCGTGCCCCCGGAAATCCTGCCGACCTCGATCCAGGTCCGCCCGTCGGCGGAAATCTCGAGGCGGGTGGGTTCCACGTCGGGGCCGATCTCGAAAACGAACAGGTCCGGGCCGGCGACATCGACCAACGCGTTGTCCGTGAAGCGCAGGGTCAGGGCGCCGCCGCATCCGAGGGTGAGGTAGCGCTCGTCCTTCCCGGTGTAGTCGGGGGGACCGAGGGCGTCACTAGGATGGCTGTTCCTGGGCGGACCCGCGGGCTTGCCTGGCCGGAAGGATCCCACTTCGTCGGCGAAGGATACCTGCCCTTGGGGGAAGGTGATGGCTTTGCCCCTGGATTTGTAGCTGACGGGCTGGGCTGTCGCGGCAGCGGAAACCAACCCGGCGATGGCCGCGGTCCAAAGGCTCGGTAAGGGTTTCATGGCCCCTCCCTGCGTCTCGGTGGAGCGAGAATTCGAGCCATGGTGATGCGGACCGCATCGCCGCGCCAGGGGAATTCCGGGGACCCGCCTATGGCCGGGGTGGGAATCGTGCGGAATCGCGGCCGGACTCCGCAGGGGCGGCCGCGCCGGCCCCTGCCCGGGCTCCCTCTACCCCACCCGGGCTTGGCGGGCTCCCGGGCCCGGCGTAGGCTGTTCCCTTTCCCGAGGGCACCATGCGCAACCCTGCCCGTCTCCTCCTCGCTGCCCTGCTCCTCGCCGGGCAGCCCGCGCTTTCCGGCGCCCAGTCGAAGGGCCGCCGCGGCGGCCCGGTCAAGACCGCCTCCGAAGCCAAGGCCATCGCCGAGCAAGAGACCGGCGGGGTCGCCATCAGCGCCCGGCGCACGAGCCTCAACGGCGCCAGCTGCGGCTGGGAGGTGGAGGTCCACATGCCGAGGGAGGACAAGGGCTGGCGCTGCGTCATCGATTGCGATACGCACGCGGTCTTCACCAAGGACCGCATCCCCAATCCCGCCAAAGGCCGGAAGAAATAGGAGTCCCGATGGTCCGCACACGAACCCTGGCCGCAGGGCTGTTCCTCGCCTGCGCGGCGCTTGCGGGCGACGTCCAGGAACCCGACCGGGCTCGCATGCGCGAGGACCTCTTCACCCTGGCGAGTCCCGGATTCGAAGGGCGGGCCACCGGAGGCAAGGGGCAGCGCCTGGCCGCGGACCTCATCGCCCGGCGCTTCCGGGAGGCCGGCCTGCAGCCGCTGAAGGCCTCGGGCTTCGGGGGCGCCACGCCCTACCACTGGCCCTACGCCCTGGAGCGCCGCCGCCTGGAGGAGGCGGGGACCACCCTGAAGGTGGGAGGCCGCGTTCTGAAGCTGGGCGCCGAAGCCTTCTCGACCCGCACCACGCCGGGGGAAGGCGAGGCCGTGCTGGTGGGCTATGGGGTGCAGGCGCCGAGTTCGGGCTGGGATGACTACGGCCGCGCGGATCTGCGGGGCCGGTGGGCGGTGGCCTTCGATGGCGAGGCCCCGAAACCCGCCGGCATGGACGGCCCCTCGTGGACCCGCGCCTGCGCCTCCGAGGCCAAGGCGGCCGCGGCCCAGAAGGCCGGTGCCCTGGGCCTCATCCTGCTCCAGGACGGCCGCGCCAGGGGACGGGATCTCGCCCGGCTGGGCCAGGCCATGGGCCGCTTCGCCCGGAGCGGCCGCATCACCCTCAAGCACGGCCCGGCCACGCCTCAGCCCACCCTCCTGATCCCGAAGGAGGGCTTCCAGGCCTTCCCGGCGGGACTGGCGAAGCGCCAGGAGGAGCTGGAGGCCTCCCGCAAGCCCATGGCACCCCTGCCCCTGGGCCGCATCAGCTATGTCCCCAAAGCCCTGGTGGAGGACATTTCCGCCGGCAACGTCATGGGCCTCCTGCCCGGGACGGACCCTGAGCTGAAGGACGAGATCGTCGTCCTCTCCGCGCACCATGACCACGTTGGCCTCGAGGATGGCCAGCTCCACCCCGGAGCGGACGACAACGCCTCCGGCACCACGGTCCTGATGGAAGTCGCCCGGCTGATGAAAGGGGCCCGGCCCCGCCGCAGCATCCTGTTCCTTTCCGTGAGCGGCGAGGAGATTGGCCTCTTCGGCTCCCAGGCCTTCGTCGCCTCCCCGCCGGTGGAGCTCAGCCGGATCAAGGCCGACCTCAACATCGACATGGTGGGCCGCAACGGGACCACGGAGCTGAGCGTCACCCCGGCCCGCGTGGACGGCGCCGTCAGCACTCTCACTGAGCAGGCGCGCCTCCTGGCCTCGGCGCAGGGCCTGCGCCTCACGGACGAGGCGGACACCTACTGGTCCAGGTCCGACCACTACACCTTCTTCCGGAAGGGGATCCCGGCGATCTTCTTCTTCGGGGGGATGCACAAGGATTACCACCGGAGCACCGACACCCCCGACAAGATCGACTTCGAGAAGCTGGCGCGGGTGGCCACCTTCGTGAAGGCCCTCGCCCTGGCCACCGCCAATGCCGCGGAAGCCCCGAAGAACCTGCCCAGGGAGGCCTGGTCGAAATGGGCCTGGCCGTCCCAGCCCTCCGGGCCCGGGCCTTTGGTTGCTACACACTAGGTATTCCCAATACCTAGTTCTGCTTACCTCGGGATTTCAAATGTTTTGGGCCGCCATTTTCTTGGGGGCCCTTCCTCTTGCCCCTCACTACACTGGGACCCTCGGCATCGGCCGGATCGGAGTCTTCCATGAGCCTGATGGACAATTTCAAAGACTGGGGCAAAGCCCAATTCCTGGACGTGGTGCAGTGGCTGGACGACAGCAATGACATCCTGGCCTGGCGCTTCCCCTTCCGGGGCCAGGAGATCCAGAACGGCGGCAAGCTCATCGTGCGGCCCAGCCAGGCCGCCGTCTTCATGGACGAGGGCCGCTTCGCGGACGTCTTCGTCCAGCCCAACACCTACACCCTTAACACCCAGAACCTGCCCATCCTGGCCACCCTCAAGGGCTGGAAGTTCGGCTTCGAAAGCCCCATCAAGAGCGACGTGGTCTACGTGAACACCAAGCTCTTCAACGACCTCGGCTGGGGCACGCCGAACCCGGTGATGATGCGCGATCCCGATTTCGGCATGGTGCGCATCAAGGCCCACGGCATCTACAGCATCCAGGTGCCCGAGGACCCCGAGGCCATCAAGACCTTCATCAAGCAGCTCGTCGGCACCAACGGCCAATACACCATCGACGACTGCCAGAACCAGCTCCGCAAGACCATCAGCTCCAAGCTCGCGGACACCCTCACCGAGCTGAAGCTGGGCGCCCTCGACCTCAACGCGAAGCTGGACGAGGTGGGCGACGCGGTCCGCGAGAAGCTCCAGGCGGAATTCCTCACCATGGGCGTGAAGCTCGCCAAGCTCGTCGTGGAGCCCTTCACCCTCCCCGAGGAGGTGGAAGCCATGATGGACAAGCGCACCTCCGTGGGCATGATGGCCCCGGTGATGGGCGCCTACACCCAGATGCAGGTGGCCGATTCCATGCCCATCGCCGCCGCCAACGAAGGCGGCATCGCGGGCCTGGGCATGGGCGCGGGCCTGGGCTTCGGCATGGGCGGCATGATGGCCGGCCAGATGGCCCAGGCCGCCCAGGGCTACCAGCAGCCCCTGGGCCAGGCGGCGCCCGCCCCCGCCGCGGCCCCCGCCAAGTCCATCAAGGAGGAGCTGACGGACCTCAAGGAGCTCTTCGACAGCCAGCTCATCAGCCAGGCGGAGTTCGACG
The DNA here is from genome assembly GCA_044229575.1 of Holophagaceae bacterium. Classification (GTDB taxonomy): domain Bacteria; phylum Acidobacteriota; class Holophagae; order Holophagales; family Holophagaceae; genus JADJVL01. The sequence goes on along the minus strand of JBGAST010000033.1, from coordinate 10,398 downwards.
CCCAGCGCGCCGCCATCATGAAGAAGCACGGCATGGGCGGCTGAGCGACCGCGCTTCCCAGCAGGCCCCCGGGAGACCGGGGGGCTTTTGCTTGTACGCTTTGGAATGGACCTGGACGAGCTCCGCAGACAGATCGACGGGCTGGACGACCAGCTCCTGGACCTGCTGAACCGGCGGGCCGCCCTCGCGGCCCAGGTCGGCGCGTTGAAGCAGCAGGAGAACCGCGCCTTCTTCGTGCCGAGCCGGGAGAAGGCCGTGGTCGCTCGGCTGGAGTCCCGCAACCCGGGTCCCTTCCCCACCGCCAGCCTGAGGCCCGTCTTCAAGGAGGTCATGTCCGCCTGCCGCTCCCTGGAGCAGGGCCTCCGGGTGGCCTTCCTCGGGCCCGAGGGCACCTTCACCCACATGGCCATGAAGCACCAGTTCGGCCTTTCCGCCCTGGGCCTGCCCGTGGGCACCGTGGCGGCGGTCTTCAGGGAGGTGGAGCAGGGCCGCGCGGAGTTCGGCGTGGTGCCCATCGAGAACAGCACCGACGGGGCCGTGGTACACACCCTCGACACCTTCCTCGACAGTCCGCTGAAGATCAGCGCGGAGATCATCCTCGAAGTGGACCAGTGCCTCCTGGGCCGCCATGGCCTGGACCTGGAAGGGATCCAGCGGGTCTACAGCCATCCCCAGGGCCTGGGCCAGTGCCGGAAATGGCTGGAGGCCAGCCTGCCCCGGGCGGCCCTCGTGGAAGCCCCCAGCACCGCGGAAGCCGCACGGCTGGCCCGGGAGGACGCCGGCGGAGCCGCCATCGCGTCTGAACTGGCCGCGGACCTCTTCGACCTCGCCATCCTTCGGGAGCGCATCCAGGACGTCGCCGAGAACGCCACGCGCTTCCTGGTCCTCGGCCGCGCCCAGGCTGAGCCCACGGGCCGGGACAAGACCAGCCTGCTGGTGGCCACCAAGGACGGCCCGGGCCTGCTCTTCCACCTCCTCCAGCCCTTCGCGGAGGCCGGCCTCAACCTCACCAAGATCGAAAGCCGCCCCAGCCGCCGGAAGGCCTGGGAGAACGTCTTCTTCCTGGACGTGGAGGGCCACGCCTCCGATCCCGCCGTCGCGGCCGCCCTGCAGGCCCTCGCTCCAGTCTGCGAGACCGTAAAGGTGCTCGGCAGCTATCCGGTGGCGGAGGCCGTCCAGGCCTGAGGCTAGGCCGTGGCCGGCACAAGCGTCCCTAACGGCTCGTCCGGAACTTCGCCGGCCGACCCCCAAGGGACGCTAGTGGTCGTGGTCGTGCTCGTGCTGGTGGTCGCCGTGGTGGACGGGATCCTCCACGCCGGCGGCCTCGTGGCGGTGGATGAAGCGGTGGTGGTGGCGCGCGGCCATCGCGCCGGTCTCGAAGTGGAGGGTGAGGTGGCGCACGCCGTAGGCGTCCCCCAGGACGTGCTCGATGTCCTCCAGGAAGGGTTCCGTGTCCTGGAGCCGCTCGGCCTCCACCACCACGTGGGCGGTGCAGATGGTGAGGTGGCTGCAGACCTTCCAGGAGCGCAGGTCCTCGATGCCCTTGACCCCCGGCAGGCGCAGCAGGTCCGCCCGGGCGGCATCGTGGTCGAAGGCCGCGCGGTGCATGAGGATGCCGCCGGCGTCGGCCAGGAGGCTCCAGGCCCCCCGCAGGATCACCGCCACGATCACGAGGGCGATGGCCGGATCGACCCAGGCCCAGCCGGTGTAGCGGATCAGCAGCATGGAGGCCACCAGCCCGATGCTGGTGAGGGCGTCGGTGAAGGCGTGGAGGTAGGCGCTGCGGAGACTCGAATCCCGCTCCTGCCGGGTGCCGGCGGCGGGACGCAGGACCAGGGTCGCCGCCACGTTCAGCACGAGGCCGGTGCCGGAGAAGGCCAGCACCCAGCCGGTCTGGATCGGATGGGGGTGCTGGAAGCGCTGGAGGGCCTCGTACACCACCGCCCCGGCGAGGCCCAGCAGCATCACGCCCCCCGCCAGGGTGTTGAAGACTTCCAGGCGGTGCCAGCCATAGGCGTAGCGGTCGCTGGGCTCGCGGCGGTTGGCGATGGCCAGGCCCGTGAGGGCCATCAGGTTCACCAGGACATCGTTCAGGTTCTCCAGGCTGTCGGAGACAAGGCCGAGGGAGCCGGTCCAGAGGCCGCCCAGGGCCTGCAGCGCCGCGCTGAGGGCGAAGATGCCCGCGCTCCAGGCCAGGCGCGCCGCGGTGGTCGGGCCCTGGGAGGGGCAGTCGTGGCGGTGGCCCGGGCCCATGGCCTTCACCGGCCCCGGTACACGGGCCGGCGCTTCTCGCGGAAGGCGGCCAGGCCCTCCAGGCGGTCCTCCGTGGGCAGCACCCGGGCATAGCAGGCCTCCTCCACCTGGAGGCCCCCGGCGCGGTCCAGGTCCATGCCGCCGTCGATGGCGGCCTTGGCGGCTCGGAGGGCGACCGGGCCGTTGGGCAGGATCTGCCGCGCCAGCGCCAGGGCCGCGTCCAGCGCACTGCCGGAGCCCACCGCCCGATCCACCACGCCGAGGGCGAGGCCCTCCTCCGCCCCGAAGCGCCGGGCGGTGAAGATAAGCTCCTTGGCCCGCGCCCGGCCGATGAGGCGGGGCAGGCGCTGGGTGCCCCCGGCCCCGGGCAGGATGGCAAGGGAAGTTTCCGGCAAGCCCAGGCTGGCCTTGGCCCCCGCCACCCGGAGATCACAGGCCAAGGCCAGCTCGAGGCCGCCCCCCAGGGCCGCCCCCTCGATGGCGGCGATCACCGGCATGGGGAGGTATTCCAGGGCAGTGAAGGCGGCCCGCAGCCGCTTGACGAAGGCTTCGGCCTCGGCTGGGCTCATTCCAGCCCGCTCCTTCAGGTCCGCGCCGGCGCAGAAGACGCCCTCCACCCGGCTGTGGAGGATCACCACCCGCAGGGCCGGATCCCCGGGAAGAGACGCGAAGCAGGCCTCCAGCTCCCCGAGCAGTTCCCGCCCCAGGGCGTTCCTGGCCCCCGGCCGGTCGAGCCCCAGGAGCACGATCCCTTCGTCCTCGCCGGCAAGGCGCTCGATCCGCAGCTCGCCCATCAGCCCAGCTCGACGATGGAGTCGCCCTCGTTGAGGAACTGCTCGGCCACCACGAAGACCTTCACCACCCGGCCCTCCTCCGGGGAGCCCACGGGAATCTGCATCTTCATGGATTCAATGAGGATCAGATCCTGGTCCTCGCCGACGGAATCGCCTTCCGAAACGAACACCTCCAGGACCTTGCCCGCCATCTCGGCGCGAATGAGAGCCATGCCGTACCTCCCAAGGGATTCGGCATTGTAGCGGGCTATTCCTCGATCTCGCCGATCACCAGGAGGTCATCATCCTCGTGGAGGAAGTCCCCCTCCTCGACGAAGATCTCCTTCACCTTGCCGCCCTCGGCGGCGTGGATGTAGAAGGTGGACCGGCCCGAATCCGTGCCCTCGAGCAGCGCCAGGGGTTCGTCCTCCTCCACCTCCTGGCCCTTGCGGACCAGCACATCGATGACGTAACCCGGCCATTCCGCCTTCACGATCACGGCTGCCTCCCCATGGCTTTGCCGGGGGAGATTAGATCGTAGGAGGGGCCCGCGCAAGTCACTGGGTCACATTTATTTTGATCCGAGGGCCAGCCACCGGCCCGCCTCCGGTCCTTTCCGCTTCCGGGTGGGGACGGGGAATGGGAGACTGGAGCTTTGCGTCCGGAGCATCCCATGGCGGTTCAATGCGGCATCGTCGGCCTCCCCAACGTGGGGAAGAGCACGCTTTTCAACGCCCTCACCCGGGCGGGGGCGGCCTCGGCCAACTACCCCTTCTGCACCATCGAGCCCAATACGGGCGTGGTGGACGTCCCGGACGAGCGGCTGGCGAAGCTGGCGGAAATCGTGAAGCCCATCCGCATCCTCCCGGCGGCCCAGGAGTTCGTGGACATCGCGGGCCTGGTCCGCGGAGCATCGAAGGGCGAGGGTCTGGGCAACGCCTTCCTGGCCAACATTCGGGACACGGACGCCATCGTCCAGGTGCTGCGCTGCTTCGAGGACACGGACATCACCCACGTGGAGGGCAGCGTCCATCCTGAGCGGGACCTCACCATCATCGAGACCGAGTTGATCCTGAAGGACCTGGATACGGTCGAGAAGGGCCTCGACCGGAACCGGAAGCTCGCCAAGAGCGGCACCAACAAGGAGGCCACCGCCCAGGTGTCCGTGCTGGAGAAGGTTTTCGCGGAACTGAACGAGGGACGCTGGGCCCGCCACGCCGTCCTCAACCTTGAAGACCGCGCGGCCCTGAAGTCCTACGGCCTGCTGACTCTGAAGCCCGAGCTGCTGGTGGGCAACATCGCCGAGGCCGACATCCCGAACCCCATGGGCAATGTCCACTACGCGGCCCTGGTGAAGATCGCCGGGGAGCGCGGCTGCCCGGTGATCCCCATCTGCTCGAAGCTCGAAGCGGAGATCCAGGAACTGCCCGTGGAGGAGCGCCCCATGTTCCTGGAGGAGGCCGGCCTCACGGAGCCCGGCCTGAACGTCCTGATCCGGGAGTCCTTCAAGCTCCTCGGCCTCCAGACCTACTTCACCGCCGGCGTGAAGGAGGTCCGAGCCTGGACCATCCACGTCGGCGACACCGCCCCCCAGGCCGCCGGCGTCATCCACACGGATTTCGAGAAGGGCTTCATCCGCGCCCAGGTGATCACGTACGAGGACTTCATCCAGTACAAGGGCGAGCAGGGCGCCAAGGACGCTGGCAAGATGCGCACCGAGGGCAAGGAGTACGTCGTCAAGGACGGCGACCTAATGAACTTCCTGTTCAATGTCTGAAGGCCTGGCGGGATGGGGGGTCCGCGCCCTTCAGCCAGGGAGGTCGGCCTTGACCTTCTCCCAGACGGCCTGGGCCTCCCGACTCAGGCGAGGGATGTGCCCGGGCAGATCTGGGAGCCACGGCGCCCCGGTGAGCTCGCGCTGGGCGGAGACGAGTCCCAGGATGTCGAGACGGTCCCGAGGGCTCCCCGCCTCCAGCTTCAAGAGGACCAGGCCAAGGGGTGTGGCCACCTTGCAAGGCACGGTCGGGACCGGCTCGGCCGTATCCGTGGCGACCTTGGCTGCGTACCCCAGACCCACCACGAGGTCATGGACAGGCTCCAGCCCGAGGCGAACCACTCCCCTCAGGGGATCTCCAGGTTCCCCCTGGCGGATTTCCACGGATCCGTGCTCAAACCCGGCCCAGAATTCCGGACGTAGCACATCCGCGCTCAGGGTGAGGAGGTCCACGTCCGCGGTGAACCGGGCAAAACCGCGGGCCGCGAGGGCCGATGCGCCGATCAGGCAGAAGGGGACCGACTTCCCGTCCAGGTAGCCCAGCAACCAACCCTCAATCACGTTGGATCCCCAGATCCTGGTCCAGGAATGAGCAGGGCCGCCTATCCACCTGGTTCAGTCGTTCGTACAGGCGCCGGGCGTCCTCCATGGTCGCCCCGGGATGGAGATGGGGCAGGAGCATTCTGAGGCCTTCCTGCCCCCGCAGCATGGCTTCGAAGTCGGCGATGGACTTTTCGAAGCTCGGGACAGGGAAGGAGCGGCGCATGAGAAGAGGGTAATGCGACCTCTCCCCCTCCGCCATGACGATGCCCGGTCCAGTCCCGCTGGCCGGAGCGGCGGGCCCTGGGGGTGAAGTGCGAATCAGCGAGATCGCGGATCCACTACATCAACTGCCGCATCAGGATCCCAGCCACAGGCGTTCCGCTGCGGCGATGAGGCGATCCACTTCCGCGCGCCCGGGCCCCCTTCGGACCCAGTCCTGGACCCCAGGACCGAATGCGCGGAGGTGCTCAAGGAAGTGGCAACAACTGGCGTTCGCGATGTCCCGATCCTCGGACTCGAGGATGGACCACCGGGCGAAGGCCCAGATACCCTCCCTGACGTTTCCATCCTCAGGAGCGAGGATGGGGGCCCCAAAGCGCGGCCCAAGGTCCATCCAGAGGTCGCCAAGGCTTTCCGATTCCTGGATCAATTCCCCATGGCCTGGAAGGCATCGGAGCGCCGCCTCTCGCCAGTTCCCTTTCACCGCGCCTCCACCGGCATGGCGTTCAGCCGCGCGATCCGGTGCTCGATGGGCGGATGCGTCGAGAACAGGCTCATCAGCCCGCCGCCGTGCAGCGGGTTCACGATCATCATGTGCGCCGTGGCGGGCTGGGCGTTGCGCATCTGGTGGCGCTCGTTGATGCCGCTGATCTTGGCCAGGGCCGAGGCCAGGGCGTCGGGCCGGCCGGTGACGTGGGCGCCGAAGTCGTCGGCCAGGTACTCCCGGGAGCGGCTGAGGGCCATCTGGAGGAGCATGGCGGCGATGGGGCCGAGGATGGCCACCAGCAGGCCGAAGAGAGGGTTCGTGGGCCGGCCCTCGTCGTCCCGGGGTGATACGTACATGGCCATGTGGGAGAGGAACATGATGGCCTGGGCGAGCACCGAGGCCATGGAGCCGATGAGGATGTCCCGGTTCTTCACGTGGCCCAGCTCGTGGCCCAGAACGCCCTCCAGCTCCTGGCGGCTCAGCATCCGCAGGATGCCCGTGGTGACCGCGACGACGGCGTGGTCCGGGTTGCGGCCGGTGGCGAAGGCGTTGGGGGTCTCGTCGTCGATGACCGCGACCCGGGGCATGGGCAGGCCCGCCCGCTGGGCCAGGGTCGCCACGATGGCGTACAGCTCCGGCGCCTCAGCCTCCGTCACGATGCGGGCCTGGTAGGAAGCCAGCACGATGGAATCCGAGAAGAAGTAGCTGAAGGCGTTCATAAGCAGCCCGGCCCCCAGGGCCAGGACCAGGCCCTGCTGGCCGTAGAGGGTATTGCCGATCCAGACCAGCAGTCCGGTCAGGGCGGTGATGAGGATGAAGGTCTTGAAGGAGTTCACGGCGCACGCTCCGGACCTGATTCTACGGCGGGCGAAGGCTTCCCACGGAGGCCGGAAATCCCGAAGCGACCCCTCGGGGAAGGCCTGGCTCAGCAGCAGCGCTTCGCGACCACCAAGGTGACGTCGTCCTTGAAGCCCGACCCTTCCATGTGCTTGAACACCGCCACCAGGATGGCCTCGAAGATCTCGTCGGCGCTGCGGCGCCGGTGCTCCCGCACCACGGCGATGATGGCGTCCTCGCCGAAGTCCTGGCCCTCGCGGCTCTCCGCCTCCACGAGGCCGTCGGTGAAGGCCACCAGCACGTCGCCTGGGTCCATCTGGTCGTGGCCCTGCTCGTAGGCCGCGCCGGGGAGCAGGCCGACGATGGGGCCCGTGGGGGAAAGGCGCCGGGCCGCGTCGCCATTGCCCGGGACCAGCAGGGGTGGATTGTGGCCCCCGTTCACATAGCGCAGGTCCCCGGTGTCCGGGTTGATGCTGCCCACGAAGAGGGTGGCGTAGCGGTTGCGGTCCCGGACCTCGTTCATGCGCGTGTTGAGGCGCGTCGCGAAGCGGCCCCAGTTCTTCACCCGGCGGTCGGCCCGGGCCCGGAGGAAGGCCGAGAGCTGGGTCATCATCAGGGAGGCCGGCAGGCCCTTGCCGCTGATGTCCGCCACGGCGAGGTGGATGCGGTCGCCCTCCAGCTCATCCTCCCAGCCGCCGGCGGGGGGATCGCTGGCGATCCAGACATCGTAGAGGTCGCCACCCACGGCCTGGTAGGGCAGGTTCGCGCCGGCGAACTGCCAGCCTTCGGGCTCCGGCAGCCGGGCCGGCAGGATCTGGCGCTGGATGTTGCGGGCCAGGTCCAGGTCCTTTTCCAGCTTGAGGGAAAGGATCTGGGATTCCCGCAACTCGAGGCTGGTGAGCTGGCTGGCGCAGAGGTTGAGCAGGGTGTAGAGGAAGAGCTCGTCCTCCTCGCTGAGCTTGCCGATGGTGGGCTCCGCGGCATAGGCGAAGCCGTGGCTGTGGTCCTGGTCCCGCAGCTCCACCACGTGCACGAGGCCCTTTTCCGCCAGCAGGGAGTGGAGGGCCTCCCCCATGAGCAGGGTGGGCTGGGTGCCCAGGCCGCGGTTGAGCAGCACGGTGCCGTCGGCGCCCACCACCAGCAGCCGCGGGATCCGGAACTCCCCCATGAGGGTGGCGGCCATGAGGCGGACGAGGTCCTCCTTCGACTGGACCTCCCCCAGGGAACGGGTCAGGTCGAAGAGCGTGTTGAGGCGGGAGAGCTGGAGGGCCAGGGCGCGGTTCTGGTCGATGCGCAGGGCCTCCAGGCGGCGCCAGGCCAGGAGGGGGGCGCTGATGGAGAGGAGCAGCCCCAGGCCGGGGGGGTTGGTCTCGCTCTTCACCACGAGCTGCCCGTAGGATTCGTCCCCGTGGGTCCAGGGCAGGCTGGTCCAGCCCCGGCCCGGGTTCGTCGGGAAGGCCGGGGCCGAGCCCCGCAGGAAGATCCACCGCTCGCCGTCCCAGATGCCCCCCTGGCCGGCCCGCGCCATGCCCAGGGCCGTCACGCCCACAAGGTGCACCAGGGCCTGCTCGGTGACCTGCTCGGGGAAGGTCTCGAGGAAGTCGATGATCGGCAGCAGCTCCGAGGCGCCTTCGGGGATCCGCAGGGCGAGGTCGCGCAAGCGGTCGAAGGGTGTGCCGGCCGGGCCTGCGGGGGGCGTGCCGCCGGGACCCGCGGACGCGGCTCCGGTCGGGTCAGGCTGGGATGCCGGCGAATCCGTCATGGGCGGCCCAGGAGGAAGCTCAGGCCAGTTTCTTGATCATGCAGCACTCGCTGCGGTCCGCGTTGTCCTCGAAGCGCACCTCGTCCATGAAGCGGCTCATGAGGAGGAGGCCCAGGCCGCCCTTCCGGGGGTGCTTCACGTACTCCTTGGGATCGGGCAGGTGCACCTGGTCCTGGCGGATGCCGTGGCCCGTGTGCCAGATGTGGATCTCCAGGGCCAGGCCCGTGAAGCGGATCTCGAGCTCCACGCTCTTGTCCTCCGCGCCCCCGTAGGCGTGCATGATCACATTGGTCACGGCCTCGTCCACGGCGATGCTGACCTTGGCTGCGGTCGGATCGTCCAGGCCCGAGACCAGGGCGGCACGCTTGGCCAGGCCCGTCACCAGGTTCAGGTAGCGGGTCTGGCTCGGGATCACGAGCCGGAATTCGGACTGCTCGGCCACCGCGCGCATCAGGGTTGGACCGGGAAGGACTGGAGGGCTTCCTGCTCTTCCGGGTGGACCTTGTAGAGCTGGGTGAAGCCGAGGGTGTCGAAGATGGCGTAGACGTTCTCCTGCAGGTTGCAGAGCTGGATGTCTCCGCCCCGCTCCCGGACCGTCTCGATGAGGCCCATGATGGCTCCCAGGCCCGCGGACGAGATGTAGCTGAGGTGGCGGCAGTTCAGGAGAATGGCGTAACGGCCCGCCTGGACGACCTCCTCCAGGGCGCACTCGAACTGGCGGACCGTATGGGCGTTGATGAACCCCTTGGGCTCCACCACGGAAACAGGGCCCACTTCCCGGACCAGGATGCTGAGATCGCCCATGTCAATGGCTCCAATCACTCTTGGTGAGATTCTAGCCTGACAAGGTTGGTCCGGAATGAATTCGAGTACCCTTGAACCCACCTTCCCCCGGGCCGCAGACATGGACGCTTCCGCCGAATCCATCAAGAGCTTCCTCCAGCAATGGATGGAGGACCGCCAGAAATCCCTCCAGGAAGTCCTTTCCGTGACCCTGGAGGAGGAACTGGGCCGGCTCCGCCCCGACGAGGCCCTCATGCAGGGGATTCTCGCGCAGCTGGCCGCCCTCCAGGCCTCCGGCGGCGGCGCGACGGTGGAGAAGGACATGGCGGCCGCCCTCGACCACCTCGAACACGCGCCCACCCAGGCCGAGGCCCTGAAGGCCCTCATGGACGGCCTCCAGCCTCTCTCGGAGCGTTGCGCCCTCTACATCATCAAGCAGGGGATCGCCAACCTCTTCTCCCACCGCGGCTTCGAAAGCGACGCCCCGCGGTCCGGCGTGCCCGTGGTGCCCCCGTCCGAGCTCGAGCCGATGCTGACTGGCGCCGTGGCCCGCCTCTCTGGTGGACCCGCCTACGGCGCCCTCCTCAAGCCCCTCAGCCCCATGCCCGCCGCCGAAAGCCTGGTGCTGCCCCTGCGCCTGCGGCGGAAGGTGGTGGCGGTGGTGCTGATCGACTGCGGCAACCGGCAGCACCTGGACCATCCCGCCCTCCTCCGGGCCATCGTCCTGGCGGCCGAATCCACCCTCTCCCACCTCGCCGCCGCGGGCCACGAAGGCACGGGCGCCATGCCGACGGTGCCCACCGCCGCCACCCAAGTCATGCCCACCATGGCGGCGCCGGCCACCAAGCCCGTCCTGCTGCAGCCGCCCGCGTTGCCCCCCCAGCCCCAGCCGCCCGCGCCGCCGCCCCAGAAGATCACCTCGCCAATGTCCCCCGGGGACGTCCGGGCCTCCCAGCCCATGGCGCCG
>JBGAST010000032.1:0-39238 GCA_044229575.1 Holophagaceae bacterium | reverse complement strand
GTTCTTCTATCTGGTGGATCGCCTGCTCGGGGCCCTGTCCCTCCTCCTGATCATCTCCGCGGTGATGTCCTGGTTCCGGCCGGATCCGCGGAACCCCTTCGTCAGACTCGTCCATGCGATTGTGGATCCGCTCCTGCTCCCGGTGCGGGCCATCCTGCCCCCGGCGGGCGGCATGGACTTCAGCCCCATGGTGGTCATGATCATCCTGTGGATCCTGCGGGGCATGCTCGCCCGCGCGGTCCTTTGAGCCCCTAGGAACCTGCCATGAAATACACGCCCCTCGACATCCAGCGCCGGGAATTCGAACGGCGGATGCGCGGCCTCGACGAGGGGGAGGTGCGCGCCTTCCTCCATGAGCTGGCGGCGGAGTGGGAGGAGGTGCTGGTGGAGAACCAGCGCCTGCGCGAGGAGGTCCTCGATCTCCGGGAGCGCAACCGCCAGTACCAGGAGCAGGACCGCATCTTCCGGGAGACCCTGCTCCAGGCCCAGCGCACCAAGGAGGACGTCCTGGACGCCGCCAACCGGGAGAAGGACCTGCTGGTCCGGGAGGCCCAGTTCAAGGCCGACGAGATCATCCGGGACGCCCAGGCCCACGCGGTGGAGATCGAGACGGACCTGCGAAACCTGAAACTGGAGCGGGCCCGCTTCCTCCAGGGGCTGGAGGCCCTGGTCCTGCGGACATCGCGCTACCTCCGGGAGGAGGCGCCGGAGCTCTTCCCGCCCTCGGACCCCACCCACCGGCTGAACGAGGCGGATTTCGAGAACCTCGACGACGCCTTCCGGCCCATCACCCGCAAGCGGGCCTGAGGCCGCCGGGGCCCTCCCGGCCCCACCGCCCCCCCGCCGGGCAACCAAGAGATGACCCGGATCGGGGTCCCGTGATCTGCGCCGCACCCCGTCCGTGTTCAGCTGCCATGCAGCCGTGATAGGAGCCTCCATGTCCCACGCCGTGATCCTGAAAGTCCTCCGCACCCCCATCGGCAAGTTCCAGGGCGGCCTCTCGGCGCTGTCGGCGCCGGAGCTGGCGGCGCCGGTGGTGAGGGAACTGCTCTCGCGCCATCCGGGCCTGCCCATCGGCGAGGCGATCTTCGGCAACGTGGTCTCCGCCGGTGTCGGCCAGGCCCCGGCGCGGCAGGCGGCGTTGAAGGGGGGCCTGCCCTCCTCGGTGGCGGCCCTGACCATCAACAAGGTCTGCGGCTCGGGCCTGAAGGCCATCCAGCTGGCGGCCAGCGGGGTGCTGCTGGGGGACCACGAGGTGATCCTCGCGGGGGGCATGGAGTCCATGACCAACGCGCCCTACCTGCTGCCGAAGCTGCGGGCCGGCGCCCGCATGGGCCACACGGAGGCGAAGGATTCCATGATCCTGGACGGGCTCTGGTGCGCCATGACGAACCAGAGCATGGGCGCGACGGGGGAACTGGTCGCCCAGAAGTACGGCGTGAGCCGGGAGGCCCAGGACGAGTGGTCCTACCACAGCCACCGCAAGGCGCTGGAGGCCATGGCGGCGGGCGCCTTCAAGGACGAGCTGGTGCCGGTGTCGGTGCCCGGCCGCAAGGGCGACGTGGTGATCGACACGGACGAGGGCCCCCGCGCCGATACGAACCTGGAGACCCTCGCCAAGCTAAGGCCCGCCTTCCAGAAGGACGGCACCGTCACCGCCGGCAACGCGCCCTCGGTGAACGACGGCGCCGCCGCGGCCCTGGTGACGACGGAGGAGTATGCGAAGGCCAACGGCCTCGCCATCCAGGCGCGGATTCTCGGCTGGGCCACCGCCGGCCTCGATCCCGAATGGGTCACCATGGCCCCCGTGCCCGCCATCCAGAAGCTGCTGGCCAAGCTCGGCTGGAGCGTGAACGACGTGGACCTCTGGGAGATCAACGAGGCCTTCGCCGTGCAGATGGTGGCCACCGCCCGGGAGCTGGCCATCCCCGTGGACCGCATCAACGTCCACGGCGGGGCCGTGGCCCTCGGCCATCCCATCGGGGCCAGCGGCGCGCGGGTCATGGCCACGCTGTTGCACGCCCTGGAGCGGCATGGGAAAGCGCGAGGGATTGCGGCCCTGTGTCTGGGTGGAGGGAATGCGATCGCGATTGCGGTGGCGCGGGTATAATTGAAGAATGAGCTCAAAACCAAAGAATAAAAAAAAACCCGACTGGCTTACTTTTGAAGAAATAACGACTAATGTATATCAATTATTATTTTCTAAAATTCCAAATGCTACCATTCGCCACAACCAAAAGGTTTATGGAAGAAATACTGAGAAAAATAGACAAATTGATGTATTGATCGAACAATCTCTTCCTGGTGGAGGAGTCATGACTATTGCGATATCGTGTAAACATTTTAAATCAAAATTGACCATCCCAAAAATTGATGAATTTATTTCTGTTTTAGACGATATTAATTCCAATAAAGGCATCATCATTACTAAAGAAGGATATTCAGAGCATTCAAAAAAATATGCTAAAAACAAAGGAATAGAAATTTGTACATTAAAGAGCATAAAACAAAAAGAATGGAAGAATGATTTAACAATTCCTGCAATCAGGGAATCTAGAATGCCTGAATTCACACTTGAAATCCATGGATCAATTCATGAAGGGCTAGAAGATGAGATAAATAATCTAAATGGATATTTTAGTAAAAGTTTAGGTCCTTTGAAAAAATTAGATCTTATTATCTCAGAAATGTACAACAATAACGAACTGAATTTTATTGGCGAATCAGAACACGAGTTAGAATTCAGTGATTTTACACGATTTCACAACGGAGAACACTATCCAATTGATAAATTAATACTCCGTGGCTGCATTAAAGTTTCATACTCGATTAAATATCTGAAACCCGAAGATTATTTTGAGTTATTAAACATTAATCAAAATCAACTAATCATTCATATGAAAGTATTAACAAGAGATTTAATGCCTTATCTGGAAGCTGGATGGAAGCCGCTCTCGGACCCAGAAGCAATTAAATCTCGATATAAAGGACTATGGTTCCATTTTATTCAAAATGAGACAATTAAACCCGAACAAATATCGCTAAAACATGAATTCATACATTATCGAAAAACTATTAATTAATATTCACTATCCACCACATCTCGGTACTCTTTTCTTCTCTAAATCATTCACACATAAAAGTCTAGCAATGTTCACCTACGAAGACATCCTCGCCCGTCCCGCCCAGCCCCCCGGCGAGCGTCTCGCATACGGCTTGAGTGCCCTCCACTTCGGCGAATTACGCCTGCCCACGGGCGCTGGTCCCCAGCCCGTCATTGTCGTCATCCACGGCGGCTGCTGGCGCGCAGAGAACGACGCGAAGCACATCGCGCCCCTGAGCGCGGCGCTGACGGCCCTTGGCTACGCGACCTGGACGCTGGAATACCGGCGGGTGGGCGACGAAGGTGGCGGTTGGCCGGGGACCTTCCTCGATATCGGCAAGGGGGTGGACTTCCTGAGAACGATTGCGGAGCAGCATTCCCTCGATCTCTCGAAGGTCGTCCTGCTGGGCCATTCCGCCGGCGGCCACCTGGCGATGTGGGCGGCGGCGCGACACCAGCTGCCGGCTTCGAGCGAACTCTTCACGACGGATCCCCTGCCCGTCCGCGGCGTGGTGTCCCTCGCCGGCATCTCGGACCTCCGCGCCTACAGCGCGGGCACGGGCTATTGCAACGAATCCGCGGTGCTGCTGATGGGAGGCACGCCGGAAGCACGGCCCGACCGCTACGACCAGGCCTCGCCCCTGGAACTGCTGCCCTCGGGGGTGCACCAGCGCATCCTCCACGGCTCCCTGGACGCCATCGTGCCGGTCTCCCAAAGCCGCCTCCACGCCACCAAGGCTCGCAACGCCGGGGACGACGCCCAGCTCTGGCTCATCCCCACCGCGGGCCACTTCGAGCTCATCGTGCCGGAGCCGCCCGCCTGGGACCGCGTGGGCGAGGCCGTGCACTCGGTGCTGGGGAACTGAAGGCCGGTCAGGCCTTGCCGGGCAGAACCACCAGCAGGAAGCGCTCCCAGGCGGGCTCCACCGGGCTGAGGATGGAGAGCAGGCCCAGACCCACCCCCGCGGAGCCCACCAGCAGCGCCGCGTCGGTCACCCAGGGGGATTCCCCCGGGCGCGGTTCGGGCTTCTCGAAGCGGAAGTCCGGCCCGCTCCGCGCGGGGCTCCAAAAGGTCATGGCCTCCCGGGCCCAGCGGGCGGCGGCGGCCTGGAAGGGCGCCTCGCCGGTGGCGCGGTGGAGGCGGTCGAAGAGGCGCACGGCCCCCATGGCCCCGTGGCAGAGGGCCGCGTCCCGCACGGAGCAGTCCTCCACCCGGCGGCCCGCGGAAGTCCGCGCCAGGCCCAGGGCCTCCGCCTCCCAGTCCCGCCTTCCCGCGCGCTTGGCGGCGCCCAGCAGGGCCACCGAAATGCCCAGATCGCCGTAGCACCAGCCCACCCGCGAATGGGTGGGTTCCGGGACGCCACCCGCCGAGATCGTGCGGGCGAAGCGGACCTCCTCACCTTGCGGAAGCCGATGGTCCAGCAGCCAGGCCACCGCGCCCTCCAGCAGCCGCCGGGACCGCTCGGGGGCCACGCCCGCCTCCAGGGCCAGGCCCAGCAGGGCGATGATCCCCGGGATGCCGTGGGCCACGCCCAGGTCGTAGTAGCCGTCGGGATTGTTGGGCTGCTGCCAGTCCGGAATGTGGGCGTGGGGCGTCAGCCAGGTGATGCCGGACCGCGTCTCCGTGGCGGCCGCTTCGAGGTTCTCCAACACCCGGGCGAGGATGGCCTCGCCGCTGGGGCGCCGCAGCCGTCCCAGGGCGTAGACCCCAAGGCCCACGTGGCCCCGCACCAGGTCGGTGAGCACCGGCCGCGGACCCCGCGCCAGATGCTCCAGGAGCGCCGCGTCGATGCTTCCGTTGAAATCCTCGTCGCCGCCGAAGAGTCGCGCCTGCAGGTGGTCCACCGTCCAGGCCACGCCGGTGAAGCCCGTGAAGAGCCCGGCCTTCAGGACGCCTTCCCGCAAGCCCTCCACCGCGCGTCCCAGCAGGTCCAGGGTCAGCCCGTCCCAGCCATCCCCGGGGCGCGCCTGGGCCAGGTAGCCGTAGAAGAGGGCGACCCCCGCCAGGCCCCGGCTCAGGTTGGGCGTCAGGACCGCCAGCACCCCGTCCCGCTCCAGGGCCGCCGCCAGCCGGTCCAGGGCTTCTTCCGCGCGCCGGGCCTCCTCGCCCGCCAGGAGCGGGACCCGCGCCGCCTCGGGATTCGAAAGGGCCGCGCCCGCCGCTTCGGTCTTCACGTTCATCCGCCAACCTCACGGTTCAGGGAAACAAGGCACCCAAGGGGAGACGCCGGGGCGCCTCCCCTTGGGCTTCATCGGAGGATCGGCAACGGCGCCGTTCCTAGCAGCAGTAGATCACCCGGGTGGTGACCCGGGAGGCCGTGTCGGCGCTGCACCGCGGCTGGCAGCGGGCGGTGAACGCCCCGCCGGCGACGTTGTCCTGCTCGTCGCTGTTGAGGACGCGGAGGGTCTCGCGGTTGAGGTCGAGGGTCTTGAGCTTCATGGCGGCTCCTGAAGGAGTTGGGGAGAAAAGGGGTGCCGGCGCTGGGCAGCGGCCGCCGGCCCGCCCGCGAGGGCGGGAAGCAGGACGGTGCGGCAGGGCGGCGTTGCAGGCTGTCCCATCCCGCTTAGAGGCCTCGATCACGGAAGGGGTTGCCGCAAGCTTGGACCGCGCCGCGCGGCCGCTCCAGCCCCTCTTTGGGCTCCGTGCCGGCGCGCCCCTGAACGGTGGCGACCCCGCCCCCCAGCGGAACACTTGCTCATGGGAAAGGCCGCGCCGGCCGGAGGCGATTCCCCGACACCCTTCCGGCGGGACCAGGGACAATCCTGGAACGAGCCCCCGTGGACCCCCGCACCGCCCTCCTCTCCATCCTCCGCCGCGCCCACAGCGGGGAGCTGACCGCCGCCCTGGCCTACCGGGGCCACTGGCTGTCCCTCCGGAACCCGCAGGAGGTCGCCGAGATCCGCCGGATCGAAGGCGAGGAATGGCACCACCGGCGCCGCCTGCGGGCCGTGGTGGCGGAGCTCGGCGCCGGACCGGACCGGGTGCTCGAGGTCCGCATGGCCCTCCTCGGTCTGGTCATCCTCATCGGCTGCAACATGGTGGGCTGGTTCATCCCCATGTACTTCGCCGGACGCCTCGAGAGCCAGAACGACCGGGAGTACGAGGAGGCCGCCGCCCACGCCGAGGCCCTGGGCCTGGCGGAACTCCACGCCGAACTGAAGGCCTTCGCCCAGCTGGAACGGGACCACGAGGCCTATTTCCTCCGCAAGGTCGCGGGCCATCCCGCCCTCGGGTTCTGGAAACGGTGGTTCCATTGGGGACCCCCATGACGCCCCTCCACCCCTCCCCCGAATCCCGCCGCGCCGAAGGCAGGGCCCTGCGCGAGGTCCTGCGCCGGGAGGACCAGGGCGCGTGGCGGCCCGCCCAGGACCGCCCCGACATCATCGGCCTCCTCGCCGCCGCCGTGGCCCCCCGCCATCCGCACCTGCTGCCCATCCGCTGGGCCCGCATGGCCCAGTCACCCTTCTACTTCTACCGGGGCAACGCGGCGCTCATGGCCTACGACCTGAAGCCCTGGCCCCGGGCGGGCCTCGAGACCCAGCTCTGCGGCGACGCCCACCTCCTCAACTTCGGCGCCTTCGCCAAACCCGACGGCGGCCTCGTTTTCGACCTCAACGATTTCGACGAGACCTGCCGGGGCCCCTTCGAGTGGGACCTGAAGCGCCTCGCCGCCAGCCTGGTCCTCGCGGGCCGGGAGGCGGGCCACGGGGACGAGGCCTGCGACGACGCCGTGCGGGCCGCGGGCCGGGCCTACCGGGAAGCCCTGGACCGCTACGCGGACTTGAAGGTGCTGGAGCTGGCCCGGGAGGAGATCGGCCCCCAGCACGGCCACGAACCCCTCGACCCCATCTTCGAGAAGGCCCGGCGGGACACCCCGGCGCGGCTCATGGAAAAGGCCATCGAAGAGGCTGGCGAGGGCCCCCGTTTCCGCACGAAGGGTCCCTTCCTGCGGCCCCTGGACGAGGCCGCCGCCGCGCCCTTCCGCGCCGCCTTCACGGAGTACCACGGCACCCTGGGCCCGGCCCGGCAGCAGGTGCTGGACGCCTACGCCCCCGCCGCCTTCGGCCGGCGCGTCGCCGGCTGCGGCTCCCTGGGGGTCACCGACGTGCTCGTCCTGATGTTCGGCAACGGGGCGGAGGATCCCCTCTTCCTCGAGTTCAAGGCCCAGCACGGCAGCGTGTGGGAGGCCGCGCCGCCGGGCGCCCACGCGGGCCGCCACGCCGCCGAAGGCCAGCACCGCATGCAGACCTGGGCCGATCCCTTCCTGGGCTGGACCACCGCCGGGGGCGCGGCCTTCCTCGTCAAGCAGTGGTCCGACCACAAGGCCTCCATGGACGTGGCGGACCTGGCGGATGGCGTCTTCGAAGGCTACACGGCCCTCTGCGCCACCGTGCTGGCCAAGGCCCACGCCCGCAGCGGCGATCCCGCGCGGCTGGCGGGCTACCTCGGCGATTCGGAGGTGCTGGACGCCGCCCTCGCCGCCTTCGCCCGGGCCTACGCGGACCAGACCACCGCGGACTGGGAGGCCTTCAAGGACGCCATCGCCGCCGGCCGGCTCGAAGCCGCGGCGGAGGCGGAATAGCTCCCTCCCGCGGTCCCTGTGACGGGAAGGCGGATTGTTTCCTGGTGGAACCTGCGCCGGGACCCGATGCTGGAATGGACCCCGTCCCTGGCAAGCGCGCGGCCAGGAGGCGCCCATGGGCCGGATCGATGAACTCCAGGAACGGCTGTTGGCCCTGCAGGCCGAGTGGCTGGCGGAACTGGACAACCTGCGGGAGGCCCGGGGCTACCACCTGGACGGCCGCCGCGTCGTCATCGCCAAGGCCATCCGCAAGGCCCAGCGGGCCCAGCGCAAACGGGTGGCGCGCTACCTCTGGGAGAGCCGGCTGCTGGCCTGGCTGGTGGTGCCGGTGATCTGGGGCGGCATCTTCCCGGGCCTCCTCATGGACGCCTTCGCCACGGTCTACCAGTGGATCTGCTTCCCCGTCTACGGCATCCCGCGGGTCCGACGGAGCGACTACATCGTGGTGGACCGCGGCAAGCTGCCCTACCTGAACTGGATGGAAAAGCTCGGCTGCATCTACTGCAGCTACTTCAACGGCATGGTGGCCTACGTCCAGGAGATCGCCGCCCGCACGGAGCAGCACTACTGCCCCATCAAGCACGCGCGGCGGCCCAAGGTCCTGCACGACCGCTACCGGCGCTTCTTCGAATACGGGGACGCCGAGACCTACAGGGCGCGGCTGGAGTCGCTGCGGACGGACTTCGCCGACCTTCGGCCGGGCCCGAAACCCTGATCAGCCCAGCCGGGACTCGAGGAAGCCTCGCAGGGACGCACCTTCCGCGAGAGCCTTCACCAGGGCGCTGCCCACCACCGGCGTGGCGCCCCAGCCCCGCACCTGCGCCAGGCTGACGGGATCGCTGAGGCCGAAGCCCACGGCGAGGGGGCGGTCCGACAGGTTCCGCAGGACGTCCACCCGCGCCTTCACCGGCGCCAGATCCGTGGCCTGGTCGCTGCCGGTGACGCCGAGGCGCGCCACCACGTAGGCGAAGCGCCGGGCGAAGGGCGCGCCGGCGCCGGGATCGGGACGGCCCGCGAGCAGGCGACCGGCCCGCGCCAGGTCCGTCGTCGGCGCCAGGAGGGGGATCATGGGATAGTCCGCGGCGCGCAGGGTCGCCTCGAACTCCGGCTCCTGGTCGTCGGGCAGGTCCACCACCAGCAGGGCCTTCACCGGCGTGGGCTTCAGCAGGCCGACAAGCCGCTCCGCGCCGAGCTGGAACAGGGGATTCAGGTAGGTGAAGAGCACCACGTCCGGCGATTCGGGACAGCGGGCGAGGGCCTCCAGCACCCTCAGGGGCGTGGCGCCGCCCTGGATCGCGCGCTGGGCCGCGGCCTGCAGCACGGGGCCGTCGGCGATGGGATCGCTGTGGGGCAGGCCCACCTCGATGGCCTCGAGGCCCAGGGCCTTCGCGTCGGCGAGCAGCCGCGGCAGCGCCTCCAGGGAGGGATCGCCGGCCATGAGGAAGGGGAGGAGTGGATTCATGATCATTCCCGTGTCTTCGAAGGTTCAGAGCCCGAGCCGCGCCTGATAGGTCGAAAGGTCCTTGTCCCCGCGGCCCGAGAGGCCCAGGAGCACGCTCCGGATCCCGAGGGCGGCGAGGTGGGGCAGGACGCCGAGTGCGTGGCTGGATTCCAGGGCCGGCAGGATGCCTTCGCACGCGCAAAGGGCCTTCGCGCCCTCCAGGGCCGTGTCGTCCGAGGCCCGCAGCACCTCCACCCGGCCGTCCACGGCGTAGGCCGCGAGCTCGGGGCCCAGGGCCGGATAGTCCAGGCCGGCGCTGATGCTGGCGGTCTCCGCCGTGTGGCCGTGGGCGTCCTGGAGCAGCAGGGTCTTGCAGCCGTGGAGCACCCCCACCCGCCCGCCGCCCCGCCCTCCCACGGGAACGCGGGCCGCGTGCTCGCCCAGGGCCTCCCCATGCCCGCCGGCCTCCACGGCGAAGCGCCGCACCTTGGAGTCCAGGAAGGGCACCAGCAGGCCCAGGCCATTGCTGCCGCCCCCGGCGCAGGCGATCACGGCATCGGGAAGGGACCCACGCTGCTCCAGCACCTGGGCGAGGGCCTCCTCGCCGATGACGGTCTGGAAGGTGCGCACCAGGGTCGGGAAGGGATGGGGCCCCAGGGCCGAGCCGAGGATGTAGTGCGCGGTGTCGCAGGAGCCCGCCCAGGCCCGCAGGGCCGCGTTCACCGCCTCCTTCAGCGTCCCCTGCCCCGATTCCACCGGGACGACCTGGGCGCCGAACATGCGCATGCGCGCCACGTTCGGCGCCTGGCGCGCCATGTCGGTGACGCCCATGTACACGGTGCAGGCGAGGCCCAGGCGCGCGCAGGCCGCCGCCGTGGCCACGCCGTGCTGGCCCGCCCCGGTCTCGGCGATGATCTCCCGCTTGCCCATGCGCTGCGCCAGCAGGGCCTGGGCCAGGGCGTTGTTGATCTTGTGGGCGCCGGTGTGGGTGAGGTCCTCCCGCTTCAGGTGGAGGGCTTCGAGGCCGAGCTTCGCCGCGAGGCGCGGCGCGGGGGTGAGGGGCGTGGGGCGGCCCACGAAGTTCCGCAGCTCCGCCTTCAGTTCCGCCTGGAAGGCCGGATCCTCGACGGCCTCCCGGAACGCGGCCTCCAGGTCGAGGAGGGGCTGCATGAGGGTCTCCGGCGCGTAGCAGCCGCCGAACTCGGCGGCGCCGAAGCGGTCCGGCAAGGCGAAGGCGGGGGCCCGGGGGGCGGCGTAGGTCATGGTCATCCCTTCAACAGATCGTGGGCGCGCTGCACGAAGTCGCGGACCTTGTCCGGATCCTTGAGGCCCGGCGCGGCTTCGAGGCGGGAGGCGGCGTCGAAGCCCCGCAGATTCAGCAGGGCCCGGCGCGGCACGGCCTGCAGGCGCTCCAGCAGGTTGGCGGCCTCGAGGCCCCCGGCGAGGAGGTAGGGGCCCGGCGGCGGGCAGTCCATGGCGTGGACCTGCCCCGAGCCCCCCGCCACGCCCGTGGCCGCCGGATCCGGTTCCCAGAGGTGCAGGTCCGCCTCCACCTCGGGCTGGTCCCGCCGGTCCGCCCAGGGCAGAAGGACGAAGAAGCCCGCGAGGCGGAGCACCGACACTACCCCCGGCCGGCGGGCGGCGGGGATGTGGGGCTGGATGCGCCGGATCCCCGCTCCCCGGGCCAGCTCCATCATGGGATCCGCCGCGTCGCCGACGGTGACGAGCACGGCCCGATCCCGCACCGCGGCCCGGAGGGCCCTCTCCTCGCCGGAGGCCTCGGGCGGCGTGGCGAGGACCCCGGCCAGGTCCGCGCAGTGCCGCGGGCTCGGGGGATGCGCCACGAAGCCCAGCAGGTCCGCCCCGCACGCGAAGGCGTGGTGGGCATCCTCGGCCCGGGTGAGGCCGCAGACCTTGACGAGGCCGCGGTCCTTCACGAGGCCGCCTGCCCGGCCAGGGCCGCGAAGATCCGGAGGAGGAAGCCCCGGGGATCGGCGCTGCGCATGAGGGCCTCGCCGATGAGCACGGCGTCGAAGCCCGCGCGGATGGCCGCCACGGCGTCCTCGGGAGTGGCGAGCCCGCTCTCCCGGATCAGCACCGCTTCGGGGAAGGCCCGGCGCAGGGGCTCGGCCCCCGGCGCGCCGAGGGTGAAGGTGGCCAGGTCCCGGGCGTTGATGCCCACCAGCCGGGCCCGGGCCGCCTGGGCGAAGGGGATCTCCGTCAGGTCGTGGAGCTCCACCAGGGGTTCCAGCCCCCGGTCCCGGGCCGCGTCCGCGAAGGCCGCCGTGTGATTCCGCAGCACCCGCGCGATGAGCAGCACCGCCGCGGCCCCGCAGGCCACCGCCTCGTCCAGCTGATTGGCCGCCACGATGAAGCCCTTGCAGAGGCAGGGCGGGCCCAGGGCCGCGCCGGCGACCAGGTCCTCCGCGCTGCCCAGGAAGAGCCGGGGCTCCGTGAGGATGGAGAAGGCCGCCGCGCCGCCTTCTCCGTAGGCTTGCAACTGGGCCCCCAGGGGCGTGCCCGCGGCGAAGGGCCCGAGGGAGGGCGAGCCCTGCTTGTACTCGGCGATGACGGCGCCGCCCCGGAGGCGGAGGGAGGCGCGGAGGGCCGTCTCGAAGGCGCCTGGCGCGCCCGGGGGCAGGGGCGGCCGGGGGGCGGGCACGGCCACGGAACGGCCGGCCACCCGGATCGCCTCCAGGGCCACCACCCGCTGGAGGTGGGAGCCCGGCGGCAGGCCGGCCTCCGCGAGAAGGGCTTCGGGATCCGGAAGGGTCATGCGCCCTCCTGCAGGTGCGGCAGGGGGAGGGGAAAGCCCCGTTCCAGCCGGGCCCGCGCCTCCTGCTGCGTGCCGGCCAGGGCGTCCAGGGGCAGCCCGCGGTGCAGCAGCAGGCCCAGGCCCGCCTGCAGGGCCACCGCGTCCGCGAGGGCGGGGACGAAGTCGGGGTGGCCCGCGCCGCCGTGGAAGCCGAGGGCGAGGCGCAGGGCCTCGGCCCGGTCGCCCACCACCAGCGCGTCCTTGGGGGGATGGCCCAGGCCCAGCTCCCGGGGCACCAGCACGGCCCGCTCCACGGCCTCCCGCCCGGACACTTCGACGATCCGCGTCGGGCCTTTTTTCCACGAAGGCGCGGGTCACACCCCGCTGGGCGAGGGCCCCGGCCATGGGGATGAGCAGCTCCTCCCGGGCCACCCCCAGCACGAGGAAGTCGGGCCGGCCCGGATTCAGCAGGGGGCCCAGAAGGTTGAAGACCGTGGGGATGCCCAGGCGGCGCCGGATCTCCCGCAGCCGGCCGAGGAGGGGATGGTAGGCCGGCGCGTAGAGGAAGGCGAAGCGGCCCCGGCGCAGATCCTCCCGCAGGGCCTCCGGCGGCCGGTTGAGGTCGTAGCCCAGGGCCTCCAGCAGGTCCGCGCTGCCGCAGACCCCCGTGGCGGCCCGGTTCCCGTGCTTGAGCACCGGGACGCCCAGATCCGCGAGGAGCAGGGCTGCCAGGGTGCTCAGGTTGGCCGTGGCCCGTGCGGCCCCGTTCCCGGCGCGGCGGGTGTCACCGCCGGTGCCCACCACGTCCAGCACCGGCAGCCCCGGATCCGGGAAGGGCACGGCGACGTCGGCGAGGGCGCCGGCGAAGGCGTCCAGTTCCTCCGCGGTGGGGGCGCGCTGGGCCAGGAGGGCGAGGCAGGCGCCCACCAGCAGGGCGTCCGTGTCCTGGTCGATGAAGGTGGCCATCAGCTCCCGGGCGGTCTCGGCCTTCATGGGGCGCAGGGGGTTGTGGGTGGTGAGCAGGGTCATCGCGGCGCTCCGGATTCCGTGGGGCCGAGGCCGGCCAGGGCGAGGAAGTTGGCGAGGAGGGCCGGGCCGTCGGGGGTGAGGATGCTTTCGGGGTGGAACTGCACCCCCCACCTCGGCAGGGCGCGGTGGGCGATGGCCATGATCTCGCCGCCCCCGCCCGTGAGGCTGCTGCGCCCCGTGACCGCCCAGCAGTCCGGCAGGGTGGCGGGATCGGCGATGAGGCTGTGGTAGCGGCCGACGGGAAAGCCCGGAGGCAGGCCCCGGAAGAGTCCGTTCCCGTCGTGCTCCAGGGGCGTCGCCTCGCCGTGGAGGGGTTCCTTCGCGTGGATCACCTTCCCGCCGCTGGCGGCCACCAGGGCCTGCTGGCCCAGGCAGACGCCGAGGATGGGGATGGCCCAGTTCGAGCCCGCGATGGCCATGTGGCCCGGGCTTTCCGTGGGATGGCCGGGGCCCGGGGAGAGCACCACCGCGTCGGGGCGCAGGGCCTTGGCGGCCTCAAGGGTGATGGCGTCGTGGCGGACCACCTGCACGGATTCACCGAGGGTTTCCAGGGCCTGGACCAGGTTGTACGTGAAGCTGTCCAGGGCGTCGATGAGCAGGATCATGCCTCGCCTCCATCCAGCCGCACGCCGAGCGCCTCGGCGACGGCGCCCATCTTGTGCAGCGTCTCCAGGTATTCCTTGCGGGGTTCCGAGGCCCGCACGACGCCGGCCCCGGCCTGCAGCCAGGCGGCGCCGGCGGCGTAGACCGCCGTGCGCAGGATGAGGGCCGTGTCCAGGACGCCGTCGGCGCCCAGGCGGATGAGGGCGCCGCCGTAGGGGCCGCGCTGGTCCCCCTCCAGCTCGGCGATGCGCTGGCAGGCGCGGATCTTGGGGGCGCCGCTGACGGTCCCCGCGGGAAAGGCGGAGGCCAGCACGTCCAGGGCGTCGAGGCCGGGCTTCAGCTCGGCCTTCACGGTGGTGGTGAGGTGGAGGACGTGGCTGGTGCGCTGGAGGGCCAGGGGCT
Source organism: Holophagaceae bacterium (assembly GCA_044229575.1). GTDB lineage: Bacteria > Acidobacteriota > Holophagae > Holophagales > Holophagaceae > JADJVL01. The sequence goes on along the minus strand of JBGAST010000032.1, from coordinate 25,322 downwards.
TCTCCACCCGCACGCCGCCGGGCACCGCGATGCGGCCCAGGTCGTTGCGGGCCAGATCCACCAGCATCTGGTGCTCCGCCAGCTCCTTGGGATCGCGTTTCAGGGCCTCGAAGCGGGCGGTGTCCTCCTCCAGGGTGGCGCCCCGGGGCGCGGTCCCGGCGATGGGGAGGGTCTCCGCCTCGCCGTCCGAGACGCGCACCAGCATCTCCGGCGAAGCCCCGACGAGGGCGAAGTCCCCCCATTCGAGGAGGAAGGCATAGGGCGAGGGATTGAGCCGGCGCAGGCGGCGGTAGGCCTCCAGGGGCGGCGGCGCGCCATCCACGCGGACGCGCTGGCTGGGCACCAGCTGGTAGACGTCGCCTTCGTGGATGAAGGCCTGCACCTGCCGCACCGTGGCTTCGTAGCCTTCCCGCGCCGTCAGCATCGTCGCCTTCGCGGCGGGCACGTAGGCCTGGGGAGCCTCGTGGCGCCGAAGCGCGTTCTCCATGGCCTGGAGCCGCGCCTCGCCTGATCCCGCGTCAACGCAGAGGGACTGCAGTTCGGCGACCTGGTGCAGGTGGTCGATGACCAGGGCCGCGTCGAAGCGCCGCACCCAGACCGACGGCAGGCCCAGGGTGTCCTTCGCGGGCAGGGGGATCGTGGGCTCCAGGGCGCCCATGGCCTCGAAGCCCACGTAGCCCGCGGTGCCCACGCCGATGGGGGGCTCCTCCCGGATCACCGGCAGCTCCGGGGAAGGCAGGCGGCGCGCCTCAAGGGGACCCGTGTCCGCCAGCCGCCGCAGGGCCTCCACCCAGCCCGCGCCGGGGGGATCCAGCCGCACCTCGCCGCCGCCTTCCAGAAGGACGAAGGAGTAGCGGCCCACCCGCTCCCCGAGGTCGCTGGATTCCAGGAGCAGGCTGGCGCCCAGCGGACGGAGGGAGAGGAAGGCCGAGAGGGGGGTGATCAGGTCGGCGGCGATGAACCTTCGGAGCAGCAGCATGGGGGTCCGGAAACAATGAGCCCGGCGCGAAGGCCGGGCTCGGAAGAAGGCGGAATGCGATCAGGTTCAGGCGTCGCGTCCTTCATCCGAGCCCCATCGCCAGGACCAGACCTGCAGGGTCCGGTGCGCGGGAGCGGGGGCGAAGGCCGTCATGGCTCCATGTCACCTCGGCCTGCGGGCCCTTGTCAACGCCAAGTTTGCGTCCTCTCCGGCGCAAAGCCGTGCCCGTTGTGCTTTGATGGAAGGTTCCGGAAAGCCCATGGACCCGACCCCGAACCCCGAAAACGCCGCCGAGCGCCCGGCGCCCCCGCCCAGCATCCACGTCTTCGCGGAGGAGGAGGCGGCCCTGCGCCCCCTGCCGCCCTGGGCCTTCCTGCGGAGCGCCTTCGGCGGCGGCCTTCGGGGCACGGGCCTGCACCTCCTGGCCGCCTGGGTCTTCTTCGAGGTGGCCTCCAGCACCGCCTGGGCCCTGCACGTGCGGGGCTTCACCCGGATGGGCGGCATCTTCGGGGGCGGCTGGAGCGCCCTGCCCCAGCACTGGGGCGAGCTGCTCAGCGCCAAGGACCTCTGGAACCTCATGGTGAACGGCGAAATGTCCCGCAGCCCCTTCGGCACCGCGGCCCCCGCCCTCGCCCTCGTCGGCCTCGCGTGGATGCTCTGGGCCGCGTGGAAGCACCAGGCCGAGGAGGTTGGCCTCCCCGCGCGGCTGCGGGACTGGTTCCTGGGGCTCCTCGACGCCGGCCTCATCGGGCTCCTGCCTCTGGGCCTCGCCTGGTTCGCCTTTTCCAAGCTCCTTTCCGCCTGCGCCTCCACGGGCATCGAGGGGCTCGGCTGGCTGTCCTTCATCGGCCAGCCCCTGCTCTTCCTCGCCTTCCTTTCCGCCTGCATGGGGCAGTGGTGGCTCTGCCGCCTGAACCGGGCCGCGGCCGCGACGGAATCCACCGCCGCCTTCCTCGCCGCCTACCCGATGCACCTGAAGGACAGCTTCGTCCGGCTCTGGTCCCATCCCCTGCAGTGGACCGTCCTCCATGCGGGCGGCGCGGCCCTGCGCACCAGCCTGGCCTTCAGCGCCCTCCTCCTGGGGTGGCGCTGGGGCGGAGGCAGCGCGGGCCGGGTCTGGGCCTTCCTGCTGGTCCAGCTCCTCGCCACCTGCATCAATGCCTTCCTCATCGGCTGGATGCTGCGCCTCACCGCCCGCTACTGGCGCCGCCGCCGGGAGGTGAGTCTGGTGCTCGCCGCTCTGGAGGCCACCCGGACGCCTTCCGTCCTCGCCCGGGACTCCCAGGAGGTCCCTTGAATCCGCCCTTCCTCGCCGCCGGCCTCCTCGCCGCACTGCTGGCGCCCGCCCCGCTCCCGGCCCAGGCCCAGGCCGTCAAGCTGTCCAGCGCCGAGCCCATCCCCGTCAACGCGAAGGTGCCCGAGGATCCGGAGGTCCTGAAGATCATCGAGCCGGCCCAGAAGGAGATCGTGAAGACCTTCGACCAGCCCCTGGTGGAAGCCCCCAAGGGCCTCTTCAAAGGCCGGGGCACGGACGAGAACCTGCTGGGCTACTGGGTGGCCGACGAGATGCGCCGGCGCGCCGCCCAGGCCTCGGGCGCCGAGGTGGCCTTCGCCTTCACCAACCGGGGCGGCCTGCGGGCCAACCTGCGGGCCGGGATGCTGAAGGTCGGCGACATCTTCGAGCTGATGCCCTTCGAGAACGAGCTGGTGGTGGTGGAGCTGACCGGCGCCGAGGTGATCAAGGTGGTCCAGTCCGGCGTGCTGCGCCGGGGCGGCGAGCCCGTCTCCGGCGTGCGGGTCTCCGTGAAGGGCCCGGCGGAGAACCCCGCGATCACCGTCACTTGGGCGGACGGCAGTCCCATCGACCCCAAGGCCACGGTGAAGGCCGCCTCCACGGATTACCTGCTGGGGGGCGGCGACGGCTACAAGAGCCTGCGGGAGGGCCGGCGGCCCTTCACCACGGGGCTCCTGCTGCGCCAGGTGCTCCTGGACGCCTGCCTGGAGCTGGCGAAGCAGAAGCTCACCCTGCTGCCCCCGAAGGCCGGCCGCTACGTCTTCGAGAGCGGTGAGCTGCAGCAGGCCATCCTGGACAAGAAGCCCGCACACCCCATGAAAGAGGGCGCGAAGTGAGGAAGCCATGAGCCACCGCCTCGATCGCCGCGCGTTCCTCGCCGCCGGCGCCGCCACCACCCTCAGCGCCGCCTGCGCCCGGCCCGCCACCCTTCCGGTGGCCGGCGCCGACGCGAAGCCCGTCGCCGAATCGGCCCTGGGCCGCATCACCCTCCTCCACACCAACGACACCCACAGCCGGGTGGAACCCTTCGGCCCCGGCAACGGCAACCTCAGCGGCCGGGGCGGCATGGCCCGCCGGGCCACCATGGTGAAGGAGCTGCGCAAGGTGATCCCGAACGTGCTGCTCCTGGACGCCGGGGACACCTTCCAGGGCACCCCCTACTTCAACCTCTACAAGGGCCGCCTGGACTACAAGCTCATGAGCCTGCTGGGCTACGACGCGGGGACGCTGGGCAACCACGATTTCGACAACGGCGTGGAGTCCCTGCTGGAGGCCATGCAGGAGGCGAAGTTCGATTTCGTGAACTGCAACTTCGACTGCAAGGACGCCCCCGCCCTCCAGAAGCGCCTGCGGCCCTACGTCATCAAGGAGTTCCCCGGCATCCGCGTGGGCATCACCGGCGTGGGGGTGGCCTTCAAGGGGCTCGTGGCGCCCTACAACCACAAGGGCGTGGCCTGGATCGATCCCGACAAGGCCCTCCGGCCCGTCGTGGCCCACCTCCGGGACAAGGAAAAGGTGGACCTGGTGGTGCTCCTCAGCCACTTGGGCTACGACGAGAAGGGCGCGGGCTTCGACGATCTCACCCTGCCCGGGCTCGTGCCCGGCATCGACGCCATCATCGGCGGCCACAGCCACACGTTCTTGGATCAACCCACGAAGGTGGCCAATGCGGCGGGAGAGACCCTCATCTTCCAGGTGGGCTTCGCCGGCGTGAACCTGGGCCGCATGGACTTCGTGACCTCCAAAGGCGAAGTGAAGGCCGCCGGCGGCTTCGCCGTGCCGGTCGTCCACCCGGCCTGAGCTCCGCCGTGGAGCCCCCTGACGAGCCCGACCACTACTTCGAGGGCCCCTTCATGGTCTTCACGGCGGCCCACCACCTGCGGCGGGGGGAGTGCTGCGGGTCGCGGTGCCGGCACTGCCCCTTCGAGCCGGCGGCCCTGAAGGGGAACCGGGTGGTGCAGGCGGCGCACCGCCGTCCGGCCGAGGGCTGAGCCGGGGGTCGCCGGCCTCTTGATCCCGGTCACCGATCCCTCCAGCCCCGCGCCAGCGCTTGATCCCGCCCCTGCCCCGTGGGACGCTGGAATGTTTCCTTGAAGGAGCCTGCCATGGCCGACGTCCAGCTCACGGTGCCCGCGGGGGGCGCCAAGATCCGCATCGAGAACGGGAAGCTCATGGTGCCCGACAATCCGGTGATCCCCTTCATCGAGGGCGACGGCACGGGCCCCGACATCTGGCGAGCCTCGGTCCGCGTCTTCGACGCGGCGGTCGCCAAGACCTACGGCGGCACGCGGAAGATCCACTGGATGGAGGTCTACGCCGGGGAGAAGGCCTTCACCCAGTTCAACACCTGGCTGCCCGACGAGACGGTGGAGGCCTGCCGGGAGTTCCTCGTCTCCATCAAGGGCCCCCTCACCACGCCCATCGGCGGCGGCATCCGCAGCCTCAACGTGGCCCTGCGCCAGATGCTGGACCTCTACACCTGCCTGCGCCCGGTGCGCTGGTTCAAGGGCGTGCCGAGCCCCGTGAAGCACCCCGAGAAGGTGGACATGGTGATCTTCCGGGAGAACACCGAGGACATCTACGCGGGCATCGAGTTCGAGCAGGGCTCGGAGGGCTGCACCAAGCTGCTGGCCTTCCTCCAGGCGGAGTTCCCCAAGGAGTACAAGAAGATCCGCTTCCCCGGCAGCGCGGGTCTGGGCATCAAGGCCGTCTCCCGGGAGGGCACGGAGCGCTTGGTGCGCGCCGCGATCCAGTACGCCATCGACTTCAAGCGCCCCAGCGTGACCCTGGTGCACAAGGGCAACATCATGAAGTACACCGAGGGCGGCTTCATGCGCTGGGGCTACGACCTGGCCAAGAAGGAGTTCGGCGCCGTGGAGATCGACGGCGGCCCCTGGTGCAAGCTGCCGAACGGCATCGTCATCAAGGACGCCATCGCCGACATCACCCTCCAGCAGGTGCTGACCCGCCCCGACGAGTTCAGCGTCATCGCCACCCTCAACCTGAACGGCGACTACCTGAGCGACGCCCTGGCGGCCCAGGTGGGCGGCATCGGCATCGCCCCGGGCGGCAACATCAACTACGTCACCGGCCACGCGGTCTTCGAGGCCACCCACGGCACGGCGCCCAAGTACGCCAACCTGGACAAGGTGAACCCCGGATCGGTGATCCTCAGCGGCGAGATGATGCTGCGCCACATGGGCTGGACCGAGGCCGCCGACGCCATCCTGGCCGCCATGGACAAGGCCATCGCCAGCCGCGCCGTGACCTACGATTTCGCCCGGCAGATGGAGGGCGCCACGGAAGTGAAGTGCTCGGGCTTCGCGGACGTGATCATCGCGAATCTCTGATCGCTCTGCATCCAGGAGAAAGGGCCCGCGCTGCGGGCCCTTTCTCCTGGATGCAGAGGCTCAGATCTTGAATCGCACCTTCTGCCCTTCGCCGCTGACCTCCACCGCCTGCCGCGAACCCTTCACGGTGACGGTGTGGCTGCCGCGGCTGAGCTTGATGGGGGTGCTGCCGTCGCTCTCCACGCCGGTGGAGACGCCGTCCACCTGGACGGTGCCGACGCCGGGGAAGGTCTCCACGAGGATGCTGCCCACGCCGGGGGCGTTGACGGTGGCGGTCTGGCCGGGCTTCACCGTGATCGAGCGGGACTCGTGGAAGTAGAACTTGGGATTGCTCAGGTCCACCTTGTAGGTCCCCGGGGGCAGGGGCTCGCCCTTGGCGCCCAGCTCGCCCTTGTCCTTGCCGTCCACCTTCACCCGCACCGGGAAGGCGCCGGCCACCTTGAGGAGGCCCATGGCGTTGGGGTCCACCGCGGAGGCGGTGCTGGCGTCCACGAGCTTGAAGACTTCGCCGCCGGGCCCTTCGCCGGCCTTGAAGTCCCGGGTGAAGGCGAGGCCCTCCCCCTTGGTGAGGGTCAGCTTGTACTCGCGGCCGTGCTTCCAGTCGGGGATGGTGAGGGGCGTGGTGCCCACGGCCTTGCCGTCGAGGACCACCGTGGCGCCGGCGGGATCCGAGGCGATGGTCTCGGGGCCGACGATCTCCTTGAGCTCGATGGACTTCGGCAGGTCGGCGGGGCCCTGGATGGTCTTCTCGAAGGGCTGGTAGCCCTTGGCCTCCACCTTCACCTTGGCGCCGGCCTTGAAGGCGATGGGGACGGTGTCCGCCGCGCCGACCTTCTCGTTGTCGATGTAGATGTCCGCCTTGGGCGGCCGGGTGGCCAGGAGCACCTTGTCCCCGCCGCCCTTGACGAAGAGGAACCAGGCCCCGGCCGCCAGGGCCAGCAGGGTCCCGCCCACCCCGGCGATGAGCCCGCCCTTCCCGCCGCCGGGACGCCGGGTCTCCGTGTGGTGGGGGGTGAAGACCGTCTGGTCCCCCACCCGGTTGATGATGGGGGCCGGCGCCACCTGGGTGCCCATCTTCAGGATGCCGAGCAGTTCCCGGCGTTCTTCGATGTGCAGGTCGGTGGCGCACTCCATCAGGTCCTTCACGAAGAGGGCGCAGGACTCGTGGCGGTCCGCGGGCTTCTTGGCCAGCACCTTGGTGAAGATCCGCCCCCAGCCGTCCGGGAGCACCCCCAGCACCGGCGGCTTCACGTCCACCGGGGGCTCGTTGACGATGCGGTAGAGGATGGTGTTGATGCTGTTGCCCGGGAAGGGGGACATGCCCGAGAGCATCTCGAAGACCAGCACCCCGAAGGAGAAGATGTCCGAGCGGTTGTCCACGGTGCCTTCGCGGATCTGCTCGGGGCTGGCGTAGCTGGGGGTGCCCAGGAAGGTGCCGGTCTGGGTGAGGTTGGCGTCCTCCCGCTTGGCGATGCCGAAGTCCATGAGCTTGGGCCGCCCGTCCTCGGTGATCATCACGTTCCCGGGCTTCACGTCCCGGTGCACGATGCCGTGGTGGTGGGCGTGGTCCAGGGCCTCGGCGATGCCCGCGGCGATCTTCAGCTTGTCCCGCAGGGACATGGGTTGGTTGGCCTTCATGATCCCGTCCAGGGGCTTGCCGGGGACGTACTCCATGGCCAGGAAGGGCCCCAGGTCGCATTCGCCGACGTCGTAGATGGCGACGATGCCGGGGTGGTTCAGCAGGCCGCTGATCTCCGCCTCCCGCTGGAAACGCATCATGTACTCGTGGCGGTCCGCCTCGGAGCGCAAGGCGTCCAGTTTCACGGTCTTGACCGCGACCTTGCGCTTGATCTTGGGATCCTCGGCCAGGAAGACGCTGCCCATGGCCCCGGCGCCGAGGAGCCGCCGCACCTCGTAGCGCCCGATCAGCTGGGGCAGCTTGTCTGCATCACTCATGGGTCCAGCCTATCCGGAGGGGCCCGCAGGCCTCAAAAGTTAATTGAAATTTCCCTTATTATTTGTGGATTTTTCCAAGCGCTTGGAGACAATTTAAGGATTACTTGCCCGGCGGCAAGCATCCTAGGAGCCCTTCCCCACCATGGACACCCTCAAGGCGCTGGTCCTCGGTACGTATTTCACCATCCTGACGGTCCTCAGCGTCTACGGCGCCCACCGGTTGTGGATGCTGGTGCTCTACTTCCGCCACAAGAAGGACGTCCCCAAGGCGCCGGAAGGCTCCGAGGCCTTCCTGCCCCACGTCACGGTGCAGCTGGCCATCTTCAACGAGGTGAACGTGGTGGAGCGGCTGGTGGACGCCGTGATCCGCATGGACTGGCCCAGGGAGAAGCTGGAGATCCAGCTCCTGGACGACTCCACCGACGAGACCGTGAGGGTCGCCGCCGCCGTCTGCGAGCGCTACCAGCTCCTGGGCTTCGACATCCGCCACATCCACCGCACGGACCGCACGGGCTTCAAGGCCGGCGCCCTGTCCCACGGGCTGAAATCCGCCAAGGGCGAGTTCGTCGCCATGTTCGACGCCGACTTCATCCCCACGGAAGACTTCCTCCGCCAGGCGGTGCCCCAGTTCGCCGATCCCAAGGTGGCCTTCGTCCAGGGCTGCTGGGACCACCTGAACCGGGACTTTTCCCTGCTCACCCAGGTGCAGGCCATCCTCCTGGACGGCCACTTCGTCTTCGAGCACACGGCCCGCAATCGCTCCGGGGCCTTCTTCAACTTCTCCGGCACCGCCGGCATGTGGCGGGTCTCCGCCATCGCCGACGCGGGGGGCTGGGAGCACGACACCATCACCGAGGACGCCGACCTCAGCTACCGGGCCCAGCTCAAGGGCTGGCGCGGCGTGTACCTGAAGGACATGGTGGTGCCCGCCGAACTGCCCGTGGACGTGAACGCCTTCAAGAGCCAGCAGCACCGCTGGGCCAAGGGCAACGCCCAGGTCATCCGCAAGCTCATGAGGACCATCTGGAAGAGCGACGCCAGCCTGCACACCAAGCTGGAGTGCTGGTTCCACCTCTCGGCCAACTGCAACTACTTCCTCATGGTCATCCTGGCGGTGCTCATGGTGCCCTGCATGATCCTGCGGGCCGGCACCCCCGCCACCACCCTGCTCCTGACCGACGGCCCCTTCTTCGTCCTGAACGCCGTGAGCGTGGGCCTCTACTTCGGCGTGAGCCAGAAGGAGCTCTTCGACAACCGGGGCTGGACCCGCCGCATCAAGTACATCCCCGCCCTCATGAGCCTGGGCATCGGCCTCGCCCTCAACCAGGCCAAGGCCCTGATGGAAGGCTTCTTCACCGACGACAAGGAGTTCAAGCGGACCCCGAAGCTCGGGGTGGACGCCTTCGGGATGGCCACCAGCAAGCGCGCCTACAAGGTGCCCAAGAGCCTGATCTCCTTCCTCGAGGCCGGCTTCGCCCTCTACTACTTCGCCGCCCTGCTCGCCGCCATCTACCTCCGCAAGTGGGCCTCGGTGCCCTTCCTGTGGCTCTTCTTCAGCGGCTTCTCGTACATGAGCCTCTTCAGCCTCATGGATGTGAAGCTCTTCAGGAAGCTGGCCATGGAAGAGCTCGAGGACGCCGAGGGCGCCTCGCACTTCGTGCAGTAGTCCCCGTCCCACCCCCTGGAAGCGGGCCGCAGGGCCCGCTTTCCCTTTCAGGATCCCTCCTGCGGCCCATGATCGACCTCCACGCCCACACCCATTTCTCCGACGGCACCGACACCCCGGAGGCCCTGGCCCTGGCCGCGGACGAGGCGGGGCTGGAGGCCCTGGCCCTGACGGATCACGACACCGTGGACGGCCTGCCCCGCTTCCTGGGGATGCAACCGAAGGTGAAGGCCCGGCTGATCCCGGGCACCGAGCTCAGCTGCCGCTTCCTGGGCCGTTCCCTGCATGTCCTAGGAATTTTCGTGGACCCCTCGGACCGGCTCTTCCAGTCCCGCCTCGCCGAATTCCGCGAAAGCCGGGACGAGCGCAACCTGCGCATGATCGCGCGGCTGAACGAGCTGGGCGTGCCCCTGACCCTGGCCCAGGTGGACGCCCAACGGGTCGGCGTGGTGGCCTCCCGGGTCCACATGGCCATGGCCCTGGTCGAGCTCGGCGCCGTGAAGAGCCTTCCGGAGGCCTTCAACCGCTACCTGGCGGACCACGCCCAGGCCTACGTGCCGCGCCAGGAGCTGGATCCTCCCACCGCGGCGCGCTGGATCTGGGAGGCCGGCGGGGTGCCCCTCATCGCCCACCCCGGCCGCTTCGCCGGGCGCGGCTTCGGCTGGGACGCGGCCATGGACGACCTCCGGGCGGCGGGCATGGCGGGCTTCGAGGCCTACTACGGGGAGTACGGCCCCGCGGAGCAGGCCTACTTCCTCGAACTGGCGGCCCGGAAGGCCATGGTCCCCAGCGGGGGCAGCGACTACCACGGCGCCAACAAGCCGGGCCTGAGGCTCGGCGTGGGCCGCGGCCGCCTGCACGTGCCGGGTGAAGTCCTGGCCGGGCTGGAGGCCGCCCGGGTCCGGGGCGCCTGGACCTGATCCGGCGGGCCGGCGCGGCCCGGAGGCGGGAGGCCTCGGCGATGACCCGCGGGCGCAGTCTCCAGAATCCAGAATCCAGAGTCTGGGCGCCTCACCCGGGCCCGGGTTGCTACACTCCCCCCATGGCCCAAAAAGTGCTGCTCGTCGAGGACGACGCCATCAACGTGAAATTCATGCAGGTGGTGCTGACCCGGAAAGGCGGCTTCGAGGTCGTCGTCTCGGAGGATCCCGCGGAGATCCTGGCCATCGCCAAGGCGGGGGGGCTGGCGGGCATCATCATGGACATCAGCCTGGCCCGCTCCACCATGGACGGCCAGAAGATGGACGGCATCGGCATCACGCGGTTGTTGAAGGCCGATCCGGCGACGGCTTCCATCCCCGTGCTCATCGCCACCGCCCACGCGATGTTCGGGGACCGGGAGCGCTTCATCGCGGAGACCGGCGCCGAAGGCTACCTGGCCAAGCCCTTCCACGATCCCGACGCCTTCCTGAACGAAGTCCGCCGGGTCATCCCGAAGGAATGAGGCCGCCCCGCCCCATCGGCGCCCGGCCCCCGGGTCCCCGGCCGCCAGGTCCACGGCCCACGGGGGCGGGCCCCGCGGCCTACCGCCTCCTGGTGGAGTACGACGGCAGCAAGTTCCAGGGCTGGCAGCGCCAGGGGCCCAAGCAGACCGCGGAAGGGGTGCGCACGGTGGCGGGCAGCCTGGAACACGCCCTGCGGGAGGCGGGCTGCCGGGTCATCGAGCTCATGGGCTCGGGCCGCACGGACGCCGGGGTCCACGCCCTGGGCCAGGTGGCCCACCTGCACCTGGAGCCGAAGGGCGCGCCGGAGGCGAAGGAACTCATCCGCCTCCTGGATCCCTTCCTGCCCCACGATCTCGCCCTGCGCGAGGCCAAGGCCTGCAGCCCCAAGTTCCACGCCCGCCACGACGCCGAGGCGCGCACCTACCTCTACCAGCTGAGTCGGCGCCGCACGGCCTTCGGCAAGCCCTACGCGTGGTGGGTGAAGGGCAGTCTCGACCCACGGCTCCTGGACGCGGCCTGGAAGGCCTTCCTGGGCAACCACGACCTTTCGGCCTTCGCGGACCTGGAGCCCCGGGAGGACGGGCGCTGTTCCATCCAGGCCTGCGAGCTGGTCGAAGCCGGCAGCCTCGTCCTCCTGCGGGTCACCGCCACCCACTTCTTCCACCGCCAGGTGCGGCGCATGGTGGGGGCCTCCGTGGCCTGCGCCCTGGGCAAGGCGCCCCTGGCGGACCTGCGGCGCGACATCGGGAGGCCCACGCAGGAAGCCAAGCTCCGCTGGGGCGCCCTGGCGGCGCCGGCGGCGGGCCTCTTCCTGGAGCGCGTGCGCTACGGCGGGGACGGGCCGCCGCCACCCCTCCAATCCATGATCGAGGTGCCCTGAGATGCTCACCCGTGACGAAGCCTGGACCCTCCTCTGCGCCTGGACGCCGTCGGACAAGCTCCGCGTCCATGCCCGCGCCGTGGAGCTGGTGATGCGGGACCTGGCGGCGAAGCTGGAGGCGGACGTGGAGCAGTTCGGCCTCGCGGGCATGCTCCACGACGCGGACTACGACCAGTGGCCCGAGGAGCATCCGAAGCGCATCGTGGCCTGGTTGCGGGAGCGCGGCGAGGAGCCCATCGCCCACGCCATCTCGGCCCACTACACGCAATGGGGCGTGAGCTACGACAGCCTCCTGGACAAGGCGCTGCTGGCCAGCGACGAGATCACGGGCTTCGTCACCGCCTGCGCCCTGGTGCGGCCGACGCGAACGGAAGGATTGGAGCCGAGGAGCGTGAGGAAGAAGCTGAAGGACAAGGCCTTCGCCGCCGGCGTGGATAGGTTCGAAGTGGCCGAGGGGCTGCGCATGCTGATCGAGGCCGTGGGCGGCACGGAGGAGGAGCACCTGGCACGCATCATCGCCGTGGTGCATGAACACCGGGGGGAGCTGGGGCTGCTGCCGCCGTCGTAGAATGGTCCCAGGAGCACCCATGGCCACCGCCGATTCCCGATCCATCCTCGCTTCCAACCTCTGGGAACGCACCGGAGACGACACCCTCTCCCGCCGCGCCTTCCTGGGCCTGACGGGCGGCCTCACGCTCTACGGACTCGCCTTGAACGCGGTCATCGCGGCCTGGGCGCTGCAGGCGCAGTTCCGGCCGGGGACCATCCTCTTCCTGGTGCTGGGGCTGGCCCTGCCGATGGCCGGCGTGTTCACGGCGAACCGCGCGTAGACGCTGCCCGTGGCCCTCCTGGGCTACCACCTGCTGCTCATCCCCTTCGGCCTCATCCTCGGGCCCATCCTGGAGACCTACCTCCGCGTCGGCGGCACGGCCCTGGTGATGCGGGCCCTGATGCTGACGGGCTGCACGACGGGCGTGATGACGCTCCTGGGCCTCAGCTATCCGAAGGTCTTCGAGAAGCTGGGGGGCGTGCTCTTCGCGTCGCTGATCGCCCTCGTGGTGCTGCGGGTCCTGGGCTTCTTCATCCCTTCGCTGGCCCACGCGGGCTGGATCGAGTGGCTGGCGGCGGGCATCTTCACCCTCTACATCGGCTTCGACTGCCACCGGGCCATGGCCATCCCCGCCACCGGCCGCAACGCCGTGGACGTGGCCATCAGCCTCTACCTGGACATCTTCAACCTCTTCCTCACGATCCTGCGGATCCTCAGCCCGAGGGACTGAGCGGACACCCGCATGGCCGTGCCCTTCGCCTTCAAGCAGCTAGACCACGTGGTCCTGCGGTGCATCGACCCGGAGGCCATGGAACGCTTCTACCGGGACGTGCTGGGGTGCAGCCTGGAGCAGCGCCAGCCCCGCATCTCCTTGACCCAGCTTCGCGCCGGCGCGTCCCTCATCGATCTGGTGCCTGGCCGGGTGGCCTCCGAACCGGGCCGCAATGTCGACCACGTCTGCTTCACCGTGGCGCCCTTCGACGCGGAGGCCATCCTGGCCCACCTGGCGGCCTGCGGCTTCCCGTCCAAGCCGCCGGCCTCCCGCTATGGCGCCGAAGGGGAAGGCCCGTCCATCTACGTCACGGATCCCGAAGGCAACGTGGTGGAACTGAAGGGACCGGCGGTGACGGGGCCGGTGGGGCGCCGCGGCTGATTCACTCCGCGGTCGGAGCGGCCTCGGCCCTCTTCGCGAACAGCAGACTCCACCCGAACAGGATCCCGCCCACCACGATACAGCTGTCGGCGATGTTGAAGGTCCAGTAGTGCCAGCCGCCGAACACGAAGTCGAGGAAGTCCACCACGTGGCCGCGGAGCAGGCGGTCCAGGCCGTTGCCGGCGGCGCCGCCGAGGATGAGCCCCAGGGCGACGCGCTCCAGGCGCGGGGTGGCCTGGGCGAAGAATTCCCGGCCGAAGTACCAGAGGGCGGCGAGGCCGGCCACGGTGAAGAGGCCCGTGCGCAGCCAGTCCGGGGCCGTGTGGAGGCTGCCGAAGATGGCGCCCTTGTTGTAGCCGAGGGTGAGGCTGAAGAAGCCCGGGATGACCGGCCTGCTGGCCCCTTCCCGGGGCAGGATGGAGAGGATCCAGGCCTTGGAGGCCCAGTCCGCGAGGAAGGCGAGGAGGGGCAGCAGGGCCCAGCGCAGGCGGTTCATCAGGCCTCCCCCTTCCCCGGAGCCTGGGCGGCCATGACCTTGGCGCAGCGCAGGCAGAGTTCCGGATCCTCCTGGGTGCCGTAGCCGCCCTTGTGGTTCCAGCACCGCGGGCACTTGGTGCCGCCGTGGGGCCGCACCTCGACCTCCAGCTCGCCGGCGTCGAAGAATTCGAGGCCGGAGACCACGAAGAGGTCTTCCAGGTTCTCCCCCAGTCCCTGCAGCTCGATCTGATTGTCCGGCGGGAGGCCGATGCGCACGGTGGCGTCGAGGCTGGTGCCGATGGCCTTGGCGGCGCGGTGGGGCTCCATGGCCCCCTGAACCGCCTCCCGCACGATCCACAGGGCCGTCCAGGCCTCGTGCTCCCGCGCGGCGGCGCCTTCGGGGAAGCGCTGCTGGAACACGGAGCCCTCCACCCCGGGGATGTGCTCCCAGGCCTCGTCGGCGGTGAAGCTCAGCACCGGCGCCAGGAGGATGGCCAGGCCTTCGGCCAGCTTGTGGCACAGGGTGCGGCAGCTCCGCCGGCGGGCCGAATCCGGCGCATCGCAGTAGAGGCGGTCCTTGATGATCTCGAAGTAGCGGCCGGAAAGGTCCCGCTGGCAGAACTCGAGGATGGCCTGGGTGGCGCGGTGGAATTCGAAGGCCAGGAAGGCCTCCCGCACTTCCCGGGCCAGGCGCAGGAAGGCGCCGTGGATCCAGAGGTCCAGGGTGGTCCATTCCACCTCCGGCGCCGCGTCCCGGGCCGGATCGAAGCCCTCCAGCGCCCCCAGGAGGAAGCGCATCGTGTTGCGGATCTTCCGGTAGGCGTCCGCGGTGCGTTCCAGGATCTCCTTGCCGATGCGCACGTCCTCGTTGTAATCGACGCTGCAGGTCCAGAACCGCAGGATGTCGGCGCCGTAGGTCTTGAAGACCTCCTCGGGGGTCACCGTGTTGCCCAGGGACTTGGACATCTTCTGGCCCTTGGCGTCCAGCACGAAGCCGTGGGTCACCACGGTGGTGTAGGGCTTCTGGCCGCTGGCGGCGAGGTTGAAGAGGAGCGAGGAATGGAACCAGCCCCGGTGCTGGTCCGAGCCTTCCAGGTAGATGAACTTCCCGTAGTCCGCGCGGCTCAGCTCCGGGTGCGTGTCGCAGACCACGCCGGCGGAGACGCCGCTGTCGATCCAGACGTCGAGGATGTCCGTCTCCTTCTGGTAGTCGTCCGGATTGATGCCCAACCCCTCGGAGAGCGCCTTCACGTCCGCGTCCGCCCAGGCCTCGATGCCGCCCTGCTCGATGAGCGAGGCCGCGCGCTCGAAAAGCTGGGGGTGCACGAAGGGCTCGCCGGTTTCCCGGTGGCGCAGCACGGTGATGGGCGTGCCCCAGGCGCGCTGGCGGCTGATGCACCAGTCGGGCCGGCCCGCGATCATGGCGTGGATGCGGTTGCGCCCCGCGGCGGGCACCCAGCGGGTGGCGTCCACTCCGTCCAGGCCCAGCTCCCGCAGGCTCTTGCCAAGGCCCTGCAGCTCGTCGTCCATGCTGATGAACCACTGCTCGGTGGCGCGGAAGAGGATGGGCGTCTTGGTGCGCCAGCAGTGGGGATAGCTGTGCTCGAGGGAGTCCGGGGCTCCGACGAGGGCATCCACCGCCTTCAGCTTTTCGATGACCATCGGGTTCGTGTCGAAGATGTTCTTCCCTTCCAGTTCCGGATCCTCCACGGCGGCGGTGAACTTGCCGTCGGGGCCCACGGCCTGGAAGAGGCCCAGGTGGTGGGCGATGGCGAAGTCGTCCACGCCGTGGTCCGGCGCCGTGTGCACCAGGCCCGTGCCCGTGTCCGCGGTGACGTGGTCCCCCATCAGCACCGGGCTGTCCCGGTCGATCCAGGGATGGCGCGCCACGAGGGTCTGGAATTCCTTGCCCTTCAGGACGGCCTTGGTGTGCAGGGCCAGGCCCAGCTTCTTGTTGAAGGCTTCGAGGAGGGGCACCGCCACGACGTAGAACTGGTCGACGCCCCCGAGGGACTCGAAGGCGAGGGCGTACTCCATGTCCGGATGCATGGCGATGGCCCGGTTGCTGGGCAGGGTCCAGGGCGTCGTCGTCCAGATGGGCAGGAAGAGGCGGAAGGCGCCCACCGGACGGATGCCGCAGCTGTCCAGGAAGGCCCTGGCCTTGCCGTCGGGAACGGCGAAACGGACATGCACCGCCGGGCTGGTGCGGTCCGCGTATTCCACTTCCGCCTCCGCCAACGCGGTCCGGGCGCCGTAGCTCCAGTGCACCACCTTCAGCTTGCGGGTCACGGCGCCGTGCTCGAAGAGCTGGCCCAGCTGGCGGACCACGGCGGCCTCGAATCTGGGATCCATGGTGAGGTAGGGCGTGTCCCAGGCGCCCAGGACGCCGAGCCGCTGGAAGCCCAGGCGCTGGGCGTCGACCCACTTGTTCGCGAAGGCCCGGCACTTCTCCAGGAACTGGGCGCGGCTGAGCTCCCGGCGCTTGGGACCGAGATCCTTCTCCACCGCGTGCTCGATGGGCAGGCCATGGCAGTCCCAGCCCGGCACGTAGGGGGACTCGCAGCCGTCCAGCCACCGCGACTTCACCACCACGTCCTTGAGGATCTTGTTGAGGGCATGGCCGATATGGATGGCGCCGTTCGCGTAGGGCGGCCCGTCATGCAGCACGGCCCGTCCCCGGCCCTTCCCGGCGGCGTTGTCGGCCCTGCGGGTGGCCTCGACGCGCTCATAGAGCTTGCCGGCCTTCCACGCCTCGATCCGCTTCGGCTCCCGCTGCGGCAGGTCCGCTTTCATCGGGAAGTCCGTCTTCGGCAGATAGACGGGATATTTCTTCTTGGGAGAAGTTTCGCTCATCGGCGCCCTCGTGCGTCAGCGGCGGACACCCAAGCCCGCCGGAGTTGAACGATCAGTTGAGCATGGAACGGGGCCGAAAGGAAGGCCGAATCCTTGAGATCAAAGGAATTCGGGGGAATAGCGATCAGGGAGGAGGAAGGTGGTTCCTCGGGAGGGTGATGCCTGGAACCTTGGGCCACGACTCGCTGCGCGAGTCTGGCACGCGTCCTTGATTCGGATTGCAATGGGCGCAATCCGAATCAAGAACGTGTGCTCCTTTTCCACCCACCATGGCGAAGAGGTGCCAACGCGGGGTTGGTCGGGCTCGAATCGATTCGTGATGACTCAATGCCGATCACCGTGGGCCGTTTTTGGGCCCGCGTTGATCGAGGAACCAGGCCCGCAGGGCCAAGGCCGGAATGGCCGGGACGGATCCTTCGCATGGGTCGATCCATCCTCCCATCCCACAAAGAGTCCTCCCACCCCCCTTGCCACGTTCCCCTTCCTACTGATATATCAATTGGATGCCTTACGGCTGAAGGAGTCCCCATGCGCTGGTCCGGCGTCTTCCCGGCGGTCACCACCAAGTTCCGAGCTGACGGAACCCTCGACGTGCCGGCCTTCCAGGCCCACGTCACGGCCATGCTGGAGGCCGGTGTGGACGGCATCGTGGCCCTGGGCTCCCTGGGGGAGAACGCCACCCTGACGCTCCCGGAGAAGTTCGAGCTGATCCTCGCGGCGGCAGCGGTCTGCACGGGGCGCGCACCCTTCATCGTCACCGTGGCGGAGCAGAGCACCCGGGGCGCGACGGACTTCATGGAGGCCGCCGCCAAGGCCGGTGCGGCGGGCTTCATGGTGCTCCACGGCACGCTGTACCCGTCGGACCCCCGGGAGACCGCCGCCCACTTCCGCACCCTCGCGAAGGCCACGGACCGGCCCCTGATGCTCTACAACAATCCGATCGCCTACAAGGTTGACCTCACGCCGGACCTGCTGGAGACGCTGGCCGACGAACCGGCCTTCGTGGCCCTCAAGGAGAGCAGCGGCGACGTGCGGCGCGTCACGGACCTCCGCAACCGCCTCGGCGACCGCTACGCGATCTTCACCGGCGTGGACGACCTGGCTTTGGAGAGCCTGCTGCTGGGGGCCGTGGGCTGGGTGGCGGGGCTGGTCTGCGCCTTTCCCAAGGAGACCGTGGCCCTCTACCGCCTCGCCCAGGCCGGGCGCGTGGCGGAGGCCGTCGCCCTCTACCGCTGGTTCATGCCCCTCCTGCACCTGGACGTGGGCCCCAAGTTCGTCCAGAACATCAAGCTCGCGGAGCACCTGGCGGGCCTGGGCACCGAGACCGTCCGCGCCCCGCGCCTGGTCCTCGCCGGCGAGGAGCGGGACCGGGTCGCCCGCATCGTCCGCCGGGCCCTGGACACCCGACCGGCCCAGCCGGTCTGCTAGGAGGCAATCATGCGCGCCCACTTCATCGGCGGTTCCTGGCAGGAAGGCCCGGCGGCCTTCGAGACCCGCAACCCCAGCCGCACCACGGAGGTCGTGGACGCCTACGCCGATGGCGGCGCCACCGAGATCGCCGCGGCGGTGGTGGCGGCGCAAACGGCCGCGCCCCGCTGGGCGGCCACGACGCCGCAGCAGCGCTTCAACGTCCTCGACGCCGTGGGCACCGAGCTCCTCGCCCGCCAGGCGGAGCTGGGCCGCCTGCTGGCGCGGGAAGAGGGCAAGACCCTGCCCGAAGCCCTGGGCGAGGTGGGCCGGGCGGGGCAGATCTTCAAGTTCTTCGCCGGCGAGGCCCTGCGGGTGAGCGGGCTGCGCGTGGATTCGGTGCGCCCGGGCGTGGAGGTGGACACGCGCCTGGAGCCCCTGGGCGTCGTCGGCCTCATCACCCCCTGGAACTTCCCCATCGCCATTCCCGCCTGGAAGACGGCACCGGCCCTGGCCTTCGGCAACGGGGTGGTGCTGAAGCCCAGCGAGGTGGCCCCGGGCTGCGCCTGGGCCCTGGCGGAGGTCCTGAGCCGCGCGGGCCTGCCGGAGGGGACCTTCAACCTCGTCCTCGGCGGCGGGGAGGCGGGCCGGGCCCTGGCGGAGCATCCGGGGGTCGACGGCGTCAGCTTCACCGGCAGCGTGGCGGTGGGGCGGACCGTCGCCGCGGCCTGCGCGGCGCGCCTGGCCCGGTGCCAGCTGGAGATGGGCGGGAAGAACCCCCTCGTGGTCCTCGACGACGCGGAGCTCGACGTCGCCGTGAATGCCGCGATCCAGGGCGCCTTCTTCTCCACGGGCCAGCGCTGCACCGCCTCGAGCCGGCTCGTGGTGACCGAGGGCATCCACGACCGCTTCGTGGCGGCCCTGGTGGCGCGCATGCAGGCCCTGAAGGTGGGCGACGCCCTGGAAACGGGCATCGACATCGGCCCGGCGGTGGACGCAAGGCAGTTCCGGAAGGATCTCGACTACGTGGGCCTCGGCCAGGCCGAAGGGGCGAGGCTGGCCTGGGGCGGCGAGGACCTGCAGGGCCCCGGCCACTTCCTGGCCCCGGCCCTCTTCACGGAGACGTCCAACGCCATGCGCCTCAACCGGGAGGAGGCCTTCGGACCCCTCGCCGCCGTTCTGCGCGTGAAGGACTACGACGAGGCGCTCGCGGTCGCCAACGACACCGAATTCGGCCTGGTGGCGGGGATCTGCACCACCAGCCTGAAGCACGCCACCCACTTCAGGCGAATGGCCCAGGCGGGCATGGTGATGGTGAACCTGCCCACCGCCGGCGTGGACTACCACGTGCCCTTCGGGGGCCGGAAGGGCAGCAGCTGCGGGCCAAGGGAGCAGGGGGCCGCAGCCCGGGACTTCTACACCGTCACCAAGACCTGCTACACCCAGGGCTGACATGATCCGCGCCCGCGCCGCCGCGCCCCCACCGCCCGCCAGCCTGGCGGTCCAGGCCTACCACGAGCTGGAGGCGCTGCTCGTGACCCTGGCCATCCCGCCCGGGACGGTGATCTCCGAGCAGGAGCTCTGCGCCCGCACGGGCTTCGGCCGTACGCCGGTGCGGGAGGCCATCCAGCGGCTGTCGGCCCTGGGGCTGCTGCGGGTGCTGCCCCGCCGGGGCCTGGTGGCGAGCCCCATCGATGGCGTGGAGCACCTGGGGGTGCTGGAGACGCGGCGCGTGCTGGACCGCCTGGTGGCGGGCCTGGCGGCGCGGCGCGCGGCGCCGGAGCAGCGCTCGGCCCTCAAGGCCTGCGCCGAGGCCATGGGTCGGGCCGCGGCGAAGGCCGATCTCGCGGCCTACCTGCGGGAGGACGCCCATTGCGACGAGATCCTGGACGCCGCCTGCCGCAATCCCTCCGCGGTGCAGGCCGCGGAGCCCCTGCACATCCACTGCCGGCGCTTCTGGTTCCGCCACCACCATGCGGGCGATCTCGGCGCGGCCGCGGACCTGCACGTGGCCCTCATGAAGGCCGTGGCGAGGGGGGACGAGGCCGGCGCCATGCTGGCGTCCGACGCCCTCCTGGACCACCTGGAGCGCTTCGCCCGCCGGGCCCTGGACCTGGACTGAACCATGACCAAGAAGACCTTCACCTGCATCGACGCCCACACCTGCGGCAACCCCGTGCGGGTGGTGGCCGGGGGCGCGCCCTTCCTCAAAGCCTCGACCATGGGCGAGCGGCGCCTGGAGTTCCTGCGGGACTTCGACTGGATCCGCACGGGGCTGATGTTCGAGCCCCGGGGCCACGACATGATGAGCGGGTCGATCTTGTTTCCACCCAGTACCGCGGAAAATGATGTCGGCATCCTCTTCATCGAGACCTCGGGCTGCCTGCCCATGTGCGGCCACGGCACCATCGGCACGGTGACGGTGATGATCGAGGAGGGCCTTGTCGCGCCGAAGGTGCCGGGGCTGCTGCGCCTGGAGGTGCCCGCGGGCCTCGTGGAGGCGCGCTACACCCAGGAGGCCGACGGCCGGGTGAGCGCAGTGCGCATCACCAACGTGGCCTCCTTCCTCCACTCGGAAGGCCTGGAGGTGGACTGCCCGGACCTGGGGAAGCTGAAGGTGGACGTCGCCTACGGCGGGAACTTCTACGCCATCGTGGATCCCCAACCGAACTTCGGCGGACTCGAGACCGTCAGCGCCGGGGACCTGCTGCGCTGGAGCCCCGTGCTGCGCGCGCAGCTCAACGAACGCTTCGAATTCGTCCATCCGGAGCAGCCGTCCATCCGCGGGCTGAGCCACCTCCAGTGGACCGGCGCGCCCCGGCACGCCGAAGCCCACGCCCGCAACGCGGTCTTCTATGGGGAGAAGGCCCTGGACCGCAGCCCCTGCGGCACGGGCACCTCGGCGCGCATGGCCCAGTGGGCGGCCCAGGGGAAGCTGAAGGTGGGGGACGCCTTCGTGCACGAAAGCATCATCGGCAGCCTGTTCAAGGGCCGGGTGGAAGCCACGGCCAAGGTGGGCGGCTTCGACGCCATCATCCCCAGCATCGAGGGCTGGGCGGTGGTGACGGGCTACAACACCCTCTTCCTGGACGACCGGGATCCCTACGTCCACGGCTTCCAGGTGCTGTGATGGGAGCGGCCATCCAAGGTTCGCGGGCCATCGTCCTTGGGGCAGGGGCGGTCGGCCTCTGCTGCGCCCGGGAGCTGCGCCACGCGGGCTTCGACGTGACGGTGGTGGACGGCGGTGCGCCCGGCGCGGGCTGCTCCTTCGGCAACGCGGGCCTGGTGACCCCCAGCCATTTCGTGCCCCTGGCGGCGCCGGGGCTGGTCTGGCAGGGACTGAAGTGGATGTTCGATTCCGCCAGCCCCTTCTACATCCGCCCGCGCCTGGACTTCGGCCTGCTGGCCTGGCTGGGGCGCTTCGCCTGGGCGTCCCGGCGATCCACCTGCGAGGCCGCCACGCCTCTGCTGCGGGACCTCCTCGCCGAGAGCCGGCGCATGTTCGACGGGCTCGCCCCTTTGGATTTTGGCTTCACCGGCCTCGGCCTGCTCATGCTCCATGCGACGAAGGAAGGCCGGGACGCCTGCCATCACGAGGCGGAGCTGGCCCAGAGCCTGGGGCTGGCGCCCCGGGTGGTGGCGGGGGCGGAGCTGGAGGCCCTGGAGCCCGGGGGCCTCGTGAAGGCCGGGGAGGCGGTCTTCTACCCCGATGACGCCCACCTGGATCCGGCCCGCTTCAGCGCCGCGCTCGCTGCCGACGGCGCGGCCGCCGGCGTCACCTTCCTGCGCTCCGCGGCCTCGGGCTTCCGGGTCGAGCAAGGCCGGGTGAAGGCCGTGCGCATCGCGAAAGGCGACCTGGAGGGGGACGTCTTCGTGCTGGCGGCGGGCTCGGCGTCGGCCAGCCTCGTGAAGCCCCTGGGCCTGCGCCTTCCCCTTCAGCCGGGCAAGGGCTACAGCTTCGACGTCGCGCCGTCGCGCCTGCCGCGCCTGCCCTCCATCCTCACGGAGACGCGGGTGGCGGTGACGCCCATGGGGCAGAACCTCCGGCTGGCGGGGACGATGGAACTGTCGGGCATGGATCTCAGCATCCAGCCACGGCGCGTGGAGGCCATCCACCAGGCCCCAAATGCCTTCCTCGACCTCGAACTGCCGCCAGTCCCGGAATCGCCCTGGGCGGGCCTGCGGCCCTGCAGCCCGGACGGGCTGCCCTACATCGGTGCCTTCGGAGCCATACCCAACCTCATCGCCGCCACGGGCCACGCCATGCTGGGCATCGGCCTGGCGCCGGTGACGGGGAAGCTGGTGGCGGACGTGGCGTCCGGCACCGCCCCTGCCCTGCCCCTGGCGGCCTTCCGTCCGGACCGCTTCAGGTAACCGGCGGGACGGGCTTCAGAGCTTGGTGGGATCCTCCAGGCTGCGGTTGAGGTCCACCGCCGCGTCCACGAGGCGCCGGGCGGCGGCCGCCTCGATGGCGTCCCCTGCCCGCAGCACGAGGGTGGCCATCTCGTATTTCCCGCCGGGTTCCAGGCGGGGCTCCAGCTCCCGCAGGCGCTGGCCCCGCCAGAAGCCGAAAAGCACCCGTTCCTCCTCGGCGCGGATGAGGAGGACGGGCCCGCCGCAGGCATAGACGAGGTGGCCCCACTTGATGGCTTCGGTGAGGGCCGGATTGGCGCGGGCGGCGGCGCGGAGTTGCGCGACGAGGTCGCTGCGCCAGCCGGCGAGGGCGGCGGCGTAGGCGTCGGGGTCGGGGGCGGGGAGGGCCTTCCGCATGGGGCGTTCTCGGACTTTGTGCCTTGGGCTCAGGCCTGCCCCGCCGGCCGCCGGTAGACGCCGGTGCCCTGGCAGTTGGCGCAAGCGAGCTCCACCCGCAGGCTGCCGCCGCAGCGCTTGCAAGGCAGCTTGAGGGAGCCCGTGCCTTCGCAGCGCGCGCAGGGCGTGCTGAAGGCGAGCTGGGTCTTGTGCCCCTTGCACCGCGGGCAGGGCTGGCCGTCCCGCAGCACGCCCTGGGCATCACAGCGGGTGCAGGGCCCGGCCTTCTGGGTGTAGAGCCCTTTCCCGGAGCACTTCCGGCACGTGGCGGTCATCTCCCCGCGGCCCTTGCAGGCGTCGCAATCGCCGCTCAGGCGGCCCGTGCCAGAGCAGCGCAGGCAGGGGACGCCGGGGTCGGGGGGCGGGGTTGGGGGGATGGTCGTGGCCATGGGTGCGGTGTGAAGGTGGGAAGGCGGTCTGATGATGGCGCGATCCGTCCTCCGGGGGCGAGGGTTTGCAGCGGAGGCCGGCCTGCCAGGAGGTGGACCCGCTCATCCCCCACCTGCCCAGCGGTGCCAAGCCGAAGGCGAGGGCCAGCGGGCCTGCCGGAACGGGCAGGGCCATCAGGGACGCCTGAGGCGGTGTCGCGAGGGGTGGCGCCGAAGGTGGAAGTCCTGCGAGGGGGTCCAGTCCATCAGGGTTGATCAAGGGGTGGGGCCGACCCGAACTCCATCATTCGACGAACCGAAGGCAGACCGGGTCCGTCCGTGTCGGCCGACGCGAAGCCGCCAGCCTGGAGTTCACGCAGCCCTGATCGATGAGCTCGTCGGCGGGCCCGTGTCCCTCGTGGATCCTCGCGATGTTGATGCCCCTGTGCGGAGCCGCAACCTGAACGGGACCGCAGTGTGAAGCGGCGTCGGGTGTTATGAGGGGTCGGGCCGCTGGCGCCTAGGCACGAACCGCTGCTTCTATTTCGGCGATATCGATTCTCGTCTGTTTCATCATCGCTGCCATCGCCTTGGTCGATACGTCCTTGTCGGCGCTGGTTGTCAACTCGATCAGCCGCTTCGGGAAGACCTGCCAGGACACTCCGTAGCGATCCTTCAGCCATCCGCAGGCGGTTTCCTCTCCGCCGTTGCTCGTCAATGCCGCCCAGAGCCGGTCGGTCTCGGCCTGATCGTCCGTGGCGACCGAAATGGACACCGCCTCGGTCAGCGTGAACATCGGTCCCGCATCGAGGATCTGGTACGGCACGCCTCCCAGGGAGAAGTCGATCACGGAGAAGGTGCTAAAGCCATTGTCGCCAGAAAAGGCTTTTTCGACCCGGCTACCGGGGATCAGAGAACAGTAGTACTCGGCGGCCTCAAGGCCTCGCCCGTCGCGGAACCAGAGGCAGGTGCGAATGGAACTGGCCATGGTTTCCTCCTCGAAGGGGAAAGATGGATGGTTGTGCGGACTAACGAAGGAAGTTAACCGGCCCGGCGTAGCCGGGTCCGGGTTGAACGATAGGTTAGACCGCGCCGCCGCGATAGATGCAAAGCCGCCCGGTCATTCATTAGGACCATCATCTTCTCCATCTAATGACCAACTTCCAGGTTCATTCACAGGGGTTGGAAGCCTCCCTTCGAGCCACTCGCAGCATTGATCGGGGGAGAAAGATGGGTCCTTTGACTCGATGATCCAAGAGAGGAACTCTTCGCCCCCATTCAGGTAGGGAGGGGGTGAAACAGGCATGAAGGTGGTGGGCAAGCGATCCTCGACCGATATGAGGTTCAGGACGTGCCCAAGTTCTTGAACGTGACGCCACACGAGCGGATGGGATGTGCTGAGGGTGAACTTCACCCACCAATTGCCGTTCTCATAGCCACCAAACCCGATCGACTTCCTCCCGGCGGGAAGTTCTATCGCTGGAAGCTTCTCAAGATAGGACAGCAGCTTCTCGAAATCAGGCATGGGTGTCACAGGAGCGGGCTAACTAGAAATTCTGCGACAAGCAGATTTGGATAGTTATCATTAAAACAGTATTACGACGACAAACTAAGAACCGGACTGGACTGAGTTAGGAAGTTCAGGCTCCGTTAGACAAACACAATACGCCCTGGATGAGCACGGTTCCTTGGGGCGAACCGGAAAACAGCGAGATTGCCCGTGGGGGGACTGCATACGTCACCCCTCCACCGCCGACATCACCAGCAGCGTCGCCCCCGTCTCCACCGTCCCGCCTTCCTGCACGGCCACCTTGGTGACCTTCCCGGCGGCGGTGGCCTTCAGCTCGTTCTGCATCTTCATGGCCTCCATGACGAGGAGGGTCTGGCCTTCCTGGACCTGATCCCCGGCCTTCACGAGTAGCTTCACGATCTTGCCGGGCATGGGGGAGGTCAGCAGCCCTCCCCCGGCGCCTGTTCCACCACCGCCGGACAGCAGGGCGCGGCGGGGATCCACCAGGGAGAATTCATAGGCGCCGTCGTAAAGCATGGCGCGGTAGGAGTGGGCTTCGGGATCCGGGGACTTGGCCTGGTCCAGGCGGACCTCCACGGAGCGGCCCTCCATGAGAATCGAGTAG
>JBGAST010000031.1:0-39778 GCA_044229575.1 Holophagaceae bacterium | reverse complement strand
TTCATCACGTACCGGTAGACCCCGGGCTCCCCCAGGTCCCAGGTGGCCTTCATGTGGCCCTGGGGCGTGCTCGCCTCCAGGGCCAGCACGTCGCCCTCGAAGCCGCCGCGGAACTCCACCGGATGGCCGCCTCCGGAATCGAACCAATGGAAGACGTAGTGGGCCGCCGCGGGATCCCAGCGCAGGACGCCGTGGCCCCGGAAGGTGGTCTTCCCTTCGAGGGCGTGGCTGTAGTCCTGGACCAGGGCGAAGCCGTCCAGGGCCATGCGGTTCTCCACCGTCGCCTGCGCGGTGCCGCCGCCGGGGAACATGGGCGAGGGCTGGTAGCGCTCCTCCCCGCTCCAGGAGCCCGCCAGGCTCTCCAGGCGGAGGTGGTGTTCGCCGGGCTTGGGCAGTTCCATGGGGCCTCCGGGACCGTCTGCCTGGAAAGGTAGGCCAAATCCAGCCAGGAACGACCGGGATCCGCCCGCGGGGCCCGGAATCCCCCGCGGCGGGCACAAAAAGCCCCCCCAAGCCTCATCTGTGTTCAGCTGGAATGGTGCTTTCCCGGAGGTCCCCGTGTCCCGCCGCTTCCTGTTGCCCGCCCTCGCCGTCCTGGCCCTGGCCTCCCAGAGCGCCTGCCAGAAGCCCGAGACCGCCGACGGCTCGAACTACAGCCGCTATTCCTTCGATCTGCGGATCGAGAAGGACGCCACGGCCGGGTATGTGTGCATCGCGTCGGTGACGGACCAGATCAGCATGGGCACCCTGCGCACCCAACCCTTCCGGGCCATGCCGGGCAAGGTGGCCCACGGCTCCGTGGACGAGCCCACCAGCGGGGCGCGGCTCGAGGCCACCATCAAGGTGGACGCCGAGGCCCGCCGGGCCACCTACCTCGGGAAGCTCACCCAGAAGGGCCAGCGCACCGTCGTCTTCGAATCCACCCGGGACCTGCCGAAACCCTGAACCGTTCGCTTCAGGGCCGTTTCCCCAGGATGCCCCGGAAGGAGAGCAGGAGCTGCATCGCCGCGGAAGGGTTGAGGAGGGCCGGATCCCGCAGGGGGGTCTGGAGGAACCGGCTGAAGCCGGGCAGGGCCTGCACCTCCGCCGCGCCGAAGTCCGGGAAGGCCATGCTCCACTCCCCGAAGGACCGCTCGGCGACCTCCTGCTCCAACAAGGTGATCACGCCCTTGTGCCGGGGGTCCCGGGCGATGCGCCGGAAAAGTTCCGCCAGCGGTTCGGCTTCCCCCTCCAGGACCTGCATGAAGTGCCCGTCCTTGTAGAGCAGCAGCCCCGTGATGCCATGGCGGGCATTGTTCTCCCGGAACGTGGCGAGCATGGCCGACAGTTCCGCCACGCTGAAGTCGCGGGTGGCGGAGCTGACGTAGACGAGGTGGCGCATGGGCGGATCGGAGCAAGGCGTCCCGTGCGGGGGAGGGGGCGGCCCCGGGGACGCAGCCGGTCCGGGCACGGTCACGGGGACGCGCGCCTGGCTTCGGATGCTTCCCCCAAAGAGCTCGAGACCAGGATGGAACGTGGTTCAGCCTCGGTCACGGTTGCGATGACCGCTGTCACAAGTCCCACCCGTGCTATCCGCTTTTCGGGGCCAGGGGCCCCATCCGGTTCCGGGTCCACAATGGACCATGCGCTACCCGTCCCGGGATCCCTTCCCCCACCTGGTCGAGCAGGCCCTTCGGGAGATCCCGGCGGATTTCCGGGCCTACCTGGATCACGTGCGCCTGGAGGTGATGGACTGGCCGGAGCCAGACCTGCTGGCCTCCCTGGGCATGGAGCCCGACGAGTGGCTCTACGGTGTCTACCTGGGCACCCCTCTCACCGAGCGCGGCGCGGATCCAGGCCTGCTGCCGGATCGCATCCTGATCTTCCGCGGCCCCCTGGAGGCGGACTTCCCGGATCCGGACCAGCTCGCGGAAGAAATCGCCATCACGGTGATGCACGAGATCGCCCATGCCTTCGGCATCGGCGAGGAGCGGCTCGAGGAGCTGGGACTGGATTGAGGCCTTGGGAATTTCGCCTTTCCCGGGGGATGCCGCCCTGCCTACCATGGCTCACCCCACCCAAGGATCTCCCCATGACCCGCGGACGCCGCCCTGCCCTGCTCCTGCTCGCCCTGGCCCTGCCCGCCCTGATCCCGGGCCTCGCCGGCCAGGACGCCAAGATCCATCCCTACACGGCCCAGCTCACCGCCGAATGGTGCCTGAAGCTGGACGCGGCCGAGGCCGCCAGCCGGCCCGGGGGCGATCCGGACAAGGCCCTGCCGGTGCTGGAAGCCCTGGAAGGCTGGTTCGGCGAGAAGAAGCAGACCCTGGAGCGCCACCCCGAATACAAGG
Organism: Holophagaceae bacterium; assembly: GCA_044229575.1. Classification (GTDB taxonomy): domain Bacteria; phylum Acidobacteriota; class Holophagae; order Holophagales; family Holophagaceae; genus JADJVL01. The sequence continues at coordinate 37,448 of JBGAST010000031.1, read as the reverse complement.
AGTCCCTCAAGCGCCAGCTGCTGCTCCGCATCAAGCTGGCGAAGCTCACGGCGGTGAGCGGGCTCGTCTTCGCCGACGCGGCGGTGAAGCAGCAGAAGACCGTCCTGCTGGACGGCAAGGGCGGCGCCTACGCCCAGCTGGAAAAGGCCGACCGGTTGGTGCAGTCCCTCGCGGCGGCGCTGGGGGACCAGCCCGCGGTGACGGACCTGCGGGCCTACGTCGAGCAGGTGCGCGGCAAGGTGAAGGAGAAGGCGGCCCTGGTGAAGGGCGGCGGCGGGGCCCTCGCCACCGCGGTGGCCCCCGGCGTCAAGCTGCACCCCTTCACCCAGCAGACCTTCGAGACCTGGTCCGCGAACCTCGCCGAGGACGCCGGCATCCTCGCCGGCTCCCGGAGCGTGGAGGAGAAGATCAAGGAGCTGGAGGGCGGCCGCCGCTGGTTCGGGTCCAGCCACGCCGAGCTCAAGAAGCACCCCAACTTCGAGGCGGGCATGGCGAAGATGACCCCGCTGATGCTGGGCCTCGCCGAGCTGAAGGGGCGGCGGGCGGTGGAGTTCGCCGAAAAGGGCCTGAAGGAGATGAATTCCAACTACTTCAGCGAGAGCTCCGGCACCTACCAGCAGCTCAAGGAGGGGGAGAAGCTGCTCGCCGAATTCGGCAGCGGCGCCGAAGCCGCGAAGTCCAAGGCCTCCCTCGAGGCCGCCATGGCCCAGGTGGCGCGGCTTTCCGAGCAGTACAGCGCCAAGGCCGCCGCGGCCTTCCGCCTGCCCGCCGAGGCCTACCAGGGCGGGGACAAGGGCCGCCTGAAGGGCCAGCTGCTGGCCAAGTGGAAGGAGCTCTATCCCTCCGACCAGGTGCTCGGCGTGCGCTTCCTCAAGGGCGACTGGGAGCGCCGCAAGGAGTCGAACTACAACAACGGCACCTGGTACCACTACGACAACTCGGTGCTGCTGGTCTACGTGGTGATCCGCAAGTCCGCCGAGCTGGCCACGGTCTACCCCGCCTACCTCAACAAGAACAACCAGACCGGCGCCATCACCATCGGCGCGGGGACCAAGGGGAACGCCTACTCCCACCAGGACATGCTGATGAAGAACGTGAGCTTCTAGGCCTGGGCGGACTGTTCCGGGCGGGCCTCCCCGAGGATCAGGGAGAGGAGGCAGGCGAGGAGCAGCACGCTGTACTCCACCCCATTGCGCCCGCCCCCCACCACGAACCAGCCCTCGCGCCCGTGGACGAGGAGGATGCCCGCGGCCAGGTTGATCATGAAGACCGCCGCGACCGGACGCACGAAACGACCCAAGGCCAGCAGGGCGCCGCCCACCAGTTCGAAGCCCGTGATGGCCCCGGCCAGGACCCCGCCGAAGGGGAAGCCCTTGGAAGCGAGGAATTCGCCGAAGCCCGGCACCCCATGGTCATAGAGGCGGTAGGCCCCGTGGATGCCCAGCAGCAGGGCCACCGCCACGCGGAGCAGGATTCTTGAATGGCGCGGTGCGTTCATCAACTCTCCAGGGAAGCTCCCAGCCTGGGGGAAGGAGGTCCCGGGAACGAGCCGGCCTGCCCCGCGGCACGCGCGCCTGGCCCCGTCCTGGTACCGTGGCCCCCATCCGGAACCTCCATGCCCGAGCCCGAACACTGGCACCGCATCTACCGCGAAAGGCCCGAAGTCTTCGCCGCGTTCGCGCAGGCGGAGGATCCGGAGGGCCGCATCGTGGCTTGCCTCCAAGGCCATGCCCGCCTCGAGGGGACGACGGCCCTGGAGGTCGGCTGCGGCACGGGGCGCTACACCGCCCAGCTCGCGGCCCGCTGCGGGCTCTACCTCGCCACGGATCCCAGCTCCGCCCTCCTCGCCCTGGCCCGGCGGGACGGCGCGGCGCCCTGGCTTCTGCGGGCCCGGGCCGAAGCCCTGCCCCTGGGGTCCGGCAGCGTGGACCGCGTCCTCGCGACGTGGGTGCTGGCCTACCTGCGGCCCGAGCTCCGCGCCGCGGCCCTCCGGGAGGCCTCGCGGGTCCTGCGCCCTGGCCCCGCCGCCGGCGTCTGGCTCGTGGAGAACCACTGGGAGGGGGAGTTCCAGGCGCTGCGCGGCCGGGAGGGCTTCGGCGCGGAGCCCGGCGTGCGGGCCCTCCTCGAGGAGGAGGGCTTCCGGGCCGTGGAACGGGTGGAGACGGAGATCCGCTTCGCAACCGATGCCGAGGCCGAAGCCGTCCTGGGCGCCCTGTGCGGCGAGGCGGTGGCCGCGGCGCTGCGGCGGAACCCCCGCCGCCGTTTCGGCCACGGCGTGGTGCTCCTGCACCGCCCGGCCTGAGGCGCCGGCCTCAAGCGCCCAGCCGCAGGCCGCCCCCCTCCGCCCACACGTAGGCCACGGAGGACGCGTGCAGCATGTCGCTGCGGCGGTAGACCGGGAAGCCCAGGTCGGTCGCCCGCACGCCGTCCACCGCCCGGGCGTAGGTGGGGAAGTCCGTCGCCAGGGTTGCCGCATGGCGGGCTCCGGACCGGCCCACCGGCAGGAAGCGGTAGAGGTGCCAGGCGTGGAGGTGGGCGCCGCGGGCCTTCAGGCCCCCCAGGAACGCCGCCAGGGCCGGCAGCTCCTGCAGGTTCTCCCCGGTGACCACCGTGGAGATCGTGATCTCGCGGCCCGCCTCCACCAGGGCCTGGAGGCGGGCCATCACCACGGCGTGGTGGCCGCCGGGATGGCGCCGCAGGCGGTCGTGGACCGCGGGCTCCAGGGCCTCGAGGGGGAGAATGAAGCGGTCGAAGGCCCGCAGCCCCTCGAAGCCCTCCGGCAGGTGGATGCCGTTGGTGCAGACCTGCACGGTGAAACCCATGCCCTTGGCCAGGCGCGCCAGTTCCGGCAGGCCGTGGGGCCAGAGGAAGGGCTCGCCGCCGCCGAGGACCACGTTGTGCAGGCCCTGGGCCGCCAGCTCCGCCAGCAGGGATTCCGCCTGGACCTTCGACATCACCGCGAAGTCCGTTTCGCTGCCGCAGAAGCGGCAGGCCATGTTGCAGTCCGGCAGCAGGAAGACCGACGCGATCCGCTTGCGGGGATCCAGATCCGGGAGGAAGCCGCCGCGCACCGGGAGGCCTAGGCCCCGGCAGCCGGCGGCATGAGCTCGGAGATGGCCACGGCCCCGGCGCCCCGGGCATCCCCGGTGGCCGCGCGGCGGTGGTAGTCCACCTGCCCGAGGTGGAAGGCGAGGTGGCTCGCCAGGTGGAGGAGGAAGGCGCCGGTGTCCAGGTTCCGCCCGGCGAAGGCGATGGGAAAGGGATCCTGGAGGCGCGCCGGGGCGAAGTCGGCGAGGGCGGCGTCCACGTCCCGGAGCGTGGCCTGGATCTCCTCGAGCACCGCGGCTTTCGGCAGGTCCCGGGCGGCGAATTCCGCGTCCCGGTCCCGCAGGTAGCCGGTGCCCCCCAGGGTGGCGCCGATGAAGTGGCGGAGGTTGCCGCAGAGGTGCAGGGCCAGGTTGCCGCCGGCGTTGGCGAGGCCCGGCACGGCCTTCCAGAGGCTGCCGTCGTCGGGATAGAGGTCCACTTCCCGGGCCAGGGTGCCCAGCTCGCGGCGCAGGAGGGTGCGCAGATCCTGGATCACCGGGCCACCGCCTCGATCTTCCGCCGCAGCTTCTCGTCGAAGTTCGAGCGCAGGATCAGCGCCCGCATGTGGGTGCCCTTGGCGATGAGGTCCACGCCGTCGTGGGCCTCCACCTCGAAGCGCAGGCGCCGGCCCTCGATGGAGGCGAGGCTCACCTTGGCGGTGACCTGGAAGCCCGGGGGCGTGGCGGCGTCGTGGCTCACGGAGATGTGGGTGCCCAGGCTCTGCTCGCCTTCGTCGAGATGGGGGGCGAGCAGGGCGACGCAGGCCCACTCCAGGAAGCCCACCAGGAAGCCCGTGGCGAAGACCCCGGGCATGGAACTGAAGTCCACGGATTCGGGATAGAGGGCCGGCACGGTCTTGGACGGCGTCACGTCGAAGCGGAGTTCGTGGGTCAGGCCCGGCACCAGCGTGTCCTTCATGGGTTCCTCCACCGTTCCCATCTTTCCACGGGGGCGGCTTTCAGGGGCCCAGCTTCTCCCGCAGGAAGGCGAGGGTCAGGGGCCACGCCGCCGCGGCGGCCTTCGCGTTGGCCCCTTCGCGGCCGCTCTGCTGGCGCAGGAAGCCGTGGCCGGCCCCTTCGAGGACGTGGGCCTTGAAGGCCTTCTTGAGCTTGCCCATCTCGCCTTCGGCGGTGGGGAGGGTGGCGTTCACCCGGGCGTCGTCGCCGCCGTAGAAGCCCAGGACCGGGGCCTGGATCTGGGCGTAGGCGGCCGGATCCGAGGGCGAGGTGCCGTAGTAGACCACCGCGGCGTCCAGCTTCGGCTGCACCACGGCGTAGTTGAAGCTGGTGCTGCCGCCCCAGCAGAAGCCCAGGGCGCCCGTCCGGCCGTTGGCGGCCGGCAGCTTGAGGCCGTAGCTGCGCGCGGCGTTCATGCGCTCGGTCATCATGGCGGGGGTGAGGGTGCGGATGGTCTTTCCGACGGCGTCGCCCAGCTCCTCGGTGCCGCCGCCCTTCGGACCGAGCCCGGTCAGGAAGTCCGGGGCGATGGCGATGAAGCCTTCCTTCGCCGCCTGGTCCGCCACGGCCCGGATCCAGTCCGTGAGACCGAAGATCTCGTGGATGACGATCACCACGCCGGCCTTCTTCCTGGTTTCCGGATAGACCACCCAGGCCACCAGCTTCTTCCCGTCGGCCAGGGGGATGTCCACCCACTCGCCGTGGCGGGGCGAGGCCGCCAGGGCCGCCTTGGCGCCTTCGGCGTCCGGGGGCAGGGCCGGGTTGCGGGGCGCCGGCGCGGCCTTGGGGGCCTCCTTGGTCTCCTGGAGGTGGGTGGCGTGGGGATCGGGCTGGGCGAGAAGGGGAGCCGACGCCAGCAATGCGGCGAGCAGGGTGCGACGAGCCATGGCGGACTCCGGAGGCCTACTTGTTGAGGGCGGCGACGACGACGCCGAGGAGCAGCAGGCGCGCCGTGTCGAAGGCGCACTGCTTGGCCACCAGCATGCCCGGCGTGGGCTGCACGGCGTAGTAGATGAGGAAGGTGGGCACGGCGAAGAGCAGCGCCATGGCCAGTCCGAAGCGCAGCCCCTGGGTGAGCCAGGGGCGGCTCGTGCGCCCCTGCTCGTAGATCCACACGAAGGCGCCGGTCATCAGCACGTGCGCGATGAGCATCCAGTGGAAGTACTTCTGGCTGTCCTGCTCGGTGCGCATCAGGTTCGGCAGCGCCGCGTAGTCGCCGTGGAGGGCGAGGCCGTGGATGAGGAAGTCCGTGCCCATGGCCAGGACGAAGATGACGAGCCAGGAAAGGAAGAACTTCTTGGTCATGGGGGCTCCGAAAGGGTTCCGGAGATCCTAGCCGGATCGGGAGCTCCACGCAGGCTCGGAAACAAACGTGGGTCGAACGACGGAGGCCCCGGTTGCCCGGGGCCTCTGTGAAGCCGAACCGTGCGTGACTACTTCACCAGCCCCAGCTCCCGCACCGCCTTGCGCTCCTCCTCCAGCTCCTTCGCCGTCGCGTCCATCTTGCCGCGGCAGAAGTCGTTGATCTCGAGCCCTTGGACGATGCTCGCCACGCCGTCCTTCACGGTGCAGGGATAGCCGTAGACGAGGCCTTCCGGGATGCCGTAGCTGCCGTCGCTGGGCAGGGCCATGGAGGTCCACTGGCCTTCGGGCGTGCCCATCACCCAGGTGCGCATGTGGTCGATGGCCGCGTTGGCCGCGGAGGCCGCGGAGCTGAGGCCCCGGGCTTCGATGATGGCGGCGCCGCGCTTGGCGACGGTGGGGATGAAGGTGCCCTCGTACCAGGCCTGGTCGTTCACCGCCGCGTGGGCGTTCTGCCCGTCGACCTCGGCATGGAAGAGGTCCGGGAACTGGGTGGTGCTGTGGTTGCCCCAGATGGTCATGTTCTTGATGGCGCTCACGGGCTTCCCGGTCTTCTCCGCGAGCTGCGCCACGGCGCGGTTGTGGTCCAGGCGCACCATGGCGTGGAACTGGGTGGGCTTGAGCTTGGGCGCGTTGGAGAGGGCGATCAGCGCGTTGGTATTGGCGGGATTGCCCACCACCAGCACCTTCACGTTCCGGGAGGCGACCTCGCTCAGGGCCTCGCCCTGGGGCTTGAAGATGCCGCCGTTCGCGCTCAGCAGGTCGCTGCGCTCCATGCCCTGCTTGCGGGGCATGGCGCCCACCAGCAGCGCGTAGTCCACGTCCTTGAAGGCCACCATCGGGTCATCGGAGACCACCACCCCCGCCAGGGTCGGGAAGGCGCAGTCGTTGAGCTCCATCACCACGCCGTTGAGGGCCTTCAGGGCCGGCGTGATCTCCAGGAGCTGCAGGATGACCGGCTGGTCCTTCCCGAGCATCTCGCCGGAGGCGATGCGGAAGAGGATGCTGTAGCCGATCTGGCCGGCAGCTCCGGTGACGGCGACGCGGACGGGGGTCTTCATGGTTTCCTCCAGGCAAACCCTTTGATCTTATCGGCGGGCGCGGAATCCCCAAAGTGACGAGAATCCAAACCTGGATTCCCGTCAGCGCAGGACGGCGGCCTTCTCCACGGAGCGCATGCGCTCGCCCAGCCCCATGTCCAGGAAGCGCCGGTGCTTCTTCGCCCAGTCCTGGAGGCCCGCGTCCGGGGCGGTCTCGAAGGCCTCGTGCAGGGCCCGCTGGCCGCGGCTTGGGCCGTAGATCCGGCCGGTCGCGTAGTAGAGGTGCTGCATCGAGTTGGCGAAGGCGGCCTCGGCCTTGAGGGCGCGCAGGGCCCGGGGCGCCTGCAGGAGCTTCCTAAGCTCGGCCCGGCCCCGGTCGCTGAGGGCGAGGCCCCCCAGGAGGCCGTAGCTGGTCTTGACGGCCTTCCCGAGGCGGTCCATGTCCGCGGCGTAGGCCCCGCAGGCCGCGGCCTCCGCCCCCAGGCCGCGCCGCTCGTAGTGCGCCTTCAGCCCGTCCGCGGCCTCCTTCTGCCAGATGATCCCCAGGACCGCCAGGGAGAGGGCGAGCTCCTGCTGCAGGTGGTGCCCGGCGGAGAGCAGGAGGCGCCATTCCCGCTCGGCGCCCTCCAGGTCCCCCGCCTCCTCCAGGCTCCGGGCCTTCGCCGCCGCCAGCTTGCCCAGGCGCGCGAAGGCCCCGGAGTTCGGCATGGGCAGGTCCGACGGGTTGGGCGGCAGGGGCCAGAGGGCAGGGATGAGCTCGCTCTCCCGCCGGGCTCCCGCCGCCTCCACCCGGGCCAGTCCCGCGGCGTTGTCCTTCCCGTTCTCCTTCAGGGCCAGATCCAGCTCCACGCCGGCGTTCCCCTCCTCGCTGCGCACGGGCCCCAGCAGGGACAGGGGATCCGACTTGGGCGTGAAGGCCGCGGCCAGATCCTCGCCTCCCAGGGCCTGGAGCGCGGCGTTGGCCGCGGGGGCCACGTTCCATTTCCGGTCATAGACCGCATGGCCCGCCAGCAGGAGGACCAGGAGAACCGGCAGCAGGATCAGGAGCTTCTTCATGGCTGGCTTCCGGGAGAGGAAACCAGTGTGGGGTGCGGGCCCCGGCCGCGCCAGGGCCCGCGTCGGCCGCGGGCGGGCCTGGGCCGCCGGCACGCCTTGCTCCGGGAGGCGGGGAAGCCTACCCTCCGACCACCGGTCCGCGATCATCCAGGGGGTGTCCCATGACCCGTCCGACAGGACTTCGGAGGCTGTTGTGGCCCAGCCTCGCCCTGCTGCTCCCCGGCGTGCTCCCCGCGACCGCGCAGGCGTCCCCGGGCAGGCCCACACCCGCGATCGGGGATTCGAAGACCACCCTTGCGAGCCATCGCATCCCCGGCCCCTGGGCCCGGCGGCCCCTGGTCCGGAAGGGGGAGCCGGCGCCGGGCTCCGGCGGCCAGTTCCAGGAATTCTATGAAACCTACCCCCTCGGCCCGGACCACGTGCTCTTCTGGGCCAGGTACGGTCCCGAGCAGCTGGATCGCGCCATCTACGCCTGGAAGGCTGGAACACTGAAGGCCGTCTTCACCCCTTCGGGGAAGGGGTGGGAGCGGTCCGTCGGCACCTGGCCGGGAAAGGGCGTCGCCTACCTCACCCGCGCCCGGGAATGGAGCTCGGTCCTGGTGTGGGACGGGGAGCGCCTGACCCGCGTGATCGGCCGCGGGGACGCCTGGAAGGTCCGCGACACGACCTACACCCTGGATTCCGCCGCCGTCTGGGCCACCAGCTGGTCCGAAGGCCTCGCTGTCCTCGAGCTCACCGCCAAGGTGCCCAGCGTCCTCAAGGCCTGGGCGCTGCACGACGGAACCAGGCTCACGCCCCTGCTCGCGGTGGGCGACGCCCTGCCGGGGCAGCCCGGGCTCCGCGTGAAGGATTTCCAGGTCCAGGGCATCGCCTGGGGCGCGATCCTGGGCAAACTCGACGTCGAAGGCGCGGACTACCGGACCGCCCTGTTCGCGCTGAAGGCGGGCCAGGCGGAAAAGCTCCTGGAGGTCGGCGGCAAGGATCCCCTGGACGCGTCCAAGACCCTCCGCTCGGCCTACTTCAACCCTTCTCCCGAGGCCGGGCGGACGGCCTTCCACGGCAACCGCGCCTGGGGCTCCGGCAAGGCCGAGGACATCGTCCTCATCCGGGAGGGCGGAGCCCTGCGGCTCGCCTTCGAGGGACCCACCTCCAACCTCGTCGAGCCCCGCCTCCTGGCCTGGAAGGATTCCCAGTACGACTGGGCGAAGTACGACCTCGGGCCGGGCGCCTTCCTGGCGGACGGACGCAAGGACTATGTGTTCACGGCCCACTTCTCGCGGCCCGCCGGCTCGCGTTCAGAGCTGGGGTCCCACTATCTGGTATCGGAACACGTGGGTTTCCTGCTGCGCGACGACGGAACGAAGGTCTCGAGCCTCATAGCCTTCCCCCTGGTGAAGGGCGCCGGCTTCGTGCGCTTCCGGAAGCTGGACGGGGATGTCCCGGGCCTCCTGGCCATGGCTGGAGGCCTGGGGATCGCTTTCGTGTCTTCGGAGGGCAAGGGCGTGCGCACCACCCAGATTCCTGAATTCGACATGGCGGACGGTTCCAGGGTCACCCTCGACCAGGTCGTCCAATGGGTGAAACCCGGACAGGCCCTCGCCTCGGGCCCCGAGGGCCTCTTCCTCCTCGAGGCGCGGAAGCCCTGAACCCGCAGGCGGGCGGAATCCAGGCCCGCCCCCGTCGCCTCAGTCCGTCGCCTTCCCGGGCAGCAGGGCTTCGGTGGGCAGGGTCCGCGGCCCGTGCTCGTCGCACACGGCATAGGTGGAGGCGTACAGGGACACGCCGGCGTGCGCGCCGTCGGCCCCCAGGACGTAGAAGCTCACGCCGAAGTTCGGCAGGCCCCGGGCGTTCAGGAGGCGCTTCTCCACGGTGGCGGCCTGGATGCGGCGCAGGGCCTCCATCCCGGCGTCCTTGGGCCGCATGCCCCGGCGCATCAGCTCGACGATGAGGAAGGAGCAGAGGCCGTAGAGGTTCGCCTCGCCGCGACCGGTGCTCCCGGCGGCGCCCACGGCGTTGTCCACGTAGAGGCCGGCGCCGAGGATGGGCGAATCCCCCACCCGGCCGGGGATCTTCCAGGCGAGGCCGCTGGTGGTGGTGACGCCGCAGACTTCGCCCTGCGCGTTCACGCCGTTGCAGTTGATGGTGCCGAAGTAGTGTTCCGGATCGATGAGGCCCTCGTTCACCATGGCAAGGCCGGCGCGGGCCCCGGCCTCCGCGCGCTTGGCCGGATCCAGCCAGTGCTCCGGGTCCAGGCGCCGCTTCCAGTTGAGCCACAGCTTCCGGCTGTGCTCCGTGTTGAGGTCCGCCTCCACGGGAAAGCCCATCTGCCGGGCGAAGGCCTGGGCGCCCGCGCCCACCAGCAGGTGGTGGTCCGTGTGCTCCAGCACCGCCTTCGCCACCAGGCTCGGCGTGCGCACGCCCTCCAGGCAGGCCACGCCCCCGGCCCGCTTCTTCGGCCCGTGCATGGCGCAGGAATCCAGCTGGACGACGCCCTCGGCGTTGGGCAGGCCGCCGTAGCCCACGCTGTCGTCCTCGGGATCCAGCTCCACGAGGTTCACGCCGGCGACCAGGGCGTCCAGCACGTCGGCGCCCTTCGTCATCCGCTCGAAGGCCAGGGCCACGCAGGTCAGCGGCCCGCCGTTCCTGAAGCGGTTCCCGTTGGCGCTGGCGACGACCACGGGGCGCGGGCCGCCCTTGCGGATCGCGGGGGACTGGGCGGCTGCCTGCGCAGCCTGCTCCGCCGATGCGGGCAGGGCCGCGGCGGCGCCGGCGGCGAGGCCGGTCTTCAGGAAGGTTCGGCGTCCGATGGAGGACATGGGCACCTCGGAAGGGGATGGAGACCAGCCTAGCCGAGCCATACCCTCACTTCCCCAGCTCCTTCACCAGCTGTTCCCCGCCCAGCTGCTGCATCTGGCGCAGGATCCACGCCTGGCGGCCCAGGATGTAGGGGCTCGGGGCGTTCGCCTTGAACTTGTGGGGATTGGGCAGGACCGCGGCCAGGAGGGCGCATTCCGCCTGGGTCATGCGCTTGGCGGGCTTATGGAAGAAGGCCTGGCTGGCGGCCTCGACGCCGTAGATGCCGTCGCCGAACTCCACCACGTTGAGGTAGACCTCCAGGATGCGCCGCTTGGACCAGCCCGCCTCGATGAGCAGGGTGAAGTAGGCTTCCATCCCCTTGCGCACCCAGGACCGGGATTCCCAGCAGAAGAGGTTCTTGGCGGTCTGCTGGGAGACCGTGGACGCGCCCCGCTTGCGGCGGCTTTTCTCGTTGTGGGCCACGGCCTTCTCGATGGCCTTCCAGTCGAAGCCCGAATGCTCCGGGAAGTTCTGGTCCTCCCCGGCGATGACCGCGAGGCCCATGGCGGGCGCGATGTCCTCCAGGTCCTTCCAGGTCTGGCGCGGAACGTAGGGCTTGGGATCGAACCAGGAGGCGGCCCGCCGCTGCACCCGGATGGCGGAGAAGGGCGGATCCAGGAAGCGGAGGACGAGGACCAGCAGGCAGGACCCCGCCAGGAAGGTGGCGGCGCAGAAGGCGCCCCAGCGCAGAACGCGCTTCCACCAGGCTCGTTTCTTGGGTGAGGATTTCGGGTCGGGCATCGCCTCAAGTGTCGCCGAAGATCCGCCCTACCAGGGCCGCCACGGCGGTTTCCGTGCGGAGGATGCGCGGTCCCAGGCTGACGGTGTCGAAACCCGCGCGCTGGAAGCTCGCCACCTCCGCCTCCACCCAGCCGCCTTCAGGGCCGAGAGCCAGGGCCACCGGACCGACCAGGTTCCGGGGACAGGGCAACGCCGCGCCGGGATGGGCGAGGAACCTTCGCGATCCTTCCGAAAGCGCCGGGAGCTCCTCTTCGACGAAGGGCCGAAAGAGCCGCGCCAGCCGCAGCTCCGGCAGCACCGTGTCCCCCGCCTGCTCGAGGCCCAGGAGCCGCTGGTGCAGCAGGTTCTCCTCCGCCATGCGCGGGCTCCTCCAGTAGCTCTTCTCCACCTTCCAGACGTTGACCAGGACGATGCGCGCGGCGCCCAGGCTGGTGGCCGACGCGATGACCCGGTTCAGGACCTTGGGCCGCGGGAGGGCGACGATCAGGGTGAGGGGGAGCTTGGGGGGCGGCTCCTGGTCGAGGACCACCTCCAGCTCCAGCGCCTCCTCCCCGATGGCCGTGACCAGCCCTCGACCCAGGAGGCCCCCCAGCAGACCAACTTTCAGGGCCTGGCCCACCTCGGCCCGGTGGACGTCTTGGACGTGGCGGAAACGGCGTCCCGAAAGGCGCACCCGCTGCGCGGACGTGAAGTCCTCCTCAAGGAGCAGGACTAGATTCATTTCGGCTTCAGTGCGGCTGGGCGAGGAAGCCCCGCAGGGTCGTGCCGTCGTCGTAGCGGAGGTCGTCGATGCGCCAGCCCGCCTTTTCCTTCTTCAGCAGCACCTGGAAGTCGCGCTTGAAGCCTTCGCCCTCCATGAGCAGCGCCACTTCGATGCCCTGGCCCACGCGCCGGGCGGCGCCGACAATCTTCGAGGTGACCGGCTCCTGGCTGTTGGTGAAGGGGTCGCCGTCCACGTAGGGGGCCTCGTCGGGGTTCTGGGGCCGCTTCAGCTCCTTCATCAGGACGTCCAGCAGCCCCGCGGTGAACCAGCGTCGCTTGGCCTTCACGGCGGCCCTGTCGAAGCCCACCTTCCGCTTGAGGTGGTCCCGGTAGCAGGCCTCGACGATGGCGCGGGCCAGGACGAGGTCCGGATCCGGCGCGGGGGCCTGGATGACGAGGGCAGCAACCAGGAGCATGGTCAGACTCCGTAGCGGTCCCGCAGGACCCGCAGGTGGTGGGCCACGTGGCCGTGGAGGATGGCCGCCAGGGCCCTGGCGCTGATTTCCTTGCCGCTGGCGGTGCCCCGGTTCGTCCAGGCCGCCGGCGGCAGATGGGCGGCCAGCAGGATCGTTGCCCGGCGCAGGGCCGTGAACTCCTCCAGGAGATCCGGCAGGGTGCGCGCGTCGGCGCCGGCCGCCGCCACGAAGGCGTTCTCCTCGAAGCCCGCCAGGGGCGTCGTGTCCCCCCGGCCGATGCGCAGGAGCCGGTAGGCGAAGACCCGTTCGGCGTCGATGAGGTGGCCCACCAGCTCCTGGACGCTCCACTTGCCTTCGGCGTAGCGGTGCCGCCACCGCCCGGGCTCGAGGCCGCCGAGCCGGGCGAGGAGTTCGTCCAGCTGGGCGCCGTAGGCGGCCGGCAGGGTCTGGCCTTCGGCCTCGGCCACGTAGCCGGCGTAGAAGGACGCGTACTCGTCGGGGGCGGGATGAGGAATGGTAGTCATCCGGCCAGCTTACCGTTTCTTCCGCCCCGGCTTCGTCTTCGCGTTCCGGGCCACCGCCAGGGCCTTGCGGACGAAGGGTTCCAGGCGCTCCGGGTCCTCCAGCAGGTCGCCGGGCACTTCGTAATAGCCCCCCATGGGCTTCGCCGGATCCTTGAAGGGCAGGAAAGGGCCCATGCCCAGGGCCTCGTGGTCCCGGCGGCTCGCGTCGTCCACCTTGAAGTAGAGGCGGTCGTCGTCCAGGAGGGCGAAGAAGCAGCCGTCGCCGTAGAGCCCGACGCCCCCGAACATGCCCTTCGCCTGCAGGGCCGTGAAGGCCTCCAGCTGCTCCAGGACGAAGGCGCGGAAGGAGGGGGAGACGGCCATGGTGCAGCGTACCCCGGTCCCATCCCGCCGCCCACCGGCGGAGCGGGGGCGATGGCCGATGCCCTGGGGCGCAGTGGCCTTCTGGCGGGCTAGGTTTCCGGCATGGCCGCGAGGTTTGAATGGCATCCAGCACCTGGGACGAAACCCCCTCCCCGACGAAACGCAAGGCCCGGTCCGGGCCCTGGCTGCACGCCGCCGCCCTCCTCGCGGGGCTGGGCCTGCTGGGCCTCTTCGCCACCTTGGCCCTCACCACCAGCCTGCGCGGGCGGGGCTGGCCCCTGGCCCGGGCCGTGGCCGCGCGGCTCCAGACCGAGGACGGGGCCCGCAACCTCTTCCGCAGGAATCCCGGCCTCGCCCGGGTCTATCCCTCCGAAGCGGCCTTCCTCGCGGAAGTGGCGGCATGGCGGGGCCCCCTCGCCGCCCTGCCCGCCCAGCCTCCGCAAGACGACGGCCTCCGCTACGACCTGGATGCGCGGCCGGACCAGCTCCGGATCTCGGCCCAGGGCGACGGGGGTGCCTGGATCGTGCTGACCTGGCGGGGCGGCCTCATCTCGACGCCGGCGGAAGCCGGGGAAGGGCTCGAGATCCTGGCATTCGCCGGTTCCCGGGAGGAGGCCGAAAGGCGGGCCGAAGCCCAGGAGGTGGGACGGATGGCCCAGGACTGGGGGCGCTTCGCGGATCTCGCCGCGACCCTGCGCTCCGAAGCGGCCACCCGCGACCTCATTCGGCGGCAGCCCTGGGTCATGGGGGACCGGGAGACGGAGGAGGCCTTCCTGGCGCGCATGGCCCGGCTCCGGCCCCGCCTCGGGGAGATCCCGGCGGAGTTGTCGGCACCCGCGGGGGAAGGCGGCGGCGGCCTGGTCCGGCACCATGCCTTCGGCGGCCTGGAAACCGCCTGGACCGCCCAGGATGGCTGGACCTTCGGCGCCCGGTGGGAGGGCCCCCGGCTGAAGCGCATCGAAGGGGAACGCCTCGACTGAACGGGGTGACGGGTCCACCGTAGACCCTCGGCAACCCGAACACGCCCAGGATGCCCATGGCCGATTCCCGATGGAACACGAGCACGCCGACGAAGGCCCGCCGCCGGGGCTTCCCGGTCTGGGTCACGGTGCCCCTGGTCCTCATCGCCGGCATCGCCGTGCTGGTCTTCGCCCTGGTGGGCCGGGCCACCGGATTGCGGCGCCAGGCCTGGCCCCTGATCCAGGCGGTGCACAAGCGCATCGCCACCGACGAGGGGGCGCGGGACCTCTACCGCCTGAACCCGGCCTGCGCGAACGGCTACGAATCGGAGGAGGCCTTCCTGGAGGCCGTGCGCGCCTGGCGGCCGAAGATCGGCGCCCTGCCGGCCTCGGAGCCCCGCGAACGCGGGGAGGGCTACCGGGTGGACAGCGACCCCTTCGAGCTCAGCGTCGCCGTGCGGGGCGAAGGGGGCGGATGGCTGCGGGCCCGCTTCGTCACCGGCCCCGCCGCCGCGGGCCAGAACGTGGGCGAGGGGCTCACCCAGCTGGTCTTCGCGGCCTCGGCCCGGGACATCACCGATTCGGTCCGCCAGGCGCGGCGCCACGCCCGGGCCCGGGAGTGGGGGGAGTTCCGGGCCCTGCTGCAGAAGCTCGGCAGCGACGAATCCGCCCTCGCCCTCTTCCGCTCGGAAGCGACCCTTCGCCAGGGCTGGCTCTCCGAGGAGGCCTTCCTCGCGGACGCGCGGGCCTGGCGGCCCTTCCTCGCCGCCGTGCCCGAGAGCTATCCCGACGTCGAGCAGGAGGGTGGCGTCCATGCCAGCATCCACCGAAATCAGTCGCCCCTGGGGAGCAGCCGGGAGATCCGCCTCGAGCACCCCGGGGGGACGTGGAAGGCGCAGTGGCGGGACGGCGCGCTGGCCTCCATCAGCCATCGGCCCCTGTGAGGATCAACGTTCCGAGACCTGGACGGACTCCACCCACACCACCTCGCAGGAGCCGTCGCCGGTGTCCGCGCGGCTCAGGGAGCTGACCCAGCCGAACCCATCGGGGCCTTCGGCGCGCACGAGCTTGCCCCGGATGCGCAGCACCTGCCCCTCCCGCACGTCCAGGAGCCGGCGCTTCACGGCGGCGTCGGCGGGGATCATGTGCATGTTCGCGGCGTGGGTGACCAGGACGGATTCCGGAAGGGGCATCTCCCGGGCGGCCCAGTGGAACCAGCGGTTGTCCTGGACGATGGTGAGCTTGTCCAGCACCCGGCTGTCGCTCATGGGCCCCCAGCCCAGGGCGAAGTCCACCGGCGAGAGCCTCGAGGGCGGATCGAAGCGGTAGCGCTCCGTGGACAGCACCCTCGCGTGGACCTCGAAGGCCGCCAGGCCCGTGAAGCCATGGCCGTAGGCCCGCCAGCGGGGCTGGGGATCCAGGGCCTCCTGCACCGGCTCCTCCGGCGCCAGGATCCCGGGCCCGCGGGCGAGGGGCCGGCGGGTCCAGGCGTGGCAGCCGAAGATCCCCGCGACGGCGAGCAGGGCCAGCAGCATCGCGCGCTCCCGCGCCCAGTCCAGCGCTTCCTCAAGGGTGTCCCGGTCCACGCCCCAGGGTAGTCCCGAATCGGGATCGTCGAACCCTCGGGAATTGCGATGTGAGGACCCGATCCGGCCGGTCCCGGGGCCCAGGCTGTGACCCTGGTCACGGAACCCGGCCCGGGCCCCGCCTACGCTGGCGGCTCGATGTTTTCACTCCCCACCCGCGCGCATGGCGATCCGATGGCCCCTTCCCGGCGCCGGACGGCGGGCTCCGGGGCAGGCCTTCGGGTCCCGTTCGGGCCCCTGGCTAGACTTTCCTTTTCCATGCACCCCTAGGAGTCCCCATGGACCTCATCGCCTGGGCTTCGGCCCACCCCGGCTCGGCCTTCCTGCTCTTCCTGCTGGGCTTCTTCCTGCTGGTCCTGCTCTCAAAATGGATCCGCTACATCCCGAACACCCGCGTGGGCGTGGTGGAGAAGCTCATCAGCGGCAAGGGCTCGGTGAAGTCGGGCTTCATCGCCTTGAATGGCGAGGCGGGCTTCCAGCCCGAGCTGCTGCGCGGTGGCTGGCACTTCCTCACGCCCTTCCAGTACCGCATCCATAAGCTGCCGCTGGTCACCATCCCCCAGGGCAAGATCGGCTACGTCTTCGCCCGGGACGGGCAGGACCTGCCCTCCACCCAGGCCCTGGCCTCCAACGAGCGCGCCAAGGACTTCCAGGACCTGCGGGCCTTCTTCGCCGCCGGCGGCCAGAAGGGCCCCCAGCGCCAGATCCTCCGGGAAGGCACCTACGCCATCAACCTGGTGCAGTTCGTCGTGATCACCGAGGACCAGCTCTACTACCTGCCCGTGGACCGCTCGGAGCTGGAGACCTTCCAGAAGATGAGCGCCATCATCGCCGAGCGCGGCGGCTACCGGCCCATCATCATCAAGGGCACCGACGACGTGGTGGGCATCGTCACCGTCCATGACGGCCCTAGCCTGCCCAGCGGCGAGATCATCGCGTCCACCGTGGGCGAGGACCCGGGCCAGCCCGCGACCTACCACAACAACTTCCAGGACCCGGACAAGTTCCTGAAGGCCGGGGGCCAGCGCGGCCGCCAGCTGCAGGTGCTGGTGGAGGGCACCTACTACGTGAACCGCCTCTTCGCCACCGTGGAGCCCATCGCCAAGACCGTCGTGGACGTCGGCACCGTGGGCGTTGTGGTGAGCTACACCGGCGACGTGGGCGCCGACCTGTCCGGCTCCGAGTACCGCCACGGCGAGCTGGTGCACACCGGCGAACGGGGCGTGTGGAACGAGCCCCTCATGCCCGGCAAGTACGCCTTCAACACCTACGCCGGCAAGGTGCTCATGGTGCCCACCACCAACTTCATCCTGAAGTGGACCAAGGGCGAGGTGGGCAGCCACAAGTTCGACGAGAACCTGGCGGAGGTGAGCCTCATCACCAAGGACGCCTTCGAGCCCAGCCTGCCCCTCTCGGTGGTCGTGCACATCGACTACCGCAAGGCGCCCCTGGTCATCCAGCGCTTCGGCGACATCAAGAAGCTGGTGGAGCAGACCCTCGACCCCATGGTCAGCGCCTACTTCAAGAACATCGGCCAGACCCGCACCCTCATCCAACTCATCCAGGACCGCAGCGCCATCCAGCAGCAGAGCGGCGACCAGATGAAGGCCAAGTTCGAGCAGTACAACCTGGAGCTGCAGGAGGTGCTCATCGGCACGCCCACCGGCGGCACCGGCGGCGGCCAGATCGAGCAGATCCTCATCCAGCTCCGCAGCCGCCAGATCGCCGACGAGCAGATCGAGACCTACGCCCGCCAGGAGAAGGCCAGCCTGAAGGAGCGCGAGCTCCGCGAGGCCGAGGCCAAGGCCCGCCAGCAGACGGTGCTGACGGAATCCGACATCGCCATCACGATCCAGAGCAACCAGGGCAAGGCCGAGTACGCCCGGGCCCAGCAGGAGGCCAACCGCATCCAGACCCTGGCCACGGCGGAGGCGGAACGGAACCGCATCACCGGCGAGGGCGAGGCCAAGCGCATCAAGGCCGTGGCCGAGGGCGAGGCCGAGCGGGCGGCGCGGGTGGGCATCGCCGAGGCCATGGCCATCGAGGAGAAGGTGCGCGCCTACGGCGGGCCCCAGTTCCAGCTAACCCAGCAGGTCATGAACCGCTTCGCCGAGGCCATCGAGAAGGGCCAGCTGGAGATCGTCCCCCGCATCCAGATGGCCGGCGGCCAGGCGGGCGGCGGCAGCCTCATCGAGAACCTCCTGGGCCTTCTCATGACCACGAAGCTGGCGGAGACCACCGGCGTGGCCACCGAACGGGATCCCCTGATCCAGGCCCTGCGGGATGATCTGAAGACCCGGATGCACCGGGAGGCCGGGCCTGCCTGAGGCTTCCGTCACGCTTTACCGGGGCCCCGTGGGGGCCCCTTTTTCGTTATGCTGGGCATCCTCACGGGAATCCGCATCCATGGCTTTTGAACGCACCAGGCCTGATCGCCAGAAGCTCATGGAGGCCGCCGACAAGCTGGTGGCGGCGGGCCAGGTCCTGAAGGCCATCCAGGAGTACCGCCTGCTCCTGCGGGACAATCCGGCGGACATGCAGCTCATGAACCGCCTGGGGGACCTGTGCGTGCAGGCGGACCGCCTGGACGAGGCCGCCGCCACCTTCAAGATCCTGGCCCTCAACCTGCAGCGGGACCGGGAGGAGAAGAAGGCCATCGCCCTCCTGAGGAAGGTGCTGCGCTTCGCGCCCGCGGACCTGGAGGCCGCCCACCAGCTGGTGGAGCTGCTCCATGCCTGCGGCCTGCCCAAGGAGGCTTCCCAGGTGCACTTCCAGGTGGCGCGGCACTTGGACAAGTACGGCGATCCCGCCCGCGCCCTCGAGCAGTTCGCCGCCGGGGTCGAAGCCGATCCCAGCAACCTGGACCTGCGGGCCCAGCTTGCCCAGCGGCTCGCGGAGGCCGGGCAGCGGGACAAGGCCGCCGGCCAGTTCATGGAGACCGCGGAAGCCATGGCCCTGGCCCGGCGCCCCCAGGAGGCCGAAGCCCTCCTCGACCGGGCCACTCACCTCACGGAGGGCCCGCGGCTGATCCTCGCCCGCTCCCGGGTGGCGATCCTCAACGGGCACCCCGACCAATCCACCGCGGTTCTCGAGGGCGCCCTGGCCCACTACCCGGGCAACCCGGTGCTCCTGGAGGCCCTGGCGGACGCCCAGCTCCAGGCCGGCCACCCGGACCGCTGCCTGTCCGCCCTCATCGAGGTGCGTCAGCCCAATCCGCGCTGCCTCACCTTCTGCGAACAGGCCATCCATGACCTCGCCCAGAGCGGACGCGGCCGCCTCGCCCTGCGCCTCTTCCGGCCCGTGGCCCTCGCCCTGGCGCGCAAGGGCAGCGCCCGGGCCGTCATGGCCACCCTGAAGGCCGCCTTCAAAGAGCAGCCCCACCCGGTGCGGTGGATCCTGGAATCCGAAGTGGCCCTGGAGGGTGACCTGAAGCCGGAGGCCCTCTTCGCCCTCCGCCAGGCCTACACCCTGCTCCGGTCCCGGAAGAGCGCCATCCTGCGCAACCTCGTCCACGCCCGCATCGAAGCCCTGGAGGGCACCAAGAAGAGCACCCACCAGATCGTGGTGGAACAGGCCAGCGGGGCCACCATGACCGTGCCCGCCCTGAACATCCACATGGACGCCCCCCAGCGCTTCCAGATCGACCAGATGGAGAAGGACGCCTTCGCCCTGGCGAAGCTGGGGAACCACCAGGGGGCCGGGGCCCTGTTCCAGCAGATCCTCGCCCAGGAACCCGCCCGCATGAGCGCGATCCAGGGCATGATCAACAGCCAGCTCTCGGCGGGCAACCTCGCGAAGGTCCAGTTCCAGTGCATCCAGGGCGCCCAGGCCCTGGTTCTCCTCGGCCGGCGCCAGGAAGCCAAGCTGCTGCTGGACACCGCGGAGCAGCACGTTCCCGGCTCCTCCAAGGCGCACCGCCACGCCCTGGGGCTCTGAGGCGGATGTGAGCCGAATCTCAGGCCGCAGGGCCTAGGCTTGCCAGGAAAGGATCGCCCATGCCCCGCCACTCCGATCCCCTCGACGCCATCGCGCGCATCCGTTCCGGCCAGCGCGTCTTCGTGCACGGCGGTTCCGCCACGCCCCTGGTCCTGCTGGACGCGCTGCTGTCCCGGGCCCCGGAGCTCCGGAACGTGGAGCTCATGCACCTCCACACCTGGGGTCCCGCGGCCTACGCCGATGGAGCCTACGCGGATTCCTTCCGCACCACCAACCTCTTCGTGGGCCACAACCTGCGGGACCGGGTCGGCAGCGAGCGGGTGGACTACCTGCCCTGCTTCCTCTCCGAGATCCCCAACCTCTTCCGCTCGGGAAGGCGGGCGCCGGACGTGGCGCTGCTCCACGTGAGCCCGCCGGACGTGCACGGCTACTGCACCCTGGGCACCTCCGTGGACGTGGCCCGCGCCGCCGTGGACACCGCCGCCGTCGTCATCGCCCAGGTCAATCCCCGCATGCCCCGGGTGCACGGGGACGGCTTCATCCACATGGACCAGATCCACCACTGGATCGACGTGGAGGAAGAGCTGCCGGAAGCCCCCGCCGCCCCCATCGGCCCCCTGGAGGAGGCCATCGGCCGCCACGCCGCCGCCCTCATCGAGGACGGCGCAACGCTCCAGATGGGCATCGGCGCCATTCCCGACGCCGTGCTGGCGGCCCTCCACGGCCACCGCCACCTGGGCATCCACACGGAGATGTGGAGCGACGGCTGCCTCGACCTGATCCGCTCCGGCGCCGTGGACAACAGCCAGAAGAAGGTGCATCCCGGCAAGACCATCGGCGGCTTCGTGACCGGCTCGCGGCCGCTCTACGACTACATCCACGACAACCCGTCCGCCATCCTCCTGGACATCGCCTACGTGAACAACCCCGGCATCATCGCCCGCAACCCCAAGGTCACCGCCATCAACTCGGCGGTGGAGATCGACCTCACGGGCCAGGTCTGCGCGGATTCCATCGGCAGCCGCATTATCAGCGGCGTGGGCGGCCAGATGGACTTCATCCGCGGCGCGTCCATCTCCGTGGGCGGCAAACCCATCATCGCCCTGCCCAGCCGCACCAAGCACGGCAAGCCCCGCCTTGTGCCCCAGCTCCAGGCCGGCGCCGGCGTCGTCACCACCCGGGCCCACGTCCACTTCATCGTCACCGAGCACGGCGCCGTGGATCTGGCCGGGAAGACCCTCCACGAGCGGGCCCGGGCCCTCATCAACATCGCCCATCCCGACGACCGGGAAGGGCTCGCGAGGGCCTGGCGCGAGCTGACGCGGTAGCGGGACGTGCGGGGCGGCCAGCTCATTTCAGGCGGATCCGTTGGTCCCGCCCGGTCGGCCACGACCTAGGCGTTCCCGCTCCGGCTGAGCCGCTCCCGCTCCACGAGAAGGCGGCGCAGGATCTTGCCGGAGGGGGATTTCGGGATCACGGAGATGAACTCCACCTCGCTGATGCGCTTGTGGGCCGCCACCCGGCCGGCGACGAAGTCCATGAGTTCCCGGGCGTCGCCCTCCAGGCCGGCTTTGAGGACCACGAAGGCCTTGGGTCGCTCCCCGGCCCGCTCGTCGGGGACGGGGATCACGGCGGCGTCGGCCACGGCGGGATGGGACAGCAGCAGGGCCTCCAGCTCCGCGGGCGCCACCTGCATGCCCTTCACCTTGATGAGCTCCTTGAGGCGGTCCACCACGAAGATGTGGCCCTCGACGTCGGCGCAGGCGATGTCGCCGGAGTGAAACCAGCCCTCGGCGTCCAGGACGTGGGCCGTATCCGCGGGCCGGTTCAGGTAGCCCTTCATCACCTGGGGCCCCCGGATCCATAGCTCTCCGCGCCCGCCCGGCGCCACGCCGAGGCCGCTCTCGGGATCCACGATGCGGCACTCCGTGCCCGGCACCGGCAGGCCCGCGGAATCCTTGGGCATGCTGCCGTCCAGGCTCGACACCAGCACCACGGGACTGGTCTCCGTGAGGCCGTAGCCCTGCATGACGGTGCAGCCCACCCGGCTCTCCACCTCCCGCGCCAGGGCCTCCCCCAGGGGCGCGGCGCCGCTGAGCAGGCGGTCGAGGGAGCTGAGATCGTAGCTGGCCACGAGGGGGTGCTTGGCCAGGGCCAGGAGGATGGGCGGCACCACGAAGGCGTAGGTGGCGCGGTGGGTCTGGATGGCCCGCAGGAAGTCCTCCAGGTCGAAGCGCGGCATCAGCACCAGGGTGGCGCCCCGGGAGAGGCCGGTGTTCATCAGCACGTTCAGGCCGAAGATGTGGAAGAGGGGCAGGACGCCCAGCAGCACGTCGTCCTCCCGCAGGCCGCAGGCCACGCTCTGCAGCACGTTGGCGGCGAGGTTGGCGTGGGTGAGCATGACCCCCTTGGGCAGGCCGGTGGTGCCGCTGGAATAGGGCAGTGCCATGAGGTCCACGGCGGGGTCCAGCTCGACCTGGGGCACGGGATGGTCGCCGGCCTCGAGGGCGGCGAAGGGTTCGGCGCCTTCCCCGGCCGGCGTCGCGTAGATCTCCTCCAGGCTCGCGAGGCGGGCGGCCTCCTGGGCCTTGGGGAGGATGGCGGCGTGGGCCAGGAGGCGGGTGGCGCCGGAATCCTTCAGCTGGTTCGCCATCTCCTCCACGGTGTATACCGGGTTGAGGGTCGTGACGACGCCCCCCAGAAGGCCCACGGCGTGGAAGGCGAGGACGAACTCGGCGCCATTGGGAGTGGCGATGGCGAAGACGTCCCCCTTGCGGAGGCCCCGGGCGGCCAGGCCCCCCGCCACCCGGCGGATGGCGGTCTCCAGCTCCAGGTAGGTGAAGCTGCGGCCGCTGCCCAGGTCCACCAGGGCCGTCTTGTGGGGAAGGTCCCGGGCGCGGCGCAGCACGAGGTCCTGGAGGGGGCCCCGATGGAGGTCGGGCGCGGGCTGGGCGCTGCGGAGGAGCATGGTTCACCGGGATGTGGGCACCAGCCTACAGGGATCTGGAGCCCGTGGAAGGGGTCTTCCCTCCCCTACGCCTCCAGGCGCCCTTCGTATGGAACCACGGTGCCCTCTTCGATGAATTTCCGCAGGAGGCGGAGGTACATGGCCCAGCAGCAGGCGGAGGTGCGGTAGTGGTCGTTGATCCCGGCCCAGCCCCGGTGCTCGAAGCGCAGGGCCGTGCCCCCGCCCTCGTTTCGGAGCCGGAAGCCCACCCGCGTGCCCGTCCAGTCCTCATCGGCGGAGGTGATCTCCCATTCGAACTCCGCCTCGGGGACGCAGCGCACGACCCGCGCCGCCCACCGGTAGTCTGGACCGAAGCCCAGGCGCCACACCGATCCCTCCGCCGCCTCGCCCTCCGAATCCAAGGTCCACCAGGCGTTCAGGCCCGCGGGCGTGCTGAGGGCGCGGAAGACGTCCGGCCGCGGCGCCCGGATGAATAGGTCGTGGAGGATGTCGGGCACGGGTCAGTGCCCCTTCCCGCTCCAGGCCTGCATCCCCACCCCGATGACGATGACGGCGAGGGCCGCCCAGCGCAGGGGTGGGATGGTTTCGCCCAGGAAGGCCTTCGCCAGCAGGGCGTTGGCGAGGAAGCCCAGGGCCAGGAAGGGGTAGGCGTAGTTCACGTCCACCATGGAGAGGGCGCCCAGCCACACCACCACGCTCACGGCGTAGAAGGCGAGGCCGCCCAGCACCCATGGTTGGAGCAGCACCCGGAAGAGCCCGGCCACGTGGAGGTCCAGGCCCCCGGCGGCCTGCAGCCCCTTTTTCAGGAGGATCTGGGCGCCGGCGTTCAACAGGACGCCGATGACGATGAGGGGGATCGCTTTGAGGGTGGGGGCCATGGGATCCCTTTCATTCAGCTGCCTGGAGTCTAACCCTTGCGCTTCAGCAGCAGCAGCTCCCCGCCGCCGCTGGGCATGCGCAGCAGCACCTCGAAGCCCGCGCGCCGGGCCGGGTCCAGGCCGTGGCGGTCCTCGCCCCACTCCCGCGCCATGCTGACGAGGCGGTCCTCGGGGCCCATGCGCCGTTCCAGCTCCTCGAAGCTGCGCACCTCGGGCATGAGGTGGTCCGTGTAGACCATGGCGCCGCTGCGGATGGTCTGCCAGTAGTGCACCTTCCGCCCGGCGATGAGGGGCTTCACCGCGGCGGTCCAGGCGAAGAAGTTCTTCTGGGGATCCAGCTTGCGGAAGCCCCAGGTGCCGCCCACGAAGAAGACCAGGCCCAGGGTGAGGGCCGTCTCGCGCACGAGGAAGCGGCCTTCGCCCAGGAGGCTGCGGGTCGTCACGGAGATCGCGCCCAGGAGCAGGATCACCGCGAGGGTCCGGAGCAGCGGCAGGAAGGGCGCCGCCTGGGCCCGCAGCGCCGGGCCGCCCACGGGGAGGAAGGCCAGGGCGGCGACCACCAGGGCCAGCAGCCCGAGCCCCGCCGCCAGGGTGCCGCCCAGGCGGCGGATGCGCGAGGCGCTCACACCTTCGACGGTCACGGGTTGCAGCATCCCCGCCAGGAGCAGGGCCAGGAAGGGGTAGGACATCAGCAGGTACTTGCCCTGCTTGCTCTGCACCAGGGACAGGAAGAGGAAGGGCATCACGAAGGCCAGCACCATGAACCGCGCCGCCGGGGACTTCCGGGCCTCGCTGCCGGCGAAGTAGAAGGCCAGGGCCGGCAGGAGCAGCACCCAGGGGAAGAAGTCGGCGCCCATGTACTTCACGTAGGCCCACATCGGCTGCACGTGGTCCCAGGCCCGGGTGGCCCGCTCGAAGTTCTGGTGCACGATGAGGGCGTAGGCGTAGGCGGGCCCGCCCTGGAGCCCCGCCGCCACGTACCAGGGCAGCACCACCGCCGCGACCACCAGGATGCCGAGGCCCAGCTTCGATTCCCGCAGGGCCTTCGCGTCCTTCTGCCAGGCGAGGAAGGCGCCCAGGAGCAGCATGGAGAGCACCACGCCCAGGGGCCCCTTGGCCAGGAAGGCGAGGCCCAGGAAGAGGTAGGCCTTCAGGAACCAGCGGCTCGCCTCCCCCGGCCTCCGTTCCTCCTTGAGCTTCCGGAGGAGCAGGTAGCCCCCCAGCCAGCAGAGCCAGCTCCAGGCCAGCAGCGCCGCGAAGAGCAGGTCGATCTGGATGAAGTGGGACTGCCAGAACCAGAGGGGCGTGGCACCCAGGATGAGGACCGCGAGGTCCGCCACGTCCCCCTGCAGGAAGCGCACGGTCCAGCGGCGCAGGGCGAACATGAAGGCGATGGAGGCCAGCATCGTGGGCAGGCGCAGGGCCCAGGCGGCGATGCCGTGGGTGAAGCCGCGGCCGCCGCTGAGCCAGTCGCCCGCGACGGCGCAGGCCTTCATGAGCCAGTAGAAGAGGATGGGCTTCTCGTCGTAGGGCGCGCCGTTGAGGTAGGGCATGAGCCAGGTGCCGCGCTCCCGCATTTCCCGCACGCACTGGGCGAAGTCCGGCTCGTCGGGGGCCCACAGGTCCCGCATGGGCAGCACGGCGAGGAGCAGGAGGGCGAAGAGCAGGGGCCAGCGGTTGGCCCGCGCCCACGCGCCCAGCCTTTCGCCGGGGAGCGGCCGCTCGCCGGGCAGGCTGGGGTGTTCCTCGAAGTCGGATCCGTCCATCCCGACAGTGTCCCCGGGGCGGCGCCGGCCTCCAAGGCCCGAAACCGGGAGCTGGCGGCCTACACTGGGACAGCTCCCCGGAGATCCCATGCTCGCCGTCCTCCTCCTGCCCGCCCTCCTCCTCGCCCCGCCCCCGCAGGAATCCGGCTCCGCCAAGGCGACCATCAAGCAGGACTTCAAAGAGGCCGGCAAGAAGCTCGGCGAGGCCGGGAAGCAGGTCGGCCACGCGGCGAAGACCGGCGGCAGGAAGGTCGGCAAGGTGGCCAAGGAGGGCGGCAAGGCCGTGGGCAAGGGCGCGACCACCGCCGGCAAGGCCGTGGGCAAGGGGGCCAAGACCGCCGGCAAGGGCATCGCCGAAGGCGCCAAGGAGCTGGGCAAGGGCGTCAAGGACGCCTTCAAGAAGAACTGATCGAACCTCCCCTGGAGCCCCCATGCGCCGCGCCCTCTTCGCCCTCGCCCTGCCCTGCCTGCTGGCCGCACAAGCCGATCCCGCCCTGCTCCGCGCGCGCCGGCTCCTGAAGTCCACGATCCTCGTGGATGGCCACAACGACCTGCCCTGGACGATCCGGGAGGATCCGAAGCACCCGCGGGACGTGGAGGCCTACGATCTGCGGCAACGGACGCCCGGCGAGACGGATCTCGCCCGCCTGAAGCAGGGCCTCCTCGGGGCCCAGTTCTGGTCCGTCTACGTGCCCGGGGAGACGAAGGAGGGCTTCGCGAAGGTGCAGCTGGAGCAGCTCGACATCGCCCGGCGCATGATCGCGAAGTATCCCGAGGCCCTCGAACTCGCCCTCTCCACCGCGGACATCCGCCGCATCCGCGCCAAGGGCAAGGTCGCGTCCCTGCTGGGCATGGAGGGCGGCCACGTGCTGGAGAACTCCCTGGGTGCCTTGCGGAGCTACCACGAGCTCGGCGCACGCTACCTGACCCTGACCCACAACGTGACCCTGGACTGGGCGGACGCGGCCCTGGATGCGCCGAAGCATGGCGGCCTCACGCCCTTCGGCCGGGAGGTCGTCCGGGAGATGAACCGCCTGGGCATGCTGGTGGACCTCAGCCACGTGAGCCCCGAGGCCATGGGGGACGCCCTGGACACGTCGGAAGCCCCGGTGATCTTCTCCCACAGCTGCGCCCGCGCCCTGGTGGACCACCCCCGCAACGTGCCCGACGCCATCCTGAAGCGCATGGCGAAGAACGGCGGCGTGGTGATGGTCACCTTCATTCCCGCCTTCGCGAACAAGGACGCGAAGGCCTGGAGCGAGGGCCTCGAGAAGGAGGCCAAGGCCCGGGGCATCGCCATCGACGCAGACTACAAGAAGCTCGAGGCGGAATACGCGAAGGCCCACGGTCCCAGCCCCAAGGCCTTCCTGAGGGACGTCGCCGACCACATCGACCACGTGGCGAAGGTCGCCGGTCCCGACCACGTGGGCATCGCCTCCGACTTCTGGGGCGGCGAGACGCCCGTGGGCCTGGAGGACGTGTCGAAATACCCCGACCTCTTCGCCGAGCTGATCCGCCGGGGCTGGAGCGACGCGGATCTGCGCAAGCTGGCCGGCGAGAACGTCCTGCGGACCTTCGGACAGGCGGAGGGCGTGTCGAAGCGGCTGCGAAAGGATAGGCCGGCGAGCACGGCGAAGATCGAGGCTCTGGACCGAAGGCAATAGGGAAGCGCCTCGGCGAATTCTGTCCTGGGTCCGCCACACCCCATCACGCTGGGGATGGCACCGGGTGTTCACACCCCCAGGCCCCGTTGCCACCCTGGTCGCCGTGTATATATTGACGTTCAAGTTCAGCCATTGATCCAGCAAGGGAGGTGCGATGCGCCCCCGATTCGTTCCTCTTCATGCAGAAGTCCCAGGAGGCGCACTGCGCATCCTGGCCTTCCTCATCACGGGCGCGACCGCCCTTGGAAGCCAGGCTCCACGCCCCGCCGCCATCACCGAAGAGGCCCTCGGCGAGCCGGTGGTCGGTGTCCGGCTGGCCCGGATCGTGCGCATGGACGACTACCTGCTCAGTCGACGCATCGAGCGGCGGGGCAGCGGTTGGGTGGTTCGTGCAGCTGGCGGGGATGTCGTGGTGCCCACCCTGGGCGCGGCCTGGCTGAGCCCGGGCGGCCGGCGGCTGGTGCTCGAGGTGCGCCGGCCGCAGCGGTTCATGGTGGAGGACGGCCGGGAGCTGGGGCCCTACGACGATGTTTCGGACCCCGTGTTCAGCGCCGACGGCGGACGCATGGCCTTCTATGCCCGGAAGGGCAAGGCCTGGCGCATGGTCTTGGACGGCGAGGAGGGGCCCGAGTTCCCCGGCCAGCCCCACGGGGACACCGCGGTCCAGTCCGTCCGCCTCGCCGAGAACATGGCCTTCAGCGGCGACGGGAAGCATTTCGCCTTCGTCCGGTTCCTCAAGCCCGGACGTGAGCAGCTGGTTGTGGATGGAGTGGCCTGGCCCGAATCCCAGGACCTGTGGCGGCGGCCCATCCGGTTCAGTGACGATGGCCGTCATGCCGCGATCGCAGGAATCTGGCCGGGTTTCCTGTCGGGAACCTGGGTCCAGGTGGATGGGAAGGAGGCCGGCCGCTTCGAGAGGGTGTTCGGCTATGACTTCATCCCCGGGACTGCCCGGGTCGCAGCGCTGGGGCTCTCCCTGGACGGAAGGTCCTTCGCGTCCATCGGACTTCCGGTGGCCTCGCTCGCCGAGCCCGGCCGCCGCTTCACGGCATACGAAAAGATCGGACAGGCTCGGGTGACTCCGTGGACACAAGGACCCTTCTTCTCCGCGGATGGCGGCCACTTCGTCTACCTCCTGGCCGACGGAGACCAGGCCGATCTCTACGTGGACGGCCGAAGCGTGATCCACACCAAGGAATTCAGTCTCGGGTCCATATCCCTCTCCCGCGATGGGAAGCGCCTTGTGGCGAGTGCTCATGAGCGGCGGGGGGAGCGTGCCTGGATCCTGGACCTTTCCCTGGGGCCCGATCCGGCCACCGGCCGGTGGGTCATCCTTGGCCGGCGCGACCACGCGGTTTCAGGTGAGGTGACCACCCTGGTCCTGAGCCCCGAGGGCAAGCACCTGGCCTGCCGCCTCCTTCGCCGGACGGGGAAGACGCAGGAGTGGCGAATGCTCCTGGACGGGCAGGAAGGCCTTCCCTACACCCAGATTCCGGACGAATCCCGCTGGGAGGCCGGAGGCGGCCTGCTCTACGTGGCACGCAGGGGGCCTCAGGCCTTCCGGGTGATCCAGAAGCCCCCTGAGGCCGAGGCCTGGACCGCAATCCCCAAGTGAACCTCCCGAGCGGGAAGAGCCCATGAATCAACGGTGATGTGATGCGCGCGCCGGTGCGGCCGGCGCCGGCCTCAGGCTCCGGAGGCCTCCTCCACGCTCCACAGCCGGGCCGCGCCGCGCACGCCGCTGGCGTCCCCATGCCGCGCGGGGAGCAGCACCGTGGCCACCTCGTCGGAGAAGACGCAAGCTGCCCAGAGCTCCGGCACGTTCCCGTAGAGCCGGACGATGTTGGACAACCCGCCGCCGAGGACGATCACGTCCGGGTCCAGGAGGTTGATGACCCCCGCCAGTCCGCGCGCCAGGCGCTCCTCGTAGCGGGCGAGGGAGGCCGCGCAGGCCGCGTCGCCGCCGACGGCCCCCTGGACGACCTGAGGCGGTGTCAGGGCCTGCCCCGTGGCCCGGGCGTGGTCCCGGGCGAGGGCGGGTCCCGAGAGGTAGGCCTCGAGGCAGCCGCGGCGGCCGCAGTAGCAGTCCGGCAGGGGAAGATCCGGCCCTTCTGGCAGGGGGAGCGGCGTGTGCCCCCACTCCCCGGCGATGGCGTTGGCCCCCGTGAGGACGTCGCCCTTCACCACGATGCCCCCACCGACGCCGGTGCCCAGGATGACGCCGAAGACCGTCTCCGCGCCGGCCCCCGCGCCGTCCGTCGCCTCGGAGAGGGCGAAGCAGTTGGCGTCGTTGGCCACGCGCACCTCCCGGCCCAGGCGCGCCTCCAGGTCTTCCTTCAGGGGATGCCCGATGAGGCACGTCGAGTTGGCGTTCTTCACGAGGCCCGTGCGGCGCGAGAGGGCACCGGGCATCCCGAGGCCCAGGGTGCCGCGCCCGCCCAGGGCGCGTTCGGCCTCCGCCACCAGGCGGACCAGGGCGTCCAGGGTGGCTTCGTAGTCCCCTCCCGGCGTGGGGATGCGCCGCCGCAGCCGCTCGGTCCCGTCCGGAGCCAGAGCCACGATCTCGATCTTGGTGCCGCCCAGATCCACGCCGAACCGCAGGGCCTCCCTCATGGCTCTCCCGCCGGCCGGGTCTCGCGGCCGAAGGGGTTGAAGTCCGTCCCCTCGTCGTACACGTCCACCCCTTCGGCCTTCTTCAGCCCGTTCACGACGAGGTAGGTGAGCGGCGTGGCAGCGGCCTCGTAGAGCACCTTGATCACGTAGCCCGAGACGATGATCTTCACGATGCTGGGAAGGCTCTCCCGGCCGTAGAAGAAGCCGAAGGTGACGATCACGCTGTCCACCAGCTGGCCCGCCACGGTGCTGGCCACGGTGCGGGTCCAGAGCCAGCGGCCGCCGGTCCAGACCTTCATCCGGGCCAGGACGTAGGAGTTGGTGAACTCGCCGGCCCAGAAGGCGGCGAGGCTGGCGGCCACCATGCGCGGCACGGCGCCGAAGACCGCCTCGAAGGCCGCCTGGTTCCTGAAACCCTCCGCCGGCGGGATCCAGACCATGAACATGCCCATGGCGGCCATGAGGATGGAGGCCATGAAGGCGATCCAGATGGCGCGCCGGGACGCCGCGTAGCCGTACACCTCCGTGAAGATGTCGCTGAAGATGTAGGTGATGGGGAAGAGGAGCTGGGCGCCGCTCAGGCGCAAGGGCCCGATGTCCGTGGACTTCTGCCCGACGAGGTTGGAGATGAGGAGCACCACCACGTAGACGTGCACCAGCAGCTCGAAGTAGCGGTAGCTGGAGAGGCGGTGGTCCTTCGCCGTGATCTTGTCGAGGATGCGGTTGGCCATGGGTCCATCATGGGGCAGGCCGGGCGCCGCGGCTCAGTCCAGGCGGGCCGCCACCATGTCGTGCCAGCGGCTCACCACCCGGAAGGCCCCGCGGACCTCGCCCGGCGTCCGGTCCCAGTCCCGGGCCTTGGCCAGCAGGAAGACCGGCCGGTCCGGAGCCTCCGCGCGCATGCGCCGGGCCAGGGGCAGCAGGTCCTCCCCGTGCTCGGGGATCCAGCGCTCCCGCTCGGCCTCCCCGGCGCGGCGGCGGCCGTCCGCCAGCTCGCCGGTGCCCGCCACCACCGCCACCCGCTGGCGCGCGTGGAAGGGCAGCCCGTGGAAGTGCATGCCGTAGCTGATCCACTGGGCCTGGGGCGGCGCGAGGCGCACCAGCGGGCCGGGATCCTTGTCCAGGGAGACGGCCCGGTGCCCGGCGTAAGCCAGGAGGAAGAAGCTGCCCGCCAGGGAGGCGATCCAGCGGTTCGCGTCCAGGCCCACGGGCCGGAGGGCCCAGGCGCCCAGGCCCGCAAAGGCCAGGCCCGCCGCGACGGCCCAGGGGACGCCGTCCACCTGGCCCCGGAAGTGGAAGGCGGCCGCGAGAAGCACCGTCCCCAGCAGCATGAGCTCCGCCGCCACGCGTCGCAGGGACGCCGCCTCCTCCCCTTCCTGTTCGAAGGCGCAGGCCAGGGCCAGGGCGGGCACGATGCAGGGCAGCACGTAGGGCGGGAGCTTGGAGCCCGAGAGGCTGAAGAAGACGAAGGGCCAGAGGGCGGCCATCCACACCGCCGCCACCGTCCAGCGCCGCAGGGCGGCCCCCTCCAGCATGGGCCCCGACCCCCGGCGGAAGAAGGCCAGGCCGCGCTTCAGGCCCATCACCGCCATGGAGAGCCAGGGCAGCAGGCCGAGGGCGAGGATCCCCACGAAGTAGAGCTTGTCCAGCACCGGGTTCGCGGAGGCCTGGCGGTTGTGGACGTTGGAGCTGAAGCGGGCGAAGTGCTCATGGATGAAGAAGTATGCCGCGTGGCCGGGATGGGCCCGGTCCACCAGCCAGAACCACGGGCCCGCGAGGGCCGCGAAGAGGGCCCAGCCTAGGGGGTCGAAGCCCGTGCGCAGCACGGCCGCGCGCACCTTCCCGTCCTTCCAGGCCACCGGAAGGGAGAACACCAGCACGCCGCCCAGGAGCACCGGCCCGGCCAGGCCCTTGGTGAGCATGGCCGCCGCCAGGGCCGCGAAGGCCGCCAGGGTCCAGGCCGCAGCGGGCGTCCCCTCCGCCCGGGCCTTCACCGCCTCCACCGCCGCCGCCAGGGCCACCAGGAGGAAGGCGGAGAAGAGGGCGTCGAGGGTGAGGAGTTGGCCCGTGACGAAACCCAGCAGGGTGGCGGCGGACATGATGGCCGCCCAGACCGGCCGCCGGGCGCCCAGGCGCCAGGCCAGGCGCCAGGCCGCCCCCATGGCCAGCAGCGAGGCCAGGGCCAGGGGCAGCCGGGCCGCGACGGCATTCACCCCGAAGAGCTTCATGGAGACCGCCGACATCCAGTACTGGAGGGGCGGCTTCTCGAAGTAGAGGAGGCCATGGAGCCGGGGCGCCAGCCAGTCGCCGCTGGCGAGCATCTCCCGGGGGATCTCCGCGTAACGGGTCTCGTCCGGCTCCCAGAGGGGCCGGATGAACAGGGGCAGCAGCCCCAGCAGGAGCCACACGGCGAGGAATTGCAGGCGTTCGCGCTTGGTCATGGTCCAGGCCGGCTCCGGGGCTCAGGCCTCGTCCGCCACCTGCTCCATGGCGGCGTACTCCTGGAGGAAGAAGTCCAGGCTCTTGGCCAGGGATGCCTTCATGCCGATCTTCGGCTCGAAGCCGAAGGCCTCCCGCAGCCGGGTGATGCTGGGGGTGCGGGTGAGCACGTCCTGATAGCCCTTGCCGTAGAACTCGCCGCTGCTGGTCTCCACCAGCTCGCTGAGGGGCACCCCAAGGCCGGCGCGCTTCGGATGGTCCTTCCAGAGCTCCCGCAGCATCTCAGCCACCTCGCGGACGCTGTGGTCGTTCTTCGGATTGCCGATGTTGAAGATGCCGCCGTCGGCCTTCCCGCCCTCGTTCCCGAGGATCATCATGAGGCCGTCCATGGCGTCGTCCACGTCGATGAAGCAGCGGCGCTGGGCGCCGCCGTCCACAAGGCGGAGGGGCTCGCCCTGGATGAGGTTCCACACGAACTGGGTGACGAGGCGGGAGCTGCCCTCCTTGGCGGCGTTGAGGCTGTCCAGCTTGGGGCCCATGAAGTTGAAGGGGCGGAACAAGGTGAAGCGCAGGCCCTGCTGCCAGCCGTAGGCCCAGATCACCCGGTCCAGGAGCTGCTTGGAGGTGCTGTAGATCCAGCGGTCCATGGGCACGGGGCCCGTCACCAGGGGCGAGGTGTGCTCGTCGAACTCCGCGTCGGGGCACATCCCGTAGACCTCGGAGGTGGAGGGGAAGACGATGCGCTTCTTGTACTTCACGCACTGGCGGATGACCCGCAGGTTCTCCTCGAAGTCCAGCTCGAAGACCCGCAGGGGGTCCTGCACGTACATCTTCGGGGTGGCGATGGCCACCAGCGGCAGCACCACGTCGCACTTCTTCACGTGATACTCGATCCACTCCTTGCTGATGGTGATGTCGCCCTCCACGAAGTGGAAGCGCTCGTGGCCCAGGTGCTCGGTGATCTTGTGGGTGCCGAGATCCATGCCGAACACGTCCCAGGCCGTGTCCCTCAGGATGCGGCCCACCAGATGGGAGCCGATGAACCCGTTCACACCGAGAATGAGGACTTTCATCTGCGCTCCAGGATGGCAAACCGCCAGTCTATCAAGGCCTCGGCATGGCGCCGGGCTTCAATCCGTCCGGTACTTCTCGGAGGTGTAGAGCTCGTCGGCCACCTGGAAGATGGCGATCCCGTCCCGCTCCAGCGCCTCGTCCCCGGGCCCGGACTTCGGGGAAGGCACCAGCAGCCGGGTGGCGGGATCCATGGCGTAGTACTCCCGGGACTTCTTCAGGCCCAGCACCACCATGCGCCCGTCCCGGTAGAACCCGACGTCCCGGTTGTGGTGCATCACCGCCCAGCGCTCCGCCGCCGGCAGGGGCGCCATCAGGTCGCGGCCGAAGAAGGTGCTGCGGTAGGAATGGCCCAGCATGGACAGGAGCGTCGGAGACACGTCCAGGGAACCCCCCAGGGTGTCCACCCGGCGCGGCGCGGGGTGGCGGGGATCCACGATGAGCAGGGGGATCTCGTAGCTGTGGATGGGGATGCTCTGCCGGCCGTAGACCCGGGAGCCATGGTCGGCCACCACGGCGAAGAGGGTGTCCTGGTAGAAGGCTTCCTTCTTCGCCTTCCGGAAGAACTCCCCGATGGCCCAGTCCGTGTACTTCACCGCGTGCTCCCGGCGCTTGGCGAGGGGGTCCTCGGGGATGCGGCCCTTGGGATAGGTGTAGGGCTTGTGGTTGCTCACGGTGAGCAGGGCCGCGAGGAAGGGCTTGCCGGTCCCGTGCATTCCCCGGCACTCGGCGATGGCGCGGTCCATGAGCACCTCGTCCGCCACGCCCCAGACCGTGCTGAAGCTGTCCGAAGGGAAGTCCTTCTGCTCGATGAAGCGCTCGAAGCCGTTGCGGGTCATGAAGGACCGCAGGCCGTCGAAGACGCCGCGACCGCCGTAGAGGAAGGTCCGCTGGTACCCCTTGTCCGCGAGGATGCGGGCCACGGTGGCCACGTGGTCGGAGCGGTCCCGCTTCAGGATGGCGTCCCCGGGCAGGGGCGGGAAGGAGGCCAGCACGCCCTCCATGCCCCGCACCGTGCGGTTGCCGCTGGCATAGAGGTTT
Organism: Holophagaceae bacterium; assembly: GCA_044229575.1. Taxonomy (GTDB): domain Bacteria; phylum Acidobacteriota; class Holophagae; order Holophagales; family Holophagaceae; genus JADJVL01. The sequence goes on along the minus strand of JBGAST010000031.1, from coordinate 3,364 downwards.
GTGTAGAGGATGCCCTCCCGGGCCAGGGCGTCCATTTCCGGCGTCAGGCTGTCCTTCCGGCCCAGGCAGCCCCAGAATTCGGAGCCGAAGCTCTCCACCAGGATGATCACGAGGTTCCGGGGGCGGCCCTCCTGGGGGGCGAGGGGCGCCACCGCCCGGGTGAGGCCGCTGCCGCCGGGCGCGAAGGCCTCCCCCGGCTGCGCCGCCAGCCGGCGGGCCCGGGCGAAGGCCTCCTCCCGGGGGATCGTGGCGTAGAAGGCCGGATAGTCGAGGTGGTTGGTGGAGGCCGCGAAGATGAGGGCGTAGTAGCCGTTGCCGGCGAATTCGTTGACCAGGCGACTCGGGGAGAAGTGGGTGCGGCGGTAGGAGATGGACAGCACCGCCGCCGCCCCCACCAGCAGGTAGACGCCGAGGGCCTTCAGGCGGTGGGACAGGGTGTCGGTGGCGGCGAAGGAAGCCTTCAAGCTGGGATGGGCCAGGCGGAGCATGATGAGGCCGAGGACCACCGCCGAGCCCACGTAGAGGGCCACCGGGTAGCTCTGCCAGATGTTCACGAAGACTTCGTAGGGGAAGAGCAGGTAGTCCACCGCCACCGAGTTGAAGCGCGCGTTGAACTCCTCGAAGAAGAAGTACTCCACCACGAAGCCGAAGGTCTGTCCCACCAGCCAGGCGGTGAAGACCGTCCAGAAGAGGACGACGTGGAAGCGGGAGCGGTGGAAGCGCTCCGGCAGCAGGGCCAGCCACAGGGCCAGGGGGAGCAGGAGCCAGGCCGCCGCCGCCAGGTCCACCCGCAGGCCGTAGGCGAAGACCTTGAGGACGGAGGCGAAGCCCATGGGCTCCGACATCCCGAAACGCAGGACCAGGAAGAGACGGAAGAGGGTGCAGCCGCCCAGGTAGAAGACCAGCGCCGCCAGGAGGATCCGGAAGCGGGCGGGGATGCGGGACGGGGAGGGCGGATCGGGCTGCAAGAGGGCTCCACGGGACACTTGGGACTATCGCATGAGCCGGTCCGCTTGCGGCAGCATCCCTATTTCAGCCAGCCCTTGCGCCGGAACCACACGAGGATCCCCGCCACCGTGAGGACCATGAAGACCCAGGCCAGGGCGTAGCCGTAGCGCCACCGCAGCTCGGGCATGTGGCTGAAGTTCATGCCGTAGACCCCCACCAGGAAGGTGAGGGGCAGGAAGAAGGCGCTGAAGACCGTGAGCACTCGCATCACCTCGTTGGTGCGGTGGCTCTGGAGGGCGAGCTGGAGGTTGAGCAGGTGGGTGGCCGCCTCCAGCAGCTCGTCCGCCCAGGTCTGCAGCCGGTCCGATTCCTCCTGGAGGTCCGACCACCAGCCGCCCTCGTCCGGGAACTGGGCCCGCAGCTCCTTCACCACGCCGTAGGTGCGCCAGAGCATGCGCTTGAAGACCGCGCAGCGGCGCTTGAGGGCGTAGATCTGGCGCAGGTGGTCCCGGGCCTGGCCGCGGCCCAGGAGCATGGTCTCCAGGCGGTCGAGGCTTTCCTCGGCCTCCTTCAAGGGCTCCTCGAAGCTCCGCAGGGCGCCGGTGGCCAGGCGGCTCAGGAGGGTCTCGGGCTTCGGCACTTTCGAGTCCGGGGTGCAGAAGCGCGCGATGACCTTGGCCACGAAGGGCTGGTCCCGCCGCCGCACGGTGAAGAACCAGTCTGGCGTGATGAAGACCACCAGGCGGCGGGTCAACGCCTGGTAGGTGTCGACCCCCCGGGCATGGTCATCGTAGGCCCGGAGGACCACCATCAGGCCCCCGGCCATCTTCTCGAATTTCGGCAGGTGGGGCTTGTTGAGGAAGTCCCTCACCACCTCCGGCGGCAGCCCGTAGTTCGGCGCCGATTCCGTCAGCTCCATGTCGCTGGGATTCACCAGGTCCACCCAGGTGAAGGGCGTGCCCGGGGGGAGGTCGTTGACGCGGGGCATGGGGTCTTCAGCTTGGCCGGAGGCGGGACAGGCGGTAAAGGGGCCAGGCCAGGGCGAGGCCCCCGGCCAGGCCCGCCGCCAGCTTCGGCGCGGAGGCGAGGCTGCCCCCCAGCAGGGTCAGGGCCACCGCCAGGGCCGCCCAGGGCGTCCAGGCCCAGGCCTGGAAATGGCCTTCCGCGGGCCGCCGCCGGAGCCGGAGCAGCGCCCCGAAGCAGAGGGCGTAGTTCAGCAGGATGAAGGGGGCCATCAGGGCCACCGCCGCCTCGAAGCCCCGGCCCAGCAGGAAGACGCAGGCGAGAGCCAGGGTGAAGGCCAGGGCCGGGGCCGGGGTGCCGCCTTCGTTGACGCCGCCCGCGAGGCGCCCGCCCCGTCCGAGGGCGAAGAGGATGCGGCTGCCCAGGAGGGTGGTGGCGTTCATGCAGCTGAGGAGGGAGACCAGCATCAGGAGCTGCACCAGGCCGCGACCCCCCTCTCCCAGCAGCCGCGCGGCGAGGTCCGCCCCGGGCAGCTCGGAGCCGGCCAGCACGCTGGGGGGGAGTCCCCGGGCCATGGCGAAGGCCAGCAGCAGGTAGATGGACGCGATGCAGCCGACCCCGGTGAAGAGGGCCCGGGGCACCGCCCGGCGCGGGTTCTCGTACTCCTCGCCGAAGTAGGCCGGCGCGTAGTAGTTGTCGTAGGCGAAGAGCACCGGCGGCAGCGCCGCGAAGAAGACCAGGAACCCGTCGCCGCGGGCGGGGACCGGGAACTCCGGAGGCGCGGCGGCCAGGAAGCAGCCCGCCACGGCCAGCAGGACCAGGGGCACCAGCTTGACCAGGCTCTCCACGTCCTGGGCCACGCTGCCCCAGCGCAGCCCCCGCCACTGGATCGCGCCGACGAAGAGGATGGCGGCGAAGGCCACCGGCGCCGGGCGCAGCGCGGGCCAGCGGGCGGCGGCGATCTCCCCCAGCAGCAGGGCGAAGGCGCCGATGGTGCCGGCGCTGGCGATCCAGTCCACCCAGCCCACCAGCCAGCCGGCGAAGGGGCCCAGGCCCTCCGTCGCGAAGACCGTGAGGCCGCCGCTCCGGGGCACCCGGGTCTGCAGCTCGGCGAAGACCGCCGCTCCCAGCAGGGCGTTCAGGCCGCCGAGGCCCCAGGCCGCATGCACGTGGGTGATCTCGGTCAGCGGCAGCGCCAGCTGCCAGCCGAAGCTGCTCGCCAGGACGGCGCCGAGGGTAATCGTCACGATCAGCCCGAACACCGCGATGCGCAAGGCGATGATGGTCGGCCCCTTGGCCGGCGTGCGGAACAGGGCGACGAGGACGATCAGCGCGAAGGCGCCCAGCGACACCGTCATGAAGGGCACGGCGATCTGGAAGAACAGCGCCTGCTCGCCGAGGAAGCCGGCCACCAGGAGCAGCGTGCCGACGGTCAGGCCGGCATGGGTGAACT
>JBGAST010000030.1:0-40258 GCA_044229575.1 Holophagaceae bacterium | reverse complement strand
AGGTCGGAAAGCTTGTACACCTGCCGCAGCATGGAGTCGATGGCGCAGCCCGAAGGCTGGGTCAGCATGGTGCGCTCCGCCACCGCGAGGATCTGGCCGTCGAGGAGGGCGAAGGCGCTGTCGATGGGCTCGCCGTGGGACTTCCAGTGGGGACGGAAGGCTTCGAAGAAGGACCGCAGCCTCGCCTGCTCCTCCGGGAGCAGGGGCCGCAGAAAGGCCGCCAGCCAGAGTCTCGCGTCATCGGGGAAACCGTCGAAGGGCTGAAGGGCGTCGTGGGGCATGGAGGCCTCGGGTGGGCTCCAGTGTATGTCTTTTCATCGTGTGCGGCAGGGGGGAGCTGAGCGCGCCTCTGGCGACGCCGCGCGGGCTTCGCGAACCGGTTCCGCCGATCAGGCCTGCAGGGCCGCCACGAGGGCGCGCACCAGGGGCCGCGCGGCCTTCGCCTCGGCGAGCCAGGCGGCGCGCGAGGCCACGAGGCGCGCCGACGTGGTGCCCAGCACGCGCACCTCCGCGAGGCCGTGGGCCTTCAGCGTCCCGCCGGTCTGCACGAGGTCCACGATGGCGTCCGCGAGCCCGAGGATGGGCGCCAGCTCCACGCTGCTGGCGAGGGGAACGAGTTCGGCGGTGAGGCCCTCCTTCGCCAGCCACGCGGCGGTGGCCCGGGGGAACTTGGTGGCGAGGCGCAGGTGGGGGCGGCGGCGCAGCGACTCCACCGAGGTCCCCGCCGCGGCGCAGAGGGAGAGGCGGCAGCTCCCGAAGCGCAGGTCCGCGAGCTCCAGCAGGTCCTCGGCGGATTCGTCCAGGGTGTCCGAGCCCACGATGCCGAAGGCCGCGATGCCCGCGGCCACGTAGCGGGGCAGGTCCGCGCCCTTCAGCAGCAGCGCCTCCACGCCGGGGGTGGCGGTGGGGATGCGCAGGGCCCGGGACTTGAGCGCCGCTTCGTCCAGCGCGAGGCCCGTGCCCCGCAGTTTCGGTACCAGATCGTCGCCGAGGCGGCCCTTGGGGAGGGCGATGAGGAGGCTCATGGCCGCACCGTTCCGGGCAGTCCCACCGGTTCGAACAGGTCTGGCCGCGTCTCCGCAAGATCCAGCAGGCGCGATAGGCGCAGGCAGAAGCCCGCGGCCTTCCAGGGCCGGCCCAGTTCCGGATAGAGGCCGTCGTAGCGCCCGCCGCTGGCCAGCTCCGCCTGGGCGCCCGGCGCCCAGAGGCGCAGGGTCGGGCCCGTGTAGAAGCCGATGCCCTGCACGTCCGCGGGGTCCAGGCGCAGTTCCAGGCCCGGGGGCAGGAGGGGCGCGATGGCGGCGTGGGCCCGGCGCAGGTGGGCGAGTTCGTCCTCCAGCAGCCCGGTGTAGGGGCTGCCTTCCAGGGCGTCAAGGCTCGACGGGCCGTCCGCCTCGGCGAGGAGGGCTTCCGCGTGGGCCAGGAGGCGGGGGGCGGCGGGATGGCCTTCCAGGGCCTCCGCGACCCGGTGGGCCGCGCGGCGGTGGAGGGCCGAGACGACGCGGCCGGCGAGCTCCCGGTCCAGGCCCTCGGCCTCCATGGGCCTTCGGAGGAGGGCGGCGTGGCCGAGCTGGAGGATGCCGCCCTTGAGGCCGAGGGCCGCGGGCATGGCGACCAGGAGGCGCGCGAGCTCCACGTCCGCCTCCGCGCCGTCCTCGGCGGGATCCTGGATGCGCTCGCAGCCCACCTCGAAGCGCTCCACGGGCTCCCAGGGCTGGTGGGGCCGGCGGAACACGGCGCCGGCGTAGCTGATCCGGGAAGGCGCCGCGTCGAAGCGGGAGGCGAGCAGGCGCGCGAGGGCGAGGGTGAAGTCCCAGCGCAGGGCCACCAGGTCGGCGCCGTCGAAGAAGCGCACGGCTTCGGCCTCCATGGGCTCCCGCATCACCAGGCTGGGGTGCAGCTCCCGGTAGCCGGCCGCCGCCAGCAGGTCCATGAGGATGCGCTCCCAGGCCCGCAGGCGCGCGGCGGGCTCGAAGAGGAGGTCGGGGAAGTGGGGCACGTGGGTGGGCATGGGGGGCTCGGGCTTCAGGCTCCAGGCTGTTGGCTGCGTTGCTGGTGCCGGGCCTTCAGGACGGCGAGGACGTCCTCCAGGCCGAGGCCCGCGTTCAGGAGCAGCAGGTCCAGGTGGAAGAGGAGGTCCGCGGCTTCGCCGAGGAAGTCCTCCCGGTGGGCTGCGTCGGCGGCGGCTTCGAAGTTCTTGGCGGCGAGGATCACTTCGCCAGCCTCCTCCACCACCTTCTTGGCGATGCGGTCCGTGCCCTGGGCGAAGAGCTTCCGGGTGTAGCTGCCCTCCAGGCTCGCGTGGGCCTTGCGATTCCCGAGGAGGGCTTCGAGCTGCGCCAGCCAGGGCCAGGTGGTTTCGAGGGCCTCCTCGGAGTCGAAGCAGGTGTCGGTGCCGCGGTGGCAGGTGGGGCCTGCGGCGTCCACGATGGCCAGCAGGGTGTCGCCGTCGCAGTCCGCGCGCAGGGCGAGGACGCGCAGGGTGTGGCCGCTGCCCTCCCCTTTCGTCCACAGGCGTTGCCGCGAGCGGCTCCAGAAGGTGAGCAGGCCGCTTTCAAGGGTCTTCTCGAAAGCCTCCCGGTTCATCCAGCCCACCATGCGCACCTCGCCGGCGCGGGCCTGGGCCACGCAGGGGATCAGGCCGGCGGCATCGAAGACCAGGGCATTGGGATCCGGCGCGTTCATGCACCCTCCAGGCGGACGTCCTGCCCCGCGGCGCGGAGGAAGGACTTGAGTCGAGGAATGGGGAGGATGCCTTCGTGGAAGAGGGTCGCCGCCAGCACCGCGTCGGCCCCGGCCTCCAGGGCCGCGAGGAAGTGGGCCTCCTCCCCGGCGCCGCCGGAGGCGATGACGGGGATCCCAAGCCGCGAGGCCTCCCGCAGCAGCTCGAGGTCGAAGCCGTCCCCGGTGCCGTCCCGGTCCATGGAGGTGAGCAGGATCTCGCCGGCGCCCAGGCGCTCCAGCTCCCGCAGCCAGGGGAGGCCCGCCAGTTCCGTGGACGTGTGGCCGCCCTGGATCCAGACCCGCCAGCCGAGGTCGTCATCGCGCTTCACGTCCACCGCGGCGACGACGCTCTGCCTGCCCACCCGGTCCGCGGCTTCCCGTACCAGTCCAGGCCGGCGCACCGCCGCGGTGTTGATGGCCACCTTGTCGGCGCCCAGGCGCAGGAGCCCCTCCACGTCCGCCGCCTCCCGCACGCCGCCCCCCACGGTGAAGGGGATGGTCAGGGTGCGGGCCACCTGCCGCACCCAGGCCTCCCGGGTGCCCCGCTGCTCTTCGGAGGCGCTGATGTCGAGGAAGCAGACCTCGTCGGCGCCTTCGGTGTCGTAGCGCGCGGCCAGGGCCACCGGGTCGCCGAGGTCCCGGAGGTTCTCGAAGCGCACGCCCTTCACGGTGCGGCCGCCCTTCACGTCCAAGCAGGGAATGATGCGTTTCGCCGGCATCAAGGGCCTCCCCGGCCGGCGGAGAGGGCCGCACGGGCGGCGTCCGAAGCCAGGTCGATGCGTCCTTCGAGGAGGGCCTTGCCGGTGATGGCGCCCACCACGCCGGGAATCTCCGCCAGCACCTTCAGGTCCTCCAGGTCCCGCAGGCCGCCGCTGGCCTGCACTTCGAAGCCCTCCGCCGCCACCCAGCGGGTGGCCACGAGGCCAGGTCCCGACAGGGCGCCGTCCCGGCCCACGTCGGTGACGAGGGCCCGGCGGAAGCCGAGGGTCAGGAGGGCTTCGAAGACGTCGGTGGATTCGCAGACGCTCTCTGCCTGCCAGCCCTTGGTGGCGATGCGGTCGCCCCGCAGGTCGAGGGCGCAGATGACGCGGTGCCGCGGCAGGCCCGCCAGCTCGCTGGGCTTCTCCACCGCCAGGGTGCCCACCACGGCTTCGAAGCCGAGATCCAGGACCTCCTCGATGGCGGCGCGGGTGCGCAGGCCGCCCCCCAGCTGGAAGGCGGCCTCGGGGAAGAGCTTGGGCAGGAGCCGGAAGGTGCCCTGGCGCGCGAGGCCGAAGGCGCCATCCAGATCCACCAGATGGATGCGCGTGGCGCCGGCGTCCAGCAGGCGCTGCACCCAGGCGGTGGGCTCCAGGTCGTAGTAGGTGACCTGGTCGAAGTCGCCGTGGAGCAGGCGGACGATGCGCCCGTTGAGGAGATCGATGGAGGGAATGAGCTGGATCATGGCCGTTCCTCCGCGGCGAGCCACTCGAGGGCCCGGCGCAGCATGGCCCGGCCAGGGTGGCCGGACTTCTCGGGATGGGGCTGGAAACCGAGCACGCGGCCCATCCCGGCGGCGGCGGCGAAGGGCCGCCCGTGTTCCGCCGCCAGGAGGGTCCCGGCATTCACATCCAGGGCATAGCCGTGCACGAAATAGAGCCAGCCTTCCTCTCCAGCGTCGAAGGCCGGGTGCGGACGCGCCGTTCGCACCTTCGACCAGCCCATGTGGGGCACCTTGACGCCGGGCCCGAGGCGGCGGACCGACCCCGGCAGCAGGCCCAGCCCGGGCTCGCCGGGGGCTTCCTCGCTGTCCTCGGCGAGGAGCTGCAGGCCCACGCAGATCCCCAGCAAGGGCCGGCCCGCAGCGACGAACGCCGGCAGCGCCTCCCACCAGCCGGAATCCACGAGCCCCTTGCGCGCGGTGGCGAAGTGGCCGTCGCCGGGCAGCACGAGGGTGCCCCGCGCCGGCGCCTCGGAAGGCCGGGCGGCGCGGATGAAGGGCAGCCCGAAGGCGTCCAGGGCGCCTTCCAGGGAGGCGAGGTTGCCCCCGCCGTAGTCGAGCACGGTGATCATGAGGTGAGGGTCCCCTTGGTGCTGGGGACTCCGCCGCCGTCCACCCGCACAGCCGCCTTCAGGGCCCGGGCCAGGCCCTTGAACAGCGCCTCCACCTGGTGGTGGGTGTTCTGGCCGTAGAGGATCGCGGCGTGCAGGTTCAGCTGGCCGCGGGTGGCGAAGGCTTGAAAGAATTCGCGGACCATCTCCACCTGAAAGCCGTTGCCCAGCACGATGCGGGGCAGCTCGGCGTCGAAGACGCAGTAGGGCCGGCCGCTGAGGTCCACCACCACCCGGGCCAGGGTCTCGTCCATGGGGATGTGGGCCTCGCCCCAGCGGGCGATGCCCTGGCGCTCGCCCAGCGCCTCCCGGATGGCATCCCCCAGGGCCAGGCCCACGTCCTCCACCAGGTGGTGGCTGTCCACCTCCAGGTCGCCCTTCGCCTCGAGGACGAGGCCGAAGCCGCCGTGCTTCGAGAGCTGCAGGAGCATGTGGTCGAAATAGGCGAGGCCCGTCCGGATCCGGGACTCGCCCCCGTCCAGTCCCAGCTCGAGGCGGATATCGGTCTCGTTCGTGGCGCGGTGGAGGGAGGCGTTCCTCATGGCAGGGCTTCCTTCAGCAGGGGCAGCAGGTCGAGGAGGGTGGGCGCGGCGAGGTCGGCGTCCAGGACGAACCGGTCCCGGTCCGGGCCCACGCCGGCGAAGCGCCAGGCGAGGTCCGGCCGCAGGGCCCGGGCGGCGCCGAGTGCGGCGGCGTCGTCCCGGGTGTCTCCGACGAACAAGACCGTCGTCGCGCGGAAGGCGTCGGCGAGCTGCACCAGGCCTGCGGGGCTGGGCTTGCGCAGGTGCGGGGCCGAATCGCTCACGGCGGGCAGGCTCCATCCCAGGACGTCGAAGGCCATCACCAGCTCCTCCGGGGGCCGGCCCGTGAGGATGGCGAGGTCGCAGCCCAGGGACTGGAGGGCGCGGAGCTCGATGAGGGGCTTCTCGAGCTTCGAGGTCTCGGCGTAGTGCTTCTGGACGACCGCCTGGGCCTGGGGCTCGCGCTCGTGGATGGCGCCTTCGAGGTCGGCAAATCCGATGCCCTCCGCGGTCCAGAGCCGTTCCATCCGGCCGCGCTCCGCGAGGACCCAGGCCGCGGCGGCGAGGCGGAAGTCGTTGTTGAAGCCGCCCACCCGCTTGAAGGCGCGGAAGTGCTCGTCGCTCCAGGCCTGCTTCGGCGCGAGCTCCGCCAGGGCGAGGCGCACGGCCTCCATGAAGCTGCGGTCCGCCTCGATGAGCACGCCGTCCACATCGAGGACGAGGAGCGGGACGCTCCCGGGGTCCGGGGCCGGGGGCAGGTTGCCGCCGAGGGCGGTGGCGGTGCGGGCGGCGATGTCCTCCTCGCCGACGCCCACCCGCGCCGCGCCGGCGCCGGCCAGGGCGCGCACGAGGAGGCCGGCCTGCCGGAGGGCGGGAGCCGGATCGGGCTCGACGTAGAGGAAGTTGGCCGCGCTCGGCGCGGCGGCGTGCTCCGGCATGGAGGCGGCGAGGCGGTCCCGGCGCGAGGCGGTGGCGCGGATGGCGGCGTCGAAGAGGGGCGCGTGGTCCAGGGCCACGTCGAGGGCTTCGAGGCTCGCGGCGGGGATGGAGTAGGGCAGCTGAAGGGCCGCGAGCTTCCCGATCAGGGCGGGATCCCCCAGCAGGTAGCCCAGGCGCCACGAGGCCGAGGCCAGGGCCTTGCTGAAGGTGCGCAGCAGCACCACGTTCGGGAAGCGGTCCACGGCGAGGCGGTGGGTGCGCGGCGCGAACTCGGCGTAGGCCTCGTCGAGCACGACCAGGGGCGGGTCGTCGCGATGGCTGGCGGCCTCCAGCAGCGGTTCCAGTGCATCCGGTGGAATCCACGCGCCGGTGGGATTGTTCGGGAGCGTGATCCAGAGCTGGCGCGCGCCCGCCGCCAGGGCCGTCAACCAGCCGTCCAGGGGGAAGCCGGTGCCCACTGGAACGGGCCGCAGGATGCCCCGGTGGCGCTTCACCAGCAGCGGGTAGAGGGAGAAGCCGGGCTCGGGCACAGCCACCCCATCTCCGGGCTCGAGCCCCGCCAGGGCCACGTGGTCGAGGAGGGCGCCGCTGCTGGGACCCAGGAGGAGGCCGCCCTCCGGCGCGCCGAGGCGCAGCCGCAGGCGCTCCGTCAGTTCCGCCTGGCGTTCCGGATACACGTGGAAGGGCAGGGCGGTCAGGCGCGCCAGCAGGGCCTCCTTCGCCGCCGCGGGCCAGTCGGAGGGGGCCTCGTTCATGTGCAAGCGCACCAGGGGCCGCGGGTCGTCCGCCGCCTCGGGGCGGGTGTAGGGCTGGAGGGTGTCGAGGTCCCGGCGCAGGAGGCTCATGGCTCCCCCCGGTAACGGAGCAGGGCGCTGGCGCCATGGTGGGGCAGGCCTTCGGCGTCGGCGAGGCGCGCGACCCAGGGGGCCATGGCCGCGGCATCAGCGCTGGAAAGGCGCAGCAGGCTCTGGCGCTTCAGGAAGGTGGCGACGCCCAGTGGGCTCGAGTAGCGCGCAGTGCGGCTGGTGGGGAGCACGTGGTTGGGGCCCGCGCCATAGTCGCCGAAGGCCTCGGCGCTGCTGGCGCCGATGAAGAGGGCGCCGGCGGCGGTGAGGTGCGGGGTCCAAGCTTCCGGGTCGCGCACGATGAGCTCCAGGTGTTCGGGGGCCCAGGCCTGGGCGAGGGCGATGGCGAGCTCGCGGTCCGCGCGGACGAGACGGCCATGGCGGGACAGGCTCTGCTCGAGGATGGCCCGCCGGGGCGAGGCCGCCACCCGGATCTGCAACTCGGCCTCCGCCCGGCGGAGCAGTCCGGCATCGGAGGCGACCAGCACCGCCGCCGCGTCGGGATCGTGCTCCGCCTGGGCCAGGAGGTCCTCCGCCAGCCAGACGGGATCCGCGCTGTTGTCGGCGAGGATGAGCAGCTCCGTGGGGCCCGCCACGCTGTCGATGCCGCAACGGCCGATCAACTGGCGCTTCGCCTCCGCCACGAAGCGGTTGCCGGGCCCGGCGATGAGGTCCACCGCGGGCTCGCCAAAGGCCAGCCAGGCGATGGCCTGGGCGCCGCCGAGGGTGACGAGCTCCTCCACGCCCAGGAGCGCGGCGCAGGCGAGGACCCGGGGATCCACGCCTTCGGCCTTCGGCGGCGTCACGGCGACGATGCGCTTCACGCCCGCGACCTGGGCGGGGATCACCGTCATGGCGAGGGTGCTGGGGTAGAAGGCCCGGCCGCCGGGGACGTAGACGCCCACCCGTTCCAGGGGCACCCAGCGCTCACCGACGGAGCCGCCGTGGGCCAGGGAAAGCTCGAGGCCGCCGAGGGCCCGCCGTTGGCCCTCGGCGAAGCGGCGCACGTTGCCGGCGAGGGTTCCGAGGGCGGCGACGAGGCCGGAATCCTCGACCAGGAGGCGGGCGAGGGCCGCGTCCATGGCGGCGCGGGGGACCCGCAGCGCGCCCTCCTCCAGGCTCAGCCCGTCGAAGGCCTCCGTGTGCCGCAGGGCCGCGGCCATTCCGTCCTGGCGGACGTCCGCCAGGATCCCTGCGACCGTGTCACGGGTGTCCTTCTCAGCGTCCTCGTCGCGCGCCAGGGAAGCCACCCAACCGGGCAGCTCAGCCCGGTCTTCAAGCGTGATGGACCTGATGAAGTAACACCTGTGCACCCCTGTGGCGAAAGATCGAGACTATCGGCGGCGGGACACCGCCGCAACCGTCAATGTGCGGGACGGGCCCTGGAGGGCCCGCGGCTCAGGCCGAAAGCGCCGCGAAGACCGGCCGCGGAGCGTGGCGCCGAGGCTCGGCTTCCGCCCAGGTCCACGCCGAGGGGTCGGCGAGGAGGGCCTTCACCAGCGCCACGTGCAGGGCGTGGCCGGCGGCGTGGGCCTCCACGAGGCCCTTCAGGGGCGCGCCGAGGAGGGCCAGGTCGCCGACGAGGTCGAGGATCTTGTGGCGCACGGCCTCGTCCTCGAAGCGCAGGGATTCGTTCAGGGGCCCATCGAGGCCGAAGACCACGGCGTTCTCGAGGCTGCCGCCCAGGGCCAGCCCGTGGGCCCGCATGAACTCGATTTCGTGCTCCAGGCAGAAGGTGCGCGCGAGGCCGACCTCCTGGGCGTAGCGGGCGGGCGTGATGGCGATCTCCCGGCACTGGCGGCCGATGGAGGGGTGGTCGAAGTCGATGGTGTAGCGCACCCGGAAGCCCTGGAAGGGGGTCACGCGGATCCACTTGTCGCCGTGCCGGACTTCCACCGGGCGCAGCACCTGGATGAAGCGGCGCCGGCCGGGCAGGGGCCGCAGGCCCCCGGCGAGGATGGCCTCGACCCAGGGGGCGGCGCTCCCGTCGAGGATGGGCAGCTCGACATCAGCGCCCTCGGCGTCGATCTCGATGCGGAGATGGTCGATGCCGAGGCCGGAGAGAGCGGAGAGCAGGTGCTCGATGGTCTGCAGGCGGAGGCCATCCTTCACCAGGGTGGTGGCCAGGCGCAGATCGCCGGTGAATTCGGCGAGGACCGGGATGATGGTGCCGGTCTGGAGGTGGAGGAAGTGGAGCCCGGTGGGGGCGTCCACCGGCACGAGGCGCACGGTGCAGGGACGGGCCCCATGCAGGCCGTGACCCGTCAAAGTCACGGCCTGCATCATGGTTCGGGGCTGGAGGTCTTCTTTCATCGCTTCTCGGTTTCCAAGAACCGAACAAGCCAAGGCCATGCCAATGCCTTATCACCAATGATTTATTGCTTAAGAGCGCAATTCTGCTGGTCCGTCCGTGGTCGTTCCGGCCACAGGCTGTGGTCAGCCGTCGATCCAGTCCTCGGGGAGGGTGATCTTGCGGTTGGTGGCGGGGGAGGGGATGAGCCGCACCCGCAGGCCCATCGCCTCCAGGAGGGAGACATCGTCGGTGCCTTCGAAACCCGTGGCTTCGGCCCAGCGGAAGGCTTCCAGCCAGGTGGACAGGCGGGCGGCCTGGGGGGTCTGGGCCCGGAAGATGGTCTCCCGGGCTTCGGTGCCCAGGATCCTGCCCTGGGGGTCCACCCGCTTCAGGGTGTCCGTCGAAGGTTCGCCGAGCACGGCCCCGTCCCATTCCGCCAGGGCAGCCAGGGCTTCGCGGATGGGGCCCGCCGGAGGGAAGGGGCGGACCCCGTCGTGCACGAGGACGGGCAGGTCCGGGGCTTCGGGAAGGCAGCGCAAGGCCGCCGCCACGCTGGCCTGGCGGGTGGGTCCGCCGGGCACCACGTGCACCGGGAGGCCGAGGGACCAGCCGCGGACCGCCTCCAGCCGGTCGGCGGGCACGGCGAGGGCGATGCCGGCGAGCCGGGGCATGCCCGGCGCCAGGAAGGCCTCCATCGTGGCCTTCAGCAGGGGCCGGCCCTGCCAGTCCCGGAACTGCTTGGGCACGCCGCCCCCCATGCGCAGCCCCTGGCCCCCGGCGGGAAGGACCAGCCAGGCCTCGGCCCCGGAGGGGCCCTCAGCGCTGGCGTGTGAGGAAGGGTTCGACACCGCGATCCTTGGCGAAGGCCTGGGTGATCTGGTCCAGGGCCTTCTGGGCATCCTGGGCCCGGGTGAAGTTTCCCACCCGCACGCGCTTCACGGCGATCCCGCCCCGGGTGAAGGCGTCCTGGAGGGTCACGGGCCCGTAGGGCGCGAGTTCGGCGCTCAGGCGCTGGATGTTCTCCGGATTCGCGAGGGCGGCCACCTGGATGGTGTAGGGATCGGTGCGGTCCAGGCTCAGGTCGATGGGGGCGGGCTTCCCGGCGGCGTCCACGCTCCGGATCCGGACCTTCGCCACCCCGGCGTTGGCGAAGCCCAGGTCCTTGGCGGCCTGCCTGCTGAGATCCAGGATGCGGCCCTTGGCGAAGGGACCCCGGTCATTCACCTTCACCACGACCTTGCGGCCATTGGCCTGGTTTTCGACCTCCAGGTAGGTGCCGAGGGGCAGGGTGCGGTGGGCGCAGGTGTAGGCGGAGGGATCGAAGATCTCCCCGCTGGCGGTGGGCTTTCCGGCGAAGCCGTCCCCGTTGCCGCCGTACCAGCTGCTTTCGCCCTCCTCGCTGAAGGCGTAGGCGTCGGCGGCCAGGTTGCCGCCCCCTGGGCCCAGCCGGGGCGACGCGACCGGCGGACGGGTGCAGTGGATCGTGAAGCAGAGGGCGAGGAGGGGCGCGAAGGGCAGCACCCGGGGGCGGAGCCGCCGCACGAGGCCGCCCCGTCCCGGGTTCAGGGGGAGGAAGGGGCCGAGCTGGACGCGCACCGCCGCCAGGGTGATCTGGCAGGCGCGGGACCAATTCCGGGGCTGGGGGGCGTGGAGCGCCAAGGGCATCCTTCCAGGCGGGGTGCGGGCGTGGGCAGTCTGGCGAAGGGTGTCGCGATCGGGCCCGGAGTGGTCCGGAACCATCCGATCAGCCTATCGCAACGGCCCGGAAAGGCAAGCGGAAAAACCCCGGCCCATCCCACGGGATGCAAGCATTTCCGGCCTTCCAGCCGGGGACTTTCCGGTCGCCTACTGCCGGGATGGGATCTCGGCGACCTGGAAGACCCGGGGCTTGTTGCCCCCTTCCCGGAACTGCCTGGGCAGCCGGGGGATCTGCCCTTCGGCCTCCCCCTTGGAGGCGTAGGAGCCCACGAAGAGCTGGTTGCAGGTCTGCCCGTTCTTCATGGCGATGGGCACGACGAAGAGATCCTTGTTCCAGCCCGTCATCCATTCCGCGGCGTTCCGGAGGGTTTCCGTCTGGCAGGCGATCTCCAGGCGGATCGTCCAGCGGCTGCCTTTCAGGGAGCGGACATGGGCCTGCCCCTGCCCCAGGGCCTGATCCATCCGGCCGGCCTTCAGGGAGGCCCACCGCTGTTCGGGACTGGCGGGGGAGGGTGCGGGCGGTTCCGGCTTGGCGGGGAGTGCCGGAGCCGGGGCGGCGGCGACGGGAACCGGCGGTGGCGCTGGAACCGGTGCCGGAGAGGAGGCCGGAGCCGGGGCTGGCTTCGCGGGGGCGGCCGTGGGTTGCGCCTCGATGGGGCTCGCCGCCTTGGGACCCTCGACCGGCCTGAGCTTCCACCAGGCCAGGCCGCCCCCGGCGAGGGCCAGGAGGAGGAAGCCTGCCATCCATCCGGTCCGGCCTTTCCTGGGCTGTCCTGTGAAATCGGGGGCCTCGGGAAGAACGTCCCCCAGGGCGTCCGGCTCCGGCAGCAGAAGGCCCGGGAAGGGCTCCGGGGCCGGATCCAGGGGCTCGAGGACCAGGAGCGGGGGCGCCGGCGGCTGGAAGGCCACCGGGTCCCGGGGCTCCGGCAGCAGGGCCTGGCCTTCCTCCACGTGCACGGAAACGTCCTCGTGGGCTTCCGGCAGGCTGGCGGGGATGGGATTCTCCGCGGTGATCTCGTCCTCGTCCCGTTCCGGAGGGGGCCAACGGGGGGCCGGGGAGGGCGGGGGCGGAGGTTCCGCCATGCGGTCGAGCTGCTCGGCCATGTGGTCCAGATTCGCGGTGGGAAGCTGGGCGGCCTGGATCCGCTCGACGAGGGAAGGTCCCCGCGGTTCGGGTTCGGGATCCCGCCGCTCCACGTCCGGCGCGATGAGCACCGGCTGCGTGGGCAGGAGGCCCGGCGCGGCCACCACCAGGACCTGGGGCGAGGACGGTTCCGGAGCGGCCGGGAGCGGCTGCGGAGCGACGGCCCTCGCCCAGTGGAGCTCCTTCAGGAAGAGGGCCAGGGCCCCCAGGCGCATGGGTTCGGTGCCGGCCTCCCGGGCGAGCTCCAGCAGGCTCCGGCGGCCATCGAAGAGGGCCGGCACCTTGGCCAGGTCCGGGGGCAGGCCGGATTCCGGCGGCTGGACCTGGAGCTCCAGGACCTGGTCCAGGGGGCCCAGCAACTCCAGCATCCGTTCCCGGTCCCGCAAGTTCAGCAGGCCGCCCAGGAGGAGGGCTGGCGTATCGAGGGCGAGCCGGACCACAGAACTGTCCAGCTCCCGGGCCTCGAAACCCGCGCTCACGCCCTCGGCGCCGAGGGCGCCCCAGACCACCCGCTCCACCTGGAAGCGCGCCACGTCGAGGAGGTCCCGCTGGGTGATGAAGCCCATCTGGATCAGGTTGCGCCCGATGGAGAGGCCCGGCGCCAGGTTCTCCAGGGCGTAGTCCATCTGGGCCTGGGTGAGCTTTCCCCGCTCCACCAGGAGATGGGTCAGCCGGTCCAGGGGGTGGGTGCTCTGGGCGAAGACGATGTGCCCGCCGTCCAGGAAGATGACGCGGTGGGGATCCTGCCCGACCTTCCAGACGCCGGTGGCGCCTTCCCGGACGCGGGCGAAGAGGTCCTGGAGGGCGTCCAGGCTCATCGGACCACCCAGCGCTCGAGCTTCAGCTTGCCGACCTTGACCAGCAGCTTCATGGAGGCCTTCAGGGCGAGGCGGAAGCTGGGATCCAGCACCTTCTCGCCGTCCAGGCTGACGGCGCCCTGGCCGATGAGGCGCTCGGCCTCCTTGCGGGACGCGGCGAGGCCCCGCTCCACCAGCAGCTTCGTGAGCATCGCCTCGCCGTCGGTGGCGTCCACGGGCACTTCCGGCGCCTCGTCCACCCGGCGCTCGGAGAAGCGGCGGATCCACCGCTCCTGGGCGCCGCCGGCTTCGGCCTCCCCGTGGAACTGGCGGACGATCTCCCGGGCCAGGGCCTTCTTGGCGTCCATGGGATGGCCGGCCTGCAGGGCCTCGATCTCCGCGGGCAGCTTGTCCGTGAGCAGCAGCCACCAGTCCCACATGGTGGCGTCGCTGATGCTCATGGCCTTGCCGAACTGGGTGTCGGCGTCCTCGGTGAAGCCGATGTAGTTCCCCAGGGACTTGGACATCTTCTCGATCCCGTCCAGTCCGAGCAGGAGGGGCACCGTGAGGACCACCTGGGCGGGCTGGCCGCTGGCCTCCTGGAGATCCCGGCCCCGCATGAGGTTAAAGAGCTGGTCGTTGCCCCCCAGCTCCACATCGGCCTCGAGGGCGACGGAATCGTAGGCCTGTACCAGCGGATAGAGCAGCTCGTGGAAGCTGATGGGCTCCCGGGCTTCCATGCGCTTCTGGAAATCGTTCCGTTCGAGGACCTGGGCCACGGTGAACTTGGCGGTGAGGCGGATCCAGTCCGCGCCCACCAGCTTTCCGCACCACTCACTGTTGAAGCGCACTTCGGTCCGATCGGGATCCAGCACCTTGAAGACCTGGGCCTTGTAGGTCTCGGCGTTGGCCAGGACCTCCTCGGGGCTGAGGGGTGGGCGGGTGGACTTCTTGCCGGTGGGATCGCCGATGAGGCCGGTGAAGTCGCCGATGAGGAAGATGACGGTGTGGCCGAGCTGCTGGAACTGGGCCATTTTCCGCAGCAGCACGCCGTGGCCGAGGTGCAGGTCGGGGGCCGTTGGATCAAATCCCGCCTTCACCCGCAGGGGGCGGTTCAGGGCCAGCTTGGACGCCAGGGCCTCCCGGGTGTGGCAGGTGACGGTGCCCTTCAGGAGCAGATCCAGGGCTGGAGGCGCGAGGCTTGGGACCATCCTGGAATCTTGGCGGAAAAGCGCCCCGGCACCAAGGGCGGCGGCCCCCGCGTCCGCCGGAAGGGGCCCTACTGGACGTCCAGGTCCACCACCCGCCCGCGCTCGAACTCCGCGGTGAAGGTGGCGCCGCCGGGCTGGACGTAGCGGATCCAGGTGCGCGGCTGTCCCTTCACCGCGTCGGGGCGGATGCGGAACCGGGTGCCGTCCCTGCCCAGCAGCTCCCCCAGCGGGGGCCGGCGGGCGGGCAGGGCCGCCACCTTTGGGCGCCAGGCCTTCGCCGCCGTCAGGAAGCCCTCCTCCGATCCGAACTTGGCCCGCAGCCCTGGGGATTCCCGGAAGAGGGCCACGGTTTCACGATCGTCCCGGAGGCGCTCGAAGGGCGCCCGGAGCTGGGCCCACCCGCGATCGGCGGCGGATTCCGCCTGCCGCCGCGCGATCCAGGTGAAGGAGCCGCAGGTGGCCAGGAAGACCAGCAGCAGCAGGCCGCAGCCGAGGGACACCTTCTGTCCCAGGGAGGGCCGGGAGCCGGCGCCGGGCAGGCCCGGGAGCGGAAGGCCCGTGTCCGCCATCAGTCCACCGAGAAGTCCACCAGGAGCCCATCCTCCCACTCGGTCCCCAGCCGCGCGCCCTTGCCGTTGAGGTAGTTCATCCGCACCCGGCGGTGGCCGCGGTCGATGGAGATGTTCATGTCGAGGCGGCCGGAGGTGAGGCCGGGCTTCTCGAGGGGCAGGGGCTCGAGGCGGGGGCGCCAGGCGCGGACCTTGGCGAGGAAGGCCGCTTCGCTGGGAAAGTGGGCGGTAAGCCCCGGGTTTGACCCATAGACTGTCCGCGCGCCCTCGTCGGTCTCCAGCTGCTGGACTACGGCCCGCATGGCGGCCCATTCCGCGGTGGCGGCCTTGCTGACCGCGCCGGCGCAGGTGGCGATGCCGCCCACGCAGGCCGCGACCCCGAGCGCCGCCACGATGCCGCAGCCCATCAGCAGCTTGGCCCAGACGGGCCAGCCGGCCTTCGCGGGACGGCCCATGCCGCCGTTGTCCCAGGATGAATCCGCCATGCCGCCCTCCCCTGTCCCGTGCCCGCCCTCAGTCCATCCGCAGGGACCGCAGCTGCCGCGGCGGCCCGCCGGAACCCATCATGGGCCGGTTCCACACGGCCCTCAGCCGGGCGCCCCCGGACATCCGCACGGACACCGTGACTTCGCCGGTGATGCCCTTGACGATGTTGACGTCCCCGCCCTCCAGGACCTTCTCGTCGAGTTCCGGGAGGGGTGCGAGCCTGGGGCGCCAGGCCTGGACCGTGGCGAGGAACGCTGCTTCGGGGCCGTAGGCCTCCGCCAGCTTCGGTTGCGCCCGGTAGAGGTTCCGCGCCCCCTCGTCCGACTGCAGCTGCACCGTCAAGTTCCGGAACTCCTCCCATTCGGGCCGGATCTGGTTCAGCGCGAAGCCCATCACCTTCTGCTTGAAGGCCTCCGGATCCTTCTTGGCCTGGTGGCCGAGCCAGGCCGCGCCGCCGACGCAGGCGCCGAGGGCGAGCACCGCCGCCACGCCGCAGCCCAGCAGCACCTTGGCCCAGCCCGGCATTCCCGACCGGGGCGGCGCGCCCATGCCTTCGTTGTCCCAGGACCCTTCCGTCATGGCGCCTCCCGATCGAAGTCCAGCTCCTGGATCCGGAGGTCTTCCCGGTGTCGGCGGGAGTTGCGGCCCCGGACGCGCAGGCGCATCCATCTTCCGCCCTCCGGCCGGTAGGAGAGGGCCATCCCCTGGAAGGAGACCTGGACCTTGAAGGCCTCCGCGGGGGGCGGCGCTTCCGGCAGGCTGCCCAGGGCCGGTTGCCAGGGGCGGGCCGCGGCGAGAAAGGCTTCCGCCGTGGGGTAGCGCTGCGCGAGCTGGGGCTGGCGGCCGTAGAGGAGCCGCGCGCCACCGTCGTCCTTGAGGGGCTCGACGATGCGCCGGAACTCGGGCCACAGGGCTCGCGCCATCTCCCCCTGCACCTCCGGGTCCGAGGCCACCTTCTCGAAGCCCCGCCGGGCCAGCACCGCACCGCCGACGACGCAGCCTCCCACCAGGAGGACCGCGGTCACTCCGCAGCCCAGGAGGACCTTCGCCCAGGCGGGAAGGCCCGCCTTAGGCGCCTGCCCGTATCCGCCATTGTCCCAGGAGGAGTCCATGGCCCCGTCCGCCTAGAGCAGGTTGCTCGCGAGCTCGGCCAGCGGCGACCGCTCGCCCTTGTTCAGCGTCACGTGCCCCGCGATGGCCTGGTGCTTGAAGTGCTCGGCGAGGAAGGAGAGGCCGTTGGTGCTGGCGTCCACGTAGGGGTTGTCGATCTGGTGCGGATCGCCGGTGAGGACGACCTTCGTGCCGTCGCCGGCGCGGGTGAGGATGGTCTTCACTTCGTGGGGGGTGAGGTTCTGGGCCTCGTCCACGATGAGGTACTGGTTGGGGATGCTGCGGCCGCGGATGTAGGTGAGGGGCTCCACGCTCAGGTAGCCGCCCTCCTCCAGCTGGCCCGCGGTCATGGTGGTGCGGCGGCGCTGCTCCATGTTGGCGGTGACGATGTAGTCCAGGTTGTCGTAGATGGGCTGCATGTAGGGCCGCAGCTTCTCGTCCACGTCCCCGGGCAGGTAGCCGAGGTCCCGGCCCATGGGCATCACCGGACGGCTCACCAGCAGCTTGTGGTAGCGCTCCTCGTCCACTACCTGCTGAAGGCCCGCGGCGATGGCGAGGAGGGTCTTGCCGGTGCCCGCCTTGCCGAGCAGCGTGACCACCTGGACGCTGTCATCCAGGAGCAGCTCGAAGACGAACTGCTGTTCCCGGTTCCGGGGCTTGATGCCCCAGGGCGGCGCCTCCAGGCGGCGCAGGGGCTTGAGGAGGTTGTCGGCGCCGTGGCAGCGGGCCAGGGCCGTGTGGCTGGGGTTGGCCCGGTCCACGAGGGTGGCGAACTCGTTGGGCAGGAAGGGATTGTCCAGGAGGTTGGGCAGTCCTCCGCCGAAAAGCTTGTCCAGGTCCGCGGCGTCCACCTCGAGCTGACGGTGGCCCGTGAAGAGCTCCTCCATCTCCACCATGTCGGTGGTGTAGTCCTCCGCCTGCAGCCCGGCGGCGTCGGCCTTGATGCGCAGGTTGGTGTCCTTGGTGACGAGGACCACCTTCTCCTTGCGGGCCTTCAGCAGGGCGAAGGCGCAGGCGAGGATCTGGTTGTCGGCGTGGTGCTTGTCCAGGCTGGGGATGCCGATGTCCAGGGGATGCACCGCCACGTCCACCTTCAGGGTGCCGTTGTTCTCCAGCTTCACGCCGGAAGCCAGGCTGCCGCTCTCCCGCAGCCGGTCCAGGTGCCGCGACACCGTGCGCGCGTTGCGGCCGATCTCCGATTGGTCCTTCTTGAAGTGGTCCACCTCCTCGATCACGACGATCGGGATCACCACGTCATGTTCCTGGAAGTGAAAGATGGCCTTGGGGTCATGGAGAAGGACGTTGGTGTCCAGAACGAACACCTTCTTGCTGGATGCGGCCAAGTCTTGCCTCCCGGGTGCTGAAGGGAGACTAGCAGCCCTTGGGGCGGCCGGTGCAGTTCCGGCTGCCCTTAGGGCTGCTTGTGCCGCAAAGCAGGCCTACCAGCATGGCCCCGGCCCTGCATCCGATATTGCCTCGCAACGCGATGGTTCTAAGATGGAGGACCCTGGAGGTTGAATGAGGATCTTCCTGATGACCGTGCTCGCCGCGTCCACCCTTGCTTCCCAGACCCCCTTCCAGGCGCCCGCGACCCGGCGGGGCGACGTGGTGGACGACTACTTCGGCACCAAGGTCGCGGATCCCTACCGCTGGCTGGAAGACGACAACGCGGAGGAAACGAAGGGCTGGGTCGCGGCGCAGAACCAGGCCACCCATGCCTTCCTGGCCCAGGCGCCAGGCCGGGAGGCGCTGCGGAAGCGCATCACCGCCCTCTTCGACTTCGAGCGCTTCGACGCGCCCTCCAGGCACGGGCGGCGCTACTTCTACAGCCACAACACGGGCCTGCAGAACCAGTCGGTCCTCTACGTGACGGAAGCACTGAAGGACCGGGGCCGGGTGCTCCTGGATCCCAATACCCTGAGCCCGGACGGCACCATCGCCCTCTCCGGGGCCTCCGTCAGCGAGGACGGCGCCCTGCTGGCCTACGCGATCGCCAAGGCCGGCAGCGACTGGCAGGTGTGGAAGGTGCGGGACGTGGCCACCGGGAAGGATCTCGCTGATGAGGTGCAGTGGTCCAAGGCCAGCGGCGCCAGCTGGCGCAAGGACAATTCGGGCTTCTATTACAGCCGCTTCGCGGCGCCCAAGGAGGGCGATTCCCTCAAGGGCCTCAACCAGGGCCACATGGTGTATTTCCACAAGCTGGGGACGCCCCAGGACCAGGACGTCCTCGTGTTCCAGCGCCCCGACCAGCCCGAGTGGTACCTGGGCGCCGGCGTCAGCGAGGACGGGCGCTGGCTGGTGATCACCGCGGGGAAGGGCACGGATCCCAAGACCCGGGTCTTCCTCCAGGACCTATCGAAACAGGGCGGCTCCGCCGCTGGACCAGGCAGCCCCGTGGAGCCCTTCCTGGACGCCATGGACGCCGCCTACAGCGTCATCGGCAACGAGGGCGACACCTTCTTCGTGCACACGGACAAGGACGCGCCGCGCCAGAAGCTCGTGGCCATCCGGCGGGGCCACCCGGAACCGAAGGACTGGAAGCTGGTCATTCCGGAGGGGAAGGGCCGGGACGTCCTGGCGGGGGTATCCATGGTGGGCGGCCGCTTCGTGGCCAACTGGATGCGGGACGCCCATACGGCGATCGAGTTCTACGCCCTCGACGGGAAAAGGCAGAAGGAGCTGAAGCTGCCGACCCTGGGCACCGCCGGGGGCTTCGACGGCCGGCCCGGGGACCTGGAGACCTTCTACACCTTCACCAGCTTCACCCACCCCGGCGCCGTCTACCGCTACGACTTCCGCACCGGGCGAAGCAGCCTCTTCCGGGCGCCCAAGGTGGCCTTCGACCCGGCGGCCTTCGAGACGAAGCAGGTCTTCTACGCGAGCAAGGACGGCACGCAGGTGCCCATGTTCCTCGTCCACAAGAAGGGGCTGAAGCTGGACGGCAGGAACCCGACGCTGCTCTATGGCTACGGCGGCTTCAACATCTCCCTCACGCCCTCCTACGCCTCCAGCCGCATCGCCTGGCTGGAGCTGGGCGGGGTCTTCGCCATGCCCAACCTCCGGGGGGGCGGCGAGTACGGCATGGACTGGTACGAGGCGGGACGGCTGGCGCGCAAGCAGAACGTCTTCGACGACTTCATCGCCGCCGCCGAGTGGCTCATCGCCCACAAGGTCACCTCCACGCCCAGGCTGGCCATCAACGGCGGAAGCAACGGCGGCCTGCTGGTGGGCGCCTGCCTCACCCAGCGGCCGGACCTCTTCGGCGCCGCGGTGCCCGAGGTGGGCGTCATGGACATGCTGCGCTTCCACAAGTTCACCCTGGGCTGGGGCTGGAAGAGCGACTACGGCAGCAGCGAGACGAAGGAGGGCTTCGACACCCTCATGAAGTACTCGCCCATCCATACGATCGTCCCGAAGACGCACTACCCGCCGACCCTGGTGACGACCGGCGACCACGACGACCGCGTCGTCCCCGCCCACAGCCACAAGTTCACGGCGACCCTGCAGGCCGCCCAGGGCGGGCCCGCGCCCATCCTCACCCGCATCGAGACCGACGCGGGCCATGGCGCCGGCAAGCCCACGGACAAGGCCATCGCCGAACGGGCGGACGTCTTCGCCTTCCTGGTCAAGGTGCTGGACATCCGCCTTCCCGCTTCCTTCAAGTAGCCTTTCCCGGAGGTCCCATGCGCATCCTCTCCTGCCCCGCCCTCGTCCTCGCCCTGGCCGGGGGCCTTTCCGCCCAGCCGGCCTTCAAGGCCCCGCCCACCCGCAAGCTGGACGTGGTGGACCACTACTTCGGCACCAACATCCCCGATCCCTACCGCTGGCTGGAGGACGACCATAGCCTGGACACCCAGGCCTGGGTGAAGGCGCAGAACGAGGTCACCTTCGCCTACCTGGCGGGGATTCCCGAGCGGGAGCGCATCCGCGAGCGCCTGACGAAGCTCTGGGACTACGAGAAGTACGGGGCCCCCAGCAAGCACGGGAAGGCCTACGTCTACAGCCACAACACGGGCCTGCAGAACCAGGCGGTGGTCTACCTCACCGAGAAGCTGGAGGAGAAGGGCCGGGTGCTCTTCGATCCCAACGCCCTGAGCAAGGACGGCACGGTCTCCCTGGGCGGGATGCGCTTCAGCGAGGACGGTTCGAAGGTGGCCTACAGCCTTTCCCGGGGCGGCTCCGACGTCAGCACCTGGAAGGTCCGCGACGTGGGCACGGGCCAGGACCTGCCGGACGCCCTGCCCGCGGGGCGGCTGCGGGTGAACGACTGGGCCAAGGACGGCAGCGGCTTCTACTACACCGACTATCCGAAGGTGGAGGCCGGCAAGGCCCTCACCGCGGTCTACAAGAACCAGAAGCTCTTCTTCCACCGGCTGGGCGACCCGGTGGCGCAGGACGCGGTGGTCTACGAGCGTCCCGACCAGCCGGACTGGGGCTTCGGCGCCGGGGTGTCCGACGACGGGCGCTGGCTCATCATCCACCAGAGCCAGGGCACGGAGCGGAAGAACCGCATCTTCCTCAAGGACCTGAGCCAGCCCGGCGGCAGGGTGGAGCCGCTCTTCGACAAGTACGACGGTTCCTACTCCGTGCTGGGCAATGACGGCGACACCTTCTACGTCCACACGGACTTCGGCGCCCCGCGGCACCGGGTGGTGGCCGTGGACCGCAAGGATCCCCGCCCGGAGGCCTGGAAGGAGCTCATCCCCGAAGGGCCGGCCCGGGACGTCATGGCCGGCGTGAACCTGCTGGGCAACACCTTCGCGGTGACCTGGAAGGTGGACGCCCTGAACACGGTGAAGCTCTACGACCTGAAGGGGAAATTCCAGAAGGAGATCAAGCCCGAAGGCCTCGGGAACCTGAGCGGCTTCGGCGGCGAGCGCAAGGACACGGAGGTCTTCTACACCTTCACTTCCTACAACCAGCCGCCCACCCTCTACCGCTACGACCTGAAGAAGGGGAAGAGCAGCGTCTTCCGCCAGCCCAAGGTGGACATCCGGCCCGCCGACTTCGAGGTCCGCGAAGTCTTCTACACCAGCAAGGACGGCACGAAGGTGCCCATGTTCCTGGCCCACCGGAAGGGCCTGAAGCTGGACGGCACGAACCCGACGCTGCTCTACGGCTACGGCGGCTTCAACATCCCCATGGCGCCGGGCTACAGCCCCGTGAACCAGGTGTGGATGGAGATGGGCGGGGTCTACGCGGTGGCCTGCCTGCGGGGCGGCAGCGAGTACGGCAAGGACTGGTGGGAGGCCGGCAAGCGGGAGAAGAAGCAGAACGTCTTCGACGACTTCATCGCCGCGGCCGAATACCTCATCGCCGAGAAGATCACCTCCACGCCGAGGCTCGCCATCAACGGCGGTTCGAACGGCGGCCTGCTGGTGGGCGCCTGCCTCGCCCAGCGGCCGGACCTCTTCGGCGCGGCCCTGCCGGCGGTGGGCGTCATGGACATGCTGCGCTTCCACAAGTTCACCATCGGCTGGATGTGGAAGAGCGACTACATGAGCAGCGACACCAGGGAAGGCTTCGAGAACCTCATCAAGTACTCGCCCCTCCACACCCTCAAGCCCGGCACCAAGTACCCCGCGACCCTGGTGACCACCGGCGACCACGACGACCGCGTCGTGCCCGCCCACAGCCACAAGTTCACGGCGACCCTGCAGGCCGCCCAGGGCGGCCCGGCGCCCATCCTCACCCGCATCGAGACCGACGCCGGGCATGGGGCCGGGAAGCCTACCGCCAAGACCATCGCCGAGCGGGCGGATGCGTTTGCGTTCCTGGTGAAAAACCTTGGAATGGCCTTGCCGGAGAGCTTCGGAAAGTGAGGTACAGGCGGAATTCGGCCTTAAGGGGCTGATTTCTCCGTCCGCCGGATCGATTCTTGGTGCACCAGGGGCCGCAAGGGAGTACAAGCTACCTACCCGATCCGTCAAGGAGGTGCAGTGAGCTCCGGCCTTCGCACCGCGTCCGTGTCCGCCACGATCCTGCTGGGCCTCCTGGCGCAGGTGGCCGGGGCCCAGGGACGCCCTGCGCCCCCCGGAGTGGTCTTCGAATTCGTTTCCGCATCCCTGACCACCGGGACGGGCGTGGAAGCGCCTCCGGGGACGAAACAAGGTCCGCCGCACTTGAATGGGGTCGTCCGCATCGCGGGGCTGGATGCGAGACGATCCGCCTTCCGTCTCAGCCTGCTCGTGCCGGTCGAGGGGAGGCGGGAACCGAAGGTGCTCCCGCTCCTTCCCACCCGGTGGGCCCGCTACGCCCCCTCCGACCGGTCCCTCATCGCCTGGACCGCGCGGTGGAAGGGGCCTGCCTCGCCGGAGGGCTGCACCGTCCGCATTCAGGCCCTGCGCTCGCGGCCCCGCAGGACGGTTTCGGGGCCCATCCGCCACTACCTGCGTTCCGTGGCGCCTTCAGATCCGCCGGCCGATTCCAAAGAACAGCAGCCATGAACCGAGGGGGAGCCATGCGTCCATTCAAGCTTTGTCTGGTGTCCTTGCTGGTGGCGACGGCCCTTGGGGCCCAGGTGGCTCCGGGAAAGGCCGCGACGGAAGCGCGGAAAGGACGGCGGGCGACCGCCGAGGCCCTGCGGGACCATCCCGATCTGCGGCGGGATTTCGATTTCATGTGGTTCGGCGGCGAGCCCAGCGTCGAGTACCTGGACTACCGGAAGGCGCGCGCCAGGGAGGAACAGGCGCGATGGGCCCGCACCCTGCCGGGGGCGGAGGGCGACCCCTCCGCCATTCCGGCCGCAGGCGCCTCCTGGACGAACCTCGGGCCGCGCAAGAGCACGTTCAGCGTGTACTCCGGATCCGCCCCGACCTTCCCGGACGTCGACGCCGGGCGCCTTGCGATGGTCGGCATCCTCACCCATCCGACCAATCCCCAGATCCTCTACCAGGCCACCTCCGGCGGCGGCTTGTGGAAGACCACCAACGCCGACCTCCTGGCCTCCGGGGACTGGACCTGGACGCCGGTGACGGACAACCTGCCCGCCGCCACGACCACCGGCAACGTCAGCATCGGCGCGGCCGCCATGAGCCCGGTGGACCCGGAGACCCTGTTCATCGCCCTGGGCGACTTCCAGAACGCCGCGGGCCGCGGGATCTACCGCAGCACCAACGGCGGCGCTTCCTGGACCGAGCTGGGCGCCGTGGGCAGCACGACCCGCGTCACGTCGCTGCTCGCCCTGACCGGCAGCACGCTCCTCGTGGGGGGGAATGCGGGTCTCTGGCGCTCCGTGGACGGCGGCGCGACCTTCTCCAACCTCAGCCTCGGGGGATCCACCACCGGGATGATCTGGTCCATACAGCCCGTCGGCGCCTCCCTGACTAACCTGGTGGCGACCCGAGAAATCGGGACCACCGGCACCTTCTGGTATTCGTCCGACGGGGGCGCCAGCTGGACCCAGGCCGGCCTGGATGGCTTGGCCTCGGCCCAGAGTCCGGGCCGAGCCACGGTGCGCGGCACCGCGTCCAGTTCCACGATCGTCTACGCCATCGCGGAGAATTCGGCGACCACGCTGTTCGCCCGCGGAGTCTTCAAGTCCACCGACGCGGGCCACACCTGGACCTACCTCGCGGCCCCCACCGCGACCGGCGGCCTCTTCCAGCCCTTCAACCTGAGCGGGGACGGGGACCAGGCCTTCTACAACCACTGCCTCGCCGTGGATCCGGGCGATGCGTCCAGGCTGTTCATCGGAACCAACCTCTCCCTGTACAGAAGCATGGATGGGGGTCTCAGCTGGACCCAGATGACCAGCTGGAATTCCACGAACCTTCCCTATGCCCATGCGGATTTCCACACCGGCGCCTGGTCCCAGACGGGACCCAGGACCTTGTTCCTGGGCAATGACGGCGGCCTCTGCGTGGTGCGGGATCCCTTCCGGCCCACGCCGCCCTTCACCGCCGATCCGAATGCTTTCGCCACGGTGGACGTGACCTTCGTGGACAACCGCCGGAACCGCGGCATCACCTCCCACCTGGTCTATCACCTGGGCTCCAGCACCGCGTCCTCGCCGGCGGGGACGGCGGACAGGATCACCCTGGGCCTCCAGGATCTCAGCAGCCGCATCCGGGTCGATGAAGGGACGGGGCTCCAGAATTCCAGCACCTGGAACGACCCCACCGGCACGGGGGACGGTTTCGGGACCCTCATCCACGCGGCGAACGGCGACAAGATGATGGTGTCGAGCTACTACGCCCGCCCCAAGCGCAGCACCGACGGCGGGGCGACCTGGAGTTCGGCCTCCTCGGGGATCGCCGAGGCCGGCAGCAGCGCCAATGCGCCGTTCCACACGCAGCTCCACCCGGGCAGGACGGATGCGACCGGCAACACCCTCTTCACCGCGACCAACCTCAAGATCTACAAGAGCGCCGACTGGACGGCCACGCCCTGGTCCGCCCTCGCCATGGCAGGCTTCGGCGGGACCCTGATCCGTAATTTCAACACCTCCGCGAGCAACGGGAATGCCCTTGCCATCGCCGCCAACGGCGGCCGGGTCTGGGTGTCCAGCGACGGAGGCGCTTCCTGGACCAATCCAGCGGGAGGCGATGTCACCGGGGGCGTCCAGAACCTCAGCTACGTCTGGTTCGACACCAGCAACGACCAGGTGCTCTACCTCGCCTCGGTCACCCAGGGCGCCGTGAGCCACCTCTGGAAATCCGTGAACGGAGGCAACAGCTTCAATCCCATCGACGTCAGCAACGGGTTCCCCTTCGGCATCCCGGTCCACGTCATCCAGAACGATCCGGCCAATCCCAGCCGGCTGCTCGCCGGGACCGACTTCGGCGTCTACATCTCGGAGAATGCCGGCGGCACCTGGGCCCGCTATGGCGTGGGCCTGCCTATGGTCGCCGTTCGGGACCTCTACCTCGCCCCCGACGGTTCCTTCGTGCGGGCGGCGACCTTCGGGCGGGGCGTCTGGGAGATCCGGGGAGCCGCCGCCCCGGGGCCGACCATCACCACGCAGCCCCAGAGCCAGACCGTCACCGAAGGCCAGACGGCCACCTTCAACGTGGTCGCCACCGGCAGCGGCGCGCTCAGCTACCAGTGGAAAAAGGGCCTCGCCAACGTCGGGACCAATGCCTCCTCCTACACGACGCCCGCCACGGTGCTGGCGGACAATGGCGCGTCCTTCACGGTGGCGGTGACCGACAGCCTGGGCACGACGGTGAGCAATCCCGCGATCCTCAACGTGAACAGCGCCGGAGGCGGGACCACCCAGCTGCTCCAGAACCCAGGCTTCGAGTCCGGACTGCCGCCGTGGGTGCAGTCGAACTCCTTCATCGTCACCGCGGACGATTCGAAGGCCCATGCCGGAACGAACTTCGGCTGGCTTGGCGGCTACGAGAGCCCGACCACCGATTCCCTCTACCAGCAGGTGGCCATTCCGGCCAACGCGAGCAGCGTCTCCCTGACGTTCTGGATGAACATCAACAACGGCCCGACACCTCCCGGAATGGCGACGAACATCCTCACGATCAAGGTCCGCAACAGCTCCGGCGGCGATCTCGCGACCTTGGCCACGTTCAGCAACCTGGACGCCGGCGGCGGGTACCTCCAGCGCGGGCCGTACAGCCTCACCGCATACGCTGGCCAGACCATCCAGTTGTACTTCACTAGCGTCCAGCCCGGAACCTTCTACACCAATTTCTGGGTGGACGACTTCGTCCTGAACGCGACCACCTCCGCGGCCACCGCGCCCTTCATCACGGCGCATCCGCAAAGCCTCACCGTGAACGCCGGCCAGGACGCCGTGTTCAACGTGACCGCCACCGGAACCGCGCCCCTGTCCTACCAGTGGCGGAAGAACTCCGTGAACCTCGGCGTGGCGGGCCCGTTCACTTCCTTCAGCGTGCTCGGCGCCCAGGCCGTCGACGCGGGCATCTACGACGTGGTGGTCACGAACAGCGCCGGCACGGCCACCAGCAACCCCGCCACCCTGACCGTGAATGTCCCCGCCACGCCGCCGGCCATCACGGGCCAGCCCGCCAGCCAGACCGTGACCGCAGGCCAGGCCACGTCCTTCACGGTGGTCGCCACCGGCTCGGCCCCCCTGGCCTACCAGTGGCGCCGGAACGGGACGAACATCCCCGGGGCCACCGGCGCGACCTACGCCTTCACCGCCACCTACGCGGACAACGGGGCCCAGTACTCGGTGTTCGTCAGCAACGGCGCCGGCAACGCCACCAGCAACAACGCGGTGCTCACGGTGAACGTGAAGAACCGGGACCTGAGCGGCGACGGGCAGACCAACGTGCTGGACCTCGCCACCTTCATGGCGGCCTATTCCGGACCCGGCCTGCCCACCAGCAATCCCGCCGCCGACCTGGATGGCGACGGGGACTGCGACGACGCCGACCTCGCCCTGCTCCTGGCCGCGATCTGAGGAGGATGCCATGCGGACCCTTCAAGCCCTGACCCTCTCCACCTGCACGTTCCTCACCCTCGCCCTGGCTCTGGCCTGCGGCGGCGGAGGCGGCGGAGGAGGCGGGGGCGGCACGCCCGCCAAGACCATCGCCGACACCCTGACCTACACGGACCCCAGCGGCAGTGGATTCCGCCTTGTGCGGAACGGCAGCCTCTCCAGCGCTTCCCGGCTCGTCCTGGACCTCACCGGCCCCGCGGGCACGACGGGGCAGGGCGTGGCCTTCATCGTCAGCGCCGACCAGACGAAGGTCACGTGGTCGAATCCGCCCTCCGCCCCGGGCCTGGCCGCCAACGTCGCCTTCAACCTCGGCGCCGGCACCCAGGCCTTGGTGGGCAAGGCCACCGGCGACCAGCTCCAGGGCGCCGCGTTCCAGAAGACTGGCACCGCGGCCGTGAACCTGGCCCAGCCCTTGATGCGGATCAGCCTCGACCTCAAGGCCAACGTTCCCGTGAACAGCTCGGTCGCGATCTCCTTCGTCGCGGGCAATCAGCTTCAGGCGGCTGGCGGTCCGGCGGCGATCACCGTGGCCGTGGGCAGCCTGGTGGCGCAGTAGCAAGAGACCTGGCCGGCCCCCGCGTGGAGCCGGCGGAGGGATTTGAACCCCGCCCTCCGGGCCCGCGCGCTGGCTGCGCACGCAATTTCCACTGCGCGGAACCGGCTGCGGGCGCTCTCGCGTCCTTCGCCTATTGCTGGCTGCGCGCCATCGCGATCGGGGGTTCAAATCCCCGGCTTCGCACATCGCTAGGTGGCCTCCGCGTCCAGGTGGCTTCAGGCCTTTTTCGTGGAGCCGGCGGAGGGATTTGAACCCCCGACCTGCTGATTACGAATCAGCTGCTCTACCCCTGAGCTACGCCGGCCACGAAGGGCTATTTTCCCAAAAGACCGCCGGGGAGGCAAGCCTGAATGCTGGGTGCCACCCGGGCCTAGGCTGGTTCGGGGGCGTCCGGGGCGGCTTCTTCGGCCTCGGTCTCGGGCTCGTCGGCATCCACCGGAACGGGCTCGCCGGCGGCCAGGGCGGCGGCGGCGGCTTCGCGCTTGCGCTGCAGCTTCTCCTCCTTCGCCTGCTTCTTGGCGAGGTCCCGCTGGCGTTTCGCGAAGGCGTAGTTTGGTTTGGCCATGGATGATTTAACCATGATCGGCCCGGCCCGCGCGCGGGCCGCCGGTCAGCGCGGGGCGGAGCCGCTGGGGGAGGAAACCGGGCGCGAGGGGATCCGGGCGGTGGGACTGGTGCGGTCCGGGGCCAGGAGGCCCAGGGTCGTGGCGGCTTCGGGGGAGCGGGACTCCCGTTCCGCCAGCCGGCAGGCCAGGGAGAAGGCCAGGACGCCGGCGGCCACGCCGGCGGCGATGTCGGGCAGCCAATGGATGCCCAGCACGAAGGTGGAGAGCAGCACCACCAGGCCCAGCAGGGCCACCACCCAGCGCTGCCGCAGGCCGGCGCGGAAGGCCGCGAGCACCAGGATCGTCACCAGGCTCGTGTGGAAGCTCGGGAAGCAGTTGTCGATGCCGCTGATGGGGCGGAAGGCTTCGATGAAGCGGGAAGTCCACAGGTCCGAGAGCAGGATGGCGCCGGATTCCGGGTAGAACCAGCGCTCCGGAACGGGGAAGAACAGGAAGAAGGGCAGGCTGATGGCGTAGACCAGGCCCACGGCGTAGGCGAGACCGCGGTAGGAAGCATCCTTCCGGCGGGCGAGGGCCCAGGCGACCCCCACGGCCAGCAGCGGGAAGAGGACGAAGTACGCGAGGGCGAAGCCATGGACGGCGACGGTGTTAGTCACGTCGTGGGAATCGAAGCTGAGACCGTTCTCGAGGCCGTGGGCGGCCTCCGCCAGCTTGTCCCCCAGATCCACCCCCAGGGCGTAGGTATCGCGAAGCCAGGTCTCCGAGGCCGTCTCGACGAGGTTCACCGCCATCACCGCCGCGAGGAGGCCGTGGAGCCCCGTCTGGCTGCGAAGCGCGCCGGGAATGGAAGCGCGGGGAGCGGAATCGGCTCGGTCCCGTTCCCGGGTGGAGGGCGGACGCTCGGAGGCGGAGATGATCCGGGCGGCCTCCAGTTCGCCCCGGATGTCCCGGAGCTCCCCAAGCAGCTCGTGGACCGACTGGAAGCGGTCTTCCGGGCGCTTCTCCAGGCAGCGCCGCAGGGCGGCGCCGAGCCGGGGCGGGAGGTCGTCCCGGAGGGCCTCCAGCTCGAGGGGCTCGTCCCGGAGGATGGCGGTCATGAGCCCCACCGGGGAATCCGCCTGGAAGGGGCGCTCGCCGGCGAGCATCTCGAAGAAGACGATGCCCAGGGCGAAGATGTCGGAGCGGTGGTCCGCGCTGCGGCCCTGCACCTGTTCCGGGGAGAGGTAGGGCACGGTGCCCACGATGAGGCCTTCCTTCGTGAGGGGCGAGGTGGGCGAATCCACCCCCGCCGCGCTGCCCGCCGGGGGCGTCTCGAAGCGGGCGAGGCCGAAGTCCAGGACCTTCAGGCGGCCGGTGCGGGTGAACATGACGTTCTCGGGCTTCAGGTCCCGGTGGATGACGCCCTGCTCGTGGGCGGCGGACAGGGCGTCCGTGAGGGTGATGGCCACGTCGAAGAAGTCCTTGAGGTCCATCCCGTCCCGGGGAATGGCGTCCCGGAGGGTGTGCCCTTCTACGAATTCCATGATGAGGAAGTGGTAGGCCTCCTCCTCCTCCACGGCGTGCAGCGTCACGATGCCCGGGTGGTTCAGGGCCGCCAGGGTGCGGGCCTCGTTCCGGAAGCGCAGCAGCTGCTCCCGGTCGTTCACCACGCGGACGGGCAGCAGCTTGAGGGCCACGATCCGGTCCAGGCGGTTGTCCCGCGCCCGGTAGACCTCCCCCATGCCGCCCTTGCCCAGGCTGCCGAGCACCGTGTAGCGGCCGAGCACCTGGCCCGGCCGCAGCCCGGGCTCGGGGGCGGGGGCCAGGGTCATCGGCCGGACCCGCTGCTGCGCGCGGCCCCGTCGCTTGGGGGGGCGGACTCAGGCCGCCGGCGCGCCTGGACCAGGACCGCGGCGAGGGCCGCCCCCGCCAGGAGGACGAGCATGGCGAGGGTCAGGGCCCGGAAGAGCCAGCGCTCCCGGGGCGGGTTCGCCAGGAGCACCCGGTAGGATTCGTTGCTCAAGGGGTTCAGGGCCTCGGCGCTCCCGCCCCCGGCCTTGATGTCGTCGCCGTTCAGCTCGTAGCGGTAGTAGTCCGAGCGGTCGATGCGGGCCTTGAAGACCGGCCCAGCCCGGAACTTGTCGCGCTCGGGGTCCAGCCAGGTGATGCGCTGCACCTTCACCACCTGGCCTTCGGGCACGGAGAAGGCGGTGTCCCGGATGACGATGGGGGGAAGACTGCTGTAGGGCCAGACCGAGCGGATGCGGTGCAGCCGGGAGTGCACGAGGGAGATGATGCGCCGCGTCAGGTCGTCCCCGGAGCGGAAGCTGATGCGGAAGACCTGCTCCGCCTCGTCGAAGCCCGGCACCGCGCTGCGCAGGACCACCGCGCCGTCGTGCACCGGCTCGAGGGTCCAGGTGTAGTCCACGTGCTCATGGAAGTCCCGGTCGTAGGGCACGAGCTCGGTGGAGGCGAGCCGGACCGACTGGCGGACGGCTTCCAGGAGGGCCGGGGCCGAAGGGAGGCCCTCGGAGCCCTTGTGCAGGCGGATCTCGACGGTGACCGGGGCCGCGAGCTCCCGGGCCTGCCAGCGGAGCTCCGCCAGGGCCTTCCGGGCCTCGGCCAGGTCCTCGAAGATGCCCCAGGTGCGGAAGTCTCCGGCGGCGATCTCGTCCGGCCCCATCTTGCGGATCCCCGCCCGGAGCGCGTCCTTCACCTTCGGGTCCAGGGCCCGGGAGCAGACCAGCAGGTCGTTGGGCAGGTCCATGGGCATGGGGATGAAATGGACCGCGGAACCGGCGGGCGTGCGGTCCAGCTTCTTCCGGGTGCCGTCCCAGACCGCGGCGAGGTCGGCCTCGCCGGAGGCCACCAGCTCCACGAGCCGGGAGCTGCTGTTCTCGGGGATGCGCGCGCAGTCCATGGCCCAGAGGGACTCGGTGTTCTCCCGCATGTGGAACAGCTTCTGGGCGCGGAAATACAGGGATGGGAGGAAGAAGGAGGAGGTGCTGAAGGGGCTGTGGTACACGAAGCGCGAGCGCTTCCGCCGCAGGTGGGCGTAGAGGGCCGGCAGGTCCGGAGCCTCCGGGAACTGCTTCCGGCTCACGACGAAGTAGGAGCGGTAGGTGGTGCGGTTCGTGGCGGCGCTGGTGTAGGTGCCGAGCACCTCGAGGTCCGCCCCGAGCATCTCGGAGGCCACGCAGACGTAGGGCGTGGCCCGGGCGAGGAAGAGAGGCTCCCCGGGCCCGGTGCGGGTGAGCCGCTTGATCACCGCCTCGTACTCCAGCTCCTCCGGCGCGAAGCTCACGCCGGCCGTCCGGGCCAGGTAGTCCTGCAGCTTCCGGTCCGCCTGCCGGGTCTCCAGGTCCAGGGCCACGCCGATGAAGGCGAGACGCTCCTGGCCGAGGGCGGGGAAGGCCGCCAGGAGGCAGAGCAGCCCCAGGCCGAAGGCCCGGAAGCGTGAGAGGACACAGGCCGCGTTCATGGACGCCAGTATGGAGCGGGTTCCACGGCGAAGGCCAACGGTCGAAGGCCCCCGGCCTCAGTCCCAGCTGCCGCGCCGCCCCTTCTTGACCTCTCCGGCCTTCTTCTTCCCCTCCACCCGCCGCACCTGGCTGGCCCGGGTGGGCCGCGTCTTGGTGCGCTTCTTGGGGGCCACCAGGGCCTGGGCGATCACCGCGGCGGCCTTGGACCGGGCGTCCTCCAGGTTCTTGGGCTGGTCCCGGTGCCGGTCGCTGGTGAGGATCCAGGCGCCATCGGCGGCGCGCTGGTTGCGGATGAGGTGCTCCAGGCGGGCCCGGGCGCCTTCGTCGAGGCCTTCGATGCGGGCCACGTCGAGGCGCAGCTCGATCTTGCTCGAGACCTTGTTCACGTTCTGGCCGCCCGGTCCGCCGGACCTCACCGCCTTGATGGAGATGGCTGTTCCAGGGACCCGGACTGAATCGGTGACCATGAGGTCAGCGGCCATGGTCGCCCAACCGCGCGGTTTCAACCGGTGGGCGGGGGCCCCGCTTCGCCGCGCTCGCGCGCGCTTCGCGACCCGCCATCACCGCTTGCCCTTCCGCATTTCGGATTGAAGCTCCTTCACCGCCTGTGCCGGATCCGCGGCCTTGAACACCGCGTTGCCCGCCACCAGGCAGTCCGCCCCGGCCTTGACCAGGTCCGCGGCGTTGGCCGTGCCCACGCCGCCGTCCACCTGGATGAGGAAGGGCGTGTTCCGCTCCGTGCGCAGGGCGTCGAGGCGGCGCACCTTGTCCAGGATGCGGGGGATGAAGGACTGGCCGCCGAAGCCCGGGTTCACGCTCATGAGCAGGACGAAGTCGAAGTCGCCGACCAGGTCGGTGAGGGTCTCCACCGGCGTGCCCGGATTGAGCACCACGCCCGCCTTGGCACCCTTCTGCCGGATCGCGTGCAGCGTGCGGTGGACGTGGGGATCGGCCTCCTGGTGCACGCTCACCCAACCGGCGCCCGCCTCGATGAACTCCAGGGCGTAGCGGGAGGGCTCGACGATCATGAGGTGGCAGTCCAGGGGCAGCTTCGTGGCCTTGCGCAGGGCCGCCACCACGGGCATCCCGAGGGTGATGTTGGGGACGAAGCGGCCGTCCATGACGTCCACGTGCACCACCTCGGCGCCGGAGGCCTCCAGCAGGGCGAGGGCCTCCGCCAGGCGCGTGAAGTCCGCGCTCAGGATGGACGGGGCGAGGAGGGGGGCATCCGGACGAAGGGCCATCCCCCATTGTGTGCGGCGATGGCCCTCGGCGGGAAGCGGCAGCCCGCGCCTAGTCCACGTAGTACCCGTAGAAGTAGGCCCGGATGAGCTTGTGGTTGGGCTGGTCCGCCATGCTCAGGTCGATCTGGTAGCCCGCGGGCACGAGGGCGCCGGCGGTGAAGCCCTTGTTGATGACTTCCCGGCCCGAGGCGGTGAGGCTCGATTTCACGCGGGTCAGGGCGTAGGCGTTGGTGACCGCCGGATCCTGGACGATGGGGAAAATGACCGGGGAGGTGGCGCCGGCGGTGCCGAAGTACTGCCAGGTGAATTCGGCGTCGGTGATCACCAGGTTGCGCTCCTTGCCCACCTGGTAGATGAAGCCGGCGGTGGGGGTGTTGATGCCCATCACGGTCTCGGTCCAGTTCGGAGTCCAAGTGGCGCCGTCGAAGACCAGGGTGAAGGAGAGCCGCACCATCTGCTTGGCGGGGACGTTGAGGTGGGTGACGCCCTGGGCCGGGAGAGCGGGGGCGAGGCCAGTGGCGAGGGCGAGGGCGAGGGCGGCGGCCCGGAGGGTGGTTCGGAACATGAGGGACTCCTGGAAGGGGATTGAGCTGCAAGCATGGCCCAGGACCTGGAGCTCCAGGGGGTCCAGTTCCACGGTTTTCGGATGGACCAGTTCGGGCGCCGCCGCCACTGGCACACCGGGGAGTGCGAAAACCGGCCCAACCCGGGGGGCCCGGCCGGGTCCATGATGGCGGCAGGAGGCCACCATGATCCGTTCCCTTCCCCTCGCGCTGGGCCTGCTGCTGGCCGGCGCCCCCACCCTCGCGGCCGCGCCGGCCGCCCCCCAAGCCCGGAGCGCCGCCATGAACCCCTACCAGGAACTCTTCGACCTCAGCATGAAGGAGAAGAAGGGCCTCCTCTTCCACCTCTGCGGCAGCCAGACGGTGGGCGGCGTGGTGGTGAAGGTGGGCGAGACGACTGTGGAGGTCAAGAACCGCGAGTACGGCCGCATCCTCATCCGCCTGGATCGCATCGACGCGGTGGCCATGAACTGAGGCCGGGCCTCCGGCCTGAAAGGCCGCGGACAGGCAAGGGGACCCGATCGGGTCCCCTTGCGTCGTGAAGATTGCTTAGGGAAGAGCGCGGCGCTACTTCGCGTAGTACCCGAAGAAGATCGCCCGCTGCACGGTGTAGTTGCCGGCCTGCATGGTGGGGAATTCGAACTGGAAGTTCGGGGGCAGCACGGTGCCGCTGGTGAAGCTGACGTGGATCGATTCCCGGCGTGGTGAGGGTGGGGCGGAACCGGGTGGGGTAGATCCAGCCGGCGCCGGCCGCGTCGTTGATGATGGGGCTGAAGAGGGGCGCCGAGGCGGAGGCCGCGGAGCAGAACACGGTGAACTCCGCGTCGGTGATGACCAGGGTCTCCTTCTTGCTAGGCGTGTAGGTGTCGGCGGTCACCGTGGTGGCGGTGCCGAAGCGCTTTTCCGTCCAGAGCTTGGTCAGCGTGCCGCTGCCGTCGTCGATGAGGTTCACCTGGATGGTGGTCATGTCCTTGGCGGGGACGCCGAGGTGGGTCTGGGCCTGGAGGGTCGCGGCCGAGGTGGCGGCGAGGAGGCCGAGGGCGAGCAGGGAGGGGCGGATCATGGAAGGCTCCTGGAGGGGTTTCAACCATCCTGCCCGGAGAATGCCGATCTCCCCTGGACCAGTTTCGACTTTTTCCCATGGACCAGTCCGAACGCCCGATCCCACGGGTGAACGGTATGGTTTTCCCATGGACTGGCACCTCTACCTCCTGCGCTGCGGCGACGGCACCCTCTACTGCGGCATCGCCCTCGACGTCGAATCCCGCGTCGAAGCCCATCGCGCCGGCCAGGGCGCCAAGTACACACGGGGGCGGGGACCGCTTGAGCTGGTCTACCAGGAGCGCTGCGGCAGCCGGAGCCAGGCCTTGAAGCGGGAGCGGGCGGTGAAGGCCCTGAGCCGGGCGGGGAAGGTGGCGCTGATCGGGGGGTGGGCGTGAGGGTGGAGGAGGACCCATCCGGCCAGAGGTCCCCATCCCCCATCACGGCTGCGTCGCCTCCTCCCGCCGGAGCGACTCCATCACCATCCTGATCAGCCCCTCCTCCCGATCGATCCGCGCCCGCACTGCCCGTGCCAGCTCGCTGAACTCCTGGCGCAGGTAGTCATCCAGCCCCTCCTCCCTCCCGCAGCGCTCAAAGAACCCGCAGGCCGCGCCCTGGAGGGCGGCGAGGTCCTGGAGGTGATCACTGAGGAGCTGGGCGAGGTCGGGGCGGACTCGGCCTGCGCG
This sequence comes from Holophagaceae bacterium, assembly GCA_044229575.1. Taxonomy (GTDB): domain Bacteria; phylum Acidobacteriota; class Holophagae; order Holophagales; family Holophagaceae; genus JADJVL01. The sequence continues at coordinate 5,290 of JBGAST010000030.1, read as the reverse complement.
GGTGAGGGCGGGGCAGATCGTCGCGTTCTCGAGGGCGAGGTGCTCCATGAGCCGGATCCGGAAGCGGCGCAGCTCGCCGAAGGCGTGGCCGGCGCCGGTCTCCACGAGGGTGTGGACGCGGTCGAGGTCGTTCAGCAGGTCGAGCTTCTGGTGGTGCAGGGTGCGCAGCAGGGGCGAGTGCATGGTCGGAACCTCCGGGGACGGGGCGGTTCCAGGGTGTACGGACCGGGAGGCCTTCCCGTAGGTCCGGTTCTCAACCTTCCACTTGGACCAGCGCCGCGTTCATCCGGCGCGCCGCATCATCCAGCTGGGCCTCCTCGAAGTCCGCGAAGCCGATGCGCGTCATGGGCAGGTCCTTCCCCGTGAAGGAGAAGTGGCGGCCCGGATGAAGGAAGAGGCCCCGCACCCGGCACTCCCGGATCCAGGCGTCCATGTCGAAGCCCTTGGTCCCTTTCGCCCAGAGGGCCAGGCCCCCCTTGGGGATGTCGAAGGCGAGGCGGTCCCCCATCTCCTCCTTCAGCCGCGCCACCAGGTAGTCCCGGCGGTCCTCGTAGAGCTTGCGCACCTTGCGGATGTGGCGCGCCAGGTCCCCGTCGCGGATGAGTTCCGCGATGGACCACTCCAGCACCCGGTCCCCCTGCCAGTCCATGCGCAGGCGCACCCGGGCGAGGCGGTCCGTGAGGTCCTTCGGCGCCACCAGGAAGCCCAGGCGCACGCCGGGCGCGATGAGCTTGGACATGGAGCTCATGTAGATCACCTGGCCCGTGGGATCCCCGCTGGCGAGGGGCAGCAGGGGCCGGCTGTCGTAGTGGTACTCGTAGTCGTAGTCGTCCTCCAGGATGGCCATGCGGTGGCGCTGGGCCAGCTCCAGGAGCTTCATGCGCCGCGCCGGACTGAGGGTCACCGTGGTCGGGTACTGGTGGTGGGGCGTGAGGTAGAGCATGCCCACCTTCTCATGTCGGCACAGCGCCTCCAGGGCGTCCGTATCCAGGCCTTCCGCGTCCACGGGGATAGGCCTTATCGTCGCCCCGGCGCTCTGCTGGATGGTCTCCCAGGCCGCCCGGTTGCCCGGATCCTCCACCGCCACCACGCCGCCCTTCTGGAAGAGGGAGAGCACCACCAGGTCCAGGCCCATGCGGCTGCCGCGCGTGACCAGGATCTGCTCCGGATCCACCACCAGGCCCCGGCGCTCCGAAAGCATGGCCGCCAGGGTGCGGCGGAAGGTGAGGTTCCCTTTCGGCTCGCCGTACTGCAGCAGCTCGTCGCCGTGGAGGCGGATGGCCCGCTGGTAGGCCTTGGCCATGGCCTCCGTGGGCGCCTGCCGCACGTCCGGCAGGCCCTCCACCATGTTCATCACCGCCACCACCGGCGCCGTGATGGGGTTCATGTTGGTGGGGATGTCGAAGCCCGCGTGGTGGGCGGGGGTGGAGGCGCGCTTCACCTTCCCCCAGCGGTAGGGCGTGAGATCCGGCAGGCGCTCGGAGACGAAGGTGCCGCTGCCCTGGCGGCTTTCGATCCAGCCCTCGGCCTCCAGCTCCTTCAGGGCCGCGATCACCGTGTTGCGGTGCACCCCGAGCTCCTCCGCCAGCTGCCGGGAGCCCGGCAGGGCCACCCCGGGCTTGAGGCGGCCGTTGCGGATGGCCGTGGCGATGGTGCGGGTGATCTGGAGGACCAGGGGTTCCTTCAGGCTCGCATCCAGGCTCAGGGCAAGGTCGCGCAGGCGCATGGCGGCCTCCGGGTGGGGTCGGGACGGTTCGGGTGCGGGAAGTGGTCTAGGAATGAATTCTATAACTGGCACTTGGGATAAACCAGCGGGATCGGATCCTGGGAGGGCGGAAGGAGGCTTCCGCACCGGAGCCCCCATGACCCGCGCCGTCCTCGCCGCCCTTCTCCTTTTCGCCCCCGCCGCCCGCGCGAAGGGACACGGCCATCCGGCCCCGGAGGCCGCCGCGGTCCGCGCCGGCATCCAGGCACAGCCCGGCCAGGCCTTCCAGGACCTTCTCGAGCTCAGCCTGAAGGAGAAGAAGGGCCTCACCTTCCGCGTGAAGGGCAAGGCCATCCCCGGCGTGGTGGTGCGGCTCTTCTCCGCCAGCGTCGAAGTCCGCAAGCCGGACCACGCCCGGGTCCTCATCCGCCTCGACCGCATCGAATCCGTCGCCCTGAACTAGCCCCGCTCTCCGCCACGAAAGGTCCCCATGCTCAGCACCCGCCAGCGCGAACTCGTCCAGGCCACGTGGACCCAGATCCTCCCCGTCCAGGAAGCCGCCGCCGCCCTCTTCTACGACAAGCTCTTCAGCCTGGACCCCACCCTGCGCCCCCTCTTCCCCCCGGACCTCCGGGAACAGCGGAAGAAGCTCATGCAGGCCCTGCACTTCACCGTGGCCACCCTCGACAGCCCCGAGCGCCTGCTGCCCGTCCTCGAGGACCTGGGCCGCATGCACCGCCGCTACGGCGTGCGGGACGCGGACTTCGACACCGTCGGCGAGGCCCTGCTCTGGGCTCTCAAGCAGGGCCTGGGCACCGCCTTCACCCCGGAGGTCCGGGAGGCCTGGGCCACCGCCTACGCGGTGGTGAGCGACGTGATGCGGGACGCCCTCGCGGACGCCATCGCCTGAATCTTCCTGCCGGGCGGGTATCCTGCGGTGGCAACCCTGATGACGCCCGCCGAACTGGAAGCGAGGATCCTGAACCTCGCCTGGTCCAGGGGACTCCTGCCCGAGTCCCCGGAAGCCATCCAGCCCTTGCGGAGCGCGGGTCCCGCCCCTTTCGGCCCGAAGCTCCAGGCCCTGCTGGACCGGGGCGCCCTGTCCCGGGAGCTCGTGGATTCCCTGGCCTGGGAGGTGGAGCGCTTCGACTACCAGGCGCCGGAGCTGGCCACGGCCCTGCCGGACGCGTGGACCATGCTGGCGGACCGGGGCGAGGGCGAGGGTGGCGACACCTTCCGGCTGGTGGAAGACCTGGCCTGGGACCGCTACCAGTTCCTGGAATTCCTCGCGGCGGGGGGCTCCGCGCGCATCTACAAGGCCTTCGACCCCCGGCTGCAGCGGTGGGTGGCCCTCAAGTTCCTGAAGCAGGGCGTGCGGGTGCGGCGGGACCACATCCTGAAGGAGGCCCGGGCCCAGGCCCAGGTGGAGCATCCCCACATCTGCCGCGTCTACGAAGTCGCCGAGGTGGAGGGCATCCCCTACATCAGCATGCAGCTGGTGGGGGGCGAGACCTTCCACCACGCCCTCGACCGCCTGGAGGTGCGGGAGAAGGTGGAGATCGTCCGGGACGTGGCGGAGGGCATCCACGCCGCCCACCGGCTGGGGCTCCTGCACCTCGACCTCAAGCCCGGCAACATCCTGCTGGAGCGGCGGGAGGGCGGCCGGCACCACGCCTTCGTGGCCGACTTCGGCGTGGGCCGCAGTGAAGGCTCCCGGGACGACGAGGACCTCACCCTGGGCACGCCGCCCTACGCGAGCCCGGAGCAGGTGGCGGGGAAGGGCGCCCACCTGGACCGCCGCAGCGACATCTACTCCCTGGGCGTCACCCTGTACACCGCCCTGTCGGGCCAGTGGCCCTTCCGGGGCACGAGCCAGAGCGAGCTCCTGGAGCAGATTTCCGGGGAGGTCCCGCGGCCCCTGCGGACGGTGGCCCCGGACCTGTCCCGGGACCTGGAGGCCATCCTCGCCAAGGCCATGGCGCGCAGCCCCGCGGACCGCTACGCCAGCGCCCTCGCCTTCGCGGAGGACCTGCAGCGCTACCTCGACGGCGAGCCCGTGGAGGCGAAACGGGGGACGCCCGCCTATCGGGCGCGGAAGTGGGTGGCGCGGAACCGCTGGATCGCCCTCTCCGCGGGCCTCGCCCTGGCGGGGGTGGCCCTGGTCTCGGTGCTCTTCGGCGTGCAGGCCCGGCGCCTCCAGGCGCGGGCGCGCCATGTCCAGGACTTCAGCCAGGAGGTGGAGCGCATCGAGGCCCTCGTGCGCTACATGCGCATGCAGCCCGCCCACGACGTGCGGCCGGAGCTGGCGGTCATCGAGGGACGCCTCGCCCGCCTCCAGGCGCGCATCGGCGCCGGGGGCCGGCCGGCGGAGGGCCCGGGCCACCACGCCCTGGGCCGGGGCTACTTCGCCCTGGGGCGGTGGGAGGAGGCCCGGACCGAGCTGGAGAAGGCCTACGCCCTCGGCCTGCGCACGCCGGAGCTGGAGCTGGACCTGGGCCGCGCCCTCGCCAGCCTCTACATGGTGAAGCGCTTCGGCGTGGGCTTCGTGGTGGACGAAGCCACCCGCCGCTCCCAGGAGGCCAGCCTGGCCCGGGACCTGGGGGCGCCCGCGGCGGCGCACCTGCGGCGGGCCAGCCCCGACGACGCCGCCGCCACCGCCTACGTGGAGGCCCTCCTGGCCTACTGCGAGGGCCACCCTGAACGGGGCGTGGCGAAGGCCCGGCAGGCCCTGGCCACCGCCCCCTGGATGGTGGAGGCGGTGCAGCTCCAGGGCTTCATCGCCGTCGCCGGGATGCGCGACCCCGCCCCGGAGGACCGCGACCGCCTCGGCGCCACCGGCGAAGGCCCCATCCGGGAGGCCCTCCGCCTCGCGCCGAGCGATGCGCGCCTCTACTACCTCGAGGCCTCCCGGTGGTGGAACATCGCCAAGGCTCAGGCCGTCCGGCAGCCCCTCGCCCAGTTCGCCTCCCTGGACAACGGGCTGCGCGCCGTGGCGGAGGGCCTGCGGGTGAACCCGGACGCGGGGGAGCTCCTCCAGCAGCAGGCGCGCTTCCTCTATCTCTACGCCCAGGAGTCGGAACGCCTGGGCCGGGAGGGCGCCCCCGAGCGCATCGAGGCGGCGCGGGCGGCGGCGGACCGGGCGGTGCAGGTGGAGCCCGGCAACATGAACGCCTGGCGCACCCGCGCCTCCGTCTACGGCACCCTGGCGGAGCAGAAGCTCCACCGGGGTGAGGCCTGCGAGGCGGACATCCAGGAGGGCCTGCGCAGCATGGACGCGGCCCTGGCCCATGGCACCCCGCGGCCGGCGGGGCTCCGCTACGTCGCGTGGCTCCAGTCCATCCGCGCCGAGGACGCCAAGGCCCGGGGCGGCGATCCGCGGCCCGCCCTGCGGTCGGCCATCAGCACCTTCGAGGGCGTGCTGAAGTCCGATCCCGAGGAAGCCTACACCCTGCAGAACCTCGCCTCCCTGGAAGCGGACCTGGCCCAGTGGAACCTGGAGGAGGGGCGCGCCGAGCCGGGGCTCCTCGCCGCCGCCCTCGGCCGCATCACCCGCCGCTGCGCGCAGGATCCGGAGGACGCCGAAGC
>JBGAST010000002.1:0-140827 GCA_044229575.1 Holophagaceae bacterium | reverse complement strand
GGCCTCCCCCCAGTCCCCCCACCGCCGCGCGGCCTCGACATCGGCGCGGCGGGCCGCCCCCGGCGGCCAGCGGCGGGTGCCGGGCAGGGGCTCCATGCCCGACAGGACTTCGCCGGGCCGGCCCTGCCCGGCGGCGGCGCGCAGGGAGAGCCACACGGCCCAGCGCCGCTCGTCGCCCAGGCGGCCCCGCAGGCGCTCCTCCACCAAGGGCAGCAGCCGGGCGGCGAGGCCGTGGAGGCGCGGGCTCCGGTCCGCGGCTTCGCTGAGCTGGGCCGCCAGGGGCACCGGGCTCGAGCCTCCGGTGGCGGCGTCCAGCCAGTGGCCTTCGGTGATGAAGCGCTCGTAGAAGCCGGCGTACTCGTCCCAGATCCGGGCGTCGGCCTCGTCGGGGAGCAGGGCCTGGGGCGGCGGCTCGGGCTCGCCCTCCTCCGGGGGGGGCGCTTTCTTCGGCTCGGCGGGAGCCGGCTCGTCCCCGCTGCCCTTGGCGGGCGCGTCATCGCCGCCCTTGGCGGAGGGGGGCGGCGGATCCTCCTCGGGCTTCGGTCCCAGGAGGCGCTCCGTGCGCTTTTCGCCGAGGATCCGCAGCTCCAGGAGCAGGTGGGCCAGGGCCTCCCGGTGCTCGGGATGCTCCCGGAGGAAGTCCCGGACGCGGTCGGCGCGGGTGCGCAGGCCGCTCTCCCGGTAGGCCGCGGCGAGGGCCGCGGCGGTGGGCGCCTCGGTGCCCTCCGCGTGGATGCGGCGATCGGCACCGATGAGGGCCCAGTGGGGCCGGTCGGAGCCCCAGCCCCGCAGCCGCGCCAGCTCCTTCGTGACGTTCAGTCCGGGCTCCAGCTCCTGGGAGGCGAGGAGCAGGGCCACCGCGGGCTCCTGCTCCAGGGCCACGGCCACGTCCTGGCCGAGGCTGCGGCCGTTGGCCCCGGGCACGCAGAGGATCATCCCTTCCTGGTGGAAGCGCAGGAGCCGGGCGAGGGTCAGGCTGTTGTCCCCGGCGGCGACGACGATCTGCGCCCGCAGGGAGCCGGCGAGGAGGAGGGGCAGGAGGAGCAGGCGTCGCATGGCCGGGGGCCTCAACGGGAGGAGGGAGGGGGGCGCAGGGCGGACCAGCGGGCCGCCAGCGCCGGCTGGCCGCAGCGCCGGGCCAGGGCCGCGGCCTTGGAGGGCAGCTCGCCCCACCGGGAGGCATTGAGGGCCTCCATGAACAGGGCGTCCGCCTGGAAGGCCTCGCCCCCCCGGAGGCAGCATTCCAGCAGGGGGGCGAGGGTGGAGGACCAGTCGCCGTCCAGGAGGGCGTTGTGGATGTCCCGGGTGGCGTTGCGCGGGGGCGCGTCGCCGGCGGGGGCGTCCCGGAGGAGGTGGGGCTCGCGCTCCCAGCGGCCCAGGTAGTGCTCCTTCAGGGCCCGCCAGTCCTCGGCGCTGCGCGCCGACGCGAAGAGGGCCCGCACCGCCCGGGGCGGCGGCCAGTCCCCGGGAGGGGTGAGGGGCGAAGGCTGGAGGGAGGCCAGCAGGGGGCGCAGGGGGGCGCCGCCCCGGGCCCGGCTCATCCAGAGCCAGAGCTCCCAGAAGGGTTCCGAGCCCGGCGCCGCGCGCAGGGCGGCCTCCACCGAGGGCTGCCAGCGCTGGTAGACCAGGCGCAGGGTGGGGCTCGCCGCGTCCAGGGGCCGCGCCTCCCGCACCCAGTCGCCGTTCAGTTCGCGCCATTGGCCGTTCTTGAAGACCGTGTCGAGCTCCTGGGCGAAGGCGCCCCAGGCCTCCAGGTCCTCGGCGGGATCCAGGGCCTTGGCGCCGGCGAGGTCCGCGTCCGGGGCGGACGCGTCCGGCAGGGCGCGGGCGAGGTCCGCCTGGCGCAGGCGCTCCCGGGCCGAGGGGACCGATACGCCCATGAGGCGCTGGGCGGCGCGTTCCGCCCGCGGGCGCAGGAGGCTCAGCAGCAGCTCCCGGGCCTCGATGGACTGGGGATGGACCTTCAGGTAGGCCCGCAGCTCCCGGACCCGGTCCTTGAAGCCCGCCTGGAGGAGGCTGCGGGCGAAGCCGTCCGCCTCGGGCAGGCCCTCCCCGCCGGCGAGCACCGCGTCCCGGCGCCGGTCCACCAGGACCCACTGGGCCTTCGCGGCCAGATGGTGGCGCGCCAGCAGGGCGCGGTCCGGCCCCGCCCCCAGGGCCAGGTGGCGGCTCGGCACCTCGAAGGCCTGCAGTGCCTCCGACTTCAGCAGGGCGGCGAAGCCCTCGCTCAGGGCGCGGCTGCCCTTCGCCTCGAAGACCAGGAGGGTGGCCGGGGGCGGGGCCGTTCCCTCGTTGCGGTCCAGATGGGCGCCCCGCGCCGCGTTCTGGGCCGGGAAGAGGGCCGCGCAGGTCCAGGCCAGGCAGAGGATTCGGAGATTCATGACGCCGGTTTCAGGGAGGCACCACGATACCGGAAGGGAGGGCTGGGTGGTGTCCCGCGAAGGCGGGCCTGCCGTAGGAATCATGGGTCGTGCTTGATCGAGCCTAGGCGTGGCGCTGGAGCAGAGACGTTAAGAGTTGTTAATTCGCGGGCCCGGCCTTCAGGTCCCCGGCGTTCCCCAGTCCTTCTCGAGAGTCTCCAGCCGCAGGTCCTCCACCACGGGCCGGCTGGCCCCGGCCTCCGAAGGGAAGGGATGCACCTGTCCGGTGCGCCGGTAGCCCCGGCGCTCGTAGTAGGCGACGAGTTCGGGGCGGAGCGTGATGACGGACAGGGTCATGCGCGCGCTGCCCCAGAGGCGGCGCGCCGTGGCCTCCGCCTCGGCGAGGAAGCGCTTGCCGACGCCGCCCCCCTGCAGGGTGGGCTGCACCACGAAGAGCCCCAGGTAGGCCGTGCGGGCGTCCAGGCGCTTCAGGTGGACCGAGCCGATGATGTCCTCCCCTTGCAGGCAGAGGAGGATCATCGAGGCTTCCGCGCCCAGGAGCCGGAGCAGCTCCGCCCCGTCGATGCGCGCGCCGGTGACGAGGTCCGCCTCCGTGGTCCAGCCCGCGCGGCTGGCGTCGCCACGGTAGGCGGAATTGACCAGGGCCACGAGGGCTTCGGTGTCGTCGGTGGTGGCGGGGCGGAAGCTCAGGTCGGTCATGGGCTCCATCTTGAAGCCGTCCCGGCGCCGTGTCGCCGGGGCCTCAGCTCTTTTTCCAGAACGTGAACTCGGGCTCGAAGCAGTCCACGCCGAGGTCGGCGACCTTCTCCTGGAGGACGACCTGGACGTCCGCGACGGCCTGGTTGTAGACCGTCGGGCCGACCTCTTTCAGCACGTAGGCGAGGAGCAGCTTGGCTTTCAGGTCGCCCATCTCCAGGTCCAGCTCCTCGGCGGCGTAGCGCTTGAGGGAGCCGATGAGGAAGGCTTCGGATTCCTTGGCGAGCTTGATGGGCATGGGGGGCTCCGGGTTTGCAGGCTAGCAGGCGCCGGTGTCCGGGCGGTCCCTTGACGCGCATATGGAATGCGCATAAATTATGCGCATTATGAGTAAAGGGCCTGAACCATGACCACCCTCTTCGACGCCGAGACCCCTCGGAAGGCCGCCAATCTGAGCGTGAACGGCGACCTCCTGGCCAAGGCCCGGGAAGCGGGCCTGAACCTCTCCGCCGTGCTGGAAGCGGCCCTGGTGGAGGCCCTGCGGGCGAAGCGGCGGGAGGCCTGGCTGGCGGACAATGCCGCGGCCCTGGAGGCCTACAACGCGCAGGTGGAGCGGCGGGGTGTCTTCAGTGACGGTCTGCGGAGCTTCTGATGGCCCAATTCGCCGTGCACCGGAACCCGAACGCCGAGACGAAGGGGCACATCCCTTTCCTGCTGGACGTGCAGAGCGACCTCCTCGGCCCCCTCGCCACGCGGGTGGTGGTGCCCCTCTACACGGCGGCAGCCCTGAAGGGCGCGGCGCTGAGGACGCTCATGCCCTCCTTCAAGGTCGAGGGCCGGGCCGTAGTCATGGCGACCCCCGAACTCGCGGGCATTCCCAGGCGGAACCTGGGGCCGGCGGTGGCGGACCTGTCCGGGCAGCGCGGCACGATCCTCGCCGCGCTGGACCTGCTCATCACCGGGATCTGAGGTGGGGCGGCCTCAGACCTGCTCCGCCAGGTGCAGCAGCGGGAAGGGCCGCCCCTGGTCGTCCAGCTCGGAGCGGCCGACGACGTGGAAGCCGCAGGCCTCGTAGAAGCGCAAGGCCTCCGGGTTCTGCTCGTTCACGTCCACGGTGAGGGGCCCTTTCAGGGCCCGGGCGTGCTCGATCAGGCGCCGTCCATGGCCCTTCCGGGCCTGGGCGGGATCGAGGAAGAGGGCTTCCAGGCTGGATCCCGCGAGGCCCATCCAGCCCTGGATCCCGCCATCCTCCCCATCGAGGACCCACAGCTCCAGGGCCGGCAGGGCCTGGTCGCGGACGAGGGGCAGCAGGGCCTGGATGTCGGCTTCGGTGAGGAAAGTGTGGGTGGCGCGGACGGAGCGCAGCCACAGGTCGAGGAGCTGGCCGTGGTCGGCGGGCTGGGCGGGACGGATCGTCATGCGTCGCGCCGGGCCGGAACCATCTCAGGCCTGGCTGGAAGCCGAGGGCCCCCGGAAGGCCCGGTGCAGGGCGACCAGCAGCAGGATCCAGGCGGCGAGGTCCACCAGGCTGTGGGCGATGTTGAAGGCCGTGAAGAGGGTCGCGAGGGTGTTCATGCTCGCGGTGCGGCCTTGGCTGAACATGAAGACCCGCCAGAAGCCGAAGAGGAGCCCGGCGAGGCTGTTGACGATCATCAGCCCGAAGGCGAGGGCCGCCAGCTTCGCGGCCGCGGGCGTCCGGGACTGGGCCTGCAGGGACAGCGCGAGGCCGACGGCCTCGACCGCCAGGAAGGGGAGCCTCCAGGCGGCGTCCGTCAGGAGCGACAGCAGCAGGGATGGATTCATGGGCGCCCCCAGGATCCGGCGGTCGCGCCGCCCTCGCCTCAGACCGTGCCGGTGATGTAGTGCTCGAGCTGGGAGATGGTGAAGGTCTGCTCGGAGATGACGGCCTTCACCACGTCGCCCACGGAGATGATGCCGAGCACCTCGTCGCCGTCGATGACGGGCAGGTGGCGGATGCGCTTGTCGGTCATGAGGGCCATGCAGTCCTCGACGCTCTGGGTGGGCGTCACGCAGACGACCTTGGTGGTCATGATGTCGCGCACCGGCGTGTCCTTGGAGGAACGGCCCTCCAGCACCACCTTGCGGGCGTAGTCTCGCTCGCTGAAGATGCCCGCCAGCCGCTCGCCTTCCATCACCAGGAGGGCGCCGACGTTCTTCGCGGCCATCATCTCCAGGGCCTGGAACACCGTGGCGTTGGGGGCCACCGACCAGAAGCCGTTGCCCTTTTCCGCCAGAAGGTGGGTGATGGGTTTCATGGGGCACCTCGCGTGGAATCGTGGGGATAGGGTAATCCCATTCCTCCGCCTCAGTTCGTGAGCGGGCAGTCCCGCCACAGGCGCCACTTCCCGTCCTTGCCCTTCTTGAGCACGTCCACGAAGCGGCCCTTGGAGGCGGTCTCCTTGCCGTCCTTGCCCACGGTGACCATCTCGTAGCGGCCGATGTCGAGGATCATGCCGCCCATCATGTGCGCCTCCTCGGAGGTGATGGTCATGGACTTCACGGAGTTCGAACTGAAGAAACCCGCCATCATGTCCCCGATCTCCCGGCGGCCCTTGTAGGTCTTCCCGTCGAAGAAGAGCAGCTGGCCGTCCTCGGTATACAACTGCGCCACCATCACCGCATCCCCCTTGATCATCGCCGCCGCGAAGGCCTTGTTGGCGGCGTCGGCGTGGGTGGAGGGCTTGGCCGGGGAGGCCGCGAGGGCGGGGAGGGAGAGGGCTAGGGCCAGGGCGAGGGGGCGCATGGGGACTCCGAAGGGTGGATGGGGGCCCATGTTAGTCCCCTCCAACCCCGCGCCGCAATCGGGAAGCTACCCCATCCCCTCCTCGAACCCGCACCCCTCCTTCGGGCACAGCAGCACCTGGATGGGATCCTTCCCCCGGGGCTTGCGGGTCTTCTCCACCAGGTAGGGGTTCGCGCACTTGGGGCACTTCCTCGGCACGGGCTTGTCCCAGGCGGTGAAGTCGCACTTGGGGTAGTTGGTGCAGCCGTAGAAGACCTTGCCGAAGCGGGTCTTCCGGGGCGCCACGTCGCCGCCGCACTTGGGGCAGGGGAAGCCGGCGAGGATCTCCTTCTTCACGGTCTTGCAGGCGGGGTAGTCCACGCAGCAGGTGAAGAGGCCGTAGCGGCCGTGGCGCTTCACGAAGCCCTTGCCGCAGGTGGGGCACTTCTCCCCCGTCGGTTCGTCCGCGGGGACGGGCAGGCCCTTGGGATCTGCCTTGCGGATGCCCTTGCACGCCGGGTAGTTCGGGCAGGCCCAGAAGGGGCCCCACTGTCCCTTCCGGAGGTTCATGGGCGTCGTGCCGCAGAGCGGGCACTCCGGCGCGTCCTCCGGCTCCTCCATGGCCTCGATCTCCTCCGTGCCATCGCACTCGGGATAGCGCGTGCAGCCGAGGAAGAGCCCGTTCTTGCCGATGCGCTTCAGCATGGGCGCGCCGCACTTCTTGCAGATTCGGTCGCTGGGCACGCCGGCCTTCAGGTTCTGCATCTCCGCGCCGGCGTGGGCCAGGGCCTTTTCGAAGGGGACGTAGAAGTCCTTCAGCATCTTTCCGTAGCTCGCCTCGCCGCCTTCGACGCGATCCAGCTTGTCCTCCAAGCCCGAGGTGTACTTCGGGTCCATGAGCTCCTTGAAGCCCTGGATCAGCAGGTCCGTCACCACCATGCCCAGCTCCGTGGGCTTGAAGCGGCCCTCCACCTTCTTCACGTAGTCCCGGTTCTGGATGGTCTCGATGATGCTCGCGTAGGTGGAGGGGCGGCCGATCCCGTCCTCCTCCAGCTCCTTCACCAGCGTGGCCTCGTTAAAGCGCGCCGGCGGCTTGGTGAACTGCTGGTCCGTCTCCAGCTTCTCGAGCTTGAGCGTCTCCCCCAGGGTCAGGGCCGGCAGGCCGATGTGCTCCTCCTCCTCCTCGCCTTCCGTCTTCGTCGCGTCGGCGATGGCCTCCGCCTTCTCCTCCGCCGCGTCGGCGCGGTACACCGCCAGCCAGCCCGGGAAGCGCTCGATCTCGCCCTTGGCCTCGAAGGTGGCCGTCTCGCCGTTCTGCAGGGCCGTCTCCGTCTCCACCACCGTCTCGTCGAAGCGCGCCGCCTCCATCTGGCAGGCCATGGTGCGCCGCCAGATCAGGGCGTAGAGGCGGAACTGGTCCGCGTCCAGGTGGCCCCGCAGGGATTCCGGCGTGCGCGTGATGTCCGTGGGGCGGATGGCCTCATGGGCGTCCTGGGCGCCGGCCTTGCCGGTGTAGACCCTTGCCTTCGCCGGCAGGAAGTCCTTGCCGTACTTCTTCGCGATGAAGTCCCGGGTCGCCTCGATGGCTTCCGGGGCCAGGCGTGGCGAATCCGTCCGCATGTAGGTGATGAGGCCCACGGGGCCTTCGCCGAAGTCGGCCCCTTCATACAGCCGCTGGGCGTTCGACATCGTCCGGCTCACGCCCATCTTCAGCTTCTGCGCGGCCTCCTGCTGCAGCTTCGCCGTCGTGAAGGGGGCCGCGGGGTTGCGCTTCTTCTCCTTCGTCTCCAGCTTCGTGACCTTCCACGGGGCCTTCAGGATCTGGTCCCGCAGGGCGTGGGCCTCCTTCTCGTCCTTCACCCGCCGCTTGGTCTCCTTGTTGCCGAGCTGGAGGGCGCCGCCGTCCAGCTTCACCAGGCGCATCCAGAACTGGGGCGGCAGCTTCGCCGCGAACTTCCCCTTCAGGACCCAGTACTCCACGGCCTTGAAGGCCTGGATCTCCCGTTCCCGGTCCACGATGATGCGCACCGCCACGCTCTGCACCCGGCCCGCGCTGAGGCCGCGGCGCACCTTGTCCCAGAGCACCTTGCTGATCTTGTAGCCCACCAGCCGGTCCAGCACCCGCCGGGCCCGCTGGGCGTCCACCAGGTCCTTGTTGATCTGCCCGGGCTTCTCCATGGCCGCCGCGATGCCCTTGGGGGTGATCTCGTTGAACATCACCCGGCGCACCGGCAGGGATTTCGGCGGCTTGATGGCTTCCAGCAGGTGCCAGGAAATGGCCTCGCCCTCCCGGTCCGGGTCCGTCGCCAGGATCAGCTCCGTGGCCTCCTTGGCGGCCTTCTTGAGCTCGGCGACCACCTTGGCCTTGGAATCCGGGATCTCGTAGATCTCCTTGAATCCGTTCTCCACGTCGATGACGTCCACCTTCGCGCCGCCCTGTTCCACCTTCTCGTTCTTGGGCAGGTCGCGGATGTGGCCCACGGAGGCCTTCACCACGTAGCCCTTGCCCAGGTACTTGGAGATGGTTTTGGCCTTCGAGGGACTCTCGACGATGACGAGCTTGGACAACGGGGACTCCTCGGACGATATAGAGAACGTCGAAAACGGATGATGGACCCTGGGCCCCAAGGCTTGTCAAGCGGAGCCCTCGCGCCACGCGCGTGCGCGCCCTAGCGCGTGCGTACGCGCGAGGGATCGGGTTCAAGTCCCAGATCCTCAAGGAGATCCGTGGGATTCCGCACGAGCCTCGCGCCGTCCCGCAACAGGCCGTTGGGACCCTCGCTCAAGGGCTCCTCCGGTCCGCCCGGGCAGGCCCAGACCTCCCGGCCCAGGTCCGCCGCGAGTTTCGCCGTCACCAGGGAGCCGGAGGCCGTGGCGGCCTCGATGACCAGCACGCCCTCGCTCCACGCCGCCAGGAGCAGGTTGCGCCGGGGGAAGTGCCACTTCTGCGGCAGCGCCTCGGGCGGGAAGGGCGTGATCACTCCGCCCCCGCCGGCGACGATGCGGTCCATGAGGCCCGCGTGCTCCGGCGGATAGGGGTGGTCCAGGCCGGAGCCGAGGATGCCCCAGGTGCCGCCACCCTGGAGGGCGCCCTCATGGGCCGCGCCGTCGACGCCCCGGGCCAGGCCCGAGAGCACGGCCACGCCCGCTTCCGCGAAGGCCCTGGCCCAGGTCCGCGCCCGGGCCAGGCCGAGGGCCGTCGCCTTCCGCGCGCCCACCATCGCGAGGCGCGGGCCCTCCGGCGGCAGGGTGCCCCGCACCCACAGGGCCACGGGGTAGGGCAGGGGCTCCAGGAAGGCGGCGAGGCCGGGAGCGGAAGGCAGCAGCAGCCGCGCACTTCGGGCCGCGGCCTCCGCCCGCCGCCGGGGCAGTTCGGCGGCCACCCGTTCCAGGTCCGCCACGCCCTCCGGCACCCGGCCCTCCCGCTGCACCAGTTCCCACAGGGCGGCCTTGCGGGCCTCGGGCCAGGGGAGGATGGCGAAGGCCAGGGCCAGCAGGTCCAGATCGGCGTCGGGCAGCACGTTTTTCGTCCTTGAGTTCAGGAATCAGGCTGGTAGACTAACGATCTTTGGTCAGATCCGTTCCAGATCCGAGGTATGCCATGTCCCGTCAGTGCGAGCTCTGCGGCAAGAAGCCCCAGTTCGGCAACAACGTCAGCCACGCCAACAACATCACCAAGCGCCGCTGGAACCCGAACCTCCAGGAGGTCCGCGCCCTCGTGAACGGCGCCGCCAAGCGCCTCCGGGTCTGCACCAGCTGCATCCAGGCCGGCAAGATCGTCAAGGCCCCCAAGGGCACCGCGAGCCTGAGCCGCCCCAAGACCGCGGCCTGAGCCTTTTCCGACTTCTGCAAGGCGGCCTTTGGGCCGCCTTTTTCGTGGCCGCCCCCGGGAGCCGGTAGCCTGGATCCATGCTCCTCGGCCTCGACACCACCACCGAGTTCCTCCACCTGGTCCTGGTGGACGGCGCGCGGACCTTCTCCCGCCGGGTGGAGGTGGGCGTCGGCCGCAGCCACAGCCTGGCCCTCATGCCCACCCTGGACGCTCTCTTCCGGGAGGCCGGCGCGAAGCCCGCCGAGCTGGCGGGGGTGGCCTGCTGCGTGGGGCCCGGCGGCTTCACGAGCCTGCGCATCGGCGTGGCCACCGCCGAGGGGCTGGCCCTGGCGGGCATCCCCACCTGGGGCTTCTCCGCCTTCGAGCTGCGGGCCCGCGCCCTTGCCGAGGCCGGCCACGCCGGGGCCGCTTGGATCGTCCTGGACGGCCAGCGGGGCGAAGCCTTCGTGCAGCCCTGGCGCGCGGGCGTCGCCCTCGGCGAGGCGGGGAAGGCCTCCCTGGACCGGCTCGCCGACCGCCTGGGCATCGACGGCTGGTGGGCCCCCGCGGGCTTCGCGGCGAAGGCTGCCGCCGTCCTGCAGACGCCCATGCTGGCCCTGGAGGACGAAGGCGCGGCCACCCTGCGCGGCCTCGCAGCCCTCGTCCGGGACTGCGCGGGGCGCGAGGCGGAACGGCCCCTGCACCCCTTCTACCTGCGGGCCACGGACGCCGAAGTGAACTTCCCCGAGGCCGCCAGGCACCTCCACGCGGGCCTGCGCACGGGGCTGCACCGCTGATGGAGCCGCAGCGCCTCGGCCCCGGCAGCGCCTTCCCCGAATGGATGGAGGCCCTGGACCTGGCGACCTTCGGAGACAGCTGGCGCATCGTCGTGGACGGCGAGCTGGGCCTGCTGCTCCCGGACCAGGCCTACGCCCACTGGCGGGTGAATCCCGCGGCGGAGGAGGCCGAGCTGCTGCGCCTCGCCGTCCACCCCGACCACCGGCGCAAGGGCCTTGCCCGCGCCCTCCTGGCGGCCTCCGAGGACCGCCTGCGCAGGGAGGGCGTCCGGTCCCTGCACCTGGAGGTACGCGTGTCCAACACCGGCGCGCGGGAACTCTACGTCGCGGCGGGCTGGAAGGGCGAGGGGCTTCGCCGCGGCTACTACCGGGATGGCGAGGACGCGGCCCTCTACCGGAAGGAGTTGGCCTAGAGGCTTCAGGCTCCGGACTTCAGGCTCCGGGCTGCGCGGTTGATGGTGGCCAGTCGGGTCCTCGGCGCGGCTCCATCCCACCAGGATGGGGATGCTGTTGCAGCCGCGACACGCGCGGAATCAACAAGGAAGCCCGAGGCCTGAAGCCTGAAGCCCGGAACAGGTAGCCTGTAGCCAGGAGTCCTCGACCCCATGACCGTGAAGCGCGACCGCGAGCTCACCCGCCTCTACGTGGCGGCGGGGCTGGCCGTGCTGATCTGGATGTTCTTCAAGGCCTACAAGCTCATCAGCACCCAGGTGGAGACGGGCATCGACGCGCCCTCCCGCTGGGCCCTGCTGGCCCTCGGCCTCGCCAACGTGCTGGCCATCGGCAGCCTGCTCTTCATCGTGGCCCGCAGCCTCGCCAAGCTCTACTTCGAGCGGCGCAGCGGCATCCTGGGCGCGCGCATCCGCACGCGCCTCGTCCTGGCCCTTTTCGCCGTGGCGTTCATCCCGAGCCTCATGCTCTACGTCGTGGGCCGGGACTTCATCGCCAAGAACGTGGAACGCTGGTTCCGCCCGGAAGTGCAGGAGATCATCCGGGACGGCCGCGTGGTGGGCGAGGCCCTCGAGGCCCAGGTGCAGGCCCGGCTGGACGGCGCGGCGCGGCACTTCCTGGAGCTGAAGGGCGGCGACCCCGAGCGCCTGCGGATCGAGGCCGGCCTGGACCTGGTGGCGGAGCTGGACGGGAAGGGCGACCCGAAGCACGTGGCGATGAAGGCGGGGCTGCAGGTCCCCGAGCGCTTCGACGCGGGCCTCGTGGACCAGGCCGCCGGGCGCTGGTTGCTGCGCGCTTCCGGCCCGCGGGTGGCCGGCGTCTTCGTGGATCGCGGCTACCTGGAGGCCAAGGGCCGCCTGGCCACCCGCTCGGCGGAGTCCGGGCAGATCGCCCACTTCCGGGAGGCCCTCACCACCCTGCCCCAGAGCACCTTCCTCTTCCTGACCCTCCTCACCCTCTTCGCCGCGGTCTGGATCGGGCTCACGATCTCCAACACCATCAGCGAGCCGGTGCGGGCCCTGGCCAAGGCCGCCCAGCGTGTGGGCACCGGGGACCTGGACGTGCTCCTGCCGGTGCAGGGCGAGGACGAGCTGGCCTTCCTGTCCGGCGCCTTCAATTCCATGACCGCGGACCTGCGGGCCAACCGCGCAGCCCTGGAGGAGCAGTCCGCCCGCATCGAGCGCCAGCGCGCCTACCTCGGCCAGCTCCTGGAATCCCTGCCGGTGGCGGTGCTGAGCTGGGGGGGCGATGGCAGCCTCCGCACCTGCAACCCCCAGGCCCGGCGCTGGCTCAACCTTGAAAGCGTGCCCCTGCCCCTGGAGGACGGGGGCGCCCTGCTGAAGGAGCCGCGGCTGGGCGCCTTGCCGGACCTCATCGCCCGGGTGAAGGAGGCGGGGGCCTCCCTCTCGGAGGAGCTGCGCATCGGCGGCGAGGGCGAAGGCCGCCCCGTGCGCGCCGTGGCGGCCCCCCTCATGGAGGGCGGCGTGCTCGCCGTGCTGGAGGACCTCACCCTGCTGGCCAACGCCGAGCAGCGGGCCGCGTGGCAGGAGGTGGCCCGCCGCATGGCCCACGAAGTGAAGAACCCCCTCACCCCCATCCAGCTCACGGCCCAGCGCCTCATCCGCCGCGCCGCGGAGGACCGGCTGGATCCCGACGTGGTGCGCCAGGGGGCGGAGACCATCCTCGCGGAGGTGCGGAGCCTCGCGAAGCTGGTGGACAGCTTCACCCGCTTCGCCAGGCTGCCGGTGCCGGTCTTCGCGCCCTGCGACGCCCGGGACCTGCTCCAGCAGGTGGCGGCCATGTACGGGCCCCTGCGCACGGAGGTGGTCTGGGCGGTGGACCTCCCGGCCTCGCCCCTGCCGGTGCTGTGGGACGGGGACATGGTGAAGCGGGCCCTGGTGAACCTGGTGGAGAACGCCCTGGCGGCCATGGAAGGCCAGGAGGCGGGGGCGGTCCGCCTCTCCTGCGCCCTCGAGGGGTCCTGGGTCCGCCTGGGGGTGGAGGACGAGGGGCCCGGCGTCCCTGAGAAGGACCGGGCGCGGCTCTTCGAGCCCTACTTCAGCACCAAGCGCAAGGGCACGGGCCTGGGCCTGGCCATCGTCCGCAAGATCGCCGAGGAGCATGGGGGCAGCGCGGCCTTCGAGGCCCTGGCCAAAGGCTCACGGTTCACGCTGCGGCTGCCGGTGGAACCAGGCCGCGCCTCCGCCTGAGCCCCGCTTTTTCTCCCGGGGGCGAGCTTGGGCGGGGCCTACCGCGGGTCAGGGGCCATCGTGAGGAATGTGAACAAAAATTCACTGTCATTGGGCGGGGCTTTGGAGAACCTAGAGGGTCAGCCTTGGCTCCGGTCCACCCCTTTGGAGTTCCCATGCGCCTCTTCCGGCGGAATCTTTCCCTGTTCGTCGCGGCCCTGCTCGGCGTCGCGCCCCTTTCCGCCCAGATCCCCCTGGCGCCTGGCGTGCGGGTCGCCCACCCCGACCACCACGAGTTCGAGGCGGCCCTGTGGGCGCCCTTCCTGGGCGAGTCGGGCGAAGCCCGCACCTTCACCGTCGGCTTCGGCTTCGTGGACGCCCAGACCGGCACCGTGGGCTCCTGGCGCCTGGAGCTGGTGGACGCCAGGGGCCGCGTGCGCCGGGCCTGGCGCGGGGAGACCTTCCTCGCGGGCGGCTTCGGCACCCAGCGCATTCCCTGGAACGGCCTCGACGAGGGAGGGCTGGCCCTGGAGGCGGGCTTCTACACCCTGCGCCTGACCGCCAAGCCCATGGCCCAGGAGGCCTACCGCCTCTATCCCGGCGGCAGCCAGCTGGACCGGGTCGAAGCCCACCTCGCGGCGAGCCCGGAGGAGGCCGCCACCCAGGAGACGACGGTGCGCGTCGGCCCCGCGCCGCGCCTGAAGGTGCGCGCCCTGGACCTGCCCACGGGCAGCCAGGGCCGCCGACCCGGGGCCGCGCCGGGCTCGGCGCCGGCTCCCGCGTCGCTGCCCTACACGGTCTACCTCGGCAACCTCCACAGCCAGACCAATCACTCCGACGGCGGCGTGCCCCCGGCGAGCTGCAGCGGGTCCGAGAATCCCCAGGCGGGGGTGGACGGCCCCACCGCGGCCTTCGAAATGATGCGGGTGGACGCCGGCGGCGACTTCCTCGCAGCCACCGAGCACAACCACATGTACGACGGCTCGACGGGCACCAACACCGGCGGGGATCCCGCGGTCTCCAACGCCCTGTTCAATTCCGGCCTGGCGGAGGCCTCCGCCCACCGGACCGCCCACCCCGGCTTCGTCGCCTCCTACGGCGTCGAATGGGGCGTCATCAGCAACGGCGGCCACCTCAACATCTTCAATCCCGACCTGCTCCCCACCTGGGAATACAACGGCGCGAGCCAGCTCCTGGGCGGCATCTTCACCGCCAAGAGCGACTATCCGGCGTTGTACCTGGTCATGCAGGCGCGCGGCTGGGTGGGCCAGTTCAACCACCCCCAGGTCTCCCAGTTCAATAATCGCGCCTACACCGCCGCCGGCGACGAGGTGATGGCCCTCTGCGAGGTGTCCAACAGCGCCGCCTTCTCGAAGAACACCCACGAGGGCGGCGCGCCGGACACGGACACCTTCCTCAGCAACTTCGAGGTCGCCTTCAACGCGATCCTGGAGCGGGGCTTCCATGTCTCGCCGACCTCCAACCAGGACAACCACTGCTCGAACTGGGGCCTGAGCCAGCGCAACCGCACGGGCATCCTGGTGCCCAACGGGACCCCGTGGACCCTGACGGCCATGCTGGACGCCATCCGGGCCCGGCGCACCTTCGCCACCCAGGACAAGGGCAGCCAGATCGCGCTGACCTCGTCCGCCGGCGCCCTCATGGGCGAGCGGATCAACAACAGCGGCAGCCTGACCCTGCAGGTGCACTACGCCCCCAGCGCCGGCCGCAGCGCCAGCCGCATCCAGATCTTCGAGGGCGTCCCCGGCGTCTCCTTCTCCACCGTGCAGCTCATCGAGGGCACGGACACCGCGACGATCACTCCCGCCGCCGGAAGCCACTACTACTACGCCAAGATCACCCAGGACGACGGCCGCTTCCTCTGGACCGCCCCCCTCTGGGTGAACCAGGCCGCCGGCGCCGTGAGCGCGAACATCACGCAGCCCGCCACCAACACCACGGTGCTGGACGGCGCCAACGTGGCCTTCACCGGCACCGCCACCACCATCAACACCGCCATCACCGGCCACAGCTGGAACTTCGGCGACGGCAGCCCCGTCGTCACCGGGACGGCGACCCCCAGCCACACCTTCAACAACGCGGGCGCGGTGCCGGTGGTCTACACCGTCACCTACACCGCCACCGACGACACCGCCGCCACGGGCCAGGCCTCGCGCCTCATCACCATCCAGCCCGCCGGCGCGACCAACACCAACCCCACCATCAGCGACATTCCCAACCAGAGCACGCTGAAGGACACCCCCATCGCCAACCTGGGCTTCACCATCGGCGACGCGGAGACCAACGCGAACCTCCTCACGGTCACCGCGACTTCCAACAACCAGACTCTTCTCCCGGACGCCAACATCGTGCTGGGTGGCAGCGGCACGGCGAGGAACATCTCCTTGACGCCGGCCCCTGACCAGACTGGCACGGCGACGGTGACCGTGACCGTCTTCGACGGCGCCGGTGGAACGGCGGTGGACACCTTCAACCTCGTCGTCACCACGCCGGGCTCCGTCACGTCCAGGCTGATCATCAGCCAGTACTACGAGGGCGCGGGCAATGACAAGGTCATCGAGATCACCAATGTGGGCGGCTCGACCTACAACAGCGCCACGACGCCCCTCTACCTGGGCCTCTGGTCCAACCCTGCCACCGGGGGCACCACCTACAGCTCCCTGCTCATCCCCGGAACCATCGCGCCCTCCGCCACCATCACGATCCGCAACACCAGCGGATCCTACACGGGAGTGAACTTCACCGGGACGCCCGTCAACACCACGACATCGACCTCCTTCAACGGGGACGACATCTCCTACATCACGCCCATCAGCTCGGCCAACGCGGCGGCCTACGCGGCGCGGACGGACGTGATCGGCGACAACGTCTCCAGCTGGACCACCGTCCCTTCCGGCGGCGCGGGCAAGGACACCTCCTACTACCGCAAGCCCACCGTGGCCGCCCCGAACGCGGCCTTCACCACCGCCGAGTGGACCCAGGTCACGCTGGCCACCGCCAATGGCGCCTCGACGGGCACCGCCCAGCGCCTGGGCGAACACATCTTCAACAGCCTTGCCTCCATCTCCGACATCCCCTCCCAGACCATCCCGGCCAACGCCACCACCGGCGCCATCGCCTTCACCGTGGGCGGGACGGGCACCCTGAGCGTCGCGGCCACCACCTCCAACGCGACCCTGATCCCGGTCTCCAACATCGTGTTCGACGTGGTGAGCGGGACGGCCACCAGCCGCACGGTGACCCTGACGCCCGTGGCCGACCAGGTGGGCACCGCCGTCATCACCGTGACGGTCACCGACGGCAACGGCGCCACCGCCAGCGACTCCCTGCAGCTCAGCGTCACCGATCCGGCCAGCACCATCACCTCGGTGGCCGTGAGCCCCGCGGCTCCCACGGTGAACGGCTTCAGCAGCACGCCCTTCAGCGCCACCGTCTCGGGCACCGGCAGCTACACCAGCGCCGTCACCTGGAGCGCCGATGGCGGCAGCATCACCGCCGGGGGCGTCTGGACGGCGCCCAACAGCGGCGGCCCCTACACCATCACCGCCACCAGCGTGCAGGACCCGGCCAAATCCGGCACCGCCACGGTCACCGTCCTGCCGGTGAACACGAACCCCACCATCAGCGACATCACCGACAAGTCCACCGCGATGGATGTCGCCCTCGTGGCCATCCCCTTCACCGTGGGCGACGCGGAAACCCCCGCGGCCTCCCTCGGCGTCTCCGCGACCTCCACCAACACGACCCTCATTCCGAACGCCAACCTTGTCTTTGGCGGGAGCGGCGCCAGCCGCACCCTGACGGTCACCCCCGCCGCCGGCCAGACCGGCTCCTCCACCATCACCGTCACCGTGACGGACGCCAACGGCGGCACGGCCTCGGACACCTTCGTGGTGAACGTGGTGCCGGCGCTGATCATCAGCCAGTACTACGAGGGCGCCGGCTTCGACAAGTGGATCGAGATCACCAACGTGGGCTCCTCCGCGATCACCCTGAGCGCGCCCCAGCTCTACCTCGTGCTGTTCAGCAACGCCGCCGCCGACAACCCGGGAAGCTCCTCGCCCACCGGCAGCCTGGCCCTCGCTGGCACCCTCGCCCCCGGCGCCTCCGCGGTCTTCAAGCACAGCTCGGCGGTGAACCCGACCTACGCCACCGGCACCGGCAATTCGGCGGTGATCAATTTCAACGGCGACGACCTGGTCATCCTCGCCACCTCCAACAGCGGCACCGCCGGCGCCGCCTGGAACGCCCGCCTGGACGTGGTGGGCGACGGCAGCTCCTGGGGCGGGGACAGGTCCTTCCACCGCGCCCCCACGGTGCTGGCGGGCAACCCCGCCTTCAACCTGGCGGGGGAATGGATCCAGCGCACCAACGCGCAGGTGAACGCCGCCGTCAGCGACACGCTCTCCGAGCACATCGGCATCCACATGTTCGGCGCCGCGCCCACCATCTCCGACCTGGCGGACCTCACGGTCACCGTGAACACCGCCATCCCCGGCATCCCCTTCACGGTCACCGACGCGGAAACGAATCCCGACAGCCTGGCCTTCACCCTGAGCTCCAGCAACACGGCCCTGCTGCCCAACGCGGGCATCACCGTCTCGGGCTCCGGCCCGGGCAAGACCCTCAACCTGGCCCCGGCGGCCGGCCAGCTGGGCACCGCCACCGTCACCGTGCTGATCCGGGACGGCGGCAACCAGGTGGCCTCGGACACCTTCGTC
The DNA here is from genome assembly GCA_044229575.1 of Holophagaceae bacterium. Lineage (GTDB taxonomy): Bacteria > Acidobacteriota > Holophagae > Holophagales > Holophagaceae > JADJVL01. Next base: position 123,018 of record JBGAST010000002.1, on the reverse strand, counting down.
CTGACGGTGAACGACGTCGCCCCCAGCGCCCTCGCCTACAGCGCGAACCCGGCGGTCTACACGAAGGACGCGGCCATCCCCAGCAACACCCCCAGCAATTCCGGCGGCGCCATCACGGGCTACACCGTGGCGCCGGCCCTGCCGGCGGGCCTGTCCCTGGATCCGGCCACCGGGGTCATCTCCGGCACGCCCACGGCGATCACCGCCACGGCCACCTACACGGTGACCGGCACCAACAGCGGCGGCAGCACCACCGTCGGCGTGGTCATCACCGTCAATGACGTGCCCCCCAGCGCCCTGGCCTACAGCCTCAATCCGGCCCTCTACCCCACGGGCCTGGCCATCGCGCCGAACACGCCGAGCAGCGCCGGGGGGCCCATCACCGGCTACACCGTGGCGCCGGCCCTGCCCGCGGGCCTGTCCCTGAATCCCGCCACCGGCGTCATCACCGGAACCCCCACCGCCGCCGCGCCCACCACGACCTACGTGGTGACGGGCTCCAACACCGGCGGCTCCACCACCGCGAACCTGGTCCTCACCACCGTCGTCCCGGCCATCGCGGCCTGGACGGGTGCGGGCCAGACCCTCACGGTGGGCGCCACCGCCGCGCCCCTCCAGGCCCGGGTCACCTACGGCGGTTCCGTGCCCCTCCCGGGGATCCCCGTGGTCTTCACGGCGCCGGCCTCCGGCCCGGGCGGCACCTTCGCCTCCGCCGCCGCGGTGCTGACGGATGCCAACGGCGTGGCCACGGCCCCGGCCTTCACCGCCAACTGCACCCCCGGCGCCTATACGCTCACCGCGGCCATCCCCGGCGGCGGCCCCAGCGCGGGCTTCGGCATGACCAACGTGGTGGGCGCGGTCGCCGGACTTTCCGCCTACGGCTTCCCGAGCCCCCTGAAGGCCGGCACGGCCGCCACCATCACCGTGAGCGCCCGGGACCTCTGCGGGAACGTGAACCCGGCCTACCGGGGCACCGTGCACTTCACCAGCACGGACCCCGCCGCCGTCCTGCCCCCCGATTACACCTTCGGGATCTGGGACAACGGCACCCACACCTTCACCGTGACCCTCAAGACCCCGGGCACCTGGAGCATCCAGGCCCAGGACACCGCCAACGGATCCCTGCTGGGGATCCAGACGGGCATCGTCGCGAGCGCCACCCCGCTGACCTCCATCCTCGCTTTCAACCCGGCCACGGGCCCGGTGGGGACGATGGTCACCCTGACGGGCACCGGCTTCACCGGGGCCAGCTCGGTGCGGTTCAACGGCGTGCCCGCGAGCTACACGGTCTTGGGCGGGCTGCGGATCATCGCCTTCGTGCCCGCGGGGGCCGCCACGGGGAAGATCACCGTAGTCTCGCCCACGGGGACGGCCACCACCACCCGCGACTTCACCGTCACCCCCTGACGGTCCGGTTCCGGTGACCCCCGAACGGCCTCCCTTCGGGGAGGCCGTTTCCGGTCGGCCTCAGTAGCGCAGGACGCTGAAGACCGGGAGACCGGTGAGCTTTTCCCGGCCCGCCAGGAAGGTCAGCTCGATGAAGAGGGTGAGGGCGATGGGGCTGGCGCCGGTCTGTTCCACCAGGCTCTGGGCGGCGCGGGCGGTGCCGCCGGTGGCCAGCACGTCGTCCACGATGAGCACCCGGTCGCCGGCGCTGAAGGCGTCCCGGTGGACCTCCAGGGCGTCCTCGCCGTACTCCAGGCCGTACTTCTCCCGGAAGGCGGCCCGGGGCAGCTTGCCGGGCTTGCGGGCGGGCACGAAGCCCAAGGAAAGCTTCTGGGCCAGGGCCGCGCCGAAGATGAAGCCGCGGCTTTCCAGGCCCAGGACGTGGGTGGCCTGCAGGGCGGAGACGGGCTTGGCCATCTCGTCGATGGCGTGGGCGAAGGCCGCCGGGTCCGCCAGCAGGGGCGTGATGTCCTTGAAGACGATGCCGGCCTTGGGGAAGTCGGGGACGTCGCGGATGAAGGTCTTCAGGTCCATTCGTGCCTCGGGTGCTCAGCGCCGGATCTGGAAGGGGCGGGGAAGGGATTGTGCAGCAGTCCCCCGGCCTTCGTCCAGCCTGGCCTCCACCACCGACCACGCGAGCTCGTCCACGCGGCCCCAGGGCGGGCCGTCCTGCAGCATGTCCCGGTAGGCGGCCAGTTCCACGGCGCTGCCCTCGGCCTCGCCGCTCACGGCGCCGTCGGGATCGTTGCGCACCCAGCCCGCCAGGTTGAGGATCCGGGCCCGGTCCTGGGCGAAGGCCCGGTAGCCCACGCCCTGCACGCGGCCCGACGCCCGGAAGCGGACGATCACATGCCATCCCCGTTGAAGGCGGCGTCGAAGGCGTCCCGGCGGGCGAGGAGGTCCGGGGCCGTGAGGTCCAGGTGCAGGGGCGTCACGCTGACGTAGTCGTCCAGGGCCGCCTCGGCGTCGCTGCCGGGGCTCTTGGCGTAGATGGGGCCCACGTCGCCGCCGATCCAATAGTAGGGCGTGCCCCGGGGATCGATGCGCTTCTCCACCACGTCGTGGTAGCTGCGGGTGTCCTGGGTGGTGAGCTTGAAGCCCTTGGGCGCCCGCTTGGGGAGGTTCAGGTTCCAGATGCGCTGGGGCGGCAGGGGCAGCTGCTCCCAGGCGGTCAGGAAGCGGTGGATCCAGGCCTCCGCCACGGCGAGGTCGCCCTTGGGATGCAGGGAGAAGGCCGCCGCCCGCGCCCCCTGCAGGGAGCCCTCGAAGGCCGCCGCTACCGTGCCCGAGTAGAAGACGTCCTCCCCCAGGTTGAAGCCGTGGTTCACCCCCGACAGCACCCAGTCGGGCTTGCGCTCCAGCACCGAGCGGCAGGCGATGAGCACGCAATCCACGGGCGTGCCGTCGCAGGTGTGGCGGTCCGGGCCCAGCTCGGAGATGCGCAGGATGTCGTGGAGGGACAGGGCCGACGAGATGGCCGAGCGGTTGCGGTCCGGCGCCACCGCCACCACCCGCCCGAAGCCCGAGGCCACCCGGGCCAGCAGTTCCAGGCCCGGGGCCCAGAGGCCGTCGTCGTTGGTCACCAGGATGAGGCGTTCGGACATGGGGAGATCATATCGGGCCCGGCGCCCCGCCTTTCAGCGGCCGACGCCAAGGGCGGCACGAAGGGCCTGCCCCCGTCCCCCGGGCTTCCGTCCCCCGGGCTTCCGTCCCCCGGGCGGATTCCCTGGGCGAGGGGCCGTTCCGGCAGGGCGTGGATGGCCGTCTTCGGCGGCAGAGGCCACCCGGGAGAAGAGGGACCTCCATCCCTTGACTTCCGGTTGCAGCCGCCATCATGGATACCCCGGGAAGCGCCAAGCCCGGCGCCGGGCCTAGACTGACGAAGTCCATGAGCGCCTACACCTTTCACGTCCAGCTCCCCCCGGCGGTGTGGCGGCCAGCCCTGGACGGCTGGCTCGCCGACTACCTGGCTCTGGGGCGGGCCCTGGCGGAGGGACGGACACACCAGGAGGCCTGGCGGGAGGGCATGGACCGCCACTTCTCCGCTCTGGACCTGGAGGCCCTGAAGGCCCGCCTCGGCTTTCCGGCGCGTCTGGCGGAGTTCCATGCTGTGGACTTCAGGGGCCGGGGCGAGGTCTTCCAGGCCCTGGCGGAGGACGGCGGCCCCCCCGGACCGGACCCCGAGCCCAGCCGCCGGGTGATCACCAAGCTGGCCTGGGTGAAGCGGGGCGGCAGCATCCCCCCCCACGCCCACCTCAACATGGTCAGCGCCTTCCTGGTGCTCTCGGGACGCTTCCGGGTGCGCCAGTACGAGAAGGTGTCCGAGGACCCCGACCACATGTGGATCCGCCCCCGTCTGGACGAGGTCCAGGGCCCCGGCGCCTGGTCCACGATCACCGACGCCGCCCGGAACGTCCACTGGCTCACCGCCCTGGAAGAGGGCTCCAGCCTCTTCACCACCAAGATCATCCGGCTCCGGGAAGGCGCCCCCTACGCCGGCCGCATCCACCTCGACCTGCGCGCCGCGGAGGCGGAAGGGGGCGGGCTGCTCCGCGCCCCCAAGATCGCCCCCGGAAAGGCCGACGTCCTCTCCCTTCCCTGAGGGCGCGGGCCCGGGGTCTTTGCGGCCTCCATCTGGTGGGCCACGACAGCCATGGGCTCCCCGCCGCCCTTGACTTTCGATTTTTATTCGCCATCATGGATACCCCGGGAAGAGCCAACCCCAACGCTCCCCGGGCCCCTGGGCTTCCCGCGGACGAGGCCCCGGCGGAGCCCTGCCGGTCCGGCGATGGAGGAAGCCATGCTGGCCATGTGGGTGCCCGAACTGCCCTTCCAGCTGGCGGCCGCCCGGGAGGCGGGACTGTCGGAGCGGCCCCTGGCCTTCCTCAATCCCGAGACCCCCCGCAGCCCCAGCCTCTGGTTCGTGAACCGCCGGGCCAAGGCGGAGGGTGCCGCGTCGGGGGATCCCCTGGACCTGGCCCTGCGCTCGGTGCCGGGCCTGCGGGTGCTGGACCCGAGCCCCCAGACCTGGTGGCAGGCCCACGCTTGCTTAGGGGACTTCCTGCAGCGCTGGTCGCCCCAGGGGCAGCTGGGCCGCCTGGGGGAGGCCCTGGTGGAGCTGCGGGGCACGGAGGGGCTCTTCGGCCCCCCCCAGGACGCCGCCGCGCGCATCCTGCGGGAGCTGCGCCGGGAACATGGCTGGCGGGGCCACGGAGGGCTGTCGAGCAGCGCCACCGCCGCCACCCTGGCGGCGCGCCTGGAGCACAGCGTGGAGCGCGTCCTGGACGGCGGGGAGCGCGCCTTCCTGGGGCCCCAGCCCCTGCGCCGCCTGCCGGACCTGGCCCCAAGGGTCCACGCCCGCTTCCAGCGCCTGGGCCTGCGGCGTTTCCAGGACCTGCAGCCCGTGCCCGTGGGCGTCGTCGCCCAGCTGGTGCCCGAGCGCCTGGCGCCGAAACTCCTGGCCCAGGTGCGGGGGGAGGACCGGCTGCGCCTGCCCCTCCTGGCGGAGAAGCCCGGCAGCTCCCGGCATCCCTGGCGCCTGGAGCCGCCGCGGCTGCCCGAGGAGATCGGCCTGGCGGCCTGGTGCCTGCAGCGCCTGTGGAAGGAGCCCCGCAGCCCGCGCAAGGCCGTCCTGCGCTGGTGGGACGTGGACGGCGAGCCCCACCACTGGCGGGCCTCCGACGAGGACCTCTGCGAACCGCCCCTGCTGCTGGCGCAGCGGGTGGAGGCCGCCTTCCGGGAGCGCTCGGTCCGCCGCGCCCTGGTGCGGGAGGTGGAGCTGCGCCTGGCCTGGGGCCTGGGCCAGGCGGCGCCCCTCTTCCAGGAGGAGCGCAGCCGGAAGCTGGGCCGGTTGGAAGTGAGCCTCGCCCGCCTGCGCACGCGGTATCCGACCCAGCCCGTGGAGACGGGGTGGATGAAGGCCGCGGAAGAACACGAAGCCGCCTACGCATGAGCTCCCCGGGCCCGCCATGACCTTCGCCCTCGGCATCTCCGACTTCTCATCGGGAGAAGGCATCTACCCCGCCGAGCTCCTGATCGCCTTCGCGGAGCGCCTGGGCTACGGCCACCTCGCTGCCTGGGACACGGGGCTGCACGGCTTTCCGACCCTGCGGGAGGAACTGGCATGGCGGCTGGAGAACCGCGCGGAAGCCGCGGCCCGCGTGCCGGCCGTGATCGCGGCGGGCGTTCCCGGCGCGCCGGATCCGGAAGCCCCGCCCCTGCGCCTCATGATCGGTTCGCGCTTCCCCTGGAAGGGCCGGTCCTACGGCGCGCTGCCCTGCTCGCGGGCGGGCTACGCCGCGTTGAACAGGCTGCTCACGGACCAGGCCCACGGGCAGGAAGGAACACTGCCCCAGGACTGCGCCATCCTGGCGGAGGACCTCCCGGGCCTGGAGCAGCTGCTGAGGGAAGGCGTCTACGGCCTGCTCCTGGGCTCCGCCCGCAACGCCGTGGCCTGCGCCAAGGCCCTGGCGGCGCGCCTTCCCGTGGTGGCGCCCCAGGTGTTGCGCTTCCGCACCCTGGAGGGCCTCGACCTGCATCGCCTGAAGCGCGCCGTCCACACGCAAAGCACGGTGACGCGCACGGAGCCGCTGTGGGATCCCCGGGACGCGGCGGTGCCGAAACGCGAATGGGAATCCCGCTTCCCTGCCGCCGAGCCCGCGGTGGCCCGGGCCACCGCGGAGCTGCGGGAGCGGATCTGCGGCTGGGACCTGGCCTGGGGCTCCTGGGTGAGCGCGGGGCCCCTGGGGATTGCGCCCTCGGAGTTGGACACGGAGCTGGCCCAGCGCGTGCGGGCGGGCGTGATCGCGCGCTTCGGCGCCTTCAACGGGGCGCTGGAATCCCGCCTCGCCCACGAGCTGGACCTTATCCACGACAAGGGCTTCGCCGCCTACTTCCTCCTGGTGGAGGACCTGGTGAAGGCGCTGAAGCACAAGGGCCTGCCCACGCGCATCTGCGGCCGGGGCAGCGGCGCGGCCTCCCTGGTGAGCTACGCCCTGCACCTCAGCAACGTGGATCCCGTGGCCACCAACCTCATGTTCGAGCGCTTCCTCACCAAGGAGCGCGTCGATCCCCCGGACATGGACATCGACTTCGCCTGGGACGAGCGGGACGAGGTCATCAACGCCGTCTTCGAGCGCTACGGTCGCGACCGCGTGGCCATGGTGGCCAACCACGTCTTCTTCAAGCCCCGCTCGGCCCTGCGGGCGGTGGCCATGGCCTTCGGGCGGCCCGAAGTCGAATTGAAGTCCATGGCCAAGCGCATCGAGGGCTGGGGCTGGGCGGACGCGGAGCGCAAGGATCTGCCGGCCCTGATGAAACGGACGTCGGACCGCAAATCCTCGGCCGCCGAGACCGAGGTCTGGCAACGCATCCAGGCGCAGGCCACGCGCCTGGTGGGCCACTTCCACCAGCTCTCCGTGCATCCCGGCGGCACCGTCGTGACCCCCGGACCCCTGTGGGAACACGTGGCCTTCCAGCCGGCGCCGGCGAAGGCGGGCGTCGCCATCACCCAGTGGGACAAGGACGGCGTGGAAGCCTACGGGCTGGTGAAGATCGACCTGCTGGGCAACCGCAGCCTCGCCGTGATCCGGGACGCCTACGCGGTGCTCGGCGACAAGGCGCCGAAGGATCCGGGCACCACGTCCCGCAACGATCCGGAGACCCAGGCCCTGCTGGCCAAGGGCGACAGCATCGGCGTCTTCTATGTGGAGAGCCCCGCCACCCGCCAGCTCCAGCAGCGCGTCGGCAAGGGCGACTTCGAAACCCTCGTGATCCACAGCAGCCTCATCCGCCCGGCGGCCTACCACTGGGTGGACCGCTACGTGAAGCGCGCCCGGGGCGAGGAGGCCTACACGCCCAGCCATCCCGTCTTTGCCAACCTGCTGTCCGAAAGCTTCGGCGTCCTCATCTACCAGGAGGACGTCATCAAGGTGGGGGTGGAGCTGGCGGGCTGGAGCCACTTCGAGGCGGACCAGCTGCGCAAGCTCCTGGGCAAGCCCGACTGCGCCCGCCGCCTGCCGAAGTTCGAGGCGCGCTTCCGGGAGGGCTGCGCCGCCATGGGCGTCCCCCTCGCCGTCGTTGAGGAGGCCTGGGACATGATCCGCACCTTCCGGGGCTACTCCTTCTGCAAGCCCCACTCGGCCAGCTACGCCCAGGTGAGCTTCGAAAGCGCCTGGGTGAAGACCCACCACCCGGCGGTCTTCTTCGCGTCCGTCATCAGCAACCAGGGCGGCTTCTACCCCGCCATCGCCTACCTCGGCGACGCCCGGCGCCACCGCCTCACGGTGCGCGGCCCCGACGCCAACCGCTCCCTCTGGAAGTTCAGCGCGGAAGGGGAGCAGGGCCTGCGGGTGGGCCTCATGCAGGTGAAGGGGGCGCGCCGTGAGGAGGTGGAGGCGCTCCTCGCGGAGCGGGATGCGAACGGGCCCTTCCAAAGCCTGGAGGACCTGCTCTCGCGGATGGACCTCTCCATCCCCACGGTGGAGGCCCTGGCCAGCGCCGGCGCCTTCGACCTCTGGGCCCCGGACGGGGACCGCACGCGCCTCGTGTGGACGCGCCTCGGCGGCGTGCCGCCCAACGTGAGGCCCAAGCCCACGGACCTCTTCGACCGGGCGGACCTGGAGCTGGACCTGCTGTCCCTGACCCTGGAGCTGCACCCGGCGGCCCTCTACCGGGTGCGCAAGGGGGGCGGCCCGGACCGGGCCGCGGACACGTCGAAGCCCGGCCGCCGCCTGCGCTTCTGGGCCCTGGTGGTGGCGGAGAAGACCGTCCTCACGGAAAAGGGCGAGCCCATGCAGTTCGTCACCCTGGAGGACGAGACGGGCCTCTGCGAGTGCGTGGCCTTCCCCGACACCTTCCGCCAGCGCCGCCGCCCCTACCGCGTGGGCGAGGTGCTGCCGGTGCAGGGCAGGGCCACGCGGCAGGACGGGCTGACGGTGCTGGAGCTGGAGGGGTGATGGAAAGGATCGAGGCCGGTGGACCGGCGCGGGGACCGCCCGTAGCATGGAAAGCATGAGCACCCATACGCGTTTCGAGCGCGCCTTCACCCGTGTCCGCACGTGCCTCCGCCAGAGCCATCCGGCGGTGAAGAACGTCACCTACCACATCCCCTCCGGAGCGGGCGCCACGTTGCGCGTGCTGGTGGGCGTCGTCATGGAGGGCTACGGCGAAGGCAGCTGGCGCCTGGACGCCTGGGACGTGGAGCAGGCCATCAAGGACGCCCTGAACGAAGAGGGCCTGCCGGCCCCCACGGAGACCCTTTGGGCGAAGCCCGAGGACCTGGGTGGGGAGATGGCCCACCGGCATTTCTTCGCGAAGGTGGCGCCCTAGCCGGCAGGGAGGCGCCGTGAGGCTGGTCGTCGTCCTCGCCTGGGCCTGCTTCGGCCTGGAGCTGGTCGTGCTGGCGCTGCTCCTGACGACGCAGCCACGGGGTGACGCGGGCCCTGGATTCCATGGAAGGGAAGGACGCCCACGTGGAGGCGGTGCGCCTGCTGGTGATGGCAACCCGTCCCTGCACGGTCACGGCTCATCACGCCACCGTGATACCCCCATCAAACTTCCGGCGATTCGTTGAAGGTTGACCTTCCGGTAGCAGAACCTCAGGCTTGTACGAGCTCCTTGTCAGTTCCATAGCGGGATATCCAGAAAGGTGGAGGGACGGGCCCTCTGGAACCTTGGCGACCTGCCGTGAACCAGTAGTGGTGTCACTTCCCGCCGGATCCAGAACGAACGGCTTGGCCGGGCAGATGGCGAGCTTGTGGGAACTCACCTGGCGCTCTGAAGCACCGATCGCGACGGACTGACGAGGCACGGCCTCGCAGCGTCCAAAGGCTTCGTCCACCCACTGGTGGAAGAAGGACAAGGACTTCACCAAGTACGACCCTATTCCAAATGGCCACCATCCAAAGCGAGATTCAAAGAGCCAGGAGCGAAGCCCCATGAAGCTGCGTATCTCAAACTTCACTCCCTTCGTCTTGTTCCTTCCACTTCTGCTGAACTGCGGTGGCCCCAAGACCAAAACCGATGGCGCTGTCCCAACGTCCCCCACGATTTCTGCACAGCCCGCGAATGTTTCGGTCAGCCAAAACACTGCCGCGGCCTTCAGCGTGACGGCCACCGGCACGGCTCCCCTGAGCTATCAATGGCGTAAGGGTGGTACCAATATCGGTGGCGCGAACACAACCACTTTCACAATCCCTTCAGTCCAAAGTTCGGACGCAGGCGGCTATGACGTCGTGGTGTCCAACAGCACCGGCAGCGCCACCAGTGACCTCGCGATCCTGACGGTGAGCGCAGCCCTGACGGCGCCCAGCATCTCGACCCAGCCCGTCAATCAAAGCGTCACCGCCGGCGCATCCGCCACCTTCACCGTGGCCGCCAGCGGAAATCCGGCGCCCACCTTCCAGTGGGAGAGGAGTCCCAACGGAAGCGGCTGGACGGCGATCTCCGGCGCCACCAGCGCCTCCTACACCCTGAGCGGAGTTCAGCTCACGGACAACGGCTCCTCCTACCGCTGCAAAGCCACCAACTCCCAGGGCAGCGCCAGCAGCAACCCCGCGACCCTCACGGTGAGCGCAGCCCTGACGGCGCCCAGCATCTCGACCCAGCCCGTCAATCAAAGCGTCTCCGTCGGCGCATCCGCCACCTTCACCGTGGCTGCCAGCGGAAACCCGGCGCCCACCTTCCAGTGGGAGAGGAGTCCCAACGGAAGCGGCTGGACGGCGATTTCCGGCGCCACCAGCGCCTCCTACACCCTGAGCGGAGTTCAGCTCACGGACAACGGCTCCTCCTACCGCTGCAAGGCCACCAACTCCCAGGGCAGCGCCACCAGCAACGCAGCAACCCTGACGGTGAGTACCACTGACATCGCGCCGGCCATCACGGCCCAGCCAAGAAGCCGCACGGTACCGCAGGGTACCGTGGCCACCTTCAGTGTGGTGGCGTCTGGGACTTCGCTGACCTATCAATGGCGAAAATCGAGCACTCCCATCAGTGGTGCGACCACCAGCAGCTACAGCATCCCTTCTGCCCAGGCAGCCCATGCCGGCAGCTACGACGTTTTGGTGAGCAACAATGGAGGCAGTGTCGCCAGCAACAGCGTGACCTTGGCGGTGAGCAACCCGGCCACGATCCTCGTCGCCAACCCGGGGGCGGATGCGGATATTCGGCCCAACCTGAATACGGCCCTTGCCTCCGCCGCTTCAGGAGATGAGATCTTGCTCCCTTTGGGAACCTTCACCCTCAGTGGCACGGTTCAGGTGGGCAGCAAGCGGGTTTCGGTGCGTGGGCAAGGGATTGGGAAGACCGTGCTGTATCGATCGGAATCCATGACGGACGGGTCGTTGAAGGATGCACCCATGATCCGATACCTCTCTTCCAGTGATGTTGTTGTTTCCGATATCACCTTTCGGAGCAAGAAACCCTTCCCCGATGGCGGCGATCCAGGCAGTGGCACAGGAGGTTCTCTTGCCTCAGATATCGGCCTCAGTTTCGAACAAACCACCGACTTCACCGTCACCCGTTGCCGCTTTGAATTCTTTGGAAATGGCGCTGTGTCCGTCGTTCACGACAACTATGTGGCCAGAGGCCTGATCTACAAGAATGAGTTCTTTCGTAATTTCAAAGGTGATGTGGGCGCTAACATTCCACTCATCGGTCTGGGCCTTGGATATGGTGTCGTGGTCTACGGCATCAATACCGAGTGGATTGCAAATCCTGCCTTCGGAACCGACAACTTCATCTTCGTCGAGGACAACACTTTCGACTATCACCGGCATTCGATCGCGGCTGGCGGGAATGCCCTGTACGTATTCAGGAACAACCGGGTCACGAACAACCGTGTGGGTCCCTACACCCAAGCCATTGACGCCCACGAGGCCCGGGGAACAGGAAATGGGCTGAACACCTATAGCACCCGCGCCGTGGAGATCTACAACAACACGGTCATCAACACCACCTTCTGGGACGGCACGCCGATTGTCCCCGGTCATCGAGCATCGGACTTGGTGGAGCGCGCCATTCAGGTCCGCGGCGGCGAGGCGCTCATCTATGGCAACACCATCAGCGGATATCGCTTCGGGACCGGGATGTCCATCGATCCGATCACCTCTGGCTATCCCGTTCTATCCCAGATCGGCTATTTGAGTGGGGTGAACTTTGGAGACACCCACACCGGTACCGACGACGCCCACGGAAGCGGGGACCTCTTCCATTGGAACGATGGCTTCATCGCATACGTGGGAATCGGTGGCGTGAGCGTGGGCGGCCTCTACAACTTCGATCCAGCCCGCATCAAAGTGGAGAGGGACTACCACACCGTCCCCAAACCCAACTACCTGCCCTACACCTACCCGCATCCCCGTCGTCAGTAACTGACGTTCCCCCCGGCCTGAGCCCGGTCCTTCTGTGGAATCCGGCATGATGGGGACGTCCTCTGGGCGCGGGGCATGACCAGGACACCTTGAAGCACCTGAGATGGCTGGGCCCAAGGGCCCCACCCTTGATTCCATAGACAGAATCAGCGCATAAACGGGGGGCCGCCTCCCCTCGTATGGGTTCAAGCGAACCAGGCAAGCTGGTCAACACCGGGCCCCCATCGAGGTGCCGGGAACCCTGCTGTCCAACCGAAGAGGGCACGGCAATGAACCTGAGACGGCGCCTGGTCAACGGCCTGGTAGCAGCCCTGGTGACGCTTTCCCTTGGGGCGAAGGCTGAGGAACCACCCCCTTCCGCAGGGGCCCTGGTGCAGACCATCTCGACCTTGGACCATGACCTGTTCGAGGCCTTCAATCACTGCGAGGACCCGGTGCAGTTGCGGAAGTTCGGATCCTACTTCGCTGCCGACGTGGAGTTCTACCACGACAACGGCGGCGTGACCTGGGACCGCAAGTCCATGCTGGCCAACACCCGGACCTACGTGGCGGGTAAATACCGCCGGGAGCTCATCCCCGGAAGCCTGAAGGTCTACCCCATCAAGGGCTTCGGGGCCATCGAAACAGGTCTTCATCGCTTTCGCCAGATCAGCACGGGCGAATGCGATGGCATGGCGGAGTTCACGCACGTCTGGCGCTTCAAGAACAACCGCTGGCAGATCACCCGGGTGCTCAGTTTCGGGCATCGCGACAGCCCCGCCACAGCCTCCAGCAGCGGCACCATTCCCTTTGAAGACGACGCCGCGGTGGGCCGGTGGCTTCAGGCCCGGGGCATCCCCGTCCTCGGACTGGGCCTGATCGACGGAGGAAAGGTAAAAGCCGTGAAGGTCTACGGCAAGCTCCACCAGGGCGGCACGGCGCCCCTCGATACCCTCTTCAACGTGGCCTCCCTCACCAAACCCATCACCACCCTGGTGACCTTGTGGCTGGTGAGCGAAGGACGCTGGAACCTGGATGAGCCCCTTGCCCACCACTGGGTGGATCCCGACGTGAACGAAGATCCAAACCTGTGGAAACTCACCACCCGCCATGTGCTCAGCCACCAGACCGGGTTCCTCAACTGGCGGTGGATGGATCCCGGCAAAAAGCTCCGGTTCACCTTCGAGCCCGGCACCCGGTATTCCTATTCGGGCGAGGGCTTCGAGTACCTCCGGCGCGCTCTGGAAGCCAAGCTGGGAACGCCTCTGGAAACCTTGGCCGGCCAGTTGGTGCTGGACCCGCTGGGCATGCGCGATACCCGCTTTTTCTGGGGACCAGCCACGGCCGAATCCCGATTCGCCCTGGGCTTCAACGCCAAGGGCGCGCCCTACAAGCTGGAGAAGTGGAACCATGCCAACGCCGCGGACCTGTTGCTCACCACCGTGGGGGACTACAGCCGCTTCCTTGTGGCCGTCCTGGAGGGTTCCCTCCTCTCAGAACCCATTCAAAAGGACATGCTCAGCCCGCAGGTGAAAACCAAGCCCGGAAAGACCTTCGGCCTGGGCTGGGAGCGCTACGACCTGGGCAACGGCGAATGCGCCATCGCCCATGGTGGCGCCGATGACGGTGCGCAGACTCAGGTCTTCCTGCTTCCCGGAAGGGGTCGCGGGCTGGTGATGTTCACCAATGTCGATGACGGCTACAAGGTCTACGAGCCCCTGGTGCGGCACTTCCTGGGATCGTCGGGTCAGCGCATTCTTGACATCGAGATGGCGAAGTAACTCGAAAGCCAGCACGAGCAGAAGCGGGCCGAAGGGAAGAACAAGGCCGGAACGGTCAACACCCGACGGACCGTTGACCTTCTCGGCTCTGTTCTTCTGTTCAAGCCGGTGTGTTGAGAAAACCCAACCTTCGATTTCCTTGATGGGGGTGGAGAAGGTCTGGCTGTCCTTCACCTCGGCGGTGGTGCCAGCCTGCATGGGATTGGTCCTGAGGCCCCGCTGGGCATGGACTCGATATCCATGGAGAACTCCGGGCTGCCTCCCATTCATGCGAGGACGAGGCCGCCAGGCCAGGTGATGAACCCGTCCGACCTGCCGACGCTCACCACCGTCGCCCGCGGCACGGGCTGCACACTGAACTCTGCTGCGCGGGCCGGTCGGCCACGCTCTCCCGTGTTCGCTCCTGTCCTGCCGGCCCGCCATCATCGATCGGCAATTCGAATCCTCTCGTTTTGGCTGAAGGCAAAAAAAAACCGGTCAGCGGATGCTGTCCGGTTTTGGTCGGCGCGAGAGGATTCGAACCTCCGACCCCTACCACCCCAAGGTAGTGCGCTACCAGGCTGCGCCACGCGCCGTGAACTATTGATCCTAGAAGAGACTGGGGGGTGGGTCAAGGACGGCTTTCCGCCTGGGGGCTCGCGGTTTCGCGGCGGGCGCGGGGGACGTCGCGCCGGCATCGGGCAGGGGGCCGCCCAGGCGGTCCAGCAGCTCCCGCAGGGCCTGGATGGCGGGCTGGAGGTCTGCGCCCACCTTGAGGCCCGGGGCTGGACGGCGCGCCTTGGCGCTGGGGGCGAGGTCCTGCTCCGAGAGGCCGAGGTCAAGGGGCGGCGCCACCTGGCCGCTGATGAGGAGGCCGCGGCAGTCCACGGCGCTGATGCCCTCGCGGGTCCAGTCGCGGATGCGTTGGAGGCGGGGCAGCTCATCGGCGTGGTAGTAGCGCAGGTTGCCCTTGGAGCGCCGGGGGCGGATCTCGGGGATCACGGATTCCCAGTAGCGCAGGTCCTTGGGGGAGATGCCCAGGCGCTGGGCGGTCTCGCCGATCTTGAACCAGCGCTTGCGGTCCGCCCCGGCGCCCTCGTTCAAGATTCCCGCCCCTCGATGCCGAGGGCCTTCATGCGCTTGTAGAGGTTGGAGCGGTCCAGGCCCAGGCGCTCGGCGGCGCGGGTCATGTTGCCGTTCTGCACCTTCAGCTCCCGCTGGATGTAGACGCCCTCAAACCACTCCCGGGCCTCCTTCAGGCTCGCGAAGTCGGGGAAGGAGAAGGGGTCGGGCTCGGCGATGTGGCGCGCCGCCAGCGGGCCCAGGTCCTTCGCGGTGAGGTCGGCGCCCCGGCTCAGGATCACCGCGCGCTCCATGAGGTTCTTCAGCTCCCGCACGTTGCCGGGCCAGTCGTGGCGCAGCAGGGCGTCTCGGGCGTCGGGGCCCAGGCGCTTGGCGGGCCGGCCGTACTTCCGCGCGAGGCGCGCCACGAAGGCCTCGGCGAGGAGGAGCAGCTCCTCGCTGCGCTCCCGCAGGGGCGGCACCCGCAGGGGCACCACCGCCAGGCGGAAGAAGAGGTCCTCCCGGAAGCGCCCGGCCTTGATCTCCTCCCCCAGGTCCTTGTTGGTGGCGGCGATGACCCGCACGTCCACCTCGAGGGCGCCGCCGCCGCCCACGGGCTCGATGCGCCCCTCCTGCAGGGCCCGCAGCACCTTGGCCTGGGTCTTGAGCGACATGTCGCCCACTTCGTCCAGGAACAGCGTTCCGCCGCTGGCCTCCCGGAACTTCCCCTTCTGGTCCCGGACGGCCCCGGTGAAGGCCCCCTTCACGTGGCCGAAGAGCTCGCTTTCGATCAGCTCCTCGGGGATGGCCGCGCAGTTGACCTCCACGAAGGGCGCAGCCTTGCGGGGGCCCAGGGCGTGGATGAGCCGCGCGATCTCCTCCTTGCCGCTGCCGTTCTCGCCGGTGAGGAGCACGCGGCCCTCGGTGGCGGCCACCAGGTGCACGTCCGCGAGGAGGCGCTTCATGGCGGGGCTCTCCGCCATGAGGAAGCGTTCGCCCTCGACTTCATGGGCGAGGCGCAGGTTCTCCTGCTCCAGCCGGCCCTGGTTCAGGGCGTTGCGCACCACCAGCAGCAGGCGGTCCAGGTCGATGGGCTTCTCCAGGAAGTCGAAGGCGCCGAACTTGGTGGCCTGCATGGCGGTGTCGATGCTGCCGTGGCCGCTGATCATCACGACGGGCAGGGCGGGGCGGAGCTGCTTGGCGCGCTTCAGGGTCTCCAGGCCGTCGAGGCCCGGCAGCCAGACGTCCAGCAGCACCAGGTCCACCCCGTCCCCTTCGCTGTCCTCGAGCAGCTGCAGCACCTGCTCGCCGCGCTCCGCCTTGAGGACCGCGTAGCCCTCCTCGGTGAGGCTTTCACCGAGCGAACGCCGGATGCCGGGTTCGTCGTCCACGATGAGGAGGGTCCGCGGGAGATTCACGGCCCTAGCGTCTCATACCCCTCCGGGTTCCTCAGCCCCGGGGCCCGCGAGGCGGTAGCCTCACTGGCCGAGGAGGGATTCCTCCCGGACCAGGGAGGGCGTTCCCGCGAGGGGCAGGGTGACCCGGAAGCAGGCCCCCGCGTGGCCCTCCTCCCGCACCAGCTCGAGGCGGCCGCGGTGGGCGGAGACGATGGCCTTGCAGATGCTCAGGCCCAGCCCCCAGCCCGTCGCCGCGTCGGCGCCCTTGGCCTGCAGGTAGGGTTCGAAGATGAAGAGGGCCGCCTCGTCGTCCACCCCCCGCCCCGTGTCCCACACATCCAAAGACCATCCCCCGTCGGGGGTGACCCGGGTGCGGATTCCCACGGTGCCGGGGGCCGGCGTGAACTTCAGGGCGTTCTCCACCAGGTTGAAGAGCACCTGCTGCATGGCGGTGGTGTCGGCGAGCACCTTCACCTTCCGGGAGGCGGGATCCAGGTCCACTTCGCAGCGGAGGCCCTTGGCGGCGGCCTTCAGGGCCAGCACGTCCGTGACGCCCTCGAAGAAGGTCGCCGGGGCGCAGGGCACCTGGTTGATGGTCTCGAAGATGGAGGCCGCCCGGGACTGGTTGAGGAGGGCGCGGACGATGCTCTCCAGGCGGGACGCCTCCTGGTCCAGGGACTGCAGCACCCCCTGGACGCCCACGCGCCCGGCGGACTCGTCCCGCAGCCGGTCCACCAGCAGCATGATGCTGGTGAGGGGCGAACGGAGGTCGTGGGCCACCGCGTCCACCAGCTGCATGCGGTCCTCGAGGCTGCGCTTGAGCTGGAGGTGGGCCCGTTCGAGGGAGCCGTTCCGTTCCGCCAGCTCCTCCGTCCGCTCGGCGACCTTCTCCTCCAGGCGGTGGGCCTGCGCCGCCATGCGGCGCAGGCGCCAGGCCACGGCGCCGCCCACGAGGCCCAGGAGGCCGAGGCCCATGAGCGCGCGCACGGGCCAGCGCTCGTGCCATGCGGGCCGGACCGCCAGGCTCACCGGCGCGGCTTCGGCCCACCGGATGCCGTCGTTGGTGACCCGGAGCCGGAAGGTGTAAGTGCCCCGGCCGAGATTGAGGTACTGGAGCACGTTGCCGGAGACGGTCCGCCAGTCGGGGTCCACGCCTTCCAGCCGGGCCTGGAACCGGGGTGTGCCGGACACCAGCGGGGAGGCCACGTCGAATTCCAGGTCCAGGCTGCGGGGCCGGGGCGGGATCTCGAGGGCGGTGGGGAAGGGCACCGCGCCGCCGTCCCAGCGCACCTCGGTGACCAGCGGCTGGAGGGTGTCCTTGAAGCTGAACCCCCGGGCCTGGTCCAGGACGTTCACCCCGCCGATCATGCCGATCCAGAGGCGTCCCCTGGAATCCGTGAGCGCGCCCCCCTGGTTCGTTTCGTCGGAGATCAGGCCCAGGTTGCGGGAGAGATGGAAGCTGGAGCCGTTCTCAAGGAGGGTGACGCCCTTGCCGTGGCCGATGGCCATGCGGCCGGGCTGGACCTCGTGGATGAAGTAGATGTTGTCGTCGGGAAGGCCGAGGCCCACGCCGTAGCGGTTCCAGCCCCGTCCCTTCTGCTGGAAGAGGCCGTCCCCGGAGCCCAGCCAGATCGCGCCGGTGGAATCCTGGATCAGGCTGTTGACCGTGAGCTCGGCGAAGGGAGCGTCCTGGAAGCGGCGCTCGAAGCGGCCCTCGCTGAAGCGCCAGAGCCCCTGGCGGGTCCCCACCAGGAGGCCGTCGGGCCGCGGGATGGCGCCGGAGACCAGGTCCTGGCCGACCTCCTTGGGTGGCCGGTGGCGGGCGATGAAGCGCCCGTCCAGGCCCAGTTCGAAAAGGCCGCGGTCGCAGGCGGCCCAGAGCCGGTCCTTCCAGGCCACCAGCACCGTGGGCGTTACCAGGTCCATCTCCTTCGGCCCGGGAAGCAGCTTTCCGTCCCGGGTGAGGCGGTTCACGCCGCGGCTCGTGCCGATCCAGGCGCCCCCCTGGCCGTCCGGCACGCCCACCCAGCCCTCCTCGCTGCCCAGGCCGTCCCCGTGGCCCCAGCGGCGGTAGACGCCCCTGGCGGCTTCCCAGGCGTAGAGGCCGTTGCTGGACACCAGGAGGAAGCGGTCGGGACTGGTCTCCACGATGGACATGACGGCGCCCAGGTCCATGCCCCCGCCGCCGGCGATGCTGCGCAGCCCCGGCAGGGCCTGGGCCGCGAGGCCGCCGCCGTCGGATCCGACCCACAGGACGCCGTGGCGGTCGAGGCAGGCGCTGAGGATGCTCTCCCTCGGCAAGCCGTCCGCGGCGGTGAGGATGCGGCTCGTGCCGTCCGCCTGGCGGATCCAGAGGCCCATGGTGGTGAGGGAGACGAGGATCTCCCCCTTGGGGCCGAAGCGCACGGTCCTCGCCTTGGGCGTCCCGCTCAGGCCGGGGATGGGGATCCGCGTCCAGCCGCCTGCGTCCAAGCGGAACAGGGCGTCCAGCATGAGCAGGTGGAGCCGGCCCTCCGGATCGACGCGCAGGTCCTGGAACTCGCGCCCCTGTTCCGCCTTGGGCAGGGGAAACTCTTCCACCCGGCGGCCGTCCCAGCGTCCCGCCAGGCCGCCGCGGGTGGCCATCCAGATCCGGCCTTGGGCGTCCCGGTCCAGGCCCCAGAGGGGGGCGCTGGTCCAGGGTTCCGGCAGGGGAACCTTCTCGAATCCGCCACGGCCGTTCTCCCGGAAGAGGCCGGTGCGGGTCCCCGCGTGGATGCGGCCCTGGGCATCGTAGGCGATGGCGAAGACGGCGGGGGTGCTGAGGCCCTCCGCCGCACCGAAGTTGGAGACCTGGGAGCCCCGGATCCGGGAAAGGCCGCTGTCCACCCCCGCCGCCCAGACGCTGCCATCGGGGGCCTCCAGCAGGCCCACCACCGAGCGCACCTTCACCCCCTGGGCGGCGCCGAAGGAACGGAAGGCGCCACCGCTGAGCCGGGCCACCCCGCCAAAGGTGGTGCCGAGCCAGAGGAAGCCGCGGTGGTCCTCCAGGAGCGCTGAGACCTGGCTCTGGGGCAGCCCGTCGTTGAGACCGAAGCGCCGGAAGGCGAGGGGCTGGGCCGGCGCCGGCGCGGCCGCTGCGAAGGCCAGGAGCCAGGACAGCGCCCCTACCGCGCCGAGGCGGAGGCGATCGAGCGGGCCGGAATGCCGTTGCATGGGTGTGATAGAACCTACCGCCCCTCAAGGAAAAGACAAGTGCCGCCGGGCCGGTGTGAGAGCATTTTCACGGAGGACGGATGCTGGTCGATGCCCATTGCCACCTGACCGGGAGCTACCTGGCGGAATCCGAGATCGAGGCCACCCTGGACCGGGCCAGGCAGGCGGGGGTTTCCGGCTTCGTGGCGGTGGGCACGGACCTTGAGGATTCGGCCAGGGTCCTCGGCCTCGCCCGCACGGTCCCGGGCATCCAGGCCAGCCTGGGGGTCCATCCCCACGAGGCCCGGACCTGGGAGGCGGGCACGGAGGCGGCCCTGGAGGCGCTGGTGTCCGACCCCAATGTCCGCTTCGTGGGGGAGACGGGGCTCGACTGGCACTACGACCTGAGTCCGAGAGACCAGCAGGAGGCGGTTTTCCGGTCCCAGATCCGCCTGGCCCGGCGGGTCCGCAAGCCCCTCATGATCCACACCCGGAGCGCCCCCGGGGACACCCTCCGGATCCTGCGGGAGGAGGGCGCCGAGGCGGTGCGCGGCATCATCCACTGCTTCTCGGAGGACCGGGCCTTCGCGGAAGGGGCGCTGGACCTGGGGTTCTACCTGAGCTTTTCCGGCATCGTGACTTTCAAGAAGGCGGAGGCGGTGCGGGCCGTGGCGGCCTGGGCGCCGGAGGACCGGATCCTGGTGGAGACGGACGCCCCCTTCCTGGCCCCGGTGCCCTACCGGGGCAAGCCCAACGAGCCCGGCTTCGTCCGCTACACCGCCGAGGCGGTGGCGGAGCTCCGGGGCGTGGCCCCCGCCCGCATCGCCGCCGCCACCACCCGGAACCTGGAGGCCCTGTGCGGCTGGGCTCCCGCGTCCTGACCGGCGTCCTGCTCGCGGTCGCCGCCTTCGGGATGCTGGCCCAGGCCCCCGTGCCCTCCCGGGACAAGCGGCTGCCCTGGGAGGCGGCCCAGGCCATGCCCCCCTGGCAGGCCGCGCCGGAGGGTCCTTTCGGCGCGCCGCCGCCCCTGCCGGACCCCGTTCCGCCCGCCGGGCGGACACTGCACGCCCGGTTCGAGCCGGATGGGAGCCTCCGGATCCTCGACTACCGCGGGGTATTGCGCCTCAAGATCGGCCTTCCCGGCCGGGTGGCGCGGCTGTGGAAGGACGGGGGCCGGGAGGTGGAACCCGGCGCCTCCCGCCTCGACCTTCCCGCCAGCACGACCCTGAGCAAGGGCGCCAGCGAGCTTCCCTGGGGGATGGCGGACTTCAGGCCGGGGCTGGAGGGGCTCCTCTGGATCCTCGATGACGGGGAACGGATCCTCACGGTGGTGCATCCCGCCACGGCCAGGGTGCAATACCTCGCCCTGCCGCCGGTCAGCGACCCGGAACTGGTCTTCTGGCCGGATCACCTCGAACTGCGGGAGCGGGCGGGGAACGAGACGGGCCGGCAGCGCCAGCGCCGCTGGAGCCTCCCCTGGCCAGGCCTCCTGCCCCAGCTGCTGAGGCTGGCCCAGCCCGCGAAGGAGGGGCGCCACGGCACCGCCTTCCAGCCCTTCCCGAAGGACTGAATCCCGGCTTCCCCGCGCACTGGCACAACCCTGGCATTCACCGCTAGGAATGCGATCCTGTCCATGGGAGCTTCAGTCCAGCAGGACGCACCGGTCTCTACGGAGGAAGCCATGATCCACGCCCGGAATTCCCGATCCCTGATGGTTCTCTTGGCGCTGCCCGGGGTGGTCCTGGTGGCGCCGGCGGCCCGCGCCCAGGCCCCTGCCCCCGCTCCGGACGACGACTACGCCGGCGAATCCCCGGACCGCTACGCCCAGGTCAAGATCCTGGAGGGCGATGTCCGGATCCGCAAGGCCGGCGAGGCCGAGGAAGCCCTCAGCCGTGGCATCCCCGTCACCGAAGGCGATGTCCTGGAAAGCCGCGGCCGTGGTGTGCTGCAACTCGGCGACGGATCCCGCATCGCCTTCGGGGCGAACACCCGGTTCCAGGTGGCCTCCCTTTTCACTGGGCGGGACGGCGCGCGGCAGGTGCTGCTCCGTCTCGACTACGGCCGCATGCGGGTGACCCTCTCCAACGGCGGGGAGGCCCGCTTCCGCATCGACACCCCGACGGGCACCGCCAGCCTGGCCGACCGGGCCAGCGCCACCCTGGAAGTGGACCGGGACCGCGTGACCCGGTTCAAGCTCCATTCGGGCCGCGGCACCTACAGCAACGAGCGCGACAAGGCCAGCCTCGGCGCCGGCGAGCGCCTCACCATCTACAGCGTCCAGGACAGCCTGGACCGCGTGCGGAGCTTCAACACCTACGAGATGGACTCCTTCGACCAGTGGTGCGACGACGCGCTGGTCACCCGGCGCAGCCTCTCCGCGGACTACGTTCCCCGGGAGATCCGCCCCTACGCCGACGACCTCGACGATCACGGCGAATGGGTCGAGGTGGACGACGTGGGCTACTGCTGGCGCCCGAGGGTCTCGGTGGAATGGCGCCCCTTCTGGCGCGGCCGCTGGGGCGCCTACGCCGGCGGCATGACCTGGGTCAGCGACGACCCCTGGGGCTACGTGACCTCCCACCACGGCCGCTGGGGCTGGGGGGCTTCCCTCGGCTGGTACTGGATCCCCGGCGTCTTCTACAGTCCGGCCTGGGTGGCCTGGAACTGGAGCGGCGGCTACTGCGGCTGGTCCCCCCTGAGCTACTGGAACGCCCCCTGCAGCTGGGGCTACGGGGCCTGGAACGGCGGCTACTGCTGGAACGTGGTGCAGGTGAACCACATCAACGTGGTCGGCATCCACAACCGCGTGGTGGTGGACCGGAACGTCTTCACCGGCTTCAACCGCGGCACCGGCAGCACCACCTGGACCAGCGGCGCGGGCCGGGGCGTGACGCCTCCCTGGCGCACCAGCCCCGTCATCGCCACCTCCGCCGAATTCCGCAATCCCGCCCAGTTCAGCCGCGCCCTGGACCGCCAGGTCCAGAACGAACGGCTCTCGACCTACGGGCGCCAGCTGCAGGCCTCCGGCCACGTGCTCCAGGACCGGAACCACGTGAGCCGTCCCGCGGGCGGCAATGGCGTGACGGGGCCCGCCGGCGGAAGGACCGTCGGGACCGAGGGCCGTTCTCCTCGACCCTTCGAGGACCGCAGCCTGCGCACCACGGGACCCCGGGTCCGGGACATGGCGGACCGCCCACACACCGGCGACACGCCGGCCCGCACCGACCCGCGCGGCCATGACACCCGGCGCCTCGAATACCGGGACCGCCCCACCGAAGGCGGCCGCGAAACGACCCGCCCCACGGACCGGGGCGCGGAGCGGATGCCCAGTCCGGCCCCCCGCGAGCGGGTGGATCGTCCCCACGGCGGGGGTCGGTTCGAGGAGACCCCCCGGGACCGCGGCAATGAGTCCCAACGGGAACGCCGCTACGAGGAGCGACGCCCCGATCCCCCCCGGGAACGCCCGAGGGAGGAACGCAATGAATGGCGCCAGGAACGCCAGGAACGCCAGGAACGACCGGCCCCTCCTCCCCGCATCGAGCGGCAGGAACGCCCGTCGCCGCCCCCCCGCGTGGAACGGCCCAGCAGCCCACCGCCCTCCCACAGCGAGCGCCCCTCCTCGCCGCCCCCCCGCAGCGAGAGCCGGGAGATCCGGCGCAACTGAAGCCGGCGGATCCGGACGAAGGCCCCCGAACGGGGGCCTTCGTTTGGGCCCGGGCGCCGAAACTGGGATGATCGAAACCAGGAGGCGGTGTGCCCGAAGGCAAGCAGGTGCAGGCCATGTTCACCGGGATCGCCGGGAAGTACGACCTGCTGAACCACGTCCTCAGCGGCGGCGTGGATTTCTACTGGTGGTGGCGGATGGCGCGGCGGAGCGGCGCCGGCGCGGGGCGGCGCTACCTGGATGTGGCCGCCGGCACCGGGGACAGCTCCCTCGCCCTGGCCCGCCGCGGCGCGGAGGTCGTGAGCACGGACTTCACCCATGCCATGCTCCGCCTGGGCCCCGCCAAGTTCCGGAAGAAGGGCTTCGCGGACCTGATCTGGGCCAGCAGCGACGCGGACGCCCAGGCGCTGCCCTTCAAGGACGCCACCTTCGACGGCCTCACCATCTGCTACGGCATCCGCAACGTGGAGGACCGCGCCCGGGCCTACGCCGAGTTCCTGCGGGTGCTGCGCCCGGAGGGGCGCCTCACCATCCTGGAGTTCTCGACGCCGGTCGTGCCGGGCCTCCGCCAGATCTACGACTGGTACTCCCTGAAGGTGCTGCCCCGCATCGGCGGCTGGATCAGCGGCGATCCCGGGGCCTACACCTACCTGCCGGAAAGCATTCGCGGCTTTCCGGACCAGCGGCGGCTGGTGGCGGAACTGGAAGCCGCCGGCTTCGCGTCGGTCGCGTGGACCAACCTCACCGGCGGCATCGTGGCGCTGCACACGGGCGTGAAGCCCGCGATGTGACCGCTACTTCTTCTCCTCGGCCTTCGGGGCGGCGTCGGCCTTCGGCCTGCGGTGGATGAGGGTCATCACCTTCGCCATGGGCGAGCCGTCCATGGACATGAAGGAGGTGAGGGTGAAGCCGTCCTTGGTGATGCCGGTGAACTCGTCCCGGCCCTTGAAGGGCTTGCCCATCATGCTGCCTTCGCTGTTCATGACGAACTTGTCGCCATCCCAGTTGCCGGTGCCCATCAGCAGCATGGGCATCATGTTGTCCACCCAGGCCTGCTTGTAGGACTTGCTGGGCTCATCCCAGGCGAGGACGCCGTTGCCGTGGAAGCCCTTCATGTGGCCGGCCTTGGACTGGTAGTCGATCATGATGGAGAGGCCGCCGGGGCCTGAGGTGACGCGGCCGGTGCCCTTGCCCTTGCCGGCGGGGCCCATCGGGCTGGCCTCGATGATCTCCTCCACGGCCCAGGTGCCGAGCATGGCCTTCATCTTGGCCATCTCGGGGCCGGGCTTCTGCATCATGTCCGCCATGGACGGGGGCTTGGCGTCGGTCTTGGCGGCCTTGTCCTGGGCCCCGAGGGGCAGGACGAGGCCGAGGGCGAGGAACAGTGCGATGCGCATGGGCGCCTCCTGGAGGGTTGTGGTTTCGGGTCGAGCGGAGCTGAGCATACGCCCAGGGCCCGCATCCCGGCTAGGATGGGATCAGAAAAATAACTGCCCCGGAGGCACCCATGGCCGTCAAACCCGATCTCTCCAAAGCCGCCGACGTCCTGAAGAACCTCACCGCCAAGAAGACCGAAGGCGGAGACGCCAAGCCCATGGCCAAGACCTCCGGCAAGCCCGCCCCCGACCACAAGGTCAAGGTCAATCCCAAGGCCGCCGGCAAGAGCGGCGGCGCGGCGCACATGCGGTCTTCGAACCGGGGGAAGTAGCCTACCCTTCGGCCAGCAGGCTCCTCCCGTCCATCGCCTCGGGCTGCGGGATCCCGAAGAGCTGCAGCAGCGTGGGCGCCACATCGCTGAGCGCGCCGCCGGTGCGCAGGGGGGCGCCTTCGAAGCCTTTCGCGATGAGCACGGCGGGAACCGGATTCAAGGTGTGCGCCGTGTGGGGATTGCCGGCTTCGTCCCGCATGCACTCGCAGTTGCCATGGTCGGCGGTGATGAAGAGGGCGCCGTCCGCTTCCAGGGTCGCTTCGGCGATCTGCCGGATGGCGTCGTCGAGGACTTCGCAGGCGGTGGTGGCGGCGCTCAGCATGCCCGTGTGGCCCACCATGTCGCCGTTGGCCAGGTTGCACACCAGCAGCCGGTGGGCGCCGGCGCGGATGGCTTCGCAGAGACCGCGGGTGACGTCCAGGCAGCTCATCTCCGGCTGCAGGTCGTAGGTGGCGACCTTCGGCGAGGGCACCAGACGCCGGTCCTCGCCTGGAAAGGGCTCCTCACGCCCGCCGTTGAAGAAGTAGGTCACGTGGGCGTACTTCTCCGTCTCCGCCGTGCGGAATTGCTTCCAGCCCCGTTCGCTGACGACCTGGCCCAGGAGGCCGTCCAAGCTTTGGGGCGGGTAGGCCACGGCCACGTAGGGATCCAACAGCACGTCGTACTGGGTGAAGGTGAGGAGTGAAACCTTCGGCCGGTGCTTCGGCGCGAAGCCATGGAACTCCGGATGCACCAGCGCGTGGCTGAGCTGCCTTCCGCGGTCCGCGCGGAAGTTGAAGAAGAGCACGCCATCGCCGTCGGCGATGGGCTGGAAGGCGGCCAGCCTTGTCGGCGAGACGAACTCGTCGGTCTCGCCGCGGTCGTAGGCCGCGTGGATGCCCGCCAAAGCGTCCGTGGCCTCGAACTCGCCGACCCCGTCCACCAGGAGCCGCCAGGCGCGCTCCGTGCGCTCCCAGCGCTTGTCCCGGTCCATGGCGGTGTAGCGGCCGCAGAGCGATCCCATGGTCACGAGGGGGCAGTCGCGGAGCTGGAACTGGAGCCACTGCAGGTAGCCGTCGGCGCTCTTCTGGGCCGTGTCCCGGCCGTCCAGGAAGGCGTGGATCGTGGCGGGCACGCCTTCGTCCTGGGCCCACTTCGAGAGCGCGACGAGGTGGTTCTGGTGGCTGTGGACGCCGCCGTCGCTCACGAGGCCGAGGAGGTGGAGGCGCTTTCCGGAAGCCTTCAGGTCCGACAGGAGTTTCGCGATGGGCCCGTTCTCCCGGAAGGTCCCGCGGCGGATGGCGGCGTCGATGCGGGTCAGCTCCTGCCAGACCACCCGTCCCGCGCCCAGGTTCATGTGGCCCACTTCCGAATTGCCGAACTGCCCCTCCGGCAGGCCCACGGCCTCCCCCGACGTGACGAGCTGGGTGGCCGCGTAGCGCCGGCGCAGCTCGTTGAAGTGGGGCATGGCCGCCGCGAAGGTGGCGTCGAAGCTGTTGCGGGGCCCGTCGCCGAAGCCGTCGAGGATGAGGAGGGTGACGGGGCCGGCGATCACTTCTTCACCTTGAAGCCGATGGGCTGCTTCTTGGGGTTGGCGATGGGTTCCATCAGCCCCCGGATCGCGTCGAAGACGACCCGGAACTGGGCGTCGTACTTTTTCTCCAGGGACTCGATCTTGCTGGCCAGTTCGGCGTGAGAGGCAAGGATGCGGCGGAGCTGGCCGAAGGCCCGCATGATGGCAATGTTGGCCTGGATGGCCTGCTCGCTGTTCAACACGCTGGAGAGCATAGCCACGCCATGCTCCGTGAACGCGAATGGCGGCGTCCTCCGGCCTCCCCATTCACTTGATATCGCAGATTGCGATTTCAAGTCGGCCCATTCGGAAAGGGTCAGCTGGAACATGAAATCATCCGGGAATCGGGCCTTGTTGCGTTTGACCGCCTCGTTGAGGCGGAAGACCGGGACGCCATAGATCTGCGCCAAGACCGAATCGAGAAGGACTCGTTCCCCGCGGAGGACCAGGATGGAATGAACCACAGGCTCGATCGCCACCGGTTGCATCCCTTTGGTGCCTCTCGTCGTCATCGGGTCCATCCCTTCTTCGGTCGGCCTGACCGGACCGTTTCAATTCCTCCATCCGCGAACCGTGAGGTACACGTCGAATCGAGGAATCTTGGGATGCCCAATGGTCCTCTCAAAGGCGGTTGAGATGGATCTTGCTGAGCGGGTCCACCGATGGGCTGAACCAAGGGCCCGGTGCGAGAACCTGATCCGCCTGAGGGTCTTGAGGTCACAAATTGTGACCTCAAAGGGGTCCCTGGCCCGCGGATACCCACTACGGCACCGCCTCCCCGTGGGGATGGCAGAGCAGATACATCACCGACATCCGCACCGGCACGCCGTTCGTCACCTGGTCGAGGATGAGGTTGTTGGGCCCGTCGGCGACTTCCGAGGTGATCTCCACGCCCCGGTTGATGGGGCCGGGGTGCAGCACGGCCACGCCGGGCTTGGCCTTCCTGAGGCGCGCTTCGTTGAGCTGGAAGAAGCGGACGTACTCGCCCTGGCCGGGGATGAAGTTGCCGGTGCCACGCTCGAACTGGATGCGCAGGATCATGATGGCGTCCATGGCGGGGATGATGGAATCGAAGTCCGAGGTGAACTCCACGTCCGGCCAGGTGGCCTTCATCGCCCTCGGCAGCAGGGTGGGGGGCGCCACCAGGGTGACCTTGGCGCCCATCTTGGTCAGCAGCCAGAGGTTGCTGCGCACCACCCGGGAGTTGCGGATGTCGCCGACGATGGCCACCTTCAGGCCCTCCAGCCTCCCGAACTTCTTGCGCAAGGTGTACGCGTCCAGCAGGGCCTGGGTGGGATGCTCGTGGGCCCCGTCCCCGGCGTTCACGATGGAGGCCTTCATGTGCCGTGAGAGCAGGGCGTGCGCCCCCGGCGCCGAATGCCGCATGACGATGAGGTCCGGGTGCATGGCCTCCAGGTTCATGGCGGTGTCGATGAGGGTCTCGCCCTTGGAGAGCGAGCTCGTGTCCGCGTCGAAGTTGATGATCTCGGCGCTGAGGCGCTTCTGGGCGATCTCGAAGCTGTTGCGGGTGCGCGTCGAGTTCTCGAAGAAGAGGTTGACGATGAGCTTCTTGCGCAGCGCCGGCACGATCTTGATGTCGGGGCGTTCGCAGACCTCCTCGAAGGCCACGGCCTGGTCCAGGATGGCGGTGATGTCCTCGCGGCTGAGGGGCTCGATGCCCAGCAGGTGCTTGTGGGGAAAGACGTAGCGCGCCGTGGCCATGGTCAGTCCTTCGGTTCCACGTAGACGCCGTCCTCGCCGTCCAGTTCCTGAACCTTCACGCTGACCCGCTGGCCCCATTCGACCTTCAGGGCGGTGCCCACCACGTCCGCCTGGATGGGCAGCTCCCGGCCGCCCCGGTCCACCAGCACCGCCAGCAGCACCTTCCGGGGGCGGCCGTGGTCCAGCAGGGCGTCCAGGGCCGCGCGGATGGTGCGGCCGGTGAAGAGCACGTCGTCCACGAGGATCACCGTGCGCTCCTTGAGGCTGAAGGGGATCTCCGTGGGCCGCACGATGGGGGCGCCGGCCCGCTCCGTGAGGTCGTCCCGGTAGAGGGTGATGTCCAGGGCGCCCATCGGGGCGCTGCGCTGGGTGGCCGCGCTGAGCCGGATCGCCAGGCGCTCCGCCAGGGGCAGGCCCCGGCTGCGGATGCCGAGGACGGCGACGGCCTCGTCGGGGCCCAGGCGGGCGGCGAGGTCCCCCGCCATCCTCGTCAGGGTGGCGTCCAGCTGGGCGGCATCGAGCTGGCAGGTGCCAGGGGGCATGCTTCCTCCGGAAGGGCGGCCTTTCCAGTGTAGCCTTCCTGACCATGGAAGGCCTGCTCGCCTATGCCAGGGCCAACGCCCTGGAGCTGTTCGGCTTCGCGACCGGTGCGGCCTGCGTCGGGCTCATCGCCCGGCAGAACATCTGGAACTGGCCCCTGGGCATCGCCAACAACCTGCTCTTCATGGTCCTCTTCACCCGTTCCGGCCTCTACGCCGATGTGGGCCTCCAGGTCTTCTACGTCGTCATCGGCGTCTATGGCTGGTGGCACTGGCTCCACGGCGGCCTGGACCACGGGGCCCTGCGGGTGAGCCGGACCCCGCCCCGGGAGGCGGCCCTCGCCGCCGCGCTCACCCTGGCCGGCACGGCCCTGGTGATCCTCGTCCTGAAGCGCTTCACCAACAGCACGGTGCCGGTGCTGGACGCCACCGTCACCGGCCTGAGCGTCGCCGCCCAGGTCCTCATGGCCCGCAAGCGCCTGGAGAACTGGTGGATCTGGATCGCGGCGAACCTGCTCTCCATCGGGCTGCTTATCTACAAGCAGCTCTTCATCACGGCGGGGCTCTACGGGATCTTCCTGGTCATCTGCATCGTCGGGCTGGTTGAATGGACCCGGTCCTGGCGGAGGGAGGCCCCGTGAGCGTCGCGAAGGTCCGCATCCTGGGCGCCGAAAGCACCGGCAAGACCACCCTGGCCCGGGATCTCGCCGCCCGCTTCCACACCGCCTGGGTGCCGGAGTTCGGCCGCGCGTACACGGAGGCGGGGAAGGGCGGCTTCTCGGAGGGCCTCTGGGTCAGCGAGGAGTTCGTCATCATCGCCAACGCCCAGAACCGCATGGAGGACGAGGCCGAGAAGAAGGAGGCCGTGAAGAAGGCCGGCCTGCTGATCTGCGATACGGACGCCCTGGCCACCGCCGTCTGGCACGAGCGCTACATGGGCTTCTGGAGCAAGGAGGTCGCCAGGCTCGCCGAAGGCCGGACCTACGCCCTGACCCTCCTCACCAGCCTGGACGTGCCCTTCGTGCAGGACGGCTACCGGGACGGCGAGCGCCTGCGCCGCTGGATGACGGCCCGCTACGAGGAGGCCCTGGAATCGAGGAACGTCCCCTTCCACTGGATCGAGGGCAGCCAGGCGGCCAGGCTGGAGCAGGCGGCGAGGCTCGTGGAAGCCTGGATTCCAGGCCGCGATCCCGGCCGGACACCCTAGCTCCGGCGCGGCCGCGACGGCCAGGATCCCCGCCTTCCGAAGCGTTCCATGCATGCCCGGAACGGGGGAACATGGAACCATGACTCCCCGGACCCTTCTGTTCATCCACGGCATGTACATGACGCCCCTCTGCTGGGAAGGGTGGATCGTGCGCTTCGGGGACCGGGGCCACCGATGCCTGGCGCCCGCCTGGCCCGGCCGGGACGAGGTCGTGGAGACGCTGAGGGCCCGGCATCCGGACCCGCGCCTCGGGCGCCTGAGCCTGGCCGACGTCCTCGACCGCTACGAAACGCTCATCCGGAGTCTCCACGAGAAACCCGTGCTGGTGGGGCACTCCATGGGCGGATTGATCGTCCAGCTCCTCCTGCAGCGGGGCCTCGCCTCGGCGGGGATCGCCCTGGATTCCGCGCCGCCGGCGGGCCTCTTCACCCCATCCTGGTCCTTCCTGAAAGCCAACTGGGGCCACATCCACCCCTTCGCCCCTCCGGGACGGCCGGTGGAGATGTCTTTCCGGCGCTTCCAGTACGCCTTCATGAATGGCCTCCCGCTCCAGGCTCAGCGTGAGGCCTACGCGAGGTACGTGGTCCCGGAGTCCCGCAGGGTCCCCCTCCAGTCCCTGACCCGCCTCGCCCGGGTGGCGTTCAGGAAGCCGGGGGCGCCGCTGCTGCTGATCGCGGGGGAAGCGGACCACATCATTCCAGCCAGCCTCAACCGCCGGAACCACCGGAAGTATGAGAGGCCGGATTCCATCACCGATTTCAAGTCCTTTCCGGGCAGGACGCATTTCATCCTCGGCCAGGAGGGCTGGGAGGAAGTGGCGGATTTCTGCGAAGCCTGGATCGGGCGGCTGCCCGCTTGAGCCCAACCCTTCTCCGGAAGGGAATAGCCGGAACCCGCGGCTTCCCTCCCATGGGCCAGCCGCGGCCGTCGGAGCCGGAGAGGGCGAGGCCCAGGCCTGCCATCCCGCGGAGTGTGAAAAACCGTCCTGGGGAAGATAAATTCCCCGATCTGGATGATGATTCCAGCAACCACCTGGATCGCCATGACGCCGCCCGACATCGGGGAAAACCGGAAGTTCACTCCTCCCGAGGAGACAGGATGGATCGCCTGTTTTTTCGAGTCGTACTGGCCCCGATGGCTGGCGCCGGAGGGCCTCAAGCTTTCCATCAACCCGGACGAGGCCCACACCGACGCGCTGGAGCGGAAATTCCGCTACCACGCCTTCCAGGTGCCCCTCCTGAGATTCGTGGCCATCCTGTTCCTGGCCTTGATGGTCGTGATGCACGCCGCGCTGGAAGGGGCTCCTCCCGTCCAGAGGCTGCTGCGGTTCCTGCCCCCCGCGCTGGCCTACTGGGGCGCCTGCTTCGCACTGGTGCGGCTGCTGTACAAGCGGGTCGACCGGGTGGATCTGGGCAACCTCATCCTCTGCGCCGACATCTTCCTGGTCCTCTTCACGATCCACGTGTCGGGCAGCGGACGGAGCCTGCTGCTCCCCGTGATGCTGCTGCCCATCTCCTTCATCGCCCTGTCGTCCTTCCGCGTTTCCGTCGTGGCGTCGGTGCTCTTTCCCCTGGCCTATCTCGGGTACATGCGGTGGTTCGGCCAGGCCGACTCCTGGCCCGCCGAGCTCGCGAAGTCGTTCATCCTCCTCGCGTCCAACCTCTACCTGGCCCTCACCTCGCTGGTCCAGCACGGTTGGCGCGGACGCCTGAAGGAGGCGCTGAGCGTTTCGCGGGACCTCATCCGCCTGCTGGAGGACCGGGGCGAAGACCTGGCCCAGGCCATGATCAAGGCGGAGCAGGCCTCCGTGTCCAAGAGCGTCTTCCTGTCCAACATGAGCCACGAGCTCCGCACGCCCCTGAACGCGATCCTGGGCTACGCCCAGCTGCTGCGCCGGAGAAAGGGCCTCGAACCCGACGTGGAGGAGCAGCTGGGGCGCATCCAGCGCTCCGGCGAGCATCTCCTCGAGCTGATCAACGACGTCCTCACGATCTCGAAGATCGAAGCGGTGGGCATCGTCCCCGCGCCGATCGCCTTCGCGCCGTCGGTCCTCTTCCGCAGCATCGAGGACATCATCCGGATCCGCGCCCAGGAAAAGGGGCTCGAGCTCCGCCTCGACATCCAGCCCAACTATCCTGAGTGGGTCCAGGGTGATGAGAACAAGCTGCGGCAGGTGCTGATCAACCTCCTCGGGAACGCAGCCAAGTTCACTCATCACGGCAGCATCGTCCTGCAAGCCGGTTGGGAGGATGGCCAGGGCCGCTTCTGCGTCGCGGACACGGGACCGGGCATCCCGGAGGGGGAACTGGAATCCCTGTTCCAGCGGTTCTCCCAGGCCGCGCAGGGGCGGGGAGCCAGCGAGGGGACGGGGCTTGGCCTGCACATCAGCCAGGCCATCGTGAAGGCTCTGGGGGGAGAGATCCGCGTGGAGAGCGAGGTGGGGCAGGGCAGCCGCTTCAGCTTCCGGATTCCGCTGCCGTACGCGGCGACCCTCGCCTCCGCGCCCGCCCCGGAATCCGCCGGCGTCCTCGCTCCGGGCCAGCGCACCGCGCGGATCCTGGTGGTGGACGACCGGGAGGAGAACCGGGACCTCCTCGCGCGGGTCCTGGAGGAGGCCGGCCTCTCCGCCCTGTCGGCGGCGGACGGCCCGACCGCGCTCGAAATGGTGGAGGAATACAGCCCCGACCTCGTCTTCCTGGACATCCGCATGCCGGGGATGGACGGTTTCGAAGTCATCCGCCGGATCCGGGAGCGGGAGGCCAGGCTGTCCCTGGCGAGGCTTCCGGTCTCCGCCTTCACCGCCAGCGTGCTGGACAACGAGCGGGAGGCGGTGCTGGCGCGGGGCTTCGACGACTACATCCGGAAGCCGTTCAAGGCGAAGGAGATCACCGACTGCCTGGAGCGGCACCTGGGCCTCCGCTTCATCCCCGTCGCCGCCGAGCGTCCGGAAGCGTCCGCGGCCCTGGACCTGGGGGAGGTGCCGGCCTGGCCCGCGCCGGCCCGGGAAGCCCTGCTGCGGGCCCTCGACATTGGGGACCTCGACGAGATCCTGGGCATCCTCGACGGCCTCGCGTCCCAAGCCGGCGTGCAGCCCATCCGTGAGCTCGCGAAACGGTACCGCTTCGAAGAATTGAAGGACCTGCTGACCCGGGAGCCGACATGCTGAACCCCAGTCCCGACGTCCTCATCGTGGACGACAACCCCAACAACCTGGATCTCCTCGCCGGGCTGCTCAAGGGGCAGGGCTGCCGGGTCCGGGCGGCGCCTTCGGGGAGGATGGCGCTCAAATCGGCGGAGTCCATGCCTCCCGAGCTCATCCTCATGGACATCTCCATGCCCGAGATGGACGGCTACCAGGCCTGCGAGGCCCTCAAGGCGAACCCGGCGCTGCGGAAGATCCCCGTGATCTTCGTGAGCGCCCACGACGAGGCCCTGGACAAGGTGAAGGCCTTCCAGGCGGGGGGCAGCGACTACATCCCCAAGCCCTTCCAGATCGAGGAGGTGGTGGCCCGAGTGGAGCACCACATCCGCTTCAGCCGCCTGCAGCGGGAGATCGAGGCCCAGAACGCGAAGCTCCTCGACGCGAACCTGAAGCTGAAGGAGATCAACGACATCAAGGCCAGCATGAACGCCATGCTGGTGCACGACCTCAAATCGCCCCTCACCATCTGGCAGGCCCTGCTGGACTGCGTGACCGAAAGCCAGCCCATCCCTCCCGAGCTCCTCAAGGCCTCCGTCAAGTCCATGGAGAAGGTGAACACCCTGCTGTCGGAGATGCTGGAGATCTTCCACTTCGAAAGCGGGGACGTGCTGCTGGAGTCGACGCCCGTGAACATGCAGGAGCTGCTGGCCTCCGTGGTCGAAGGGCATGCCCACCTCGCGGCCCAGAAGGGGCTCCGACTGGAATCGGCGCCGCACGCCGATCTCCGTCCGGTTCATGGGGACGCTGGGAAACTGGAGCGGGCCATCGCGAACCTGGTGGGCAACGCCGTCAAGTTCACCCCCAAGGGAGGGCGCGTCACCGTGGAAGCCTCCATGGAAACCGGCTCCGGTGTGGACGCCGGCGTGCAGTGGACCGTGATCCGGGTGATGGATACGGGCCCGGGAATCCCCGCCGAGGACCTGCCCTACATCTTCGACGCCTACCGACAGGCGCGGAAACGCCCCACAGCCGAAGGCGTCGGGCTCGGCCTCGCGATCGTCCAGAACATCGTCGCCGCCCACCGGGGCCGCGTCCTCGCCCAGAGCCAGCTCAACCTCGGGAGCTCCTTCACGATCATGTTGCCGAGCTGAAGCCCGGCATCCCGGCCCCTCTTGACACTCCGCCGGGGCGGCGGAATAAGCTTCAATCATGTGGCGCCACCTCTTTCCCGGCCTGCTGCTCGCGGGCCTCCTCGCCTGCGGCGGGGGCGGGAGCGGCCCCCCGCCCCCGCCGTCCCCGCCGTCGAGGCCCTTCCTCCTGGGCAGCTCCCAATGGCCTCCCAGCTTCGACACGGCGCAGATCGAACGGATGTACGCGTCCAAGCGCGCCCACATGGATCTCGCGGTCTACCACCAGGTGGAGGGCGTGCCGTGGATCCAGGCGGGGGCAGGCCAGCCCCTGCCGGCCCGCGTCCTGGCGAACTGGCGAAGCGTGCGGGCCCAGGCGGGCCAGGGCCAGCGCTTCTACCTGGCGCTGACCCCCCTGAACGTCGCCCGGTCCGGCCTGGCCGACCTGGCCACCGAGCAGTCCGACCATGCGCCCCTGCCGCCGGAGTGGGCGGAGCTCCCCCTGAACGATTCCAGGGTGAAGGCGGCCTTCCTGGCCTATTGCCGGGCGGCGATCGGGGAGCTCAACCCCGATTTCCTGGCCATCGGCATCGAGTGCAACATCCTCGCGAGCCTCGATCCGGCGCGCTGGGCGCAGTACCTGGATCTCAACCATTCCGTGCATGCGCAATTGAAGCAGGAACGCCCGACACTCCCGGTCTTCGTCACCGTCCAGTACGAGCACCTGCAGGGCTATCCCAGCGAGTCCCAGGGGAAACAGGCGCTGCAGCAGCAGGCGGTGCGCGAGGTCATGGCCTCCAGCGACCTGCTCGCCATCAGCCTCTACCCCTACGGACCCTGGGTCGCGCCGGAGGTGCCGGCCTCCTACCTGGACCCGCTCTGGCCCCTGGCGGCGGCCACGGGCCGGACGGTCGCCATCGCCGAAACCGGCTTTCCGTCCAAGCCCTTCACCGCCTTTCACTACACCTTCACCGGTTCCCCGGTGCTGCAGGATCGCTACCTCTCCATGCTGCTGGACCAGGCCCAGGCCCATCGCCTCGCCTTCGTGGTGAACTGGGTGGCCGTGGACTACGACAAGCTCACCGCGCAGCTGCCCCCCGAGGCGCAGGAGCTGGCGACGGTATGGCAGTACGACGGCCTCTGGGACTCCTCGGATCTCCCCAAGCCGGCCCTCGCCACCTGGGACGGGGTGCTCGCGAAGCCCTACCGGCCCTGAGGCGGCCTCAGGGCCGCGGAGGATCCGGCAGGGCGGCCAGAACCTCCTCCACGCCTGCGCGCTTCCGGTAGTCGGGATCCGCGAAGGCCTTCAGGATCCTGCGGTCCCTCCCGATGACGAAGGTGGCGGCCAGGGGCAGCTCGCCGCTGGCCTCGCCGTTGAATTCCGGAAGGAAGGTGTAGTTCGCGGGGGCCTTGAAGACCAGGCCGAAGGCGCGGGCCACCTTCAGGCCGCGATCGCTCAGGACCGGGAAGGTGAGCTGGTTCTTCTGGATGCTCAGTTCGCCCTTCTCGGGCAGCTGGGGCGACACGGCCACGAGGGTGGCGCCCCGGGCCTGGAAGCGGCCGAGGGCCTTCTGGAAGCCGTTCAGGTGGGCATTGCAGAAAGGGCACCAGGCGCCGCGGTAGAAGGTGAGGATCACGGGGCCCCGGGCGAGGAGGGCCGAAAGGGTGACGGGCTTCCCGTCGGCGCCGGGCAGGGTGAAGTCCGGCGCCATCGCGCCCTCCTTCAAGGCGCGCAGGGCGGCCGCTTCGGGCGTGGCCTCGGCGCGGAGCGCCTCCTGGACGGCCGGCGGGGGCATCGGGGGCAGGGGCATGGATCACCTCAATCCATGGGTTTCCGTGGATGGGGCGTCCGTGACGCGCCCAGACGAATGGATTGCAGAGGCCTCGGACGGATCCTTCGCGGGAGGCTCCGGGTGCTGCCAAGCTGGAGTGCCGAGGGGTAGGAGAGCCGCCATGACACGCACGCACGGTATGGGAAACGGCCCCATCCTCGTCGGCTGGACCGCCCTCACCGTGGGCGTCATGCTCGCGATCGTCGCAGCCTCCGCGGGCCTGGAAGCCCCCGGCCTCCGCCTCGCCATCCGGGCCACGGCGCGCACGTCCTTCCTCCTCTACGGCCTCGCCTTCCTCGCAGCACCCCTGCAGGTCCTGTCCCCGGGCCGCCTTTCCCGCTACCTCCTCCGGAACCGCCGCTACCTCGGGCTTTCCTTCGGGACCTCCCACCTCTACCACCTCGGCGCCATCCTGCTGCTGGTCGCCCAGAGCGGTTCCCGCAGGCTGGGCGGCCTCGCCGCCTTCCTCCCCGGCGGATTCCTCTACTTCTGGATCTTCCTCATGATGGCCACCTCCAGCGACCGGGCCGTGGCGTGGCTCGGGGCGAAACGCTGGAAGCTCCTTCACCGCACCGGGATGGTGCTCATCTTCGTGGGCTTCCTCAAGGGCTTTGGGCTTCCCCTCGCCGAGGACCCCCTGACCTACGGACCCCTCTTCGCCCTGCTCGTGGGCCTCCTGGCGCTGAAGGGCGCGGCCTGGCTCGCCGCGCGCCGGCAGGCCGGCCCCGCGGCGGCGGGCTCCTAGGCTTCAATCCCTCGAAGGCTCCCTCCATGTCCCCCATGTCGGATTTCGTGCAGGCTTTCCAGCGCGGCGAGTGGGTGGCGCCGCCCGTCGCCGGGCTCATCGGATTCCGTCCGGTGCGCGTGGCGCCAGACGAGGTGGAGGTCGTCCTGGAGGCGGGGCCCCGGCACGCCAACCCCATGGGCACGCTTCACGGCGGGATCCTGTGCGACATCGCGGACGCGGCCATGGCCATGGCCTACGCCACGGGGGTGGAGGACGAGTCCACCCTCACGACCCTCGAGCTGAAGATCAACTACCTGCGGCCCTTCTGGACCGGCCGCCTGCGGGCCGTCGCGCGGGTGGTGAAGCGGGGGCGGACCACGGGGCTCGCCGAGTGCGACGTGCGGGACGACCAGGACAACCTCGTGGCCCGGGCGAGCAGCACGCTGATGACCCTTTCCGGCGAGCAGGCGAAGGGCCGCTGATCCGCCGGCGGGCCTTCAGGCCTTGGGCCGGGACAGGAAGTCCTTGGCGCCCTTCATCACCGCGACCGGGCCGAGGGCGGGCTTGCGGACCCGGTCCTTCCTCAGCCGCAGACCCCAGAGCCCCGCCAGCTCCGTGGCTTCGGGATTGCCCGGCGCCAGGGCCAAGGCCTCCTCCAGATCGGCCTTGGCCAGCTTCATGCGCTCCTGCTTCTCGAAGAGCAGGGCCCGCTTCATGAAGCCCCAGAAGTTGCCGGGCTCGCGGCGGATGATCTCGGCGTACTCGGCCTCGGCCTCCAGGAGGCGCCCCGTGTCCTCCGCCGCCTCGCCGCAGAGCATGTTCGTGACGGCGCAGAAGCCCAGCCACTTCTTCTGCTCAGCGAACTCCGCCGGCGTGTAGCGGGCCGCTCCCTTCACCGCCTCGATCTCCCGGTACAGGAAGGTCAGGGCCTTTTCCGTATGGGCGTCCTGCCGCGCGAAGATCTCCGCGTCGCCGCTCTCCCGGAAGAACTCCTTCGAAATGCGGCCCTCGGCGCGGATCTGGTCGTACATCCGCGTGCCCGGATAGAGGGCGAGGGGACTGAGCTGGGCGTCGTGGGGCTTCGCCTCCCGGATGAGCTGCGCCGTCAGCTCCACGTCCTCCCAGGTCTCGCCCGGGATCCCCGTGATGAGGTAGATGCCCAGGTTCATGCCCACCTTGCGCACGAGGCCGAGGGCCTGGCGCACGTGCTTCATGCTGGTGCCCTTGTCCAGGAGCAGGAGCACCTTCTCGCTGCCGTGCTCCACGCCGAACTGCATGAACTCGCAGCCCGCCCGCTTCATGGCCACGAGGCGGTCCTCGTCCACCAGGTTCACCCTGGACTGACAGTTCCAGAGGGGATGCAGGCCCGAACCCTGGATCAGCTCCATGAGCGTGAGGATGCGGCCCCGGTTGCCGGTGAAGGTGTCGTCCCGGAAGGAGTAGTAGGTGAGGCCGTGCTTCTCCCGCAGGAGCCGCATCTCCTCCAGCACCGCCTCTGGGCCGCGGAAGCGGATGGAGGTGCCCCAGAATTCCGGCGTGTTGCAGAAGTTGCAGGTGGCGGGGCAGCCGCGGCTGGTGGAGATGTAGGCGAGCTGGCCGATGTCATCGAGGAAGTCCGCCTCGAAGTGGCGGACCGGCGCCCCCATGACGTCCAGGTCCTCCAGCACGGGCTGGGAGGCGGTCTCGACCAGCCCGGAGCCTTCCTCGGCGCGGAGGATCAGTCCCGGCGTCTTTTTCCAGAGCTTCGAGCCGGGCGCCGCCTGCAGGCGCTCCGCGATGCCCAGGAGGATGGGCTCGCCCTCCCCCTTCACGATGGCGTCCAGGGCCGGGCAGTCCTCGAAGACCTCCGCGGCGAGGTGGGTCGGATGCGGGCCGCCCGCGAGCGTGATGCACTCCGGGCAGGCCTCCTTCGCCAGGCGCAGCAGCTCGTAGCAGCGCTTGCGGTTGAAGGTGAACATGGAGACGCCGACGACGTCCGCCTTCTGCTTCCTGAGGTAGGCGAGGATCTCCGCCCGCGTCTTGCCGCTCAGGTTCGCCAGGCGGCAGGGGAAGCCCTGGGTCTTCAGCATGGCTTGGAGGAAGCCCAGGCCGATGGGCAGGAAGGTCATCCACTCGTCCCCGAAGCCGGACTTGGGGGCGCTGTAGAGCAGGAGGGTCTTGGGGGCCGGTCTCGCCATGGCAGCTGATCAGTATGAGGGCGAAAGGCCTGAAAATACAGGGCATTTCGGGGTTCTGAGGGCCGCTAGAATACGCATACGCGGAGCGCTGCCATGGCCTTGATGACGGACCCTGAAGTGAACGAGGCCCTGGCCCTCCAGCTGGGCCTGAGCCGTGACGAATGGCAGGTGGCCCTGGGCCTCCTGGACGGTCGGACGCCCACCTACCCGGAGCTCGGCATCTTCAGCGCCATGTGGAGCGAGCACTGCTCCTACAAGTCCTCGCGGATCCACCTGCGCAACCTGCCCACGGAGGGCCCGCGGGTGCTCCAGGGTCCCGGCGAGAACGCCGGCGTGGTGGACATCGGCGACGGCTGGGCGGTGGCCTTCAAGATGGAGAGCCACAACCATCCGAGCTTCATCGAGCCCTACCAGGGCGCGGCCACGGGCGTGGGCGGCATCCTGCGGGACGTCTTCACCATGGGCGCGCGGCCCCTCGCCAACCTGAACTCGCTCCGCTTCGGGGAACTCGACGCGCCGCGCATGAAGGCCCTCGTGAAGGGCGTGGCCGCGGGCATCGCGGGCTACGGCAACTGCATGGGCATCGCCATGCTGGGGGGCGACTGCGCCTTCGACGCCTGCTACAACGGCAACATCCTGGTGAACGCCTTCAGCCTCGGCCTCCTGCGCGCCGACAAGATCTTCCGGGGCTACGCGTCGGGCGTGGGCAACAAGGTCATGTACATCGGGTCCAAGACCGGCCGGGACGGCATCCACGGCGCCTCCATGGCCTCGGCGGAATTCGGCGAGGGCAGCGAGGAGAAGCGGCCCACGGTGCAAGTCGGCGACCCCTTCACGGAGAAGCTTCTGCTGGAAGCCTGCATGGAGCTCTTCGCCACGGACTGGGTCATCGGCATCCAGGACATGGGCGCCGCGGGCCTGACTTCGTCGAGCTTCGAGATGGCCAGCCGCGCCGAGACGGGCCTGCGCCTGGACCTGGACCAGGTGCCCATGCGAGAGGAGGGCATGACGCCCTTCGAGCTCATGCTCAGCGAGAGCCAGGAGCGCATGCTCCTCGTGGCCAAGCCCGGGCACGAGGCGGACGTGGTCCGCGTGCTCCACAAGTGGGGCCTGGACGCGGTGGTGGTGGGCGAGGTCACGGACAGCGGCCGCTTCATCGGCATGTGGCACGGAGAGAAGGTCATCGACCTGCCCATCCAGCCCCTGGCCGATGCGGCGCCGAAATACGATCGCCCGAGATCACGGCCGGAGTGGCTGGACGCGCTGAACGCCGAGCCCATGCCGGTCGACCTGAAGCCCGCCGAGGTGGAACGAACGCTTCGGCAACTCCTCGCCCAGCCCACGGTGGCCTCGAAGGGCTGGATCTTCGAGCAGTACGACGGCACCGTGCGCAGCAACACCCTCCTCATGCAGGGCCGGGGCGACGCGGGGCTCATCCGCATCAAGGGCGAGGACGGCCGCGACACGGGCAAGGCCGTGGCCATGAAGAGCGACTGCAACGGCCGCTACGCCCACCTGGATCCCTTCTGGGGCGCCGCCCACGCGGTGGCGGAGGCCTGCCGCAACGTGAGCTGCGTGGGCGCCGAGCCCATCGGTCTCACGGACTGCCTCAACTACGGCAACCCGGAAAAGCCCGAGAACATGTGGGCCTTCGAGCAGGGCACCCTGGGCATCCGCCAGGCCTGCCAAGCCCTCGGCGTGCCGGTGGTCTCCGGCAACGTGAGCCTCTACAACGACACGGAGGGCGTGAGCATCTTCCCCACGCCCATGATCGGGGCCGTGGGGCTCATCGAGGACGTGGCTCTGCCCGTGGACGTCAACGCGCCGGACGCCACGGCCCTCGCCAGGGTCGGCAACCGCTTTTGCGGATCCGGCTTCCGCGCCCCCTTCGATGGCATCTTCCTCCTGGGGGAGACGCGCGATGAGCTCGGCGGATCCGAATACCTCAAGCTGCGCGCGGGCCGCGTCTTCGGGCCCTGCCCGGAGCTGCGCCTGGACGACGAGTTCCGCCTCCAGGCCTGCGCGCGGGAAGGCATCCGCCTCGGGCTCATCCGCAGCGCCCACGACACGGCGGAGGGCGGCCTGCTCACCGCCATCCTGGAATCCGCCTTCGGCGGCGGAATGGGCTGCCAGCTCATGCTGAGCCGCGGCGGTCTTCGCCTCGACAGCCTCCTCTTCGGCGAAAGCGCCAGCCGCATCGTCGCGAGCGTGAGCCCCGACGGCGAGAGCGCCCTCAAGGCCCTGTGCGAGACCCACCGCGTGCCCTTCGCCAAGCTCGGCACCACCGGCGGCCCGCGGGTGACCGTGGCCGTGGATGGCCAGCCCCTGCTGGACGCCGATGCGGCGGAACTGGCGGAAATCCACGAGGCGGCCCTGGAGCGGGCCCTGGGGTGAACAGGAAAGGGCCGCGTGGGCGGCCCTTTCCTTCGTGCTCCGGCGTCCTAGGCCGGGGCCGGCACAAGCGGGGCTGGCGGGCCGTCCAGGAATGCGCTGGCCGCTCCGCAAGCCCCGCTAGCGGGACGTGGTGCCGCCGCACAGATCCGTCTTGCAGGCACCGTACATGGTGACGCGGTAGCAGATCGTGGTGCAGGCGTAGAGGGTGAGTCCGCCGGCCACCTGGTGGGCCTCCTCCTGGCCGAGGGCCTTGAGGGTTTCCTTGTTGAGGCTGAGCTTCTTTTCGGGCTTCATGGGATCTCCTGGGCGCCTGGATGGAGCCGGTGGGTGGGGAAGGGGCGCCGGATGGAGGGCGGCCTTCGGGTTGGGGGTTCGGAGATCCAAGTTAGGAGCCTGTCCAGCGACCCCACAGGTCCGGTTTCCGATTCGGCCAAGGGTCCGGTTCAGCGCGCGGGCTGGGCGTCCTTCAGCCGGACCACCGCCTCCCCGAGCTCCGCCTCGTCGGCCTGGGCAAAGCCCATGCGGAGGAAGGGGCCCGGCGTACCCGAAAAGAAGTGGCGCGGCGGGTGGAGGAGCAGGCCCCGGCCCTTCGCCGCGAGGATCCATGCTTCCGGATCGAGGCCTTTCGCCACGCACAGCCAGAAGGCCAGCCCGCCCTCCGGCAGATCAAAGGCCAGGGTTTCCGGGAACTCGCGCTGGAGCAGTCCGGCGAGGTGATCCCGCCGGGCGGCATAGATCCGCGCCACCCGGCGGAGGTGGCGGGAGAGCTCGCCATCGCGGATGAGGTCCGCCAGCGCCCATTCCTGGACCCGGTCCCCCTGCCACTCCAGGGTCTGGCGGACCCGGCCCAGGCGCTCCGCCAGCCCCTCCGGCGCGACGATGAAGCCCAGGCGGAGGCCCGGCGCCAGCAGCCGGGAGAGGGAGGCGAGGTGGATCACCTGCCCCGTGCCGTCCAGGGCCAGGAGGGGCAGGGTCCGGGGCTCCCGGTACTGGAAGGCCCCGTCGTAATCATCTTCGAGGATGGCGACGCGATGGGCGGCGGCCAGCTCGAGGATGGTCCCCGCCCGGGCGGGGCCCATGGCGGCGGCGGTGGGATGCTGGCGACGGGGCGTGAGGTAGAGGGCCCGGAGGGTGGTGCTCTCCAGCAGGCTCTGCAGCGGACCCGGGCAGAGGCCCTCCCGGTCCACGGGCAGGGGACAAAGCTCCACCCGGCCGCCCTGGCCCAGCACGTCCCAGGCGCCGCGGTTCCCGGGCTCCTCCACGGCGATGCGGTCGCCCGGCCGCAGCAGGGCGGCGCCCAGCAGGCTCAGGGCGCTGCGGCTGCCCCGGGTCACCAGGATCCGTTCCGCCGGCACCGGAAGGCCGTGGCGTTCGCTGATCCAGGCGGCCAGGGAGTCCCGCAGGAGGCGGTTGCCCATGGGCTCGCCGTACTGGAGCAGCTCTTCGCCGTGGCGCCGCAGGGCGCGCGGGTAGGCCTTCGCCAGGGCTTCGGTGGGGGCCAGCCGCGGATCCGGCAGTCCGTCCGCCAGGTTGATCGCGCCGAGGAGGCCGGCGGAGAGGGGCGACAGCCGGCTCGGGAGATCGAAGCCGGGGGAGGCCGACGGCCTGGGACCCGGCGCCTTCCCCTGGCCTCCGGGCCGGGGCGGGCGCTTCGGAACAAAGGTGCCCCGATTAGGCTCGACGACGAGCCAACCCTCCGCCTCGAGCTGCTGGAGGGCGGCGATCACCGTGTTGCGGGTCACGCCCAGGGCGGCCGCGAGGGCGCGGGAGCCTGGCAGCGCCTGCCCGGGCCGCAGCCGCCCCTCGACGATGGCCGCTTCCACCGCCCGGGCGATGCGCTGGACGAGGGTGCCGCCTCCGCCGGGATCGAGCCTCAGGCCCAGGTCGCGCTGCCGCATGGATTCCGCATGAGTGAGGATTCATGCTAACCCTTCCCAGCCATGTTCTCCCTCGATCTCGAACGCCGCATCCTGGCCCTGGCCGAGGCCCGCGGCTGGCTCGACGGGACACGTTCCGGGGGACATCCATCCGCCGGCGCCGGGGCGGGAAGGTCCGCATGGGGTCCGCGCCTCGACGCCCTCATGGCCGAGGGCCGCCTCAGCCTCGCGGAGGTGGAGGCCCTGGCCCTCGCGGCCATCCAGGGCGAGGACGCGCCCGGGTCCTGGACGGACCTCCAGGTGGAGGACGAGGACACGCTCACCTCCGCCGGCGGCCACTACCACGACCTCGTCCTCATCGGCGAAGGCGCCACGGCGCGGGTCTACCGGGCCTTCGACGCCCTCCTCAACCGGCGGGTGGCCCTGAAGTTCCTCAAGGCCGGCCCGGGCCTGGATCCCCAGGCCCTGCTGGCGGAGGCCCGGGCCCAGGCCCAGGTCGAGCATCCCAACGTCTGCCGCATCTACGAGATCGCCGGGAAGGGCGACAAGGCCTTCCTGGCCATGCAGCTGGTGGAGGGGCCCACCCTGGCGCAGGCCGCGCCGGACCTGGAGCTGTCCGCCCGGATCCGCATCGTGCGGGACCTCGCCGAGGGCGTGCACGCCGCCCACCGCGTGGGCCTGGTGCACCTGGACCTGAAGCCCGGCAACGTGCTGCTGCAGCGCGGGGGGAAGGGCGGCCTCACGCCCCTGGTCACGGATTTCGGGATGGTGCGCAGCGAGGGCGCGCCCAGCCCCGGCGGCTGCCCCATGGGCACGCCCCCCTACTCGAGCCCCGAGCAGCTGCGCCTGGACATGGCGGCGGTGGACCGGCGGAGCGACGTGTACTCCCTGGGGGTGGTGCTCTACGTGCTCCTCGGGGGCGCGCTGCCTTTTCCGGCGGAGCGCTTTTCCGACCTGCTGGCGGCCATCGCGAAGGATCCGCCCGTGCCCCTCCGCCGGCGCTGGCCCGAGTGCCCCCTGGACCTGGAGCGCGTGGTCGCGAAATGCATGGAGAAGGATCCCCTCCTCCGCTACGACAGCGCGCAGGCCCTCGCGGACGACCTGCAGCGCTACCTGGACGGGCATCCCGTGCAGGCGAATCCCGCCTCCCGGTCCTACCGCCTGGGGAAGTGGATGCGGCGGAACCGTCCCCTGGCCTGGACCGCGGCGGCGGGCCTGGCGGCGGTCCTCGCCACCGCCGCGCTCCTGGGCCACCAGGCCTGGTTCAACCGCCGCCAGGGGGAATGGGCCCAGCGCTTCGAGCAGGAGGTGGACGAGCTGGAGAACTTCCTCGGGCGGGTCTACAGCCAGCCCCCCCACGACCTCGGCCCGGACCTGCAGCAGGCCCACGCGCGCATCGAGGCCCTGGGGCAGCAGATGGCC
This sequence comes from Holophagaceae bacterium, assembly GCA_044229575.1. GTDB lineage: Bacteria > Acidobacteriota > Holophagae > Holophagales > Holophagaceae > JADJVL01. Next base: position 78,740 of record JBGAST010000002.1, on the reverse strand, counting down.
GCCGGGGGCCGGACGGCCCAGGGGCCGGGCCACTACGCCCTGGGACGGGCCCACGCCCTGATGGGGGAGACGCCGCCCCTGGACCATTTCCAGCGCGCCTGGGATCTGGGCTTCCGGACGGCGCCCCTGCGCTGGGAGATGGCCCAGCGCAAGATCCAGCGCTACCGTGCGCTCCAGAATCAGGTGCCCCGGGACGCGATGGAACGCGACCGCCTCATGGCCTACCTGGAGGGCGCCTACCTGGAACCGGCCCGGCGCATCCTGGCGGAGACGGGGCCGGCGCGGCGGAAACGCGGCTACGCCCATGTGCAGGTGGCCCTCGCCGAGGCGGACGGGAACTATCCGGACATGCTCCGGTTGCTGAGGGCCGAGCGGGAGGCCCGGCCCTGGGACTTCCAGACCTGGATCGACGAGGCCGACGCGGTGAAGGACCAGGCCTGGATCATCGCCCTGGACGAGGGGCTCATCGCCGCCTACGCCGTGGGCGCCGGCGAGCGGCCCCGGATCCCCGGCCCCGCGTCGGCGGAGGCGATCCGGCGCCACCTGGCCCGCAGCGAGGAGCTTTTCCGCGAGGCCCTCCGCCTGGCGCCGAGCTGTCCAGACGTCTACCGGGGCATGGCGGGCCGGTGGCACCTCCTGGCCGCCTGCAGCCTCCCGGAATCGCCGGAGGCCACGGCGCGCACGGAGGAATGGCTGGCGAGGGGCCTGCGCCTCGCCCCCGCCCACCGGAGCCTGCTGGGCACCAAGGCGGCCTTCCTGCGCCTGGACCTGCGCATGCGCCGCATGGAGCGGGGGGAGGACATCGCGGCTCCCCTGGCGGAAGGGCGCCGCCTGCAGGCCTGGCTCCATGGGGGGAAGCTCCCTCGGGTGGAGGAGGCCTTCGACCAGGTCCTGGTGGAGGCCCTGGCGGGGAGGATCGCCCGGGTGGACTGGAAGCGGGTCCTGGACGAAGAGGACCGTGCCGCCCAGGGCCTTCCGGTGGAAGAGGATCCCCGCGTCGAGTGGGCCCGGCGGCCGCTGCGCTTCGACGAGCTGCTCCTCGAAGCCGGCGGCGACCCCACACCATTGCTGCGGCGCGTGATGGACTGGGTGACGCGGGGGCGCGGCAAGCTCTCCCCCCAGACCTACGGGTGCTTCATGGCCCGGGCTTGGCTGCGCATCGCCGAAGCGCGCCTCCTCCGGGGCGGCGGCGCGGAGGAGGCCCTCGGGGAAGCGGGCCGCCGCCTCGCGGAGCTGCCCCTGGCGACCCTGGAGGCCCGCCACCTGCGGGCCTGGCGGAGTCGGCTGGCTTTCGGCGCCGGACTGGCACCGAAGGCGGAACTCGAAGCGGCCCTCGAGGCACTGCGCGGGGAGCTGGCCCGAGCCCCGTCGGACCGGGAAGCCTTCCAGGCCAGGCTGCACTGGGTGGATGGGATCCTGCTCCTGCAGGAGAAGGGGAACCAAGTTCCGGGAGCGCGCGAGGAGGTCGGGCGGCAGCTGGAGGCGGCCGAGGCCTTCCTGCCCGGCAGCGCGGAAGTGGCCGAGCGCCGGGCCCGCCTGCTCCTGGTCCAGGCAAGGAGCGCAGCCCATCCCGAACCCCAGTTGCGGGAGGCCCTCGCCCTGCTGGCGGCGGCGGGACGCAGGAAGCATTCAGGGGAGCGCGGCGGCTCCGAATCCATCCCTCCCTGGCTGGCGGAACTGCCCCATCCCGGACGCCGGCTGGCCCTCCAGGCGAGGGTGGAAGCGGATCTGGCGAAGGCCCTCCCCGGCGCCCCCGGCCGGGACTACGCCCGCCGGGCCGCCGGGTCCCTCCAGCGGGCCCTGGCGGAGAACCCGAACCTGGCCCGGAACCTCCGCCCGCTCCAGGAATCCCTGGGGGCCCGGACCTCCGGGGACTGAGACCGGATCAGCCGCCCACCACCCGGGCCGGCAACCGGAAGAGCGCCCGCAGGAAGGCCAGCAGCCCTTCCACGGTGATCCCCACGATTCGGAAGGGCAGGAGCAGCAGCCAGACGAAGGGGTAGGCGATCACCGCGAGGAGGGCCAGGGGCCAGCAGAGGATCAGCAGGATGCACCACAGCAGGAAGGTCTTCACGGGGTCCTCCGACGGCAGGGGCCAGTGTGCGGCCCGGGGGAACCGCCCGCCGCCGGGGATCGGCGAAGGGCGAAGCCGCGCCGGTGAACGGTCACCTGTGGTGCAATGGCCCCACACCCCGGAGCCCCCATGTCCACCCAGGAACCGCCTTCCGGCCTCGACCGCCGCGCCTTCCTGGCCGCGGGCCTCGTCCTGGGCGCCGCGCCGCTCCTCGCGGAGTCGAGACACCGGTCCCTGCCCGCCCTGGAGGATTCCACCTGTGCCTCCCTGGCCGCGGGCCTGGCCTCTGGCGCCTGGACCGCCGAAGCCCTCGTGCGGGCCTTCCAGGCGCGCATCCGGAAGCTGGACGCGGTGGGCCCGGCCTTGCGCTCCGTGATCGAATTGAACCCCGAGGCCATCGCCCTCGCGAAGGCCCTCGACCGGGAGCGCAAGGCGAAAGGCCCCCGCGGCCCCCTCCACGGCCTGCCGATTCTGGTGAAGGACAACCTCGAGAGCGCGGACCGCATGAAGACCACCGCGGGCTCCCTCGCCCTCCTGGACGCGCCCGCTCCCGCCCGGGACGCCTTTGTGCTGGCGCGGCTCCGCGCGGCGGGGGCCGTGCTCCTGGGCAAGACGAACCTGAGCGAATGGGCCAACTTCCGCTCGCCCCGCAGCAACAGCGGTTGGAGCGCCCGGGGCGGCCAGACACGGAATCCCCACGTCCTCGACCGCAACCCCTCGGGCTCCAGCTCCGGCAGCGCCGTGGCCGTGGCGGCGGGCCTCTGCGTAGCCGCCATCGGCACGGAGACCGATGGCTCCATCGTCAGTCCCAGCTCCGCCTGCGGCATCGTGGGCCTGAAGCCCACCCTCGGGCTCTGCAGCCGGGCGGGCATCATCCCCCTGGCCCACAGCCAGGACACGCCGGGCCCCATGACCCGCACCGTACGGGACGCGGCCCTGCTGCTGTCGGCCATGGCCGGCGTGGATCCCCGGGACCCCGCCACCGCCGCCGCCGCGGGCCGCCTCGAGGCCGACTACACGCGTTTTCTCGATGCGGAGGGGCTGCGGGGCGCGCGCCTGGGGGTCCTGAAGAACCTGCGGGGCCGCCATCCCGGCGTGGACGGCGTGCTGGACGGCGCCGAGACCGTGCTGAAGGCCCGGGGCGCCACCCTGGTGGAGGTGGAGCTGAAGGACGACGCCTACGACGCCGCGGAGCTGGAGGTGCTGCTCTTCGAGTTCAAGGCCGACCTGGACGCCTACCTGGCGGCCCGGGGCGGAAAGGTGCGCAGCATGGCGGACCTCGTCGCCTTCAACCTCCGGGAGAAGGCGCGGGAGATGCCCTGGTTCGGCCAGGAGTGGATGCTCCAGGCGGTGCAGAAGGGTCCGCTTACGGATCCCGCCTACCTGAAGGCGCTGGAAACCTGCCGCAAGCTCTCACGGGAAGGCATCGACGGGCTGATGGACCAGCACCGGCTCGACGCCCTCCTGGGCCCGACCGCCGGTCCCGCGGCCCTGGTGGACGTGGTCAACGGCGACCGGGGCGGCGTGAGCTGTTCCAGCCCCGCAGCGGTGGCGGGTTATCCGCACCTCACGGTCCCCGCGGGCTTCGTCCACGGCCTCCCCGTGGGCCTCTCCTTCTTCGGGCGGGCCTGGAGCGAAGGCGTGCTCCTGCGCCTGGGCTACGCCTTCGAGCAGGCCGCGCAGGCGCGGCGGGCGCCGCGCTTCCTCCGGACCCTGCCTGCCTGAATCTTGCATTGCCCGCGCGGGCCTTGGGCCTACCCTTGGGACTGCATTTCGCGCAAAGGAGATTCCATGAACCTGTTCCGTACCCTGGCCCTCGGCCTGTGCCTCGCCGGCGGGCTGGCCGCCGCGTCCCGCGCCGACGACAAGCAGAAGGCTCCGCCCAAGGCCGAAGCCCCCAAGGCGGAGGCCGCCAAGGGCGAAATGCCCAAGGCCATTCCCGTGGTGGGCTGCAAGGACACCAAGATGTTCCATATGCCCGACTGCAAGTGGGTGAAGGAGATCGAGAAGGCCGGGACGAAGGTGGACTTCCCTTCCAAGTCCGCTGCGAAGAAGGCGGGCATGAAGCCGTGCGGCGACTGCATGCCGGCCAAGGCGAAGGCGAAGTAGAAGGCCCTAAGCTGGAGGGATGACCTCCCTCCGAACGTTCAGCGCGGGCGCCCTCGTGGCGCTCGCGTTGTGTTCGTGCCACCGCAAGGGGCCCTCCCGCCTCGCGGCCTTCCCCCTGCGCGTGCTCTGGGCCTGGGAGCAGCCCCAGGACCTGCGCTTCCTGAAGGGCCGGAACGTGGGCGTCGCCTTCTACGCCAAGCACGTGCTCCTCCGGGGCGACCGCGTGCTCATGCGGCCCCGCATCACGCCGCTGAAAGTGGACGAGGGGACGCCGCTCATGGCGGTGGTGCGGGTGGACGGCGACGTCCGCGAAGCGCCGGTTCTGGACGCCTCCCAGCGCGAGGCGCTGTTGCGGGAACTGGAGGAGGCCTTCGCCCTCCCCCGGGTGGTCGCGCTGCAGATCGACTTCGACGCGAAGGTCTCGGAGCGCGCCTTCTATCGCGCCCTGCTCGAGGATCTGCGGGCGAAGCATCCCCTGCTTCCGGTCTCCATCACGGCCCTGGCGTCCTGGTGCAGCGAGGATCCGTGGCTCCGGGACCTCCCCGCGGACGAGGCGGTGCCCATGCTCTTCCGCATGGGCGGCGGCGCGGTGAAGGTGCGCGAGGGGCTGCGCCGGGGCCGCGACTTCCGGGTGGACCTGGCCAGAGGGGCGCTGGGCCTCAGCACCGACGAGCCCCGGGACATGGTGCCTGCGGCCTGGCGGCGGGAGCGCCGGATCTACGTCTTCCAGGGCCGCCCCTGGACGGAGGAGAATGTGGCAAGCCTACTTCAGGAGCTGGACCGATGACGCGATGGAACCGTCTCGCCCGACGCGCTGTGCCCGCCGTCGCGGCCCTCGCTCTGCTCATGGCTGCGGATCGGGCCCTCGAAGCCTGCGGGGGCGGATCGGAAACGATCTTCGTGCACACGCTCTTCCCCGACCACGGGCACTTCGAAGCCTTCGCGAAGGGCGACCTGGGCCTGGTGCAGCCCACCTTCGCGCGCTCCTACCTCGTGGTCGCCTACCGGCACCTGAGCGGCGCGGGACTGGACGAACAGGCCCAGCAGGACGCCCTGCGCCTCTGGCATGAACGGGAGGGCTTCGGGCCCGAGCGCAAGGACTCGGTGCGGCGGGACCTGTGGGACGACTCGGGCCGGAGCCGCTGGAAGGCCGCCCGGAAGGCGGTGGTGGAAGGCGAGCCGAAGCTGGCCTCGCCCCACAGCTGGGACGCGAACTACGTGGCCACCGCGCAGCTCGGCGAGGGTGTCTACGCAAAGGCCGCCGAGACCCTGGACGCGAGGGTGAAGGCCCACGGCGCCAAGGATCCCTGGGTGTTGGCCTGGGTGAAGGGCCAGGACGAGATCTTCTCCGGCGAGAAAAGCCGCAGCCTCCCCGTGGTGGCGCCCGCGAACGCTCCTGTTTGGTACCGGCAGGACCGCGTCTACCAGCTCGCCGCCGCCCGCTTCCACCTGGGCCAGCTCCCGGAGGCGAAGGCGGGCTTCGCCGCCCTCGCCGCGGACCGGACCTCGCCCTGGAGCGATCTGGGCGCCTACCTCGCCGCCCGCGCGGGCCTCCGGGAGGCCGCGAAGGAGCCTTTGAAGCTGCCAGCAGTGAAGGCCTCGCTGGAAGCCCTGCTCAAGGACCCGAAGCGTGCCGCGGTGCACGGCGACGCAAGGGCCCTGCTGGACCGGGTGACCTACCTCGCCGATCCGCCGAAGTACGTGGCCGTCCTGGGCGCGCGCCTCGCCGCCAAGGGTCCCGTGGCGGACTTCCACGACGGCCTCGACAACTACACCTACGCCTGGGACCGCATCACGGGCTGGGACGCCGAGTCCCCGGAGACCGCCAAGCCCATGGCGCCCCTGGGCGAGGAGCTGGGGGACTGGATCCGCGCCTTCAGCGGGGAGGGGCCGGAGGCCTTCGCGCGGTGGCAGAAGACGCCCACCCAGCCCTGGCTCGTGGCGGCCCTCGCCCACGCGGGCGCGAAGGATTCCGGCACCGCGAAGCTGCTGGACGCCGCGGCGAAGGTGGACGGGAAGAGCCCCGCCTTCCAGACGGCGGCCTACCACCGCGCGCGCCTGCTGTCGGAGCTGGGCAGGACCGCCGAGGCGGACCGGATCACGGCGGAGCTCCAGGCCCTGCCGGACCTGCCGCCCACCCTCTTCAACCTGCTGCGGCAGCTGCAGCAGAAGCGCGCGAAGAGCTTCAGGGACTGGATCGCCGTCCTGCCCCAGAGAGTCGCCGGCTTCAGCGAAGGCAGCAGCCGCACCTACGCGCCCGATCCCGCCAAGCCCGAGGAGACGGATGAGGCCGACCGCCTTCGCCTGCAAACTCTGGTGCCCCTGGACGCGCTGAAGGACGCCGCGCTGGATGCGTCCACTCCGAAGCTGCTCGGCCTGCCTTCCGTGGCCCTGGAAAAGGCGCTGTTTTCAGGACGGGAGGATCTGGTGAAGGCCCTGCACAAAGCGGATCCCAGGAAGCCCGACGAGGTGGACGCGTGGCTGGCCGAGAAAGAGCCCGCAGGCCGCGCCTTCATCCTGGCGTTGCGGGCGGGCCGGGCGCGGAACCGGGCCTGCTTCCCGAAGACGCCGGAGAAGGAGGCCGGGCTACCGGTGCTCGCCAAGGCCCAGCAGGACGCCGCGGCGAAGGAGCAGGCGGCGATCGAGGCCCTCGGTCCTTCCGTGGATCTGCACTGCAAGGCCATCCTCGCCTTCGAGGCGGTCCATCCCGACGATCCGCGCATCCCCGAGGCGCTGCACCAGGCGGTGCAGCTCACCCGCACCGGCGCCGCCTGCGGCAGCGAGGAGACGACGAAGCTTTCGAAGCGCGCCTTCCAGCTCCTCCACAAACGCTTTCCGAAGGATCCCTGGACGAAGAAGACGCCCTATCACTACTGAGGGGGCGTCCATGCCGGACGTTCAGCTCTTCTTGGGGAACTGACGGTCGTAGGCCTCCTGCGCGTACTCGCTCGGCGGCACGCCGAACCTGCGCTTGAAGGCCCGAGTGAAGGCCGACGCGTCGTAGAAGCCGAGGATCTTGGCCACGTCGCTGGGGCGCTCGCCGCTGGCCAGCAGGGTGACGGCGCGCTGGAGGCGGCGCTCGATGAGGTACTGGTGGGGCGTGGTGCTGGTGGCCTCCCGGAAGAGGCGGATGAAGTGGTCCGGGGTGCAGCGGGCCATGCCGGCCAGCTCGGTGACGGAGTTCTTGGCGCCCAGGTGGGCCTCCATGTGGTCCAGCACCAGCTGCAGGGTCGAGCGGTTCAGGCGGTAGGGGAAGCGGCTCCGGTCCTCCTTCTCCGTGAGCCGCGCCAGTTCGGCGCCCAGGAGGATGAGGAAGAGCTCCCGGGTCATGAGCTGCACGCCGTCGGGATTGGCCAGCTCCGTGGTGAAGATGCCGAAGAGCTGCTTGAGGCTCTGGCTGCGCAACACGGAGAAGGTCTGTTCCTGCCACTTGCGGGGGGGATGCTGAAGGGCGGTCAGGAGAGGTTCAGGGAAGGGGCCTTCCAGCTGCAGCGCCGTGTAGCCGAAGGGCTGGGCGGGCTGGTGGCGCTTCAGCAGGTGCTGGAAGCCCGGCAGCAGCATGGCCAGGTCGCCCCGGCGGATGATGCCCTCCTCCCGGTCCTCGTCGGTGCACACGCGGATGGGCGAGGTGGCGTGCAGCAGGGTCCACGCGTCCCGGCTGGGGAGGGCCTTGGGCGGGATGGGGTCATTCTTCAGCTGCACCAGCCGCAGGGGACCGCTTACCCGGATCAGAAGGTTCTGGCTTTCCGTATCGGCCATGGCGCCCTCCTAGGAAAAACCGCCGGAGCCTGTCCAGCTGCCAAGGAAGGATGGCATACCATGCGGCACGGATGACGGGTTTTTTCCAGCGCCGGATTGAAACCCGGTTGGGATGGGAAGGCCCTTCTCGCAAGGGAGTGGTCGCCGCGTCAGCCGCTCACCGGGGTCGTTGGGCCCCATCCGTTCACCCACCGGGGCTTGGGACACCCGGGCTGAGCGGGACCGTCTCCTGGGTCGGCCCCAGGGGCCCAACATCCCGGCTCTGTCCGACGACCCCAGCGAGGGGCGCATCAGGGGATCCCTGGGCTCAAGGGGAGAATCCAACGGTTCGGGGGAAGTGGAGCCACCGTTGGGAGGGTGGAAGCCTACCTGTGAGCCGGCGCCGCAGGTTCCCTGCTGAACCCAAGCCCTGCAATGCCGAATCTTGAGGACACCGCGGAGAATTCAACGCGGGTCCGCCGGCCTGCCCTGGGTAGGCTGATCCCTTCACCTTGAACCGACCAGGAGATCTGGAATGGAAAAGACACTCAAGCTCCAGTTGAGCAAGGAAACCCTGCGAAAGCTGGACGAAGCGCAGGCGAAGCACGTCGAGGGCGGCGCATCCCGATTTTGCTGGCTCCCGAGCACCATGTCCTTCCTGCGGAACTGTCCCACGGAGTAGGGGCGCTCCATCGAGGCTGGGCATGACCCTCGCTGAACTCTCCTCGGTCCTCCACGGCCGGCTCCGGCGCCCCAGCTTCTGGGGCGCCTTCGCATTCGTCTATTCCCTGTACGTCCTCTTCGTGTTCGTGTGGCCGTCGCCCCTGCTGTCCAGGCTCGTGGAGCTCTCGACCGCCTTCCTGTTCTACTTCGCCATCATCTGGCTGGCCCCCCTGCCCTGGGAGTGGAGCGGCCGCTCCGGCCGGAATCCGGGCCCTTGGCGGGCTCCGCTCCAGGCCTTCCTGTTTTCGGAAGCCTTCGTCTCGGCCCTGGTGCTGACGGAGAACGCGGTCCTGGAGCTGGCGGGCGGAAAGCCCCAGCCCCTGGTGGTGTACATGCTCCACCTCTGCTTCTACGGCCCGGCCATCTTCCTGGTGGGCAACCTGGTGGCGGGCCGGGAGCGGAACGAGCACGAGCGCCGGGCCATGAGCGCCCAGGTTGCCGAGGCCCAGAACCGCCAGCTCCAGGGCCAGCTCCACCCCCACGTGCTGTTCAATGCCCTCAATGCCCTCGCAGAGCTCATCCAGGAGGATCCGGGCAAGGCCGAAACCAACGTGCGCGCCATGTCCAGCCTCCTGCGCCGGGTCCTCCATGCCTCGGAGGCGAACACCTTCGCCCTCGGGGAGGAACTGGCCCTGGTGCAGGACTACCTGAGCATGGAGTCCATGCGGCTGGAGAAGCGGCTGCGGGTCGGCTGGGATTGGGAGCCGGCCCTGGACGGATTGCAGACCCTGCCCCTCATCCTGCAGCCCCTCGTGGAGAATGCGGTGAAGCATGGCATCGCCGCCTCCCGCGAGGGCGGGGAGCTGCTCATCACCGGCCGCTGCGAAACCGGCGTCCTCGTCCTGGAAGTTCGGAATTCGGGGCGGAGCCTGGACGAGCCCCTCCTCGCGCCGCCGGGCATCGGAATCAGGAACCTGCGGGGGCGCCTCGCCATGGCCTACGGCGACGGCGCCACGCTGTCCCTCCAGAGCGAGGGCGCCTGGACCATGGCGGAGGTCCGCATCCAGCTGGACCGCCTCAGCCCGGCCCTGCGGTCGGACCCCGGCGCCTTCCCGAACCTCGCCTCCGCCGAATCGTTGGCGCATTGACGGGAGCGCCCATGCCGGCCTCAGACCTGAAGAACCCGCTTCGCCTCATCGTCGTGGACGACGAGCCCATCGCCTGCCGGCGCCTGGCGCGGCTGCTCCGGAACGCCGGCTGCGAGGTCCTCGCCGAGCTGGGGGACCTGGAATCCCTCCTGGAGGCCTTCGACCAGGGCCTGCGCCCGGACGGGCTCTTCCTCGACATCGAGATGCCCGGCGGCACCGGCCTGGACGCCATGGCGGACCTGCCGGAGCCCATCCCCGTCGTCTTCGTCACCGCCTTCGCGGAACATGCGGTGCGCGCCTTTGACGCCAATGCCGTGGACTACATCCTGAAGCCCGTCTTCCAGGATCGCCTGATGAAATCCATCGAGAAGATCCGCCAGCAGCTCGCCCTCCGGAAGCTGCGGGCCTCAGCGGACGCGGCCCCGCAGCTTCCCCAGCCTGAGCCTGTGATGCCAAAGGCGGGCCGTTTCCCGGCCCGGGCCGGGGGCGGACATCTGTTCCTGGAGTTCCGGAAGGTCTCCCACTTCGAGGTCATCGAGCAGGCGGTCTTCGCGTGGTGCGGGGGGAAGAAGTTCCGGGCGCCCTGGAACGCCCTCTCCGAAGTGGAATCGGCCTTCCCCGCGGCGGGTATGATGCGCATCCAGCGCCACATCCTGCTCCGTCCCGAAGCCGTGATCGGCCACCGTTCCCTCCCCAACGGACGGGCCAAGGTGCGCGTGGCGGAGGGCGTCGAACTGGAAGTCAGCCGGACGGTGACCCCGCGGCTGCGGGAGCTGCTGGGGTTCCGGAAGGCCTGAGCGGGGCCGGAGCTCCGACCGCCCGGACGCGGGTTCTGTCCCATGGACCCGCCCGCGGAATCCGGCGGGGCGGGATCGCTTGCCCCGCACGACCGGCCTCCGGTGCGACAGACCCACCGTGAACGCGGCCTCCCGCGGGGTGGGGCCGGACTGAGGCCGCGCCGGCACCGAACCTTGACTCCTCCATCCCGGCCTTCGGACAACCGCGGCCGGTCCCTCAGGCCCGCGTGAAGGCCGCCGCCAGGCTCCGGAAGATGGGCAGACCCTCCACCCCGCCCTGGGCCGCCTCCACCGCGCGCTCGGGGTGGGGCATCATGCCCAGCACGTTACCCCGCAGGTTCGTGATGCCCGCGATGGCGTTGGCGGCGCCATTGGGGGTGTGATCCTCGCCCACGTTGCCCGCCCCGTCGCAGTAGCGGAAGGCCACGCCGTTCCGGGCCTCCAGGTCCGCGAGGCCGGCGGCGTCGAGGGTGTAGTTGCCTTCGGCGTGGGCCATGGGCACGCAGATCACCTGGCCGGCCTTCAGGGCGGAGGTGAAGGGCAGGGAGGTGCGCTCCACCCGCAGGTGCACCCACTTGTGGATGAAGCGCAGGGTGTCGTTGCGCAGCAGGGCGCCGGGCAGGAGCTGGGCCTCGCAGAGGATCTGGAAGCCGTTGCACACGCCGAAGACCAGGCCGCCGTTCTCCGCGTGGCGCTTGATGTCGCCCATGACGGGGGCGAGGGCGGCGATGGCCCCGCAGCGCAGGTAGTCGCCGTAGCTGAAGCCCCCGGGCACGAAGACCAGGTCCGTGTTGGCGGGCAGCGCGGTCTCCTGGTGCCAGACGGGGATCGTATCCCAGCCCATCACCGTGCCGCAGGCGTGGAGGGCGTCGTGGTCGCAGTTGGAGCCCGGGAAGACCGGGACGGCGACCCTCATCCCAGCACCTCGATGACCGCCTTCTCCATCACCGGATTCACCAGGAGCTTGTCACACATGGCCTGGGCGGCGGCCTTCGCGTCCTCGGGGGTCCCGGCGGGGACGTCCATCTCGATGAGGCGGCCGATGCGCACGTGGTCCACCTGGAAGTCGAAGCCGTGGAGGCCCTGCTCGACGGCCTTGCCCTGGGGATCCAGGATCCCGGCCTTGAGAGACACCAGCACGCGCACCTTCATTCGAGCCCCCGGCGAATTCTCCATTTTACAGGTTCGGGTCCGGGGGCCGGACGCTAAAAAAACCGCGCGCCCCGGAGGGCGCGCCGTTCCTGGATCCGGCCGGGATCAGAAGGCGACCTGGAGGGCCACCAGGAGGGTGTCGCCGCCCTGTTCTCCGGATTGGCCGGTGCGGGGCCGGAGGACATTCTTGGAGCGGGAAATGTAGTTCACCTTGAGGTTGGCGGCCTTCACTTTCTCGGGCTTGAAAGCGTAGGTGTAACCCGCGGAGATCTCGGAAAACTCCGGCGTGTAGTCGTTCCCCGTGGACACGCCCGGGGCGCTTTGGGTGTAGGGGTTGAAGGCCGTGTACCAGTCGTCGCCGGTGTTGTAGTTGGCCCTGTCGTAGCGAAGGGCGAAAGTGTGGTGGCCGGTGGTGTAGGCACCGCTCACCCAGGTCCCCAGGTACTTCTGGTCCAGGTGCTGGCGGGATGCGTTCCCGGCCGTGCCCACGGAGGCGTAGCGGCGGCCGAGCTGGCCCGTCATGACCTCCGCGGACAGGAGCCATACGTCGTCCTGGTAGACGTAGAAGGCGCCCAGGTTGGTGGTCTTGTCCTTGGCGTCCAGGATGGAGGCCGCGGACGGAACCGCGCCGGCGGCCCCCTGGAAGGTCTTGGCGGCCAGCGCGCCCTTGTCCGCCTGGTCCGTAGCCCCTTGGAGGGTGTAGGCGCCGAAGCGATGGGTCTTGTCCAGGGTGAATTCGAGGCGCGCCACGAAGTCCTTCTGGGCGTTCGTGTCGTTGCCCTTGCCGGCCACGGAGTCGTTCAGGCCGTTGAAGAAGGCCAGGGTGCCCTTGAAGGCGAACCGCTTGGGATCTCCGCCGGCATAGCTGAAGGCGGCGCCGCGGTCGCGCTTGTCGCCGAACTGGCGGGCCAGCATGGCGCGCTCGGCGAAGAGCAGCTCGCTGGATGACTGCACGCCCTCGAAGGTCTGGAGGTTCTTGAACTGGCCGACCTTCAGGTCGAAGCCGCTGCCGATCTTCCAGTGGATCGCGGCGTCCTGGAGGATGGAGGGATTGGACGTGCCGGTGTTGATGGACGGATCCACCATCACTTCGTAGTCCACGTCCTCGGTGATGCTGCCGGCGAACTTGATCTCCGAGCGGCGGATCCCGAAGGAGTTCTCCTGGAACTCGGAACGGAGGTTGTAGTAGCCGCCGGGCTCCTTGGCGTTGAGGCGCAGGTTGTGGTCGAGCATCTGGGAATACCAGACCTGCAGGAGGCCGCTGAGCTTGGGGGCCTGGGCTTGGGCGGTGCCGGTGGCCGCCAGCAGGAGGGCTGCGAGGCCGAGGGTCGAGGTTCGCTTCATGGATTCTCCATTCATCGTGTGGCGCATGCTGCCAGCATCCGGAAGCGCTGTGACGGGGCGGTGAACTGGACGTTCTATTTCCGCGGGAGCCTTCGCGCCTTCCCGTCCCAGCGGTGGGCCTCGAGGTCGAGGTTGCCCTCCGCGTCCACGGGGATGCCTTCCGCCTTCAGCCGCGCGATCTGCTCCAGGGCGCCCCACCAGCGGCCCTTCGATGGCACGTAGCCGTTCGTGTTCACCACGCGGTGCCAGGGCAGTTCCGTATCCGGAGGCAGCCCCTTCAGCACCATGCCCACCTGCCGGGGGCGCCGCGGGAAGCCCGCCAGGGCGGCCACCTGGCCGTAGCTGGCGAGGCTGCCTTCGGGGATTCGGGCCACGATCCGCATCACCGCGGCGCGGAAGTCCCGCCGGGAATCGTCCGGGTCGGGCAGGTCCTTCCCGGGCCTCGGCACGGGCTCAGTGGGCGGCGGGCACGGGCCGCTGGTCCGCGGGCACCCGGGAGCGGAAGCCCCCTTCGTAGGTGTGCCAATGGTCCAGGGCCTCCTCGGGATGGGCCCAGCACCAGTAGCCGTCGCCGCTGTCGAAATCCACGAGCCAGAGCCCCTTCACGTCGGCGCCGAGTTCCCGGATGCCTTCGGCCCAGGATTCCACGAGAGCCTGGATGCGCTCCCGCAGGGCTTCGGCGTCGTCCTCGCGGCCCTCGGCTTCCGCGGTCTCGAGGTCGCTGGCGAGGCCCATGGCCAGCTCGTAGGCCGGCAGGGTCATTCGCTTCACCAGGGGCATGAGCTCCTGGGCTTCTGGAAGGGTGAAAACCCGGGCCATGGCCGCCTCCGCTGGAGCATCATGATCTCATGCGTTTCGTCCCCCTGCTGCCCGCCGTCGAGGATCCCGCCGCCTTCCAGGCCTTCCGGGACGTGGAGCTGGAGCTGGACGGAGCCCCCCATCCTGGGTGGGCGGCCGCCTCCTTGCGGGGCCTGGCGGTCCACGCCCTCCACCTCCCGGCCCAGCCCTGGGGCGATGGCCTGGCCCTGGCGGCCCTGGCAGCCCTCGGCGCCCGCCTGGAACCGGATTTCCTGGTGCTCCGCGCCTCCGAACCTTCGGGCCTCCGGGGGGCTTCCCGCTTCTTCCGCACCCTGGAAGCCATCCTGGAGCAGGCCCACGGCCGGGGCGTGAAGGTCGCGCTCCGGCCCGAGCCCGGCTCCGCCGCCGGTCTGGCGCGGCGCCTCAAGGAGGCAAGGGGCGAGGCGGTGGGCTTCTGCTGGGACGCCTCGGTGGAAGGCGATCTGGAAGCCCTCAGCGATCGCCTGCTGACGGCGGTGCATTCCCCGGGGGCGGACCTGCGGCCCCTCCAGGCCACGGGCTACCGCTGGAACATGGCGGTGCCCGGAAGGGACGCCGCGGACCTGGAGGCCCGCCTCGCCGAGCTCGCGGCCCGCCATCCCGGCGTGCTCTTCCCCGCGGAGCGGCCCACCCACGCCCTGGGCCGGCCCATCGTGCCCGACGAGGGCGTGGTGTTCGGATCCCACCTGGACCGGGAGCGCCTGCGTTGACGACGCTCCTGGTCGTCGCCGGCGAGGCATCGGGGGACCTGCATGGCTCGGAGATCCTGAAGGCGCTGAAGGCGCGCCGCCCGGACCTGCGGATCATCGGCATCGGCGGCGGCTTCATGGCGCCCTTCCTCGACCGCCGGCTGGCGGACGTGAAGGATCTCGGCGTCGTGGGCTTCGTGGAAGTCCTGCGGCACCTGCCGGCCCTGAACCGCCTCTTCAAGGGCGTCCTCGCCGCCGCCGCGGAGGAGCGGATCGCCGCGGCCCTGTTCATCGACTATCCGGGCTTCAACCTGCGCCTCGCCCGGGCCCTGCGGAAGGCCATGCCGGCGGTGAAGCTGCACCAGTACGTGTGCCCCCAGGTCTGGGCCTGGAAGAAGGGGCGCATCCCGGAGCTGGGCCGCATCCTGGACACCCTCTACTGCCTCTTCGACTTCGAGCCCGCCCTCTTCGCGGGCTTCCCGGTTAAGGCGATCTGGGTGGGCAATCCGCTGGTGGAGGCGGTGCAGCCGGAAGTGGAACGGGCAGCCTTCTTCCGGGACACGGGACTGGATCCCGCGCGGCCGGTGGTGGCCCTGCTCCCCGGCAGCCGCCGGGGGGAGGTCCGGCGCCTGCTCCCGCCCATGGCGGAGCTGGCGAAGGCCTGGGGAAGCCGCTGCCAGTGGGTGCTTCCCCTGGCGCCGACCCTCGACGAGGGCTTCGTGGCGGCCCTCTTGGACGGCGCGCCGGTGCGCATCCTCCACGGCCTTACCTACGCCTCCCGGGCCTACGCGGACGCCGCCCTGGTGGCCAGCGGCACCGCCACCCTGGAGACCGCGCTCCTGGGCACGCCCATGGCCATCGTGTACCGCCTCAGCCCCCTCACCTACGCCGCGGCGCGGTGGCTCGTGAAGCTGCCCCACTTCGGCCTGGCCAACGTGGTGGCGGGGAAGGGCGTCTTCCCGGAGCTGGTGCAGGGCGAGGTGAATGCGCCGCGCCTGGCCTCCGAGCTGGAAGCCCTGCTGGCGCCGGGGGCCCGCGCGGCCCTCGCCGCGGACGTGGCGGCGATCCGCGCGAAGCTGGGGGAGCCCGGGGCCGCGGACCGCGTGGCGGAACACCTCGACGCGAGCCTTCGCGCCCTCCCCGCGGGCTGAGGGCCGGTCAGTCCGGCTTCACTGCACGCCGCAGCCGGCCGCGCGGCGCAGGGCGACCAGGGTGAGGTCGTCCCCCTTCGGCGCGCCGCCCAGGAAGGCCTCCAGGTCGGCGCGGCAGGCGTGGAGCAGCTCCGGGAGGGGCAGGGCGCCGGCCCGGCGCAGGGCCGCGGCGGCCCGGCCGATTCCGAACTCCTCCTCCTCCACCGCGCCCTCGGTCCACCCGTCCGTGTAGAGGAGCAGGGTCTGCCCGGGTTCCAGGTGCAGGGCGTGCTCCGTGTAGGCGGAGCCCGCGAAGAGCCCCAGGGGCAGGTCTCCCCCCTCCACCGGGCGCACGCCCCGGGCATCCGCCAGCAGGGGCCGGGGATGCCCGGCGTTCACCAGGGCCAGGTCCCCGCAGACCTCCAGGCGCAGGGCCAGCAGGGTCGCGTAGCTCGCGGCGGAGGTCGCGTCGGCGAAGAGCCGGTTGGCCTTCTCCACGAGGCCGCCCAGGGAGGGGCCCTGGGGCACCAGGGCGCGGAAGAGGGCGTGCAGGTGGGCCTGGAGCAGGGAGGCCGCGACGCCTTTTCCCGCCACATCCCCCAGCAGGAGGTGCAGGGGGGATTCCGGAGCCTCGGGCACGATCAGGTCCACGTGATCGCCGGAGACCACGCCCCGCGGCTCCCACAGGTAGGCGAGCTCCCAGCCCTGCCAGGCGAGGGCCGGCGGCGGCAGGAGGGCGTGCTGGGTCCGGGCGGCGGCGTGCAGGTCCCGTTGCAGGGCCTGCCGTTCCGGGGGCGCGAGGCATTCCAGGCAGACCGAGCGCAGGGGGTCCTGGCGCAGGGTGGCCGCCGTGAAGGGGTCCCGGCAGACCGCGCAGAGGCCCCAGTCCCCCACCTCGATGGCGCCCAGGGCCGCGTCCACCCGCCGCAGCAGCTCCACCAGCCGCCCGTCGGACTGACCCTGCGCCAGGGTGGCCAGGTGTTCGCGCTTGGCGGAGAGGACTTGCAGGGTCCGAGCTTCCGAGGGGGTCATGGCTGCACCCCCGCCCGGGCCTCCCCCAGGCGGCGCAGCAGGCTGATCTGTCCCGCATGGTAGGCGGTGTGCTGCAGGGAGCCGAGGACCATGCCGCGGATGTCGGTCTCCGTGCCCGGCGGCACCCGCGCCAGGGCCTCCCCGTCCAGGCCCAGGACGGCCTCCCGCAGCCGGCGGTGGCCCTCCTCCAGGCGCCGGCGGGCCTCGACCCAGCGGGCCCGCACGTCCCCGGCCTCGTCGCTCCAGGCGGGCTCCCGGCCCGGGGCCTCCCCGTTCCGCCCGGCGATGCGCCGGGCGATCTCGTCGAACCAGAACGCGAGGTGCTCCACATGGCCCAGGATGGAATTCTGGCCCGGGGCGGGCCGCGCGGCCACGGCGGCTTCCCCGAGGCCGTCCAGGAGCTCCGCGAGGGAGGGACCGTGCCAGGCGCCGCCCCGGAAGGCGCGTTCCAGCTGGTCCGCCAGGACGTGGGATTCGGAAGGCGTGGGGGTCAGCATGACCAACCTCATGGGGTGCTGTGAAGGGTAATGGTAATTGTGGGATCTAACCTGTCAATACTCGAAAAAGGGTTATATTGGCGCCATGGCGACGGCCCGGCCCGCTCCTCCAGCTCCTTCCCCGGTCTTCGAGTTCTCCGGGGGCAACCTCGCCCTCGACTTCGTGAACACCTGGGCGGACCGATCCCGCCCGGAAACGGATCGCCTGGGGACCTTTCCGGACCTGCAGGCCTTCGCGCGCCAGGCCGGCCAGCCCGTGGGCGGCGGGACCGGGAGGCCCGCCGCGCCCCCCGAGGCCGCGCGGGTCCTCCACGCGGCGCGCCGCCTGCGGGAAGCCCTCTTCCGCCTCTTCACCGCGGGCCTCCGCGGAGTGCCGGCGGAGGGGCGGGACCTGGCCGAGGTGAACGTCCGCCTCCGGGAGGCCTTCCGGCACCTGGAGCTGCGCGGCCTCGGGGAGGAGCTGGGGTGGGAGGCGGAAGCCGCCGCCCGGCCCGGAGCCCTCCTGTGGCCCGTGGCGCGCGCGGCCGCGGCCCTGCTCACCTCGCCCGATCTGGCGCGGGTCCGGGAGTGCGAGGCCCCGGACTGCACCTGGCTCTTCCTGGACCGCAGCCGCACGGGGAGGCGGCGCTGGTGTTCCATGACCAGCTGCGGCAACCGGGCCAAGGCCCGCCGCCACTACCACCGCCAGCGCGCGGGCTGAAGCTCCGCCGCCCTCAGTGCTGGCTCAGCACCTCGTCCCACCGCCCCTGGGCCTTGAGGATGTGTTCCGCGACATGGCGCAGCACCCCCCGGCCGCCGGGCAAGGGCGCGATGAGGTGGCAGGCCGCCCGGACTTCCGCCACCGCGTCCTCGGGGCAGGCCGCCAGGCCCACCCGGCGCAGCAGGGGCAGGTCGTGGAGGTCGTCCCCCACGTGGGCCACCTCCTCGTAGCCCAGGCCGTACTGGGTGCAGAGCCGGTCCAGCACCGGCAGCTTGGCGAGGTGGCCGGCGAAGCAGTCGTCCACCCCCAGGTGCTTCGCCCGGTTCCAGGTGGCGGGGCTGTCCAGGCCGCTGATGAAGGCCACGGCGATGCCTGCCCGTTGCAGCCACTTCACCGCGGCGCCATCCCGGACGTGGAAGGACTTCCCGTGGCCCTGGAAGTCGCCGTAGTGGAGCGAGCCGTCCGTGAGCACGCCGTCCACGTCGGTGCACAGGAGCCGGATCTTCGCCGCCCGGGAGTAGAGATCGGTCAAGGATGCCTCCGAGGCACTACTATCCCATGGCGGCCGCCAGCCGTGGCCCATGGGAGGATGGAGCGCACGATCCGGAGCGCGCATGGGCCTCTTTGATTTCTTCGACCACGAAAAGCGCTACGGCCCCTTCGTGCCCACAGCCGAAGCCGCAGCCATGCTGGAGCAGGGCGGCCTCGTCCTGGACGTGCGCAGCCGCCGGGAATGGGAGGCCGGGCACTGCGCCGACAGCCTGCTCATGCCCGTGGACGAGCTGCAGGCCCGGCTCGGCGAGCTGCCGAAGGACGCCCCCATCCTGGTCTGCTGCGCCGTGGGCGGCCGCGCGAAGGCCGTGGCCGAGTTCCTGCGGGCCCAGGGCTTCCAGGCCCACAACCTGGGCGGGTGGGAACGCAATCCGAAGCACCGGGGCTGAGCCCGCCCCCCTCATCCCAACGGAAGGAATCCCATGGCCCATCGCCGCCTCGCCTCCCTGGCCTGCCTCGCCCCCGCGCTCCTCGCGCCGGCGCTGGGGGCCGCCGAACCCGCCTGGCTCTCCGATCTCGAAGCCGCCCGGAAGATCGCCGCGAAGGAGAAGAAGCCCCTCCTGGTCTACTTCACCGGGTCGACCTGGTGCGGGCCCTGCAAGGCGCTGCACGCGGAGGTGCTGCCCTCGCCGGAGTTCGCGGCCTTCGCGAAGCGCCACGTGCTCGTCATGCTCGACTATCCGCCCTTCTCGGAGCGGTCCGACGAGAAGGTCAAGGCGAACCCGGGCCTGGCCAGGCTCGTGGCGCTGAAGGACCAGTACAAGGTTCCGGGCTTCCCCACCATGCTCGTACTCTCCCCCGCCGGCGGGGAGCTCGCCCGGAAGACCGGCTACGGCAAGGGGACGGGCGCGGCGGCCTACCTCGCGGACTTGCGGTAGAGGGAGGCGACGCAGGCCGCTCCGGGCCCAGTCCTCGGCGGCCTCCCTCCTCACCACCCGATTGGCCCTAAGCTCGATCCGGAGGCTCCGAAATGGGCGACCCCCTGGCATGGCACCGCCTGCAGTTCGCGTTCACCATCATCTACCACTACCTGTTTCCCCAGCTCACCATGGGCCTGGCCCTGCTGATCGTGGTGCTGAAGGCGCGGGCCCTGCGCTCGGGGGACGCGGCCTTCAACGACGCCGCGCGCTTCTGGATCCGCATCTTCGGGATCAACTTCGCCGTGGGGGTCGTGACGGGCATCCCCATGGAGTTCCAGTTCGGCACCAACTGGTCCGCCTTCTCCCGCTACGCCGGCGGCGTCATCGGCCAGACCCTCGGCATGGAGGGACTCTTCGCCTTCTTCCTGGAATCCACCTGCCTGGGCCTGCTGGTGTGGGGGGAGCAGCGCCTGGGCCCGAAGCGCCACTTCGCCGCCGCCCTGGCCCTCTTCCTCGGCAGCTGGCTGAGCGGCTACTTCATCACCGCCACCAACGGCTTCATGCAGCATCCCGTGGGCTACACCCACGCCGCCGACGGCACCCTCCAGCTCGCCAGCTTCTGGGCCTTCCTCTTCAACCCCTGGTCCGTGGCCCAGTACGCCCACACCATGACGGCCTCCGTGGTCACCGCCGCCTTCGTGATGGCCGCCGTGGGCGCCTACTACACCCTCAAGGGGCTGCACGGCGCGCAGGCGCGGATCTTCCTCAACCTCGGGGTCACGGCGGGACTGATCGCCTCCGTGCTGGTGGCCTTCCCCACCGGGGACGTGCAGGGCAAGCTCGTGGCGAAGCACCAGCCCATCGCCCTGGCGGCCATGGAGGGCCGCTTCGAAAGCGGGCCCCGGGCGGAGATCAACCTTTTCGGCCAGCCCAATGTGAAGGAGCGCCGCCTGGACAACCCCGTGCGGGTCCCCGGCGTCCTCAGCCTCCTGGCCTACGGGACCTTCAGCGGCAATGTGCGCGGCCTGAACGAGTTCCCCCAGGATCAGTGGCCCACCCACATCGAGCTGCTCTACTACGCCTTCCACATCATGGCGGGGCTGGGCACCCTCTTCATCGGCCTCATGGGGCTGGCCATGGCCCTGCGGTGGAAGGGCCTCATCCACCGCGCGCGCTGGATGCTGTGGGCGCTCATGCTCGCCTTTCCCTTCCCCTACATCGCCACCACCTGCGGCTGGATGACGGCGGAACTGGGCCGGCAGCCCTGGCTCATCTACGGCCTGCTGCGCACGGCGGCGGGGGCCTCGCCGACCGTGCACGCGGGCTCGACCCTCTTCACCCTCATCGGCTTCACGGGGCTCTACTTCGTGCTGGGCCTGCTCTTCCTCTTCCTCATCGGGCGGGAGATCGCCCACGGGCCCGCCCCCGCCGGCGGGGAGGTGGCCCATGGCTGAGCTCTGGTTCTGGCTCGTCTCCGTGATGGTCGCGCTCTACGTGGTCATGGACGGCTTCGACTTCGGCGCGGGCGCCCTGCACCTGATCGTCGCCCGCACCAACGAGGAGCGCCGCACGGTGCTCGGGGCCATCGGCCCCTACTGGGACGGCAATGAAGTGTGGCTGCTGGCGGCGGGGGGCTCCCTCTTCCTGGCCTTCCCCAAGGTCCTGGCGGCGGGCTTCTCCGGCTTCTACCTGGCCATGTTCCTGGTGGTGTGGTCCCTCATCCTGCGGGGCATCGCCCTCGAGTTCCGCAGCCACGTGGCGGACACCCTTTGGCGGGCCTTCTGGGACACCGTGTTCTCGGCGGCCTCGATCCTGCTGCCGGTGCTCCTGGGCGCGGCCCTGGGCAATGTCCTGCGCGGCGTGCCCCTGGACGCGTCGGGCACCTTCGAACTGGCCTTCTTCACGACGTTCAGGACGGGCAACCCCGTGGGCATCCTCGACTGGTTCACGGTCCTGGCGGGCCTCTTCGCCCTGGTGGCCCTGGCGGCCCACGGCGCCCTCTTCCTGGCCTGGAAGACCGAAGGCCCGGTGCATGAACGGGCGGTCCGGTCCGCGCGGAGCCTCTGGATCGCCGTGGTCCTCCTCTGGATCGCCGCCACCGCGGCCACCGCATGGGTGAATCCGGCGATCTTCGCGGCGCTGCCGGGCCGGCCCCTGGGCTGGCTCTTCTCGCTGGTGGCGCTGGCGGGGCTCGCCACCGTCTTCGGTGGCCTGGCGAAGGGGCGCTGGCTGGCCGCCTTCCTCGGCAGCGGGGCCTTCCTCCTCGGCCTGCTGGCGGCCACCGCCGCCTGCGTGGCCCCGGTGATGCTCCGCAGCACCCTGGATCCCGCCTACGACCTCACCCTCGCGAACGCGGCGTCCGGCAGCCACGGCCTGCGCACGGGGCTGGTCTGGTGGTGCGTGGGTTTCCCCCTGGCGGCGCTCTATTTCGCCATGGTCTTCCGCATCCACCGCGGCAAGGTCGCACCCGCGGGGGAAGGGGAAGGGTACTGAGCGGGAGTCCTAGGCCCTGGCGGTTTCCAGCTCCAGGGCCTTCCGGAACAGCACGTTGTTCTCCAGGTGGATGTGCTGGTGCAGGTCGGCCTCGAGGTCGGCGAGGCCCATGAAGAGGGAGCGGTAGCTGCCGCAGGCGTCCTCCGGCAGGTCGAAATCGCGGCTGATGTCCCGGATGCGGTGCAGCAGCTCGCCGACCTGGTCGTGCTCGCGCTCCATGGCCTGGATGGGCTGGGCGGCGCTGCTGAAGCAGCTCACGGCGGGCCGGCCGGCGTCGAGGGCCAGCAGGTAGGGGAAGAGCACTTGCTCCTCCTTCATCAGGTGGGGCAGCAGGTCGTTGTGGATCTCCTTGAAGTACTCGCGGATCTGCATCAGCTCGGGATGCCGCTCGCCGTGGACGCCGGCCACCTTCGTCATCAGCGGCATCAGCCGTGCAAGCTCGTTGCGGGTGAAGACGTGATGGGTGGCCAGGAGGTGTTCCACCAGCTCCGCGAGGGAGGCCCCCCGCCAGTCCCGGGAGGCGACGTTGCCGGCCTCCTTCAGGACCTCCAGGTCCTCCAGCACCTTCTCGGGCGCCAGGCCCGAGGCCGCGCAGGCCTCCCCCAGCTCCCGCCGCCCGCCGCAGCAGTAGTCCAGGCCGTGGGCCTCGAAAATGCGCATGGAGGGCGGGAAGGCGGAAGCGATCTCGCCGAGGGGGGTGCGGGCCGTGAACTCCATGGAACCTCCGAACCGGCGGACCGGCTCCTCCAGCCTCGCGTGGCCGGCCGGTTCCTGCATTGACATCCGTCAAGTCCGCGGCCGGCCGGCCCGGGTTGGAAGCTGCGGGCCCCGGCCCCATGCTGGAAGGCCATGGACGCCTCCGATCTCGAGCGCACGCTTTCCCGGTCCACCCTCTTCTCGGGCTGGGAGCCGGGAGCGCTCCAGCCCCTCGCGGTCCGGGCCACGACCCGGCGCATGGCCAAGGGCGAGGCGGTCTGGCTCGAGGGCGAGGCCGCCACCCACTTCACCCTGATCCGCTCGGGCCTCGTGAAGATCCTCCGCCGCGCCCCCGACGGCACCGAGATCATCGTGGCCCTCTTCGGCCCGCGGGAAAGCATCGGCGACGCGGCCGTCCTCGCGGGCGCACCCTACCCCGCGGACGCCCTGGTCAGCAGCGACGAGGCGGTGGTGGTGCGCATCCCGGGGCCGGCGGTGCTGGACGCGCTGCGCGACCACGCGGAACGGGGCGCCGCCATGATCCGGGCCCTCGCCGCCCACAACCGCGCCCTCCAGGACAAGATCCTCATCGCCGGTTGCGGGACGGTGCCCAAGCGCCTCGCGGCCCTGCTCCTGACCCTGGCGGAGCGCTTCGGGGAGGAGATGCCGGGCGGCGGGACCTTCCTGCCCATCGCCCTCTCCCGGGGCGAGCTGGCCCGCTTCGTCCACGCCACCCTGGAGACCGTCAGCCGCGCCATGAGCGCCTGGGGCCGGCAGGGCCTGGTGGAGACCCGGGCGGACGGCTTCCGGATCCCGGACGCCGCGAGCCTGCGGAGGCTTCTGGCGACGAGTTGAACCTTACTGGTAGGGCCCGACGAGGGTGAGGTCCACGGCCTGCACCCGGCCCTCGCCGGTGGTGAAGGTGATCCGCGCGGGGGTCTTGCCGAAGTCGAGCCGGGCCTTGGGGAACTTCACGAAGAGGTCCGCCCGGAGCTCCCTGCGGGCGGGGAGGGGCAGGGGATTCGCGGCGCTCACCACCGCCATGCCCCGGGCCCGGAGCTCGTCGCTGACATCGATGCGCACCAGGAGGTCCCGGGCCGTGCGGTTGGTGAGGTCGAAGCGCAGGTGGTTGGTGACGAGGGGCTCGGCGCCCTCCGTCCGGATCTCCTGGTAGGGGGCGCCGCCGGCCCGGAAGGCGACCACGTCCAGGTCGCTGCGCAGGGCCAGGAGGGCCGTCAGGACACCGGCGAAGGCGGCGGTGAGGCCGAGGTAGGCCGCCGGCCGGGGCCGCAGGGCCCGGTGGGGCTCCCCCTTCAGGCCGGCCTCCGTGTCGTAGCGGATGAGGCCCCGGGGCTTCGAGACCCTGTCCATCACCTCGTCGCAGGCGTCCACGCAGGCGGTGCAGGCGATGCACTCCATCTGCACCCCCTGGCGGATGTCGATGCCCGTGGGACACACCTGCACGCAGCGGTCGCAGGCCACGCAGTCGGCGTGGGGGTCCGCCAGGCCCCGGCGGGGCTCGCCGCGCCCCTCGTCGTAGACGATGGCCCGGGAATGGCGGTCCATGAGCACGGTCTGGAAGCGGCCGTAGGGGCACAGGGTGAAGCAGAGGCGCTCCCGCATCCAGGCGAAGTCCACCAGCACGAAGGCGGTGATCAGCACCATGGCCACGAAGAGGGTCCAGTTGGCCTTCGGGTCCTGGAGCACCGCCACCTTGAGCCGGTCGGTGCCCACGAAGTAGGCGAGGAAGCTGTGGGCGAGGACGAGGGCCACCAGCAGGAAGGCCAGCCACTTGGCGGACTTCCGGAGGATCCAGTCCCATGAGAGCCGGTCCGCCTCCAGGCGCAGGCGGGCCAGGTGGTTGCCCTCGAGGGCGCGCTCGATGCGGCGGAAGAGGGCGGTGATGAAGACCGTCTGGGGGCAGGCGTAGCCGCACCAGACCCGGCCCCACACGGCGGTGGCAAAGCAGAGGGCGAATGCCGCCGCGGCCAGGAGCAGGAAGAGCTTGGGGGCGTCGTGGGCCCAGAGGGCGAGGCCGAAGATCGTGAAGCGCCGGTGGGCGATGTCCAGCAGCACCGCCTGCTGGCCGCCGATCCTGAGCCAGGGCAGGAGGAGGTAGATGAGCAGCAGGACCGCGAAGACCCCGTGGCGGCGGCGGTTCCAGGCCCCGCGCACGTCCGCCGGATGGAGGAACCTGAACCGGCTCCGTTCCGGGGCCGCCGGGGCTTCGGAGGGTTTCATCGGGGGACCAGGTTGCCTTCCGGGGCCTTGGGATTGGCGGGCGCCGTGCCCCGCAGCGAACGGACGTAGGACGCGATGGCGAGGAGCTCCTCGGGCCGGAACTTGTCCTCCCAGGACGGCATGCCCTTGTCGGTGACGCCGTCCTGGAGGGTGCGCACGAGGAAGGGCGTGGTGCCGTCCCCGTTGATCCAAAAGTCGTCGGTGAGGTTGGGGCCCGTCTGGCCGCCGCCGTCCTTCACGTGGCAGGAGGCGCACTTGCTCTCGAAGGCCGCGCGGCCCTGGGCCAGGGTGGCGCCGTCCTGCTCGGCGCGGGCCACCTCCGTGGCGGTGAAGATCCGCGGGGGATTCAACTGCCGCATCAAGGCGTTGTGTTCCTTCTGGGCCACTTCGAATTCCGCCGTGAGGCCCGGCCCGTCGTAGTGGTGGTAGTAGAGGAAGTAGCAGAGGCCGAAGGCGATGGTTCCCCAGAAGATCGCGTTGAACCAGGCCGGCGGCGGGTAGTCCAGCTCTTCGATGCCGTCATAGTCGTGGTCCAGCTTGGGCTCGGGACGGTTGATGGCCATGGCCTAGTCCTCCAGGGGGAGCCGGGATGCGGCGTCGAAGGCGTCCCTGCGCCGGCGGCTGAAGGCCCAGGCGCACCAGCCGCAGAAGACCGCGAGGAAGAGCAGCATCCCCACGATGGTCAGGCCGACGTGGGGGAAGAGGGAGAGGACCGCCTGCTTCATTTCGCGCCCGCCTTTCCGAGGCGCTGCAGGTAGGCGATGAGGGCCACCACCTCCCGGTCCTCCAGGGCCTTCGGCCCGCCCTGGGCGAAGAGGTTGTCGGCGATCTTCTTGGCCTGGGCCTGGGCCAGGGCCGGAGCGTTCTGGATCTGCTCGGGGGTGTAGGGCACGCCGGTCTGCTTCAGGACCTTCAGCCGCTTCGGCAGCCCCTGGAAGTCCGTGCGGGCCCGGAGCATCCAGGGATAGGCCGGCATGATGGACCGCGGCGTCATGACGCGGGGATCGTCCATGTGCCGCAGGTGCCACATGTCGGGATACTTGCCGCCCTGGCGCGCCAGGTCCGGGCCCGTGCGCTTGGAGCCCCACTGGAAGGGATGGTCGAAGGCGGTCTCCCCGGCGGTGGTGGGCTTGCCGTATCGCAGGGCTTCGGGGACCGTGGGGCGGATCATCTGGGAGTGGCAGTTGTAGCAGCCCTCGCGGACGTAGAGGTCCCGGCCGGCGACCTCCAGGGGCGTGTAGGGCTCGCCCTTGCCCTGCAGGTTGGCGTACTCGTGCAGGGTCAGGGCCGGCAGGATCTCGATGATGCTGCCCACGAGGATGGCCATCACCGAGAGCACGGTGAAGACCAGGGGCAGGCCTTCCAGGCGGCGGTGGCGCTTTTCCGGCGTGCCGTCGTCGAAGTGCTCCCGGCGCTTCACCACCGGGGCGTCGGCTTCAGGGGCCGGCGCGCCACGGATCGTGCGCCACATGTTGTAGAGCATGATCACGAAGCTGGCGAGGAAGAGGGCGCCGCCGGCGGCGCGCACCCAGTAGAGGGGCACGATGCGCACCACGGTGGCGATGAACTCGGGGTACATGAGCTTGCCGCGCTCGTTGAAGGCCTGGAGCATGAGGCCCTGGGTGATGCCGGCGGTCCACATGGACAGGATGTAGACCATGATCCCCGTGAAGCCCAGCCAGAACTGGATGTCCGCGAGCTTCCTGGAATGCAGCTCCCGGTTCCAGAGCTTGGGCACCAGGTAGTAGAGCATCCCGAAGGTGAGGAAGGCGTTCCAGCCCAGGGTGCCGCCGTGGACGTGGGCGACGATCCAGTCCGTGTAGTGGCCCAGCATGTTCACGGACTTGATGGAGAGCAGGGGCCCCTCGAAGGTGGACATGCCGTAGAAGGTGACGCCGGCGGCCAGGAACTTGAGGGTGGGCTCCGTGCGCACCCGGTCCCAGGCGCCGCGCATGGTCATCAGCCCGTTCACGGTGCCGCCCCAGGAGGGCGCCCAGAGCATCAGGGAGAACACCATGCCCAGGGTCTGCGCCCAGTCCGGCAGGGCCGTGTAGAGGAGATGGTGGGGGCCCGCCCAGATGTAGATGAAGACCAGGGCCCAGAAGTGGACGATGGAGAGGCGGTAGCTGTAGATGGGCCGCCCGCAGGCCTTGGGCACGAAGTAGTACATGAGGCCCAGGAAGGGCGTGGTGAGGAAGAAGGCCACGGCGTTGTGGCCGTACCACCACTGCACCAGGGCGTCCTGGACCCCGGCGTAGGCCGAGTAGCTCTTGAAGAGGCCCACGGGGAGGGCGACGGAATTGACGATGTGCAGCACCGCCACGGTGACGATGGTGGCGATGTAGAACCAGAGGGCCACGTACATGTGGCGCTCCCGGCGGATCCACAGGGTCCCGAAGAAGTTCACCGCGAAGATCACCCACACCACGGCGATGGCGATGTCGATGGGCCACTCCAGCTCCGCGTACTCCTTGCCCTGGGTGAAGCCCAGGCAGAGGGTGACGGCGGCGGCCACGATGATCGCTTGCCAGCCCCAGAAGTGGAGCCTGCCCAGGAGGTCACTCCACATGCGCGTCTTGCAGAGGCGCTGGGTGGAGTAGTAGATCGCGGCGAAGACCGCGTTGCCGGCGAAGGCAAAGATCGCGGCGTTGGTGTGCACCGGGCGCAGGCGCCCGAAGCTGATCCAGGGCAGGCCGAAGTTCACGCGGTGGTCGGCCATCTGCAGGGCCACCACCACCCCCAGGAGGAAGGCGACGAAGGCCCACCCCAGGGTGGCGACGACGAACTGCTTGACGATGGAATCGTCGTAGGGCCTCAGGCCGTGCTCTTGGGGCTCCATGGGGTCTCCTTATTCCGGTTTCTGGTCGTCGAGGAGCATGCGGACGGCGGGGGTGTCGCCGTCGGCGAACTGGTCGTGCCGGACGGCCCACACGTAGGCCCCGAGGAAGCCCAGGCCCAGCAGCAGGGCCAGGGGCACGAGGAGGATCACGACGCTCACGGGACCTCCCGGAAGCGCCGCCGCAGCTCCGCCGTGCCCCAGGCGCTGCAGAGGAGCACGGTGATGGAGCTGAGGGGCATGAGCACCGCGGCGGCGAGAGGGTTGATCCAGCCGCCGAGGGCCAGGACGCCGCCGACGGCGTTGTAGGCGAGGGAGAGGGCGAAGTTCCGCCGCAGCACGCGCCGGGTCTCCCGGCCCAGCACCACCAGGTCCTCCACGGCGCCCAGGTCCGGGCGCGTGAGGTAGACGTCGGCGGCCTTGAGGCTCAGGTCCATGGCGCCGTGCATGGCGATGCCCACGTGGGCCCGCTGGAGGGCGAGGGCATCGTTGGCGCCGTCCCCCACCATGAGGGCGCCCGGGGTGGCGGCGACGCGCTCGGTCTTGGCTTCGGGGCCCAGGCCCGCGAGGCAGGCGGCAGGCGGCAGGCCCAGTTCCGCGCCGAGGCGCGCCACCACCGGGGCGGCGTCGCCGGACAGGATGGTCGCGGGGCAGCCGGCGGCGGCGAGGCCCGCCAGGGCCGCGGCGGCCTCGGCGCGGGTCCGGTCCCGCAGCTCGATGCGGGCCTGCACCCGGCCGTCCAGCAGCAGCCCCACGAGGGTGGCGCTGCCATCGCCGCCGGGGAGGGCGCGGACCTCCGCGAGGCGGCCCTCGTGGCGTCCCCGCACGCCGATCCCCACGTGCTCCTCTACCTCCGCGAGGGGCAGAGGCGCCTCCTCCCGCAGGTGGTGCCGCAGGGCCCGGGCGATGGGATGCAGGCTCGCCCGCTCCAGGCTCAGCACCAGGCGGCGGTTGAGGGCGGCGTCGCCCTCCAGGTCCTCCCAGGCCCCCGTCTCCAGCTCGCCGTGGGTGAGGGTTCCGGTCTTGTCGAAGAAGGCGCCCGTGACCTCCGAAAGCCGCTCCAGGGCCTCGCCGCTCTTCACCACGTAGCCCTTGCGCCAGGCGCGCCCCAGGGAGCGGCCGAAGGTGAGGGGCGTGGCCAGGGCCAGGGCGCAGGGGCAGGTGACGATGAGCAGGCTCAGCGCCCGGTCCAGGCCTTCCAGGGGCGCGGTGCGCGCGAACCACGCGAAGGCGCCGCCGGCGAGGACCAGCACCCCGGCCAGGAAGTGCCGCGCCACCCGGTCCGTGAGGCCCACCAGGGGCGGCCGCGCGTCCTTCTCCAGGTCCCGCAGGATCTGGCCCAGGCGGCTCTCGAAGACGGGCCTGTCCACGTCCAGGGTGAAGGCCGGGCCTTCGTTCTGGGTGCCGGCGTAGAGGCGGTCCCCGGCCCGGGCCTCCACCGGCAGGGCCTCGCCGGTGAGCCAGGCGGCGTTGATCTGGGTGCGGCCCTCCCGCAGCAGGCCGTCCGCCGGCAGGCGCTCGCCGTGGTCCACCCGCACCCGGTCGCCGGCGCGGAGGGCTTCCGGCGGGACGTCGCTGGACCCTTCGCCCTCCAGGCGGTGGGCCACCGGCGCGAAGAAGTTCTGCAGGAGCTGGGAGCTGCGGGCGGAGCGGGCCTGGAGCTGGCGCAGGGCGTAGCGGCTGCCCAGGAGGAGGAAGACCAGGGCCGCCAGGGAATCGAAGTAGATGTGCGGGGAGCCGTGGAGCAGGTTGAAGAAGCTGGCCGCCGCCCCCAGGGCCAGGGCCAGCACGATGGGCGCGTCGATGTTGACCTGCCGGGCCTGGAGGGAGCCCGCCGCCGAGCGGTAGAAGGGGACGGCGCTGTAGGCCAGCACCGGCAGGAAGAGCCCGGCGCTCACCCAGCGGAAGAGGTCCGCCAGGGGCCCCGTGGCGCCGCCGTAGAGGGCCACCGCCATGAGCATGATGTTGCCGGTGCAGGCCCCGGCGACGCCCAGGCGCAGCAGGGCCGTGCGCTGCTCCTTGCGCTGCAGGGCCTCGAGGTCCGCGTCGTCCTGGATGGCGTGGGGCCGGTAGCCCAGGCGGTGGATGAGGTCGGCCACGGGGGCCAGGCGGCCGTCCGCCTGGAGCCGCACCGTCAGGAGGGACTGGCCCAGGTCCAGGCGGCAGGCGGCGAGGTCCGGGGAGAGGCGGGGCAGGCGCTCCAGGAGCCAGAGGCAGGCCACGCAGTGGATGCCTTCGACGAAGAAGCGGGCCTCGCCCTCCGCGCTCAGGTAGCGCGTCCGCAGCTCGGGGCTGTCCAGGTGGCCGTAGGCCTCGGGGTTCGCGTCCACGGGGCCCGAGGGCTGGAAGGCGTAGCCCGCGGCCTTGATGTCGTAGTACTCCCCGAGGCCACCGGCCTGGAGGATCCCGAAGACCGTTTCGCAGCCCCCGCAGCAGAAGAGGCCCTTGCCCCCGAAGGCCGTGCCGCAGTGCACGCACAGCTTCGCCGCCTGGGAACCCAGGGCCAGGGGCGAAGGGGCATCGAGGGAGGGAAGGGGCATGGCAGGGGCGTCGGAAGACAGAAACGCGGTGCTCACGCCGCGTCCGTCCGATAAAAGACAGCCTAGTCCGTTAATGGCCGGCGACGCTGTGAACTGGGTCATAACCCGGACGGGGGTTGGCCTGCCTTGACCGCGCACCGTCCCTGGCCTCCAATGAACCCGGTCCCAGCCATGCCCGACACCTCCGCCGTCACCACCCTCGTCCACGCCATCCAGCTGGCGGTGGCGCCGGTCTTCCTGCTGACGGGCATCGCCACCCTCATTTCCCTGCTGGTGAGCCGCCTGAGCCGGGTCATCGACCGGGCGCGGCTGCTGGAGGCCCGCCACACTCCCGGCGAGGAGGGCCGGGCGGACCGCGACGAGCTGAAGAACCTCGAGCGCCGCTGCGCGCTGACGAACCGGGCCATCACCTACGCGGTGATCAGCGCCCTCCTGGTCTGCGGCACCATCGCCTCCCTCTTCGTGGGCGCCTTCTTCCGGGTGGGCGTCGTGGCCGCGGCGGCGGTCTTCTTCATCGGCGCGCTGGCGGCCCTCATCGTGGCGCTGACCTCCTTCCTGAGGGAGGTCTTCCTGGCGGTGAAGACCCTGAAGTTCGAGGTGCGGGAAGAGGTGGCGTAGGGCTCAGTCCCGGCTGGGATGGACCACCCGGAAGCGCTCGCACACGATGGGCATCTGGGGGCTCGGGACTCGGCCGAGCCTGCCGCATTCCCGCTCGAAGTAGGCCCAGTGGACGTCCCGCCAATGCCGCAGGGAGAGGTCGCCTTCGCCCTCGTCCCGGGCGAAATCCGCGCTGACCTCCTCGAAGGGCAGGACCACGACCGAAATGGTTTCGAGGATGCAGCGGGGCTCGCCCCGCCAGGTGGTGGCCACGCTCAGGTCGCCGGGCTTCATGAGAGGCTTGCCATTGGCCTCGAGGAGCCAGAGCAGGTCCGAGGTGGCCCGCTTGGTCCCCGCGAGGACCAGGGCGAGGAGGCCGTCGGCCAGCGCTTCGGAATTGGCGAAATGGAAGGCGTCGTAGAAGCGGGACGAGAGGTCCTGGCCCATGCGGGCCTGGAAGGCGTTCCAGAAGCTAAGAACGTGGGCCGGGATCGGAATGGCGACTCCTGGGTCGATGGAAACGGGGACGGCGGGCTCGATCTCCTGTGATGGGTCCCCGGGCCCATCGAACAGTCTTGCTGGATCGGATTATTTCCGGGCCCATTCCATCAGCGCGAGCTGCGCGGCCTGGTTCACCGTGATCCCGGCGGCTTTCGCCTTGCGGGTGAGCGCCTGCCAGATGCTGTCCTGGACGCGGAGCGAATGGGGCTGCGTGGGTTCGATGGAGATTCCCTTGGGAGGGCGTCCCGGCCGCGTGAGGCGGCCCAGAACCTGGGGACCATAGTTCTTCTCCGCCCAGCGGGTTTCCTTGTCGAGGGTGGCTTCCAGCTCAGCAGCCTTGGGGCGTTTGGGGTTGGTCATGGGCTCCTCCTCTGGCGAAGGCGAATGGGGAAGGCGGTGATCGGGTACGGGCCTTCCTCGGTTTCCGCGTAGACGACCCGGATCAGGCGGCCCGTGGACGAGGTGCCTTCGCCCACGAACCGGAAGGGCCGGTCGCTCGGAAGGGTGGCCCAATCCTCGGCGTCGAAGGCGGATTCGACTTCCTCCGGGGACAGACCGTGGGCTTGAATCTTCTCAAGGTTGCGTTCTCCCCAGACAAGCTGCATGAGGCGCTCCGGAGAAAATGTATCACATAAAAATGGGCGGGCAAGGGCCGCCTGAATGGTCGCGGTGGATCTTGGCGGGAGCAGCCTACCGCGTGTACGTCAGCACCCGCACCCCGGTCCAGTTCGAGGTGAAGGGGATGAAGGCGCAGACGTAGGTGAGGTAGGCCTTGCCGCCCTGGAGGGAGACGCCCCAGGTGCCGAGGCCGTTGGCGGTGCCGCCGTATTCCTGGAGCCAGGAGGGGGCCGAGGGGTTGCTGACGTCGAGGATCTGCAGGTCGCTCTTGCCGGTGGAGATGAAGAGCAGCTTCTTGGCGGGGTCCAGGGCCAGCTCGTTGGCGTGGCCGTCGCTGGTGAACCAGTTCTGGGCGCTGGTCTGGCAGGTCCAGGGGTTCCACCAGGCCAGGAGCTGGATGGCGGCGGGATTGGCGACGTTGAGGGTCTCGAGGCCGCAGTAGTCCACGGCCACGTAGGCGACGCCGCCGTCCACGACGACGTTGTTGTAGGCCCGGGGCTTGCCGTTCATCACCGGATTGGAATAGCGCCCGGTCTCCCGCAGGTGGGCGCGGTCGGACACGTCGAGGACCCGCAGGCCGCCGGCGTCGTAGCACAGGTAGAGGGTGGTGCCGGCCAGGGCCATGCCCCGGGCGTTGATCTTGGCGGGATCGGGGGTGGCGTCGGGGAAGGCCAGGTCCGGCACGAAGCGGGAGACGAAGGCCGGCGCGGCGGGATTCAGCGCGTCCAGGACGACGACGCCGTTCCGCATGGCGCCCAGGTACACGTAGCGCCCGTCGGAAAGGGCGATGCCGGCGCCGCCCTGGAGGGCAGCGTCGCTCCACACGCTCTTCACCACCGGGCTCGCCGGGTCGGCGACGTCCACCAGCGCCACGCCGGCGGCCTGGGGGTTCAGCCCGAAATGGTTGCCCAGGGCCACCAGCAGCAGGTTCCCGGTCTGGGAGAGGTTCATGGCATGCAGCCCGCCCAGCTGGGCGATGGGGATCGTCTTCTTCAGCGCCGCCGGCGTGCCCCGGTCGAAGACCTTCAGGCCGCCCTCCTTGGCGGCGACGTAGACAAAGGCGCGGCCCGAGGCGTCCGCGTGGGCGCTGAGGTAGAGCTCGGCGCAGGTGGAGGGGAGCTCCTGCTCGAGGGCGATGGAGAACACCGCAGGCGGCGTGTTCGAACCGCCGCCACCGTTTCCGCCGCCACCGCAGGCGGTGAGGAGGGCGAGGAGGGCGGCCCAGGCACCGAAGAACAGCCCGGGCCAGATGCACGGACACTGACCGTTCGCGGGAATGGATCGTGGAGTGGGCTTGGGCGCGGCCATGGCGGGATCGTGGAAGGGAGCTGTAATGCTGACCCCCGGTTTAAGCTCCGTACCCTGGAGTGTCAAGCGCCGGGACGGGGACATTACGCCGGTCCCTCATCTGCTTGAATGGGACATCCAGGTAAGTCCGACTGCTCCGCCCTACTGCCAGGGCTGCCGGGGCTGGGGCTGCGGAATGTGCCGTGGATCCGCTGGTTCCGAATTTCTGAAAAAGTAGATCGTGGCGAGGAACAGAGCCAGCATGATCCAGACGATGAAGTTGGACTTCCGGGGCTGGTCCTCGTCACTGGCCTTGGTTCGGGAAGGCTGAAGCGGAAGAACCGACGCTGGGAGGCAGGTCCACCCGGTCGGGGCGGATTTCGATGAGCTTGGTCTCCGTGCGCGTGGGCGGGAGGGGCCGCGTGGTCTGGGTGGGTTCGGAGTCGGTCATGGGAGGCCAGGATAGGGCTTCTTCGGGTCTTCGTGAGTTCGCCTGCGATGCGGTCTAGTCGCCATCGTAGATCACCAACATTGAGACATACAGAGTACTTCCCCGTTGAACGAGTTGAACCCGGCTCAGGTTCCACGAGTTATGTGAAATGCCCATGTTGTCGTATTCGAAGCAGGCTGGAGTCGTGAAGGCACCTTTTCGCACCTCGCGGTGCGGCATGTACTCACCTGGAGGCAGGCCATCATTACGCTCAATAGATTGAAGCCAGCGTTCTGCTGCGGCCAGGTTTTTGAATTTCTTGATAACTCGTCCCTTTGGGGGAGGGAGTAGGGAATGCTCGATGACGACAGTGATTCCAGTCGGTAGAGACGAAGTCACACGCCCGAGATCGCGTGCCAAAAATGCGACCTCGATTTGATGGACGATCTCGTCTGGCTTCGTTGTGGGTTGCCCGAAGCCAGCGACGACGTAGATCACCATCAGTGCGAGTGTTATACGGATGCGAGTCATGGTGCGGCCCAACGAAAAAAAACGGCCCGACGCAGTCGGGTCCGGATGAACGAAGGTTTATGTGCGCCGGTGGACCGTAACATTGAAGCCCTCCTCCGGCTGTGGGGTCTGGAAGTATCGGGTAATTGCCTCGAATTCGGCTTCAGTGGTGAACGGTGAACCCGGAGGAAGCGCTTTGCTGCGTTCCTTGAGTCCCTGTTTGCACACGTCATCCGGTACATCCAGGAAATGAAGTTCATGCTCCACCTGAGCGCGCTCGAACAGCTCGCGAAACCAAGTGCGTTGGCTCGGCGTGTTGCCCGGAAAATCCAACACCACCGGAATGCCTGCGCCCAGCAGGGAAACGATGTGTTCCGACAGGGCTTCCTTGATGCGCGCCGAGTATTCGAGGTAGTCGGAAATCTCATGGATCTCGCCGGGGAACAGCTTGGCAAGAAAGAGATCCTCTACGAGCAGAACGGCGTCATTCGATCGTGCAAGTTCACGGGCGAACGTTGTCTTCCCAGCCGCCATCTTCCCCGAGAAGAAATGAAGTTTGCTACGAGCCATGTGAGGGCGCCGGAGGGATGAAGTTGACCGGCCCAACCCTGGGCCGAAGGTCTAGCGCTTGACCGAAGTAGGGCACGGTTTGGTCTGGGTTGAACGGGAGGTTTAGTGCCGAGGATTCATTTGCTCACCATCCAATATCGAGTCAAGGCGAAGATGAAACTGAATAAGGAGCCACCCCAAAACGTTGCCAGCACAGTTGTGTTCTTTTCGTTGCTCCGGCGCCATCTTCCAAGGATGTACAACGCCAGACCAGTGATGAAGGGAAAAAGAAAAAGACTAATGCCGGGGAAGCGTGAGAATGGAATCAGCTTATTCGGCAAGGCTAGTGACACCAATAAGCCGGATACACCACCCAGAACCAATAGACCAAAAAAAGCGAAGATTGGACTCGCCTTTTGAGATGAGCGAAAGGGGGCAACAAGGAATTCTAATCCTGCCCCCAAGAGAAATTCTCCGAAGATTTCCAGTACGATTTCGAGGACGAATTCGACCATGCCTGGGGCGCCTAACGCCGGAGGTGACCGGGACCAACGGCCGGCGAAAAATTGGAATTTGAACCGTGATCAATCGGCATGAAGGCGGACCAAGAAAGTGGTCGTTGGGTCCGGGTTGAGCGACTGGTTTGGGCTTGAATCACCACCGGTAATCACTTCTCACGCTGCGACGATGACTATGAGCTTGGCCAAATCCATCAAGATCTGGGAACAGTGTAAGGTGGTGAATATCAAAAGCCTCTCGCAGCACTTTCACAGACTGAGCTTTCACGCTTGGACTGATAGCAATCACAAGGCTGACACGTGGGTCTGAAGGAAGCGCAAGGCTCCCTCTAAGGTCATTGGAGACTGCGCTGAACAGAATTTGTGAATGTTGAGCAGCTACTCGGCTCGTTACGATTGTCGGCTCCCACGTCATTGGGTAGTCCTTCCCATCGCAATCCTTCATGACCTCCAGATACGGGCGTGTTTCTGGCTGCCCTTCGTATCCGCCTAAATGATCGGTGTGAACGCCAATAAGCGCCCCGACAGATGCAGGCTCTGTAGAAACTGCAAACCAGAGCCCGACCAATCCATTTCTAGATGTATCTACAAGACGTGTAGCTGCGCCATGGTGTTGGAGTTTTGCCAAGAGCTCTAAATCGCTCAGCGCTCTCCCATCTGTTTGTCTGAATCCGCGGTGAGTCGCCCTTTCTAGGAGGCCTTCTTCGTACCTTCTCATTTGGTCTTCAGTTACTCCCCCTTTGCTCAGGCTAAGGCGGCGATAGGCCGAGCTATGAACGGGCCATTCGATTTTCCCATGGCCGCGCCACATTCGCGTTGTAAAACTTCCCTTGATTAGGGGTGAGTCATAAATCAACGGAATCAATTCCTCAAACGTCTCCGGTTTAGGGATTAGCCCGAACAAGCTGCTGTTGTAGCTCTTCATAATTCACCACGGGAATCGAAAGCCCTAACGAAAAAAGCTAAGCGGCCCGACGCAGTCGGGACCCCTTGAACGAAGGGTTAGGCTCACAGTTCACCCATTGCTGATGTAGGGTCAATGTTTTTCCCTGTTGCATCGGCCAATGGGAAAACCTGCTTGCATGGTTTGCAATAGTAGCCAGTCCCACCCATTTGATATGAGCCGAATGCTGCAAGCGGGATCTTACAGGATGGACAATGAGGGTTTTTATCTTTGTCCCAGTAGATACCGTATTTCAGCCTAAATTCTCTTTTGGATTCGTTCACCCAAACAATAATCAAAAACACAAAATTCATTAGTAGCGAAGTACCCAAAAGGGATAACAATATCGGCATCGAGAGAGCTGATAAAAGTGAGGGCAAGAGTGCTGGAAGAAGTTTGTACAGCGACCAAGCAATTAGGGCTGTCATCGAAGCCGCGATGGATTCAGCAGCCCGATTGACCAGGGCGTCTTTGAGTCTGAGGAAAAAGTTCATAGTGGGCCTAACGAATGGAGCTAACCGGCCACGCCTGCACCGAGGCGCTGAACGAAGCCGAGGAAGATGAATGAAGAGAAAGAGCGGAAGGCAATGCAGGCGGGGTCCGAGTTGAGCGGAGGGTTAGGTTTGGACTGTAACGCCATCATGATCTAAGGTGGCCAGAGTGCAGGGTATTTCGATAGGACGCAATTTGGTTAGGAGATCAGAGATCTCAACAGGAGTGCGTATTCCACAAATCACTCGCCTGATTTTCCCTTGGATTGGGAAGTATGTATTTTCGGAGATGATTCTGTACTCCTTTTCGAAGGCCCAGTGATCAGTCTTGTGAGAGAGGACTTCCTTTGCGGTAGTTCCGCCCAGCAAGGTGGTGCCGAATTTTGGCAATGGCGTTGTGTAATTTACTGCGGTAACAAACTCTTCGAGTCCTTCAAAATCGATCTCTAGTGCGACGCCCTTATGGCCATCCGCATACAATGACCAAAGACGAACATCTGAAGAATCGCGCGATAGGCTACAAACCCGTACATCAGATTGGTGAACCGGAAGATCACCAATATTCATCGGTCGAGTTTGAATTCGGGTGTTGGGTCGATAAATCGCGTTCCAATCAGGAACAATCCCCCTGAATTGCCCTTCAAAGGGGTCATTGAGAGCAGAGTACTCCGCACAGTACAGCCTCTCATTTAAAATTATGTCAAGCAGGTGCTCAATTCTGTTGGTTGATCTGAATTTGTACAGAAGCATCGGGGGCAAACCTAACTAGAAATTCTGCGACAAGCAGGTTTGGAGAATTGTCGTGAGAACAAGATTACGGCGACAAACTAAGAGCTAGAATCGCCTGGGTTGTGGATTGCTGGCTTCGTTGCACAAACATAATGTGGGGCGGATGAGGCGGGTTCCTTGGGGTGAACCGTAGGGAAGTGTACTGCCTGGGTTGGAGCGGGTGGGGGCGGGTGCGGAGTGGTTGCTTCCGGTTCCGATGGCGGCGGTCAAGCCTGCCAGGCTTTCAGGGCCTGCTCGGTATCGATGTCCTCCCACGCCGCCAGAACGGACGGGACGACGGTGCTTGGCACGGTTTCCAGCAGGGCCCGCATGGACGTGCCGGGGGAGGCCGCCACGGTGGCGCGCAGGGAGTGGGAGAGGAAGCCGCCGAGGGGCTGGAGGCGGCCGCCGGACTCGGCGACGACCCAGGAGCGGCAGGACGGATCGGCGGTTTCGGCCTGCCCGTGCCAGTTCCTCAGGTCGGTCTCGTTCCACCGCACCTGATCGCAGGCCACCACCCACCACCGCTCCGCGTCCGGCACCCCCTCCGCCGCGGCCCAGGCCCGCAGCGCCACCGCCGGCCCTTCGCCGGGGTCGGTGAAGAGTGGCAGGTCGGGAAAGTCCGGCAGGCTCGCGCCGAGGATGCAGACCGGCCCCTCGCCGAACACCTTCCGGTGCAGCATCACGAGATGCCCGCCCCAGCTCTGCCCGCCGGGATGGGGGCGATCGTGTTTCGTGCCGCCGAGGCGTGAACCCTTCCCGCCGCTGAGGAGCAGGAGGCCGACGGGCCCGGTCATGGGGCCTTCAGCCGGCGTCTTCGGTGAGGCCCTTGGCGGCCTTCTTGAACTCCTGCATGCCTTCGCCCAGGGACCGGCCGAGCTGGGGCAGGCGGCTGGGGCCGAAGAAGATCAGCAGCGCGACGCCGATGAGGAGGATTTCGGTCATACCGAGGTTGCCCATGGTCAGGTTCCGGTCTCGGGGTAGTGCTTGGTTCGCAGGAGGGCGAGGAAGGCCTGTTCCTCCTCGCTTTCGAAGTGGGCCTTGAACTTGTGCAGGGCGGCCTGGAGCAGGGGGCGCAGGTTGTTGTCGTGCTGGGCGTTCACCAGCAGCTCCACGAACTGCAGGTGGGCCTCGTCATGGTGGTCGGCGGGCTCGTAGCCGGCCCAGCGCATCAGCTCGTCCTCGGTGCGGACGTGGGAGCGCGTCAGCTCCAGGAAGGCCACGTAGACCGGCGCGATGTCCTGGCCCGTCCCGCTGCCGGGATGGTCCAGGATCTCCTGTAGCCGGTTGGCCAGGCGGAAGAGCGTCTGGTGCTGCTGGTCGTAGGCGCCGAAGCCCGTGTCGTAGGACTCTTTCCAGGTGAGGAAGGCCATGGTCCCCTCTAGACGGTTTCCTTCATGCGGGTCAGCCGGGGCCAGACGGCCAGGTGCCCGAGTCCCAGTGTAAGCAGGATTCCCCCGATTTCCGGCAGGCCCAGCCGGGGGGGGGCGCCGCCGGTGAGGGGGGGGAAGACCAGCAGGTAGAGGTCCAGCCAGTGGCCCGCCAGCACCACCGCCCCCGCCCACAGCATCATGCTCTCCAGATCCTTGGCCTTGCGGTTCAGCATCAAGTGGAAGGGCACCACGAAGTTGAGGGCCAGGTTCAGGTAGTAGAGGGGCGCCCAGGGGCCCGAGAGGAGCACCTTGATGGGACCCACCTCCTCGGGGATGTTGGCGTACCAGATGAGCAGGAACTGGCTCAGCCAGATGTAGGCCCAGAAGGCGCTGAAGGCGAAGAGCATCTTCCCCAGATCGTGGTTGGGGGACTTCTGGATCCCGTGGGGCAGCAGGCCGAAGCGCCGCAACGCCACCGCGGACATGGACACGAGGGCGATGCCCTGGAGGAACATCCCCGCGAAGCCGTAGATCGCGAAGATGGTGGAGTACCAGGCGGGCTCCAGGCTCATGATCCAGTCGAAGCTGGCGAGGCTCAGGGTGAGGCCGAAGGACACCATGAAGGGGGCCGTGAAGGCCTTCCGGCGCAGCATGAGCCGGCCCAGGAAGTGCCAGAGCACGAAATAGAGGACGATGCGGCCCCAGAAGAAGGGCTTGTTCAGCCAGGCCGCCCGCAGGTGCAGCAGGTGATCGCTGGCGGCCTCCGGCCGGGCCCAGGGATAGAGCGCCGCCGCGCCGAACCAGAGGACGAGCATCACCCCCAGGGCCCAGGGCAGGACCCGGGGCATGGCGTGGGGGGCCGCCAGGATGGGGTCGCTCCAGCGGGCGTTGGTGAGGCGGGTGGCCGCCACCAGGAAGAGCCCGCCGAGGCCGACATGGGTGAGATTGACGCCCGCCACCAGGAGATTCCCCCAGAGGCGGGCGCCCCCCTGTCCGGCGCCCGTGAGCAGGAGTAGGGCGCCCAGGACAAGGGCTCCGAGGGCCGCGCCCCGCAGGTTGCGGCCCAGCCGGATGAGTTCGGGCACGTGGCCCAGGCCTTCGAAACGATCGGGTGCGGGGGCGGAGGAGGCGGCGTGATTCATGATTTCGCTCCCGTCGCGGGGATTGATGCCGGGGCCACGGCCGCAGCCGGAGCTGGCGGAGCCGGTGCCGCCGCCTTCGCCGCCCGGGCCTTCGCGGCCTCCTGGATCAGGCCCTTCAGGTGCATGGCCGCCCGCCAGCGATCCTCGGCGCTGAGGTGGTCCCCCAGGGGCTTCATGATCTTCTCGGGTCCGCCGAAGGTGGCCACGTGGAAGATGCGGCCTTCGGCGTAGGCCTCGTACTTGGGGATCATCAGGTTCGGCGGATTGGGGAAGCGGGGGATCACGCCGCCGTCGCCCTTGCCGCCCTCGCCGTGGCAGGTGGCGCAGATGCGGGTCCAGACCACCTGGCCCCGGGCCAGGTTCGCCGCCGTGGGCTGCAGGGGGTTCCTCAGCTCCAGCCCCGCCCGGGTGGCCTCCTCGACTCCGGGCCCGTAGCGCAGGGCCGGCGCCTGGTTCCGCGCCACGGTGCCCGCCGGGGGCAGCTGCAGCACCTGGCCATGGCGCAGCACGGGGCTGGGATCGTAGGCCTGGGCCGCGAAGGGGTAGAGCATGCCGGCGTCGAACTCGAGGGCCCGGCGGCCGAGGTTGCGGTTGAGGCCCAGGCCCAGGGCCAGAATCGCCGCCGCCGGCGCCAGGATGGCCGCCGCGGCCAGGGGCCATGGGACGTTCCGCTCCCAGGCCACGGCGGGCGCCTTGGCCCTTGCGTCGGCGAGCAGCCGCGTCGTTTCCGCGGCGCCGAGCTCCGCGAGGAGGGCGGAGAGGGAGCCGAAGGTGTGGCCCTGCCCCATGGCGGCGACGAGCACGAAGCGGTCGTCGTTGGCCCCCAGGTGCAGGTCGGGGATCCGCAGGCGGGGCCGCAGCCGCGTGAGGGCGAAGAGGGTGGCCACCGTGCCCAGGCCCGCGATGAGCACCGTGGCCTCGAAGAGCACGGGGATGAAGGCGGGGACGGAATTCAGGGGCTTGCCGCCGATGACCAGGGGATAGTCCACGACGCTGGTCCAGTACTGGAGGGTGAGGGCGCCGAGGAAGCCGCAGAGGCCCAGGGCGCCGGTGACCCAGGGCAGCCGGGAGGGGACTTCGCCGAGGGCGTCGTCCATGCCGTGGATGGGGAAGGGGGTGTAGGTCTCCAGCACGTTCACGCCCTGGGCGCGCAGCGCCGCCACCGCCGACAGCAGTTCCTCGGGATCCGCGAAATCCGAGCGCAGCAGCTCGGGGTGGGGGGGAAGGGCGGCCCGCCGGCGGGCGGCGCCGCTGCGGAAGCGGTCCCGGAGGGCGGCGAACATGGACTTACTGTTCCTGGCCATGCTTCAGCACTCCTTTCACTTCGCTGGCCGCGATCATGGGCAGCACGCGGCAGAAGATGAGGAACAGCGTCAGGAAGAGCCCGAAGCTCCCGATCAGCGTGGCGAACTCGATGAAGGTGGGGCGGTACATGGCCCAGCTGGAGGGCAGGTAGTCCCGGTGCAGGCTCGTGACGATGATGACGAAGCGCTCGAACCACATCCCGATGTTCACGAAGATGCAGAGGATGAAGATGATCCAGGGGGTGCGGCGGAACTTCTCGGACCAGAAGAACTGGGGCGTGATGACGTTGCAGGCCACCATGGTCCAGAAGGCCCACTTGTAGGGTCCCAGGGCCCGGTTCAGGAAGACGTAGCGCTCGTAGGGGTTGCCGCTGTACCAGGCCACGAAGAACTCCGTGGCGTAGGCGAGGGCCACGATGGAGCCCGTGGTGAGCACCACCTTGCACATGGCGTCCAGGTGGCTCGCGGTGATGTACTCCTCGTAGTTCATCAGCTTGCGGGCCACGATCATGAGGGTGAGCACCATGGCGAAGCCGCTGAACACCGCGCCCACCACGAAGTAGGGCGGGAAGAGGGTCGCGTGCCAGCCCGGGATCACCGACGTGGCGAAGTCCATGGACACGATGGTGTGCACCGAGACCACCAGGGGCGTGGCCAGGCCCGCCAGCAGGCCATACACGGACTCGTAGTGCTTCCAGGTGCGGTTGGCGCCGTTCCAGCCCAGGCTGAAGAGGCTGAGGATCCTCTTGCGCACGGGATGCTCGGCCCGGTCCCGGGCGGTGGCCAGGTCCGGCAGGAGGCCGATGTACCAGAACACCGCCGAGATGATGAAGTAGGTGGAGATGGCGAAGACGTCCCACAGCAGCGGGCTGCGGAAGTTCACCCAGAGGGGGCCGCGGGTGTTGGGCAGGGGCAGGGCCCAGTGGGCCACCCAGGGCCGGCCCATGTGGATGATGGGAAAGAGGCCCGCGCACATCACCGCGAAGATGGTCATGGCCTCCGCCGCGCGGTTGATGGAGGTGCGCCAGTGCTGGCGGAAGAGGTAGAGGATGGCGGAGATCAGGGTGCCCGCGTGGCCGATGCCCACCCAGAACACGAAGTTGGTGATGTCGAAGGCCCAGCCCACGGTCTTGTTGAGGCCCCAGGTGCCGATGCCCTTCGTGAGGGTCTGGGTCACCGCCCAGGCGCCCAGGCCCAGCATGGAGGCGGTGACCAGGACGGCGGCGAACCAGGCCTTGTTGGGCAGGCGCTCGATGGGGGAGAAGATCTCCTCCGTGACCTGGCCGTAGGTCTTGTCGCCCTGGATGAGGGCGGCGTCGGTGCCGTGGGGTCCGTGGCCCCGGTCGTGGGGATGGGCCGCGGCGGTGGCGTCAGCCATGGTGGCCTCCGTGGGCTTCGCCCGTCGTTTCCGCGTTGCGTATTTTCGTCAGGTAGCTCACCGCCGGCAGCACCCCCAGCTCCCCGAGCACGAGGTAGCGCTTGGGATCTTTCAGGGCCTGGCTGATCTCCGACCCCGGATCCTGCAGATCGCCGAAGAGGATGGCCATGCCCGGGCAGCTCTGCTGGCAGGCGGTCTGGAACTCGCCGTCCCTTACCTCTCGGCCCTCGTTCTTGGCGTCGGCCTTGGCCCGCTGGATGCGCTGGATGCAGAACGAGCACTTCTCCATGACGCCCCTCGAGCGCACGGTGACGTCGGGGTTCAGGGCCAGGTTCTCCACCGGATC
This sequence comes from Holophagaceae bacterium, assembly GCA_044229575.1. Taxonomy (GTDB): domain Bacteria; phylum Acidobacteriota; class Holophagae; order Holophagales; family Holophagaceae; genus JADJVL01. Next base: position 35,857 of record JBGAST010000002.1, on the reverse strand, counting down.
ACTGCGGTCGTACTCGAACCAGTTGAAGCGCCGCACCTTGTAGGGGCAGTTGTTGGCGCAGTAGCGGGTGCCGACGCAACGGTTGTACACCTGCTGGTTCAGCCCCTCCTCGCTGTGCACGGTGGCGATGACCGGACAGACGTTCTCGCAGGGGGCGTTGCCGCACTGCTGGCAGAGCATCGGCTGGTGGACCACGCCGGGCTCCTCCTCGGAGCCCGTGTAGTAGCGGTCCAGGCGCATCCAGTGCATCTCGCGCTTGCGGCGCACTTCGTCCTTGCCCACCACCGGCAGGTTGTTCTCCGCCTGGCAGCTGATGACGCAGGCGGAGCAGCCGCTGCACTTGGACAGGTCGATGACCATGGCCCACTGGTGCTTGCCCTTGGGATGCTCCCGGTAGAGGCTGCCCATGCCGCCATGGGGTTCATGGGGCCGCGCGGAGGCGGGATCCTTGGCGTAGGCGGCGTAGGCCATCTCCCGCACGGGCTCCCGGCCCTCCATGAGGTGGTGGTCCTGGGTGCAGGCCAGCTCCAGGTGCTGGGGCGTGGGGCTCACTTCGAGGGCGAGGCCCTGGTAGCTGCGCAGTTCGCCGCCGCCCACCCAGGGGAAGGCGTCCTGGCCGACCTGGGTGCCGTGCTTGCCGGCCCGGGTCCGCCCGTAGCCGAGGGCCACCGCCACCGTGCGGCCGTGGAGGCCCGGCTGGATGGCCACGGGCAGCACCAGATCCGGCAGGCTAGGAGCCCGCAGGCGCACCACGTCCCCCTGCTTCAGCTTCATGGCTTCGGCGGTGCCCGGGCTGAGCTGGGCGTAGTTGTCCCAGGTGATCTTGGTGATGGGATCCGGCAGCTCCTGCAGCCAGGGATTGTGGGCGTGGCGGCCGTCCAGGTTGCCGGCCTTCGTGTAGAGGAGCAGTTCGTGGGCCGCGGCCTTGGGGGCGGGCCGTGCGGACCATTCGGATTGAGTCTTCGCCCGGTCCTCCTTGTAGGCGGGGGCCGTGGCCTGGGTCCCGGCATCCACGAAGCCCCGCTGGACCGCGTCGTGCCAGAAGGCGTCGAAGTCAGGTGCCGGCGAGGGACCGCCGACCTTCGGGAAGACCTCGGCGCGCCACAGGGCCTTCACCTGGTCCTGGGCGGTCATCGGCGTCCCGCTCCAGGCGGCGAAGCATTCGGCGGCGTCCCGGGTTCCGAAGAGGGGCTCCAGCAGGGGCTGGTGCAGGCTCCACGTGCCGGCCACGGCCTCGCTGTCCCGCCAGGTTTCCAGGGGGTGGTGATCCGGGGCGAGGTGGGTGCACAGGGCCGCGGTCTCGTCGTCGTGGCGCAGGAGGCCCAAGCGCAGGGGGACTTTGGCCACGGCGGCGGCGAAGCCGGGCACTTCGTGGGCCGGGTTGGCGTCCAGCACCACGAGGGCGTCCACGCGACCCGCGGCCAGGTCCTGCAGCAGGGTGTGGAGGGCCGCATCATCCCCCTGGCGCTGGAGGCTGGGCCGCGCCAGCTCCACGGTGGCGCCCTCGTTGCCCAGGGCGTGGTTGATCCGCGCCGCGAAGACCTGGGCATGGACATCGTTGAGGCCGCAGACCACGAGGCTTCGTCCGGCGTGGTCGCGGAGTTCGGCGGCGAGGCCCGGGACCTTGGCGGCGAGCTTCGGATCGAGGGGGCGCAGCGGAGCGCCGTGCTCCACCGCGGTGGCCAGATGTTCGAGGAAGATGGCGGCTTCGGAAGGCGCCACCCGGATCCGGGTGTCGGCGTTGGACCCCGTGAGGCTCAGGCCCGATTCCACCTGCACGTGGCGGGACATGGACTTCTGGTCCGGGGTCCGGCGGCTGGCGTAGGCGCGGCCGAAGCCCGCCGGGTTGATCCAGGTGCCGAGGAAGTCGGCCTCGACCCCGAGGATGAAGTCGGCCTTCTCGAAGCGGTAGTCCGGGACCAGGCGCACGCCATGGGTTCGCTCATGGGCGGTGGCCAGGGCGGAGGCGCTGAGGGCGTCGTATTGCACGAGGCTGGCGCCGGGGATGGCCTTGATGAAGCCGTCCACAGCCTTGCGCAGGGTGGGGCTGGTGATCGTGGAGGCGAGGACGCGCAGGGATTTCGCGGCCTTGAAGCGGGCCGAGAGGTCCCCATCCAGGGCGGACCAGTCCGCGTCCTTCCCGCCCAGGCGCGGCGCCTTCAGGCGCTCGCCGTCATAGAGGTCCCGCAGCTGGGCCTGGCCGACCGCGCACAGGGCGCCGCGGCCCACGGGATGCTCGGGGTTGCCCTCCAGCTTGATGACCCGGCCGTCCCGGCTCTTGGCCAGGGCGCCGCAGCCCGCGGAACAGCCGGCGCAGGTGGTGGCGTACCAGAGGTCCGTCCCGGGGGTGAAGCCCTCCCGGCCCTGCACCAGGGCCAGGGCCTTGTGGGCCTTCTTCGAATCGCAGCCCGAGGCGAGGCCGACGGCGAAGCCGACGCCGCTCCAGCGGAAGAAGTCCCGCCGCGAAAGCTGGCGGACGGCTTCGCCCACGGGCAGCTCCTCGTCGAATTCGGCCTTGGAAGCGAGGACGTCGCGCCGCTTGTGGCCGAGGCTTTTCCAGATGCGCATCGGGGCTCCTCAGTGGTGGCACGCCGAGCAGTCCGTGGGGGCCGCGGCGGGCTTCCCGGACTGGACGAGTTTCAGGTTCGTGTCGCGGTGGCAGGTCAGGCACTCGCCCATGGTCAGGGCCGAGGCCTGGAAGACGGCTTCCATGGTCTGGACCTCCCCATGGCATTTCTGGCAGGCCACGCCGGCGTTCACGTGGCGGCTGTGGTCGAAGTAGGCGAAGGCGGGCAGGCGGTGGATGCGCTGCCACGGGACGGGCCTGCCGTCCTTGAAGGCCTGGGCCAGCTTGGCGATCTCCGGGCTGGGCTCCTTGGACCCGGGCTTGTTGACGATCTTCTCGTGGCACTTCATGCAGGTGCTGAGGGGCGGGATGCCGGCGTGGCGGCCCTTCTCCGCGGCGGTGTGGCAGAACTGGCAGTCCATGCGGTTCTCCCCGGCGTGGACCCGGTGGGAGTAGGCGATGGGCTGGGTGGGCTGATAGCCCGAGTGGTCCCCGGGCAGGCGCAGCTCGGCCGTGGAGAAGGCCACGAAGCCCGCGAGGGCGGCGCCCACCGCGGAGGCGAGGAGGGTGGTGCGGAGCTGCATGTCAGCTCCGCGCGCCCGTGCGGCGGTTCCAGATCACCACCTGGGGCCTGCGCCAGAGGTACCAGAGGGGCACCACCAGGAAGTGCACCAGCCGCGTGAAGGGGATGGCGAGGATCACCAGGAAGCCCGACACCATGTGGAGCTTGGGGCCCCAGGGCAGGGAGACGATGAACTCCGGGCGGGGCGCCAGGAGCAGCACGCTGCGCAGGTAGGGCACGGCGGCGCTGGCGTACCAGGAGCTGCCCCAGCGGTAGCGCAGGGCCGTGTCGAGGCCCGTGAGGATCTGGATCAGGAGGAGGGTCAGCAGGATCCGGTCCATGGGGGTGGTGACCGCCACGACCTTCTTGTTGTAGAAGCGGCGGACCATGAGGGCCGAGACGCCGAAGAGGGCCAGCAGCGCGCCGATGAGGGCGGTGGATTCCAGGACGAAGAGGCGCAGCGGGTGGGAGTTCCACCAGAGCACGCTCTTCGGGATCAGGAAGCCCACGATGTGACCGCCCAGGACCCAGCCCAGGCCCCAGTGGAAGAGGTTGGAGCCCCAGAAGAGCTGGTCGTTCTCCAGGAACTGGCTGCTCAGGCTGGAGTAGCTGAAGGGGCGCGACGTGAAGCGCAGGATGCCCACCGTGATGGCGATGCCGAGGGCCAGGTAGGGCAGGCCCACGAAGAGGAAGGTGTTCAGGAAGCTGTTAGCCATGCTTCACCTCGGGGCCGCGGAAGCCGTGGTCATGCCCATGGGCGTGTTCGTGGTCGTGCGCGTGGGGATGCGGGTGTCCTTCCCCGCCGCCGCAGGTGCAGGCGTGGCCCTCGGCCTTCGGCGCTTCCGGCGCCGGGGCCAGCGTCCGCAGCATCAGCTCCAGGGCTTCCAGGAGGTGGTTGTAGGGGTCCGCGCCTTCCAGCTTGGGCCGCAGCTTTTCCAGGGCGGGCAGGATGCAGTCCCGGGTCAGGTCCCGGGCGTCCTCCACCGGCAGGGCCGGCAGGAGGCGCAGCACCGTGGGCAGGTGGTCGGGCAGTTCGGTGCCTTCGGGGATGCCGTGCTCCCGCAGGCTCTGGCGCAGGTTGGCCATGAAGGAGCCGCGCTTGTAGGTCTCGCCGAAGAGATGCCAGCCCAGGTCCAGGCTGGAGCTGGGGTTCATGTCGAAGGCCTTGGTGTAGGTCTCCTCCAGTTCCGCGGCGGGGGTGAGCTGGAGGTGGAGGGCGAAGGCCTCCAGGAGGTCCTCCCAGATCTCCGCGTACCACTTCATGGATTCGGCGAGGGCGATGGCCTGGGCCTTCGTGTCCGGGCCCGGGTACTCGAGCAGGGGGGCGATCCTGCCGATGAAGCCGAAGGTGAGGAACATCAGAACCCCCTTTCCGGCGTTTCGCGGAAGCCGATGCCGGCGAGACCCTTGTTCTCCAGGGGGTTCTTGAGCACCTCGATGGCCTGCTCCCGGTGGCTGGGGGGGATGACGAAGCGGTCCTCGAAGGTGGGCAGCGAGGTCATCTTGTAGATCTCCTCGGCCTCCTCGGGGCTGCAGTTGGCCTCCCGCAGGGCGCGCTTGGCCACGTCCACCTCGATGTCGCCCACGGTGAGGGCGCGGCGCCACAGGCGCACGGCCATCTGCTTCTTCATGGCGTAGCGCACGGGGCCCTCCTGGCCCGCGGAGAACAGGGAGGCCAGGTAGGCCATGGGCGTGCGGGCGTCGTCGATGGCGCCGAAGAGGTTCTCCACGTCGTTGGCGAGGAGGCCGTCCGTCTGGGTGGCGGTGACCGGCGCCAGGGCGGGGACGTAGAAGAGCATGGGGAAGGTGCGGTACTCGGGGTGGGGCGCCAGGGCGAGGCCCCACTCCTTCACGAACTTGTAGACCGGGCTCTGCTGCGCCGACTTCACCACGGCGTCGCTGATGCCCGCGCGGTGGGCGGCCTCGATCACCGCCGGATCGTGGGGATCCAGGAGCATCTCCCGGTGGGCCTCCACCAGCTCGGAATCCGGCCGCAGGCCTGCCTCGGCGATCTTGTCGGCGTCGTAGAGGATGACGCCCATGTAGCGGATGCGTCCCACGCAGCTGTGGAAGCAGGCCGGCGCCTGGCCGGTCTCCACCCTCGGGTAGCAGAGCAGGCACTTCTCGCTCTTCCCCGTGTTCCAGTTGTAGAAGACCTTCTTGTAGGGGCAGGCGGAGACGCAGAAGCGCCAGCCCCGGCAGACTTCCTGGTTCACGAGGACGATGCCGTCCTCGCCGCGCTTGTAGAGGGCCCCGGACGGACAGCTGGCCACGCAGGCTGGGTTCAGGCAGTGGTTGCAGATGCGCGGGAGGTAGAACATCACCAGCTGCTCGATGGAGAGGAGCTGGAGCTGCTGCTCCTCGGTCAGGACCTTGAGGTTCGGATCGTTGCGGGCGTAGAGGGGCGAGCCGCCCAGATCGTCGTCCCAGTTGGGGCCGGACTCCACCTCCATGTACTCGCCGGTGATCTTGGAGACCGGGCGGGCCGTGGGCTGGTCATCCCCTTCGGGGGCGGTGAACAGGTTTTCGTAATCGTAGGTCCAGGGCTCGTAGTACTCCTCCAGGGTGGGCATGTTGGGCTGGTAGAAGATCCGCTTGAGGAAGTTCCCCTTCCCGCTGGACTTCAGGCGCAGCTTGCCGTCCTCGACTTCCCAGCCGCCGCGGTAGGCTTCCTGGTCCTCCCATTTGGTGGGGAAGCCCGTGCCGGGCTTGGTCTCCACGTTGTTCCACCACATGTATTCGGCGCCCTTGCGGTCCGTCCACACGTTCTTGCAGGCGATGGAGCAGGTGTGGCACCCGATGCACTTGTCCAGGTGGAACACCATCGAGATCTGAGAGCGGATGTCCATGGCGTCTCCCTTACCAGACCAGCTGGCCGAGCTTCTTGACGTAGACCGTGGTTTCCCGGTTCACGCCCGTGGGGCCCCAGTAGTTGAAGTGGTAGGTGAACTGCCCGTAGCCGCCCACCATGAGGTTGGGCTTGAGGCGCACCCGCGTGAGGCTGTTGTTCATGCCCGCCCGGCGGTAGCCCCGGGTCTCGGACTTGGGCACCGAGTAGGTGCGCTCGGTGGCGTGGTAGATGATGCACGCGCCCTTGGGGATGCGGGCCGACACGTTGGCGCGGGTCACGACGGCGCCGTTGTCGTTGTGTACCTCCACCCATTCGTTGTCGGCGATGCCCAGGTTGCGGGCGTCCTCCTCGCTGAGCCACAGGGGCTCGCAGCCCCGCGAAAGCGTGAGCATGCGTTCCGTGTCGCCATAGGTGGAGTGGATGTGCCACTTCCCATGGGGCGTCAGGAGGTTCAGTTCCAGCGTCGGTCCCTCGCGCTTGCTGACCCGCAGGTCGCCGATGACCATGGGCGGCGGCGTGGGCTTGTAGGTGGGCAGGTGCTCGCCGAAGGCGATGTAGCCTTCGTGGTCCAGGTAGAGGTGCTGGCGGCCCGTCAGCGTTCGCCAGGGCACCATGCGCTCCACGTTGTAGGTGAAGGGGGAATAGGGCCGCTTCTCGTCCACGATCCCCGACCAGATGGGGCTGTTGATGACGCGCCGGGGCTGGGCCAGCAGGTCCTTGTAGGTGCGGGTGATGCCGCGGCTCTTCTCGCCCAGGTCCTTCAGGGGCACGCCGGTGCGGCCCTCCATGTACTCGTAGGCGCGGTAGGCCAGCTCGCCGTTGGCTTCCGGCGCGAAGTGGAGCAGCACGTTGGCGGCGTCCACGTCCTCCCGGAGGCTGGGGCAGAGGAAGCCGTCCACGGTCTCGCTGGGATTCTCCTTCGCGTACGTGTCGTAGAGGTCGGCGATGGGGTACTTCACGCCATGGGCGCCCAGGCCGTCCTTGGCCTTGGGGCCGAAGGCGCAGAAACGGTCGAAGATCTTGGTGTACTCCCGGGTGACGACCTTGAAGTTCGGCATGGTCTTGCCCGGGATGGCCTCGCACTCGCCGGCCATCCAGTCCTTGATGGTGGGCTGGGCGATCTCGCCGATGCTGTCGTGGGCGAGGGGCAGGGCGACCAGGTCCTCCACGGGGTCCGGGAGGTGCTGCTTGGAGAGCTCGCTGACCTTCGCCGCGACCAGCTTGAAGATCTCCCAGTCGCTCTTGGACTCCCAGACCGGCGGGATGGCCGCGGAGAGGGGGTTGATGAAGCCGTGCATGTCCGTGGTGTTGAGATCGCACTTCTCGTACCAGGAGGCCGTGGGCAGCACGATGTCGCTGTAGAGGGCGCTGGTGTCCATGCGGAAGTTCAGGTCCACCACCAGGTCCATCTTTCCTTCCGGGGCGGTGGCGTGCCAGACGACGTCCTTGAGGCTGCCTTCGGCGACTTCTTCCGCGATGGCGTTGCTGTGGGTGCCCAGGTAGTGCTTCATGAAGAACTCGTGGCCCTTGGCCGACGTGCCGATGGCGTTGCCGCGCCAGATGAACCACACCCGCGGCCAGTTCTCGGGGGCGTCGGGATCGTCCATGGAGAACTGGGTCTTGCGGGTCTTGAGCTGGTCCACGGTCCAGGCCACCACGCCCGCCTCGTCCTTGGCGCCGGCGGCCTTGGCCTCCGCCACCATGGCCATGGGGTTCTTGTTGAACTGGGGATAGCAGGGCAGCCAGCCGCAGCGCACGGCCAGGGTCTGCATGTTCATGGTGTGGCCCTTCGTCAGCGGGCTGCCGTCGGGGGTCGGGTGGTACTCGCTGAACTCCCGCTCGTAGCGCCACTGGTCGCTGTTCACGTAGTGGAAGGAGGGGCCGTTCATGAGGCGGCTGGTGGGGCTCCAGTCCTTGGCCATGGCGATGGCGGTCCAGCTGCCCACCATGGCCAGCTTCTCCTGGCCGACGTAGTGGGCGAGGCCGCCGCCGTTCCGGCCCACGCAGCCGGTGAAGGCCAGGGCGTGCTGGGCGGCGCGGTAGATGAGGTTGTTGTGGTACCAGTGGTTGATGCCGGCGCCGATGATGACCATGCACTTGCCCTTCGTGTGCTTGGCGGTGCGGGCCCACTCCCGGGCGAAGCGCAGGCAGTCCTTGCGGGAGAGGCCCGTGTGCTTCTCCTGCCAGGCCGGCGTGTAGGGGGCGTCGGCGTCGTCGAAGCTGGCGGGATACTCGCCGGGCAGGTCCCGGGCCACGCCGTACTGGGCCATGAGCAGGTCGTAGATGGTGGCCACGAGGACTTCGCTGCCGTCGGCGAGGGCGATCCTCCGGGTGGGCACGCCGCGGAAGCAGGTCCTGTCCGCGGCGAAGTCATCGAACTGGATCTGGACCGGCTCCTGGCCGAGGAGCGTCAGGGCCGGGTTGATGGCGCTGTCGTCCTTGCCGTCCTGGAGCAGGAGGTTCCACATGCCCTGCTTCTCGCCCCAGCGGTCGCCCATGGCCCCCTTCGGCATCTTGGGACGGGCCTCCACCTCGTCCCACATGAGGAACTTCCATTCGCCGTTCTCCACGTCCTTGTAGCGGGCGAGGCGGCCGGCGCGGAGCATCTGGCCCGGGCGGTAGCCGCCCTCCACGGGCAGCAGCTCCACCAGGAAGGGCGAGTCCGTGTACTTCTTCGTGTAGTCGAGGAAGTAGGGCTCCTGGTCCCGGTGGTGGGCCTCGGAGAGGATCACGTGGTTCACGGCCATCCAGAAGGCGCCGTCCTGGCCCTGGTGCAGGGCCATCCACTCGTCGGCGTACTTGGCCACCTGGTTGAAGTCGGGGCTGAAGACCACCATCTTCGTGCCGTTGTGGCGGGACTCGGCGGCGAAGTGGCAGTCCGGGGTGCGGGTCATGTTGAGGTTGGAGCCCATCACCGCCAGGAACTTGGCGTTGTACCAGTCGGCGCTCTCGTTCACGTCGGTCTGCTCGCCCCACATCTCCGGGGAGCTGGGGGGCAGGTCGCAGTACCAGTCGTAGAAGCTGAGGTTCACGCCCCCCAGGAGCTGCAGGTAGCGGGAGCCCGCGGCGTAGCTGAGCATGGACATGGCGGGGATGGGGCTGAAGCCCACCACGCGGTCCGGGCCGTGGGTCTTGATGGTGTGGATGTTGGAGGCGGCGATGAGCTCCATGGCCTTGGCCCAGGAGGTGCGCCGGAAGCCGCCCTTGCCCCGGGCGCGCTGGTAGCGGCGCCGGGCTTCGGGATCCGCCTGGATGGAGGCCCAGGCCTGGACGGGATCGCCGTACTTGCCCACGGCCTCGTCCCAGAGGTCCATGAGGGCGCCGCGCATGTAGGGGTACTTCACGCGGATGGGGCTGTAGAGGTACCAGCTGAAGGAGATGCCGCGCTGGCAGCCCCGGGGCTCGTAGGGCGGGATGTCCTTCTCCAGCTCGGGATAGTCGACGGCCTGGAACTCCCAGGTGACGATGCCCTCCTTCACGTAGATGTTCCAGGAGCAGCTGCCCGTGCAGTTCACGCCGTGGGTGCTGCGCACCACCTTGTCGTGCTGCCACCGGTTCCGGTAGAACTCCTCCCAGGAGCGCTGCTCGGGGTCGATGATGTCGGTGATCCAGTGGCTCTGCGTGGTCGTCGTCATCAGGGGCTCTCCTAGGCTTTCGGAACCAGGTTCTTGCGCACGCCGCGGAAGCGCTTGCGGCCCAGGCGGCCGCCCAGCGCGAGGCTCCCCACCAGGCCGACGAAGCCCACGATGGGGAAGAGGATGTCCTTCTTCGGGGCGGGCTGGGCGCCGACACTGTGCAGGTAGGCCGCCACCTGGAAGGCCTCCTCGGGGGTGAGCGCCTTCTTCGCGAAGACGTTCACCATGCTGGGGAAGGCCGGATTCTCGATGGTGGTCGCGAGGTTCTTGCCGAACTTGCCGGAGGCGGTGTTCAGGTGGGGTCCCAGGCGGCCCCCGCCGAAGGTCCCGGCGCCGCTGGCGCTGTGGCAGGAGAGGCAGGCCGGCGCGCCGCCGGCGAAGCGCAGCCGGCCTTCGAACATCGCCTTGCCCTTCTGGAGGTCCAGGGGCGTGGGCGGCCGGTCGATGCCCTTGCTGCCCAGGGTCTTGCCGCTCTTGGTGAGCTCGTCGATGAGCTTCAGGATGGCGTCCGCCTCCGCCGCGGAGATGCCCAGCTCGGGCATCTTCACGTTGTTGGCCTCCTTCAGCAGCTGCAGAGCCACGGGATCGCCTTTGTCGAAGAAGGCGCCCGGACCCTGGATGAAGGCCAGGGCCCATTCCCGGGGCCGGCGGGTGGTGACGCCCTTGAGGTCGGGGCCCGTCTTCGCGCCGGCGCCGATGGTGTGGCAGCTCATGCAGCTCTTGCGGAAGATGGCTTCGCCATCCTGGGCGGCGAGGCCGCCCCCGGCGGCCAGCGCGAGACACCATGCGGTTCTGCTGAACGAGCGGAGCATCCGATCCTCCCCGAATTGGCCGCCAAGGCGGTGGACATTCAAGCGATTCGGTCCCTGTAGGAGACGGGGACCCGCGCCGGGGGCTCCTGCAAGCCGTGGGTGCGTTCCGACGAAGGTAAACCGGCGGAGGGGATGGATTCAGTGATTAAGATCACTAGGTCCTAAATGAATTGACCGGGTCCAGGAGCTCTCCGCCGAGGGCCTTCCGCGCCACCGAGGCCCTCGCCTCCCGCCGCCAGGATCCGGAGCCCGGAAGGCGGACAGCCCCGGATGCCCAGGATTTCCGGGCCTTTCCGCGTTCCGCTCCGGCCGCGGCCTCGGGTCGCGGCGGGCCGCCCGGGTCTTTGATCTTTATCACGCGACGACGGCTCAGAGTGGTGGGGAGGGAGGTCCGCAAGCCATGACTCAGCCAGCAGCGGTGGATCCTCGAGCGCTCTTTCTTGGTCCCCAGGGGCAGAATGCCGATGTCTTGGAACGGGCCTTCCTGGAAGCCCTTCGGGACCATGTCTACTGGCGCCGGGGCCTCTGCCCGGACGATCCCGATGCCGTGGATCCCTTCCGCCAGAGCGAGGCGGGCTTCGTGAACACCCAGACCGCCTTCGCGGCGGCCCAGCGCAAGCTCCTCTCCCGCCTGAAGGGCTCGGTGCCCTCCCATTCGCCGCGCTACCTCGGGCACATGACCGGGGACACCCTGCTGCCCGCCCAGGTCGGCTACCTCGCGGCCATGCTCTACAACCCCAACAACGTCGCGGCGGAGGGCAGCCCCGTCACCAGCCAGCTCGAAGTGGAAGTGGCCCGGGATCTCGCGGGGCTCCTGGGCTTCGATAAGGACCGCGCCTGGGGGCACCTCTGTTCCGGGGGGACGGTCGCGAACATCGAAGCCCTGTGGATCCTCCGCAACCTCGCCCTCACGCCCCTGCGGCTCCCACGCAGCGGAGCCGCGCCCGCCCTGCGGGACGCCGCCGGCCATCCCCTGCAGGGGCTGACTCCGGAGAAGCTGCTGGGGAGGATGAAGGCGGAGGAACTCCTCGAACTGCACCGCACCCTTCCCGCCAATCCGGGCATCGTCCGGAAGGCCGGGACCTTCCGGGTCCTCGTGCCCGCCATGGCGCACTACTCCTGGAACAAGGCGGCCAACCTCCTCGGGATCGGGGAGGATCGCATGGAGGCCCTGCCGGTGGATCCGGAGCTGCGCCTCGACCTGGACGCCCTGGAGGCCCGCCTGGAGGAGCTCGCCGCGGAGGGGCAGCCCGTGCTTGCGGTGGTGGGCATCGTGGGCACCACGGAAGGCGGGGGCGTGGATCCCGTGGACGGCATCCTGGAGGTCCGGCGGCGCCACGCGGAACGCCACGGTCGCTGGTTCTTCGTCCACCTGGACGCCGCCTACGGCGGCTACGCCCGGTCCCTCTTCCTGCGCCGCGATGGCAGCTTCCGGAGCCTCGAGGAGATGCAGGGCGACCTCTCGCTCCGGCCCGGCCTGCACGCCGCCATGGCGGCGGTGCCGGAAGCGGACTCGGTGACCGTGGATCCCCACAAGCTCGGCTTCATTCCCTATCCCGCCGGCGCGCTGATCCTCAAGGACGGGGAGATGCGGAGCATGACCACCCAAAAGGCCGCGTACCTCAACGCGGAGGCGGAGAACCAGCACCTGGGCAGCCACATCCTGGAAGGCAGCAAGCCCGGCGCCGCCGCCAGCTCCGTGTGGCTGGCGCACCGCAGCGTGCCCCTCGACGAGGGCGGCTACGGCAGCATCCTGCTGGAGTCCTTCCGGGCCAGCCGGGGCATGGCGGAGCTCCTGGACAACCGGCTCTTCGGCGAATACGTGTGCCGGGTCTACGAGACCCCCGACCTGGACGTCCTGCTCTACGCCTTCGGCCACACGGAACCGTCCACCCTCCACCGGGTGAACGCCCTGAACGAGATGGTCCTCAGCCAGTTCCCCCCCAGCCTCGCGGGTGGCTTCGCCCTGGCCTCCACGACCCTTTCCCGAACCGTGCACGGCCTGGCCCCGGTCCCCTTCCTCCGCCGCCTGGGCGTGCCCGGCAAGGCCTGGCGCACGGGCTCGGAGCTGCTGGTGCTCCGCAGCGTGATGATGACCCCCTTCGTGGCCGATCCCGAAGTGAAGGCCTTCTACCGGAGCGAGCTGGTGCAGGCCCTGGAAGGCCTCCTGGGGCCGAGCCGGATGCCGGAAGGGAAGGGGAGCCGGCCTTGAGCCGGGCCTCCAGCCAGCTGCCCGCGGAACATGGCAGCTGGGCCTTCCTGCTCCTGCCCCTCGCTGGCGCGCTGCTCCTTGCCCCCAGCGCCGGCGGGGGCTGGCTGGCCCTCGCCGGCCTGGCGGCCTTCCTCGCGCGGGTGCCCCTGAAGCGGACCTTCAAGGCGCGACGCCTGCTCCCGGGGGACCGCTTCCTCCTGGGGGCGGAGATGGCCGTCGGCCTCGGCGCCCTGGGCCTCGCCCTTCGGGAGCTGCCCTCGTTGGCCCTCGCGTGGTTGGGTCTGGCCGCCCTGCCCGCCGCTGCGGCGGCCCTCGCGGATTTCCGCGGACGGGCCCGGACCCTTCCGGCGGAGCTCCTGTTCATCGCGGCGCCCTGCCTGCTGGGCGGCGCGGTGCTGGCGGCGGGCGGCGGCTCCTGGACCCGGGCCGGAAGCCTGGTCGCCGCATCCTTCCTCAGCCTGGCCGCGCCGGTGACCTACCTCCGCGGCGCGCTGGCCCGGCAGCGCGGCTGCGCGAACGCCTCGCCCCTGCCCGCCCTCCTGGTCCATGGGGCGGCCTGCGCCGCCGCCGGCGGCCTCTACGTCGCCGGGGCCGTGGGCTGGCTCTGGCCCGCCTGGATGGGCGCCCTCGCCCTGCGGGCCGCCGCGGAGCCCCTGCTCTTCAAGCGCCTGCCCGACGCCCGCAGCCTGGGGCTGCGGGAAGTCCTCGTGTGCGGCATCAGCGCCGGCGCCATGGTGTTCTCCCTGCCCGCGGGGCCGTGAGCCCAGTCACAGGGCTCAGGCCGTTCCATGGAGGAGTCCCTATACTTTCGATTCAGGACCCAAGAAACCGAAACCATGCTCTTCACCGTCGCCACAGGTTATGCGCTCCAGGCTCTGGCCCACATGCCGGAGGACGGCAGCTTCATGATGGCCAAGGATCTCGCCGAGCAGCTCCACCTGCCGGCGCCCTACCTCGCGAAGATCCTGCAGAACCTCGCGCGCGCCCAGATCCTGGAATCCGTGCGGGGCCCCAAGGGCGGCTTCCGGCTCACCCGCCCCGCGCACCGCGTGAGCGTCGGTGAGGTCCTCGCCGCCGTGGAAGGGACCGGTTCCATGGACCGCTGCATCATGGGCTTCCCCGCCTGCGATTGCGACAACCCCTGCCCGATGCATGACGCCTGGACCGCGGTGAAGGCCCAGGTGGAGTCGTCCATGACCTCCACGACCCTGCGGGACCTCCAGCTCACCAAAGTGCGCCGCTCCCTCCTGCTTTCGCCCGGGGCGCTGAAACGGTCGAAGGGCTGAATCAATTCTTTGGTAGGCTTTCGGAATCCAGATTCCTGTTATTCCTCCGTGCCAGGATCCAGGAGCACCGACATGGCGAGCTTCGCGTCTTTCGACCTGCAGGTGCGGCCCCTGGTCCGGGCCGCGCTCACCACCTTCGTCCTCGCGGGGCTGGTGGCCCTGGGGAGCCGGGGGGGGCGCTGGCTGGATCCCGCCCTGCTGGGCTATCTGTTGGCCTCGGTGTTCGCCGCGTTCGGCGTGGCCTACCGCTACTGGGAGTGGGTGGAAAGGCCCGCGACCTGGATGTACTTCCGCGACACGCTGCTGCGGCTGGCTTCACCCCGGGCCTTCGCGGCCCTGCCGAAGATGGCCCTGCTCGCCCTGGACCAGATCTTCCTCCAGCGCTTCATCGAGAAGCGCTCCCTGAAGCGCTGGGGCGCCCACGCGCTTATCGCCTGGGGCTGCCTCCTGGCCTTCGCCGTCACCTTTCCCCTGGTCTTCGGCTGGATCCGCTTCACCAGCGAAGGGCTGAACCAGGACCGCTACCAGGCCTGGCTTTTCGGCCTGCCCGCGGGCGGCTTCCCGGTCCACAGCTTCCTCGGCTTCCTGGCCTTCCACGTGCTGGACCTGGCGGCGCTGATGGTGATCGCCGGCTGCGTCCTGGCCTTCGTGCGGCGCCGGCAGGACGAGGGCGACAGCGCCACCCAGCGCTTCGACCTGGACCTCGCGCCCCTGCTGGTCCTGCTGGCGGTCTCCGTCACCGGCCTCCTGCTCACGGTGTCGGAGAAGGCCTTCCAGGGCCGGAACTTCCAGACCATCGCCTACCTCCACGAGCTCAGCGTCATCTTCATGCTCCTCAGCCTGCCCTTCGGCAAGCTCTTCCACATCGTCCAGCGGCCGGCGCAGCTCGGCGTGGCCCTCTACAAGGCTGAGGGGGACCAGGAAGGCCTGCAGCCCTGCCTGGGCTGCGGGCGGCCCTTCATCCGCGCCAACCAGCGCCGGGACCTGGAGCTCCTCTTCGCCCGGCTGGGGCTCGAGGGCGCCCGGCATTCCGAGGACATCCACCACCTCGACCTGTGCCCCCGCTGCAAGCGCAGGCTGATCGCGAAGGCCCAAAATCGGAGGCTCGGCGGAGCCTTCGACCCCTTCGCCGCGGTGCCCCTGGACGTGGAACCCATCGTCGGCGGGCTTCCCGGGAGCCAGCCATGAGCCGCGTCCCCAAGCCCCTTTCCGAACTCCGGAAGACCTACGGCCCGCACCTGAACCTGGCCCCGCCGGCGGGCTGGGACGCGGATCCGGAGCCGGACCGGCTGGTGAAGACCCACTGCTGCTTCTGCGGCCAGCAGTGCGGCATCCAGTTGAAGGTGAAGGACGAGAAGGTGATCGGCTTCGAGCCCTGGATGGAGTTCCCCTTCAACCAGGGCAAGCTTTGCCCCAAGGGCGTCAAGCGCTACCTCCAAGGCAACCATCCGGACCGGCTGACCTCGGCGCTGATGCGCACGGAGCACGGCTTCGCCGAAGTGGACTGGGAAGCCGCCATGGCCCGCACGGTGAACGAGATCGAGCGCATCCAGGCAGCCTACGGCAAGGACGCCTTCGCGGTGCTTTCGGGCGTGAGCCTCAGCAACGAGAAGAGCTACCTGGCGGGCAAATTCGCGCGCCTGGGCCTGGGGACGCGGAACCTGGACTACAACGGGCGGCTCTGCATGGTGAGCGCCGGGGCGGGGAACAAGAAGGCCTTCGGCGTCGACCGCGCGGCGAACTCGTGGGCGGACATCGAGCTGGCGGACGTGATCTGGGTGGCGGGCTCCAACGTCGCGGAATGCTCCCCCATCACCACCGACTACATCTGGCGGGCGCGGGACCGCGGCGCGAAGCTCATCATGGTGGACCCGCGCATCACGCCCCTGGGGCGCACCGCGGACCTGGTCCTGCCCCTGAGGCCCGGCACCGACAGCGCCCTCACCAACGGGGTCCTGCACCTGCTCCACGCGTGGGACCTGCTGGACGAGGACTTCATCTGGGCCCACACCTCGGGATTCGAGCAGGCCCTGGAGGCCGTGAAGGACTGCACCCCGGAGTGGACGTCGAGGATGACGGGACTGCCGGCCGTGGCCATCGAGAAGGCCGCGCGGATGTGGGGGGAGGCGAAGAGCAGCTTCCTGCTCCACGCCCGGGGCATCGAGCACCAGAGCAAGGGTGTGGAGAACGTCAGCTCCTGCATCAACCTGGTGCTGGCCACGGGCCGCATCGGCCGGCCCGGCTGCGGCTACGCCACCATCACGGGGCAGGGCAACGGCCAGGGGGGCCGCGAGCACGGCCACAAGTGCGACCAGCTGCCCGGCAACCGGGACATCGAGAACCCCGAGCACCGGGCCCACGTCTGCAAGGTCTGGGACTGCACTGATGCGGAGCTGCCGGGCAAGGGCCTCAGCGCCCAGGAGATCATGAACGCCATCCACGCCGGCGAGATCAAGGGCCTCCTGTCCCTGTGCTTCAATCCCCTGGTGAGCCTGCCGGATTCGGAGTTCACGAAGGCGGCCCTGGAGAAGCTCGAGTTCCACGTGAACTTCGACTTCTTCCTCAGCGAGACCGGGCAGCACGCGGACGTGATCCTGCCCTCGGCGCTGCACGAGGAGGACGAGGGCACCAGCACCTCCGCGGAGGGCCGCATCATCAAGCTGAACAAGGCCGTCGAGCCCCCCGGCGACGCACGCCCCGACTGGCAGATCATGGTGGAGATCGCCCGCCTGCTGGGGAAGGGGAAGTGGTTCGACCACTTCACCTCGCCCCGGGCCATCTTCGACGAGCTGCGCCTCGCCTCCAAGGGCGGCACCGCCGACTATTTCGGTGCCACCTACGAGAAGATCGAGGCGAACATGGGCATCTTCTGGCCCTGCCCGGAGCTGGACCACCCCGGCACGCCGCGCCTCTTCGAGGGAGGGCGCTTCTTCCATCCCGACGGGAAGGCCCGCTTCGTGCCGACGCCCTGGCGGCCCCCCATGGAGGTGGTGGACGAGGCCTATCCGGTCTGGCTCACCACCGGCCGCACCGTCTTCCACTACCTCAGCGGCACCCAGACCCGGCGCATCGGGTTCCTGGTGGAGCAGTGCCCCCATCCCTACCTGGAGATCCATCCCCGTCTCGCCGACCTCCACGGCATCGAGGAGGGCGACGCCGTGGAGATCACCTCCCGGCGCGGCTCCCTGGTGCTGCCCGCCAAGGTCGTGAAGACCATCCGGCCCGACACGGTCTTCATCCCCTACCACTGGCCCGGGGCGCTGAGCGCCAACCGGCTCACGGCCCGGCACCTCGATCCCGTCAGCAAGATCCCCGAATTCAAGGTGAGCGCCGTGCGCCTCGCGAAGACCACGAAGGACCGCTTCCCCGAGGAGCTGGCGGAACTCCAGCGCATGGCCTTCGAGGCCCGCGCGGACCAGCCCGTGCTGCCCGAGCAGGTGCTGTGATGGTCTCGGACGAGTACGGCTTCTTCATCGATCCCCAGCGCTGCATCGGCTGCAAGAGCTGCGTGGGCGCCTGCGGCGAGTGCGGCACCCACAAGGGCCGGCCCATGATCCACCTGGACGAGATCGACCGCCTCGAATCGCCCCAGACCACGCCCACGGTCTGCATGCACTGCGAGGATCCGATCTGCGCCCAGGTCTGCCCGGCGGACGCCATCAAGCGCAGCGAGGACGGCGTGGTGCACAGCGCCCAGAAGCCCCGCTGCATCGGCTGCCAGAATTGCGAGCTGAGCTGCCCCTTCGGCGTGCCCATCGTCTTCTCGGGCCTGGAGCAGATGCTGAAATGCGACCTCTGCTATGACCGCACCAGCGAGGGGCTCAAGCCCATGTGCGCCACGGTGTGCCCGAGCCAGGCCCTGCTCTACGCCCCCAAGGCCCAGGTGGAGCAGATGCGCCGAGCCAAGCCCGTCCGCGAGTTCGTGGTGGGCTCGCTGCTGGTGAAGACCCGCACGGCGGTGATGCTCCCCGATCCCGAAACGCCCCTCCACCTCGACGCGGCGCTCCTCATCGAAGGAGGCTTCTGATGGCCCACTGGAAGGACGCCTTCCCCGTCGACCTCGCCGAGGAGTCCCGGCATTCCCGCCGGGAGTTCGCCCGCTTCCTGGCCCTGGTGTCCGCGGGCTTCACCACCGGCATCGGCTACCTCTGGGCCCGCCGGAAGCCCCTGGAAGGCGCGCCCGAAGCCGAATCCGGCCATGGCCACGCCGTGGCGGTCTGCCGGGCCTCGGAACTGGGTCCCGGCCACAGCCGCCTCTTCGCGTTCCGCGATCCGCACGACAAGTGCATCCTCGTCCGCACGCCCGGGGGCGCGCTGAAGGCCTACCGCCAGACCTGCACCCACCTGGGCTGCGCCGTGCGCTGGGACGGCGCGCGGCTGGAGTGCCCCTGCCACGTGGGCTTCTTCGAGGTGGAGCAGGGCTTTCCCGTGCAGGGGCCGCCCAGCCGTCCCCTGGGGGGCATTGCCGTGGAGGTCCGGGAGGACGGCCTGGTGTGGGCCCTCAGCGACCTGCCCAAGCCCACGGCCCCGGGCCGGCTCGCGTCGGCCGCCTGCGCCCGGGAGAAGGGAGGCGCCGTATGAAGCGCTTCCGCCGGACCCAGATGACCGGGGCGGCCCTGGTCTTCACGATCTTCGTCGCCGCCATCCAGCTCTACCTCTTCGAGACCGTGCTCGGCTCCGTGCTGGACGGCCAGCGCGGCCTGCTGCCGGGGGCCTTCGCGGTCTCCCTCGTGCTCTCCGCCGTGGCGCTCTACCTGGCCTTCAAGGCGCCGGGCCTGGACCGCTGAGTTCGCCCGTGCCCGTGGCCGCGGGATCCGGCGTATCCATTGCGTCGTGGAGGTAGAGCAGGTTCCCCATGAACCAGAGAAAGACGCCGCCTACCCCGAGCAGCAGCGACATCCAGCCCAGCAGGCCCGAACGGGTTAGCGCATCCAGGGCTTCGGCGTCGGGCCCGAGGGAGAAGACGGCCCGGCAGTAGCAGCCGACGCCCACCATCGTGGCGAGCCAGCCCCACAGGATCAGGGTGCGGCCCCGCTCAGTGCGGACGAGAGCGGCGGGCTTGGCGAGGACGGGGAGCCGGCGGGAAGACGTGCGGACGATAGACATGGGGCCTCCTTCAGTTGGCGTTCCGAGAGGTGTCGAGGGCGGTGTCGAGAGCGGGGGCGAGGGCCGGCCCGGCGGGCCTCCCCGCGCGGAGGAGGGCCCTCGCGAGGGACAGCGACAGGCCCAGGAAGGTGAGGATCCAGGCGGTGAGGGCGGCGGCGATGGACCACCGGGGCACCGACACGAGGAAGGGCAGGTCCAGGGTCTCCGCCAGTCGGTAGGTCGCCGACGTGTACATGGCCAGGGGGAAGACGGCGCCCCAGTACAGGGGATCGTAGGTGAGCGGGACGCGCCGCACGAGGTGCCGCCAAAGGCCCAGGATGAGCAACATGGGAATCCACCAGGTTGCGGTGGCCCAGTAGAGCAGGGTGAAGCCCTTCAGGAAGGGCAGCATGGAGGCGAGTAGGGGCGAGGCGGGTGCTTGCCGGACCAACAGTGTTCCGGCAAGGGTGGAGATCGCCATGGCGCCCATGTTGATCCAGTAGGGCGGCATGAGGTCCGACGGCAGGAACCTCAGGAAGGTGTAGCGGTAGAAGATGAGAGAAATCATCCAGATGTAGAGCATCCCACCGCATAGCCAGAGCGACGCCATGAGGAAGAGGGCCGACTCGCCGGGCATTCCCAGCCCCGGCCACACGAGGCAGCCGAGCACGCAGAGGGCCTGGGTCGCCACCACCGCGGTGAGCCACCCCCCGTTGATGCCGTCCTCCAGGGGGGGCTTGTGCTCCTTGACGGTCAGGGCGGCGAAGATGGCATACATGGTCAGGCACCATAACCCCACGCTGGACCACCAGAGGATCCGGGCGGCCGCGAGGTCCTGCCGCAGGACCACGAGCTGGATGCCGACCACGCAGGTCCCCGCGACGGCCGTGAAGAAGCCTGGTCCCCGCTGGTGGTTCTGGAGGTCTTCCAGGACTCGGCGGGGGAAGCGGCCGATGCGCAGGAGGGTGAGCGCCGCCAGGACCGAGAAGGCCGCGAGATTCACCCAGAGCAGGGCGTCAGCCAGCAGCCTGATCCTGAGCAGGCGGCAGGCTACGTCCAGGACGCCGGTGGCCATAACCATGGCGAAGTAGGCGGGGTGCAGGCCGGCCACGCCCTTGAGAATGGCTTCCCGCAGGGATGATCCGGGGTTGGTGCCGCTTTCACGGGAATGGAATTCAAATTGGAGCACCGCGGGCCTCCCCGGGCCTCGGATCCTCCGATCCCGGTACCAACAGGCTGCGTCCCGCCTGAGGAGAGGGGTAGCGGTGCTCCTCGGACCTTGGACTCGGAAAGGTCGGCAGGCCGCTTGTCGGTCTTCTTCCGACACTCAGTCCACGAGGCCCTGCCGGATGGCGTATTGCATTAGCTCGGCGTTCGAGGTCATCTGCATCTTCTGAAGGATGCGGGTGCGGTAGGTGCTCACGGTCTTCACCGACAGCCCCAGGTCATCCCCGATCTCCGTGAGGCCCTTCGCTGAAGCTATGAGTCGGAAAACCTCGAACTCGCGGGTGGAGAGCAGCTCATGGGGCGGGCGTTCCCGGTCGAGGGCCACATGGGCGGCGAGCTGCTCCGCGAGGGATGCGCCAATGTACCTCCGGCCGGAGAGCACGGTGCGGATGGCCCGGATCAGCTCTTCCGCCGCGTGCTCTTTCGTAAGGTAGGCTGAGGCCCCGGCCCGGAGCGCGCGCACGGCGAACTGCTGCTCGCCGTACATGCTCAGCATCAGGACCGGCAGCCGGGGCTGGAGAGTCCGGATCTCCGGCAAGATGTCCAGCCCGCTCCGGCCGGGCAGGGAGATATCCAGCACCAACAGTTCCAGTTCGCCCTTCCGGACCCGGTCCAGGACCTCCTCTGCCGTGCCAGCCTCTTCGACGCGAGCCCCCTCGAACTCGCCCTCCAGGATCTTGCGCAGACCCGAGCGCAGGATCGTATGGTCGTCGGCGAGGAGGATCTTCAGCATGGAGGCTCCTGAGGTGCCTCGAGAGGGACGCGGGCCTTGACGATGGTGCCGGCGCCGGGGCCGCTGGCGATGTCCAGGGTGCCGCCCACCATCCGGGCCCGTTCCCGCATTCCGAGCAAGCCCAGGGAAAGGCTTTGCTTTCGAGTCTCGAAGCCCCGGCCATCGTCCTGGATCTCCAATGTGATCATGCCGTCCTCGACCCCCAGGTCCACGCGGATGGCGTGGCCCCCGGCGTGGCGCGCGACGTTTGTGAGAGCCTCCTGGGTGATGCGGAACAGGGCAGTTGCTGTGGCGGCGGGAAGGCCGACGGTGGGTTCGGTGGCGCTCAGGGCGCAGGTAAGGCCGGTCCTGCGCTCGAACTCCCTGGCGAGCCATTCGAGGGCCGGCCCGAGGCCGAGGCGATCCAGGACGCTCGGGCGCAGTTCGGAAGAGATCCGCCGCACGGACTCCACACAGGCGTCAATCTGGACGCCGATCAGGTCCAGGGCCTCGCCCACCTCGCCCGCCGCGGTAGGGGGACAGGCAACCTGTAGCTTCCGCTTCACCTGGGCCAGCTCCAGCTTGAGGGCCGTTAGCTCCTGCCCCAGCTGGTCGTGGAGCTCCCGGGAGATGCGCTCGCCCTCCTCCTCCCGGATGGCATGGAGCCGCCCGGAGAGAGCGCGCATACCTGCTTCGGCCTCCTGGGCTTCCTGGTGCTTGCGTTCCAGGGTGTCGGCCATGGTGTTGAAGGCCAGGGCCATGTCCTGGATCTCGCCGCGGACGGTGGGCACCGGCGCACGCGCCCCCAGGTCACCGCCGCCGAAGCGCCGAGTGGCCCGGGCCAGTAGGCGGGCGTCGCGGAGCACGGAAAGGTCCGCGGCGAGGATGGAGGAGGCCACCGTGAGCAGGGTGAGCACCGCCAGGGCCCACACCGCCCGGGTGAAGGCCCGGTTCGCAGCGCCGATCACGGCCTCCTCCGGCAGGCCGACGGCGACGGAGAGGTCTGGCACGCCGTCCATGGGAGCGCCGGTGAAAAGCCGCGGGAGGCCGTCCCGGCCCACAATCCGCACCATGCCTGGAAGGCCGCGGGTGATCTCGGTGGAACCCTGAAGCGCGTCCCCTTCCTCTGCCACCAGCCGCCCGGAACCCTGGGACCGGGCCAGGACGCGGCCCTCCCGGTCGAGGATGAACATCGCGCAGTCGGGAGGGAGCTGGGCCTGTCGCGCGAGCTGATCCAGCCAGGCCAGATCCAGGGCGGCGAAGAGCACGGACTCGATGGTTCCCCCCGGAGCCCGGATGGCCTTCGCCAGGATGAGCACTGGCCGCCCGACGATGGGGCCCACCTGATAGCGCCCGACCTCCACTTTCCCGGAACCCAGGGCCGCCCGGAAGGCGGCGTTTTCCCGCATGTCCACGGAATGGTCGGGGGCGACCACACTGAACCGGAGCCGCCCCTCGGTGGTCAGGATTCCCAGGTTGGCGAACTGGGGCATGGCGCTGAGGACGGTGGGGAGCGTCTGGTCAGGTAGGCCGGGCGTCGCGGCGCCTGATCCCCCGCCGCCCAGCCGCTCCAGCAGCCGCTTGGCTCCGATCACCTGATGAGCGTGCTCGCGGGAGGCCAGGCTGGCGACGTAGCGGGCTTCGCTCTCGGCCCGGTGGAGGGCGGCCCGCCGCTCCTGCGTGGCCACGAACAGGACAAAGAGGAAGGCCGGCAGGGTGGCCAGACAGGCGAGCAGGGTCAGTCGGCCGCGAAGGGTCCGGAGGACGCCGACGGAGGTAGGGACGGGGGAGGGCACGGAATAGGACATCACAGCTGCCCGAAGGGGTGTGTGTTTGTAGGAAGAACCCCGACGTGATCAAGATCAAAGTTGCCCTTGAGGGCCTTGTCACTGGATCAGGCCCGGTCATGATTATTCGGACAAGAGGATCCCAAATCTAGTGGGGCGCCTCGGGGGCCAGCCGTCGCAGGAAGCGCAATGTGCCCATTTCTGAAATCCACAGACAGGTGGAGGACCTCGTCATGCCGTCGATGCGCGACCTCAAGGAATTCCTGAAGGCCGGCCACCTGCCGACTCTGCTTACGGCATTTTTGTACTTCGATGTCTGTTTTTCCGTCTGGGTCGTGAACGGGGCCATGGCGCCCTTCATCTCCCAGGAATTCAACCTCACGGCGGCCCAGAAGGGCTTCATGGTCTCCGTGCCGGTGATCTCCGGGGCGCTGATGCGCTTCCCCCTGGGCATCCTGGCCCAGTACATCGGCCGCAAGCGCGCCGCCATGCTGGAGATGTCCATCATCTGCGTCTGCCTGGTCTGGGGCTACTTCTTCACCCACTCCCTGGGGGCCGTGCTCGCCATGGGCATCGCCCTGGGCGTGGCGGGGGCGAGCTTCGGCGTGGCCCTCTCCCTGGGCTCGGGCTGGTATCCGCCCCAGTACAAGGGCCTGGCCATGGGCATCGCCGGCGCAGGCAACTCGGGTACGGTGATCGCCATGCTGGCGGCGCCGCCCCTGGCCCTCGCCTTCGGCTGGCGCACGGTCTACCTGCTGGGCCTGATCCCCATGGTGACCGCCATGGTGCTGCTGCAGATCTTCGCCAAGGAGCCCCCCGATCGGGAGGAGAAAAAGCTCAAGGACTACCTCAGGATCCTGGTGGACCGGGACGCCTGGATCTTCAACCTCGTCTACAGCGTGACCTTCGGCGGATTCATCGGCCTCGCCAGCTTCCTGCCCACCCTCTTCCACGACCACTACCACATCCCCAAGCAGTCGGTGGGGATCTACGTGACCATCGGCGTGGTGGCCGCCAGCGGCCTGCGGGTGCTCGGGGGCTGGCTCGCCGACCACATGGGCGGCATCCGCGTCCTCTACCTCCTCTGCGGCGTCATCCTCGGCGGCGTCCTGCTGGCGTCCACGCTGCCTTCGAGCCCCTGGATGATGGCCGCCCTCATCGCCCTGGCCATGGGCGCCATGGGCGCGGGCAACGGGGCCGTCTTCCAGCTGGTGCCCCTGCGCTTCCGGGACAGCACGGCGGTGGCAGGCAGCCTCATCGGGGAGATCGGCGCCCTGGCGGGGGGCTTCCTGCCCAACGCCATGGGCCTCGGCATGAAGTTCACCGGCTCCTTCACTCCCGGCTTCCTGGGGGGCGCGGCCCTGTCGGTGCTCTCCCTCATCGCCTTGGCCCTCGTGACCCGTCGCTGGACCAGCACTTGGGTGGGCGCCCACGGCAAGGCCCTCGCCCAGTTCGGGCACGAGCGCCGCCTGGGCGTGGCCGCCGAACTCGACTGAGGAGGACCCATGGCTAAGCTCACGGAATGGAAACCCGAGGATCCTAAATTCTGGGAGGAGGGGGGCTCGAAGACCGCCTGGCGGAACCTCTCCTTCTCCGTGCCCAGCCTGCTCTGCGCCTTCAGCGTCTGGATGTTCTGGAGCATCCTGACGGCGAAGATGAAGGACGCCGGCTTCCCATTTACGGACGCCCAGCTCTTCACCATCGTGAGCATCGCGGGACTCGCCGGGGCGACCTTGCGCATTCCGAGCTCCTTCCTCGTGGCGTTGGCGGGAGGGCGCAACGTCGTGGCCATCACCACGGGGCTCCTCCTCGCTCCCGCGCTGGGCGCGGGCATCGCGCTGCAGGACAAGGGCACCTCCTTCGCCACCTTCGCCGCCCTCGCGGTACTTTCCGGCGTAGGAGGCGGCAATTTCTCCTCGTCGATGTCCAACATCAACGGGTTCTTCCCGAAGCGCCTGTCGGGCCTGGCCCTGGGGCTTAACGCGGGCATCGGGAACCTCGGCGTGTCCGTGATGCAGTTCCTGGTTCCCGTGGTGATGACTGGAGCACTCTTCGGGACCCTCGCCGGCGCGCCGCACCTAACCGCAGCTGGCAAGACACTCTACGTCCAGAATGGCGCCCTGGTCTGGGTGCCCTTCCTGGTGGTCTTTACCCTCGGATCATGGTTCGGGATGAACAACCTCCCGAACCACGACAGCGAACCCACATCCACTGCGGTCCTGCGCATCCTCGGGCTCCAGGCCGCGGCCATGGCCGTGAGTGGGCTTGGCGCCTGGATCCTGGTGAAGAACCCCAAGCTCCCGCTCGGCCTCCAGCTGGGGCTGGTGGTCCTGGTGATCCTTCTCTGCCTCGGGGCCATGAAGCTCTTTCCGGGCAAGGTGAAGGCGAGCCTCGGGAAGCAGTTCGCCATCTTCGGCATGAAGCACAACTGGATCATGACGCTCCTCTACATCATGACCTTCGGCAGCTTCATCGGGTACAGCGCCTCCTTCCCGCTGCTCATCAAGATCGTGTTCAAGCGTGATCCCTCTGCCTACGCCTTCCTGGGTCCTCTGCTCGGCAGCCTCATCCGGCCCATCGGCGGTTGGCTCTCGGACAAGCTGCGGGGCAGCGTGGTGACCCAGTGGTCCACCGTGATCCAGATCGTCGGCGCCCTGTGGGCGGCCTACGTTGTGAAGGCCGCCGTGGCGGCGCCGGACCCTGCGCCCTACTTCGGGACCTTCATGTTGAGCTTCATGCTGCTCTTCCTCGGCAGCGGCATCGGGAACGGCAGTACCTTCCAGATGGTGCCCTTCATCTTCGAGCCGCAGTTCGCGGGCCCGGTGCTGGGCTGGACCGGAGCTGCCGCGGCCTACGGCAGCTTCATCATCCCCACGGTCTTCAAGAGCCAGATCAGGCCGGGGGCGGTGACGGTGGAGAACGCTCTCTATGGTTTCGCGCTCTTCTACGTGGTCTGTCTCCTGCTGAACTGGTGGTACTACGCCCGCAAGGGCGCCGAGGTCAAGTGCTGAACACCGGGGCCGGGCGGCCCTGCTGATGCGGCCCGTCGCGGTCGCCGGAGACCTTCCATGAACAAGCTACCCCGTGCACTGGCCATCGGCCTGACGGTCCTTCCCCTCCTGGGCGGGGACGAACCCACCCTCAACAAGGCGCTCGCCGGAGGAAAAGCGACTCTGGAGCTCCGGACCCGCTACGAGCAGGTGGACGACAAGGCCTCGAAGAAGACCGCCGACGCCCTCACCCACCGCTTCACCCTCGCCTGGAGGAGCGGCAGCTGGAAGGGCCTTTCGGCCTTCGCCCAGTTCGAGAACGTGGCGGTGCTCTCCGGCCCGCGCTACTTCGTGCCCCAGACGGGCTACGGCCGGTCCAGCCACGCCGCCGTCGCGGATCCGCCCCTGAGCCAGGTGAACCAGCTCTACCTGGAATGGAAGGGGCTCAAGGCCGGCCGGCAGCTCCTGAACCTGGACAACCAGCGCTTCATCGGCGCCGTGGGCTGGCGCCAGAACGACCAGGCCTTCACCGGCGCCAGCTACGTGAACAGCACCCTGATCCCCCGCACCGACTTCACCCTGGCCCACTTCACCAAGGCCCACACCATCACCGGCCAGACCAAGGCCTTCAAGGCCGAGCTCCTGAACGTGCGGGTGAAGGCGTTCCCGGGCGGGAATGTGCGGCTCTTCCACTACGCCATCGAGGAGGAGCTGGCGAAGACCACCTCCTTCGCCCACAGCGGGGCCCGCCTCGACGGCGAGGCCTGGAAGGTCCTCCTCTACGACGTGTCCTTCGCGAGGCAGAAGCGCTTCAAGGACGCCACTGACGCCGGGACCAAGGAGGTGGGCTACCGGATGTTCAGCCTCGGCTGGAAGATCAACGCCGACCACAGCCTGGGCGTGGCCCAGGAGACCCTCGAGGGCGGCTTCAAGACGCCCTACGCCACCCTCCACGCCTGGAACGGCTGGGCGGACCGTTTCCTCACCACCCCCGCCAACGGGCTGAAGGACCAGTTCATCCAGTACAAGGCCAAGCGGGGGCCCTGGAGCTACGAGCTCACCCACCACGCCTACAGGGCCGATACCGGCGGCGCCGCCTATGGCCGGGAGCTGGACCTCGTGGTGGAGTACAAGGCCACCGCGTGGCTGAAGCTCCTGGTCAAGGCCGCGGACTACAAGGCCGACGCCGAGACGCCGGTGATCGGCACCGCCAACAAGGACCTGCGGAAGCTCTGGATCCAGACGTCGGTCAGCTTCTGAACCTCTCCATCATCAGGCGCGGCCCGGGTCCCGGATCCGGGCCGCTCCCTGTCACCCCTGTCAGAATGGAAGCTTCCCCGGAGGACCCCATGACCAAGCTGCCCAAGGCGCCCGGCGCCTACCGAGATTTCGTGGAGCGTTTTGCGCTCCTCGGCCAGGCCTGGGACCGCATCGGCGAGGCCGGGAAGGAGGGCCCCCTGGACGAGCGCACCCAGCGCCTCGTCAAGCTGGCGGTGGCCATCGGCGCCCAGCGGGAAGGGGCCGTGCACGCCTCCGTCCGCAAGGCCCTGGCCATGGGCATCGGCCGGGACGAGCTGGACCAGGTGGTGGCCCTCTCCGCGGGCACCCTCGGCATGCCGTCCGTGGTGGCGGCCTACAACTGGGTGAAGGAGACCGAGCTCAAGGCGGATTGATGATCCGCATCGGCATCGTCACCATCTCCGACCGCGCGAGCGGGGGGATCTACGAGGATCTTTCGGGCCCCGCCATCCGCGACACGCTGCGGGCCTACCTCACCTCCCCCTGGGATGAGGTCTACCGCGTCATCCCCGACGAGCAGCCCGGCATCGAGGCCGCCTTGAGGCAGCTCTGCGACGGCGAAGGGTGCTGCCTGGTCCTCACCACCGGGGGGACGGGGCCGGCGGCGCGGGACGTCACGCCGGAAGCCACGGCGGCGGTCTGCGGGAAGATCCTCGACGGCTTCGGCGAACAGATGCGCGCGGCCTCCTTCAAGTTCGTCCCCACCGCCATCCTCTCCCGCCAGATCGCCGGCATCCGCGGGAGCAGCCTCATCATCAACCTGCCGGGGAAGCCGAAGGCCATCCGGGAGTGCCTCGACGCCGTGTTCCCGGCGGTGCCCTACTGCGTGGACCTCATCGGCGGGCCGCGGCTCGAAACGGATGAAGCGGTCCTGAAAGCCTTCCGGCCGAAGAATTGAAGTATGCTCCGGACTGATCACGGAGCTTCCATGAGCGAAACCCCCCAGCAGTCCTACGCCAGCCACCGGCGCCTCGACCCCGCCTTCCACTTCCTGCTCTTCGGCATCCTGGCGGCGAACCTGGTGTTCGCCGCCGCAGCGCTGATCCGCATGTTCCTCAAGGCGCCCTTCGATTTCGCCCCCGTGTGGAACACGGTGATGGCCCTGGGCCTGCTGCTCCTCTTCTTCAAGCTGCGCCTCTACGCCCTCCACAACCAGGACCGGATCATCCGCCTGGAGGAGACGCTGCGCCTGCAGGCCCTCCTTCCGGAACCGCTGAAGGCGCGGATCCCCGAGCTCCGCGTCTCCCAGTTCGTGGCCCTGCGCTTCGCCAGCGACGGGGAGCTCGCGGAGCTGGTGGAGGCCGCCCTGCGGGAGAAGCTGGGCAAGCAGGAGATCAAGCAGAGGATCCGGACCTGGAGGCCCGATACCTTCCGGGTCTGAGGCCGAGGGGCCTGGCCGGGATTCAATCCGCGCCCGCCAATTCCCCATCCACCCCTTTTGATCCCGGTCACGGACGGTCTCCTGGCACCGGTCCACCTTGGATGCGCTCCAACCGGGGCGCGCGATGGGAGGCGGTATGAACCAGGTCAAGACTCGCGAGGCTGCAGCTGTTCCGATGTTCAAGAATCCTTGGGAGCCCTACCGGCTCATGAACGAGCTGGGCCGCTGGGACCCCTTCAAGGAGCTGGGCTGGCCCCTCACCCAGATGGATCCCTCCACCTTCTCGCCCTCCTTCGAAGTGAAGGAGACGCCGGGCGCGTACATCTTCAAGGCCGACCTGCCGGGCGTGAAGAACGGGGACGTGGACATCCATGTGGAGGGCAACCGGCTCAATATCCGCGGCAAGCGCGAAGCGGAAAAACGGGAGGACAACGAGACCTATCATGCGTACGAACGGAGCTTCGGCACCTTCACGCGCAGCTTCCTCCTGCCTGAGCCCGTGGCGGCCGAGCACGTGCACGCGGAATTGAAGGAGGGCGTCCTGACGCTCTCCATTCCCAAGAGCCCTGAGGCGCGACCTCAGAGGATCCAGATCACCTCCTAGCGACTCCGCCCCTCCACCGGCCGCAAACAGGCTGATCCTCGGGAAGAGCGGGATAGGGTCCCGGGGAAAAAATGGAAGGGCGATGGGCGCGAACGAGGCTGGATCGGGCTCGAAGCGGCCCCCGGAGTCTTGGATCCCACTCCGGGGGCTTGGCTTTGCCCCTCGGGATCCGGACTACCCCTTCGCGGCCCGCCAGAGCGCCACGATGCGGTCGACCACCTGATCGAGGGACAGGTCGCTGGAATCGAGCTCCACCGCGTCGTCGGCCTTCTTCAGGGGCGCCTCGGCGCGGGTGCTGTCCGCATGATCGCGGCGTGCGATGTCCACGGCCACCTCCTCGAGGGTCATGGCCATGCCCTTGGCTTGCTGCTCCTGGAACCGGCGGCGGGCGCGGGCATCCACCGAGGCGGTGAGGAAGACCTTCAGGGCCGCGTCGGGGAACACCACGGTGCCGATGTCGCGACCGTCCACCACGAAGCGGCCCTTGGCCCCGATGGCGCGCTGCTGCTCCAGGAGGGCTTTACGGACGCGCGGGTCCTGGCTCACGGGGGTGACGAACTTCGTGATCTCCTGGGAGCGGATGGCGTCGCTGACATCCTCCCCGTTCAGGAAGATGGTGGTGCCCGTCTGCTCCAGGCGCAGCCCATCCAGCACCGCCCGCACCGCGGATTCCTCCTCCAGGGAGGCGTCGGCGCGCCGGAGGGCCAGGGCCGTGGCCCGGAACATGGCACCGGTGTCCAGGTAGGCCCAGCCCAGGGCTTCGGCCACGCGTTTCGCGGCGGAGGATTTTCCGGCCCCGGAGGGGCCGTCGAGGGCGATGAGCTCAAGGGAGGTAGCCATCCTTCGACCGTACCAGATGCGCGGCCTGGGCTTCGCCCAGGCACTGCATGGGGAGCACGATGGGGACGCAGAGGCCGCGCGGCGGCCGAGCGGTCCCCCTCGTCCGAAATCAGTCTCCCATCCGCCGGATCAAGGCGAGGAATTCGTCGCCGTACTGGGCCAGCTTCTTGGGTCCCACGCCGCTGATGGCCAGCAGCTCGGCTTCGGTGCGGGGCTGGAAGGCGGCCATCTGTTTGAGGGCCGTGTCGCCGAAGATCACGTAGGCGGGGACCCCCTTCTCGTCGGCCAGGCGCTTGCGCAGCGCTTTGAGGGCCAGGAACAGGGCTTCGCCGCCGGTGGGCTCGGGCCGCTCGTCCAGGTCGATGGAGGTGGGCCGGGGCGCCTTGGACTTCGGGATCCGCAGGGCCTTCGGCGCCTGGGCGAGGAGGTCCCACCCGCCGCAGAGGTCGCAGCTGGCGCCGCAGGCCGCCATGCGTTCGCCGAAGTGGGCGATGAGGCGCTGGTGGCGGCAGCCGGGGTTGTAGGCCCAGCGGAACATGGTGCGGATCTGCCGCTGCTGCTCGGCGGCCGGCTCCGGGGCCAGGTCGCTGGAGAAGCGGTCCAGGCTCAGGACGTCCGCCCAGGAATAGAAGAGGACGCAGTCGGCGGGCTCGCCGTCGCGGCCGGCGCGGCCGATCTCCTGGTAGTAGCCCTCCAGGGACTTGGGCATGTCCCGGTGCAGGACAAAGCGGATGTCGGGCTTGTCGATGCCCATGCCGAAGGCCACGGTGGCGACGATTACGTCGGCGTCGTCCCGGCGGAAGGCCTCCTGGGCCCGGCTGCGGCTGTCGGCGTCCATCCCCGCGTGGTAGGCGAGGGCCCGCACGCCGTGTTGGGAGAGGTATTCGGCGGTGGACTCGACGCTCTTCCGCGACAGGCAGTACACGATGCCGCTCTGTCCCCGGCGGGCCTTCACGAGGCGCAGGATCTGCTCGCGCACCGGATCGCCCTCGCCCTTCTTGAGGGCCGTGAGCCGCAGGTTGGGCCGGTAGAAGGAGCCCTGCACGTGCACGGGATCGCGCATGCCCAGCTGGTCCACGATGTCGTCCTGGACCGCCGCCGTGGCGGTGGCGGTCAGCGCCAGGACCGGCACGCCGCGGAAGCGGGCCTTGAGGCCCGCGAGGTTCCTGTAGGCGGGGCGGAAGTCGTGCCCCCAGTGGCTGATGCAGTGGGCCTCGTCCACGGCCACCAGCTTGAGGTCCAGGTCCTCCAGGAGATTCGCGATGTAGAGCTCCAGGCCTTCCGGCGCGGCGTAGACCAGTTCGATGTGGCCTTCCCGGATGGACCGGATGCGCCGGCTCCGCTCCTCGGCATCCAGGCTGGAATTCAGGAAGGTGGCCTTCAGCCCGGCTTCCGTCATGGAATCCACCTGATCCTTCATCAGGGCGATGAGGGGTGAGACCACCAGGGTCACGCCCCCCAGCAGGCGCGCCGGAAGCTGGAAGGTGAGGGACTTCCCCGCGCCCGTGGGCATGATGGCCAGCACGTCCTGGCCCGCCAGCACCGCCCGGATGATCGCCTCCTGGCCGGGGCGGAAGGCGGCGAAGCCGAAGATGTCCTTCAGGGCGGCCCCGAGGTCCGGCGGGTCCGGCCTCGCCAGGGCCTTCAGCTCCGCGAGGATCTCCGGCGTGAAATCGGCGGGGGCTTCGCGGTAGCGCAGGCGCAGCTTCACGAGGCCGCCCTCCCGGTCCGGGAAGGGCAGGGCCCGCAGGGATTCCAGTGCCGCCCGCAGATCCATCGGGGCCGGATCAGGGCCGCTCGGTGAGCACCTTGTCGATCATCCCGTACTCGAGCGCTTCGCCGGCGCTCATGAAGTAGTCCCGGTCCATGTCCTTCTGCACCTTCTTGAGGGGCTGGCCCGTGTGCTTGGCGAAGGTCTCGGCGAGGCCGTCCTTGAGGCGCTGGATCTCCTTGTAGGTGATCTCGATGTCCGTGGCCTGGCCCTGGGCGCCGCCGCTGGGCTGGTGGATCATGATGCGCGCGTTGGGCAGGGCGAAGCGCTTGCCCTTGGTGCCCGCGGCCAGCAGGTGGGCGCCCATGGAGGCGCACTGGCCGATGCAGTAGGTGACGATGTCGTTCTTCACGAACTGCATGGTGTCGTAGATGGCGAGGCCCGCCGTCACGCTGCCCCCGGGGCTGTTGATGTAGATCTGGATGTCCTTGTCCGGGTCCTCGGATTCCAGGAAGAGCATCTGGGCCACGATGGCGTTGGCCACCGTGTCGTCGATGGCGGTGCCCAGGAAGATGATGTTGTCCTTCAGCAGGCGGGAGTAGATGTCGTAGCTGCGCTCGCCGCGGGGGGTCTGCTCGATGACGATGGGCGGATAGTAGCTGCTGGGCATGGCGGGGCTCCGTGGGGCTCCAGAATAGCGAAGAGGGGCGCGATTGCGCCCCTCTTCGAAATCCCGGGAAGGACTACTCGGACTTCTTCTTGGCGGCCTTCTTGGGCTTCTCGGGGGCTTCGTTCTTCGCGGGCGCCTCGGCCTTGGGCTCGTCGTCCTTCTTGGGGGCCTTCTTGGCGGCCTTCTTGGGCTTGGCGGATTCACCGCCTTCGGCGTGGGCCTCCTCGCCGTGGGCGTGCTCGTGCTCGTGGTCGTGATCATGGTCGCAGTCGGGCCCGTGGACGTGGGGCTCGCCGCCCTCCTGCTCGGAGAGACCGCCGCCCTCCAGCCCACCGGCGTCGAAGCGGCTCACGGCCTCGCCGGCCTCGCGCTTGCGCTCCAGCTCCGCCAGCTCCTCGAAGGCCTGTCTGTCCAGGAGCTCCTCGGTGACCTTGGCACTGGCGGCCATGCGCTCGAAGATCTTGTCGGTGCGCAGGCGGCCCTTGATCTCCGTGGTGTTGCCGCGGCGCTCCAGCTCGGCCTTGAAGGCCTCGAAGCTCTGCTGGACCTTGTTCTCGTCCATGTAGACGCGGATCTCGGCGTCGATCTCTTCGTCGCTCACCTGGATGTCCTCGGCGTTGCCGATGGCCTGGAGCAGGTAGCCGCTGCGCACGGCGCGCTCCGCGTCGTGGCGCCGGGACTGGCGGTAGGCGTTCCAGTTCACCCGGTTGGGGTTGATGCCCTGGCGGGAGATGAGCTGGGCGAATTCCTGGCTGTAGTCGTCCAGCTGCAGGCTCACCATGCTGACGGGCACCTCGAAGGGGGCGGCGTCCAGCAGCGTGTCCAGCATCGTGGTCTGCATGCGGGCCACGGCGTCGCGCTCGGCGGCCTCCTCGAGGTCCGCGCGGACCCAGGCCTTCAGCTCCGCGAGGTCGGCCTTGTCCAGGTCCTTGGCCAGCTCGTCGTTCAGCTCGGGCACTTCCCGCTTGCGGAGGTCCTTGAGGACGACTTCGTAGTGCACCTTCTTGCCGGCGATGTTGCGGTTCGGATCCTCGGCGGGCACGTCCAGGTCGAAGGTCCGGCGCTCGTCCAGCTTCAGGCCGAGGACCTCCTTGTCGAAGGGGCGGCTGTCGTCCAGCTGGATGACCTGGTCCTGGTAGCTCTGGGACTTCATGCCCTGGGGCTTCACCTTGATGTCGAGGGTGGCGTAGAGGCCCTTGGCGGCCGCGTCGTCCACCGGCACCAGCTTGGCTGCGCGCTCCCGCAGGCCCTCCAGGTGTTCCATCACGGCGTCGTCGTCGATGCGGCGCTTCTTCTTGGCCACCGCCAGCTCCTTGTAGCCGGGCAGCTCCACTTCCGGGGCGACGTCGAAGAGAGCCTTGAAGGAGCCGTCCACGCCTTCGCGCAGGTCGGCCTTTTCCAGGGCGGGATTGCTGATGGGCTGGGTGCCCGCGGCGGCGGCGGCGTTCCAGAAATGGCGCTCCACCAGGCTCTGGGCCACCTCGCTCACGATCTCCCGCTGGAACTTGGACATCAGGACGCTGCGGGGGGCCTTGCCGGGGCGGAAGCCCGGGAGCTTGACCTGCTTGGCGATCTTGGCGATGACCTGGCCGAAGACCTCGCTGACTTCCCAGGCGGGGACCTTGACCTCCAGGCCCTTGCGGGTGGCGCTGTGGTTGATGAGCTGAACCTTGAGTTCGTTCTTGCGCTCGGGGGTCTGCGTGGCCGCCATGGCTGCTCCTTCTGGGACTTCAAAAATTGGTGCGAACGGTGGGACTCGAACCCACACGGCGTGAGCCGCTGGAACCTAAATCCAGTGCGTCTACCAGTTCCGCCACATTCGCCAAGTTGTCATCGGGTGATCCGTGGTGCGCCCGGAGAGATTCGAACTCCCGACCCTCAGGTTCGAAGCCTGATGCTCTATCCAGCTGAGCTACGGGCGCGGCGCGAAACTTCGATTTTACCGCTGCCGCCCCTCCCTTCAAAGCCCGGAGTTCAGGCACCACGCGTCCGTGGCCGCATTCTCCGCAAGACCCGCCATTTCAGCGTCTGTGAGACCCAGGGCCCGGGCCTGCGCCCACTCCTCCGCCAGGTCGCAGGGAATGACCCCGGGATCGTCCGTGCCCAGGGCGCAGCGCACCCCGGCCCGGAGCATCGCCGGCAGGGGATGGGCGGCGGCCTCGGCCAGCTCGGGCACCAGGTACCGGTTGGAGGCGAGGCAGACGTCCACGGGAATGCCCCGTTCCGCCAGCAGGTCCAGCAGGGCCGGATCCTCCGCGGCCCGCACGCCGTGGACGATGCGCTCCACGCCGGCGTCGAGGATCGCCTCCCGGATATTGGCCCCGGGGCCGTTCTCGCCGGCGTGGGCCGCCAGCCGCAGCCCGGCTTTTCGCGCCCGCTCGAAGATGGGCGCCCATTCCCGGAAGGGCACGCGCTCCAGTCCGCCGGTGGAGAAGCCTCGCACGAAGGGGGGCAGGCCCCCCAGGGTCAGGTCCAGGACCTCGCCCCCGTGCGCGGCCCCGAAGTGATTGACGGCGTCCATCACCACCGCCACCGCGGCGCCCCGGGAGCGGGCCTCGGCGATCCCCTCCTCCAGCCCGCGCCAGAGATCGTCCAGGCTCAGCAGCTGCTTCCACACCACCAGGAAATGGGGCGAAACCCAGAGATCGAGGCCCCGGGGCGCCGGGCCCAGGCGGGCCACCGCGGCGGCCACGGCCGCCCGCACCGCCTCCCGCGAGTCCAGCAGGGCGGAACCGAAGAGGAAGGCCTCGATGAAGGCGTCGAAGGGCTGGGCCTCCCGCCGCCACAGGGCCACCAGGGAGGCCGGGAGCTCCAGGGCGCGCCGCGCCGCTTCGCTCCGGACCCAGGCCGGGTCCAGGCTTCCCTCCAGGTGGGTGTGCCGGTCGATGCCCGGGCAGGCCGGGGCTGCGGGGACTGGGCTCTGCCCCCCCACGTTCATGCGGGCCTACTCGTCGTAGTCGTCCATCCGCAGGTCGCCGGGGTCCACGCCTTCCGCGCGGGCGCCGGTGATGCCCAGGCTCTCGTCGAAGGGCTCCTCCTGGGCGGCTTCGGCTTCCGGTTCCGGGGCGTAGTCGTCCTCGATGAGATGAACCGCCTTCTCCTTCTTGACGGCCTTGGCCTTCGCGGGGGCGGCCTTCTGGTCGGCGCCGCATTTGGGGCACTTCGCCTCGGGCTTGCCGAAGTCGTAGAACTTGGTCCCGCAGGAGAAGCAGGTGAATTTCTTGCCCAAGTTCGCCATATCCGAAGCCCCCGTGATTGCAGAAGGTTCACGATATAGCAGGATGGCGGCGGGTTGTCACGCCTCCCCTGAGGGAGCCAGGCCGGCCCGGGTCCCGGGGGTCAATCCCAGGGGACGTTGCCCAGGCGCTTGGGGTCGCCGTCGCAGAGCTGGCCCACGACCGTGTTGTAGAAGATGTGGTGCTTCGACTCCACCTCGGCGCCGAAGCGCTCCAGGAAGGTGTGGCGGCTGCGGTCCAGCTCGTCCCGCAGCAGGCCGTAGAGATTCCCGCCCTGCTTGCCCTGGGCGGCCTTCTGGGGGAAGTAGAGCTCGATGTCCCCGACGAGGACCCGGGCGAGGCGCTCGGCGGTGGCCCGGATCTTGGGATCCAGCTCCCCGGCGGCGGGGGC
>JBGAST010000029.1:0-40420 GCA_044229575.1 Holophagaceae bacterium | reverse complement strand
CACGGCGCTCGCAGACCGGGGTGCTCCTCGCAGGTCAAACCCAGGGCCGGAACGGCGTTTGGATTACGGGCACTTCGCAGTTGCCGCGAGTTCCTGGTTGATCCTGCCCACCAGCCCCGGCCCCTCGAAGATCAACGCGGTGTAGATCTGCGCCAGGGCGGCGCCATCTTCGAGTGCCTGCTTCACCTCCGCGCCACTGCCCAGCCCACCGCACGCGACCAGGGGCAGCCGCCCCGCCAGCCTCGCCAGGACGCGCTGGCGCACCGCCCGGGCCTTCTCGTGCAGGCCGCGCCCGCTGAGCCCGCCGGCGCCCCAGCGCTCCACCCGCTCCCGGTTCGCCTCGGACACGATGCCGCGGTCAAGGGTCGTATTGGTGGCGATGAGACCGTCGATGCCACTGGCGGCCGCCACGTCCACGGCGGCGTCCAGATCCTCCGGAGCCAGGTCCGGCGCGAGCTTCAGTAGGACGGGCTGGGCTTCGAGGCCCATCTCCTTGCGCAGGTCGAGCATGCCCGCCAACAGCGGCTTCAGGGCCTCCGGAGCCTGCAGGTTCCGCAGGCCCGGCGTGTTGGGGCTGCTGATGTTGATGGCGATGTAGTCCACGCGGGGCGCGATGTGGCGGTAGGCGTCCCGGTAGTCGTCCAGGGCATCTTCTTCCGGAGTCATCTTGTTCTTGCCCAGGTTGCCGCCGACGATGAGCCCGCCGGGACGCGACCGCAGCCGCTCCGCCACGACTTCGGCGCCCTCGCTGTTGAAGCCCATGCGGTTGAGGATCAGCCCTTCCTCGGGGAGCCTAAAGAGCCGTGGTTTCGGATTGCCCGGCTGGGGCCGGGGCGTCACCGTGCCGATCTCCACGTGGCCGAAGCCCAGGCCCTTCCAGAGGGGCAGGAGACGCGCGCCCTTGTCCAGGCCCGCGGCGAGGCCCAGGGGCGACGGGAAGCGCAAGCCGAAGACCGTGCGGGCCAGGGCGGGGTCCAGCGCCGGCGCGTCCAGGCCGGGCCAGTCGGAGAGGCGCTCGCCAAGCTTGAAGGCAAGGTCGTGGGCCCGCTCCGGGTCCAGGCGGAAGATCCAGGGCCGGGCGGCCCGATAGAGGGCGTCCAGGATCACTGATTCCCCTTCGTAGGTTCCGGAGCCGAAAGCCGATTTTCTTCTGAAAGCAGCTTGTTGAGCGTCTCGCATTCAGCGAGGTATGTGGCGGATTCCTCCCGGGACGCGAAACGCAGCTTTCCCCCCTGTTCCGTCGGGGGATGTTGGTGAAGGAAGATCAGTACCTTTTGGATCTGTTCGTAGACCTTTCCGGAGGCTTCAAGACTCGCCTTCGCGCGAACGTACGAGGCTTCCTGCTGTTTCATGCTGTGCTGGAATCCGCGTTTAAAGCCCGTCGGCATCTCCAACCTCTCCAGCTCAGCCATTCCACTCGCGCCGGCAAATCCCTCGAGCTGGTCCCGAAGTACCAATACACGGTCGTGAAGCTCCTGGATCAATTTTGTGTTCGTGAGGACCTTGGCTGGATCAAACACCGCAGGAGGCTGGAGGGGGGTTCCCACTTTTTCCTTCAGGTCACGGATGGCCCTGGCGTTTTCCGTGTATGGCCGGAGTTTTCCGAGCATGAACTTCATCAACGGTTGGCCTGGTCCGTACTTCGGATCATCAGGGTTCAGATCTGGTAGGGGATTTCCTGCCAGGGCCGCGGCCTTGAGTTGCTCGACGTCGGATTGCATGGCTGCTGCAGCCTGGATTCGGATCGACAGACCTCCGACCAGCCCCATGCCGGATATCCCAGCTACGAGCACCGAGCCAAGAAGGAAGGCTGGCAGTGGGACTCTCGGTTTCGCCGCGACACCCTTCTTCCGATTCGAGCGATAGATCAGCCATCGCACGAACGTGAAGGGGCCCGAAACGAAGAGCAGGTTTACGCAACCCGTAGCAACGATCATCTCGGCACTTGAAGGCTCTCCGTCGTACCTTGCCAGGATCATTCCAATGGGCACACCAGAGGCCAACGCGAAGAGGAAGACACCTGCATCGGCCCAGTCAGGCCGCCAGGACCGGATCTCCAGCGACTCAGGGGTGACCGGAGATTGGACGACTTCGGTCATCGCTACTGCTGCGTCTTGACCGTCACCGTCGCCTCCGCGCTGACGCCGGGGAAATCCTCCCGTTCGGCCCGGACGTGGTACACGCCCTCCATCCCCGGCGCGGTGTAGAGGCCGGCACGGGTGATGGTGCCGCCCTTGTCGCCCTCCACCACGCTCCATTTCACTGGCTGGCGGGGGTAGCGGGGGCCGTCGGGCTCGTAGTTGATGGTGGCGCTGAAGGCGACCGTGGCGCCGGGGGCGACCTTCGGGGCCTTGGGGGTGATCTTGAGGATGGGCTGGAACTTGCCCCGGGGGGCCTGGCAGGCGGTGGGCATGGCGAGTCCCAGCAGGAGGGCGGGAAGGAGGATGGGAAGACGCATCAGACACCCGCCATTTCGAGGACCGAATCCGTCACGAGGGGTGGCTCGGTCTTGGCCTGCACCTCCTCGATGCTCACGCCCGGCGCCACTTCCACCAGACGCAGGCCCTCGCGGCCGGGCACCACGTCGATGACCGCCAGCTCGGTGATGATCCGGTCCACGCAGCGCTGGCCGGTGAAGGGCAGGCTGCACCTGCGGAGGATCTTGAAGCCGCCGTCCTTCGCCGTGTGTTCCATCACCACGACGACGCGTTTGGCGGCGGCGACGAGGTCCATGGCACCCCCCATGCCCTTGACCATCTTGCCGGGGATCATCCAGTTGGCCAGGTTGCCCTCCATGTCCACCTGCATGGCGCCGAGGATGCTGAGGTCGATCTTGCCGCCGCGGATCATGGCGAAGCTGTCGGCGCTGCTGAAGAAGCTGGCGCCGGGCGCGGTGGTCACCGTCTGCTTGCCCGCGTTGATGAGGTCCGCGTCCACTTCATCCGCAGTCGGGAAGGGGCCCATGCCGAGGAGCCCGTTCTCGCTCTGGAGGATGACTTCCATCCCGTCCGGGATCGCCCCCGCCACCAGGGTCGGGATGCCGATGCCCAGGTTGACGTAGTAGCCGTCCCGGAGTTCCCGGGCGGCGCGGCGGACGAGCTGATCGCGGGTGAGAGCCATGCGGATCCTCGAAGATGCAGTGTCAGGCTAGCACGGGAGGTTCCTGAGGGCGGTCGGCCCGGAGGATGTGGCCGGACTCTGCATCGCGCCGGCATCTCGGCGGCATGGACGGACCGTTGACCATGAGCCTGACTTAGCCGTTGACCTTGACCTTGGCAAGGCACCCATCCCAAACATGGATCGCGTCCTTTGCGATCCGTGTTTGGGATGGGTGCGCGCAAGCGATAGCGCGCGAGGTGCAGAGCGAAGGAGGGGGCGGGGTCGAAGGGCAAGGGCAGCATGGAGGCAGCCCTTGCTTCCCGGCCCCCACGGCGCCTGCTGGCCCGACCTCGCGCGCGATCGCTTGCGCGTGCTTGAGTCTGGCGCGGCGGAAAGGCCGCCACGCCAGCCTCAAGCACCTGTCGAAGGTCAAGGGCCAGGTCAAGGTCAACTGACGGATCAAGGTCCAGGGCAGGGCCGTTCGGCCGGGGCCGGAATCCCATGGCTCATGCGCCGGACCGGGAACTCCGCCTCCATCTGCGTCATTGTTGCTTCATGCGAATCCCGACCCTCGTCTGCCTCCTGGCTGCCCCCGCCCTGGCCCAGTCCGCCTTCGGCCCGGCCGCCGAGGCCTGGACCGCGAAGCTCGGCGGCGGGCGGGCGATGCTGTTGCTGGTGGACGTCAATCCGGGCTGGGCCAACCGCATGCTGGATCCGGCCCTGGAGGACATCGCCTTCGAACTGACCTTCGAGAACGTGGCCTCCTCGGATCCCACGGCCCAGCGCCTGGGGCTCACGGGCCCGGCGGCCTACCTGCTCAACGAGGCCGGCAGCGTGCTGGGCAGCTGGCGCGGCGGGCCGCCTTCCGACATCCGCGCCGCTTTCGCCGAGGCGGGCTGGCGCACCCGCGCCGACGCCCTGAAGGCCGCGCTGCGGACGAAATCCGAGCGCATCGACCTGCGCTGGGCCCTGGTGGCGGAGTACTGGCAGCGGGTGCCCCGCCGCTTCTCCCTGAAGGATCTGGAGGCCCTCGCCGACGCCCTCGAGAGCCTGCTCCGGACCGGGGCCTGGGCCACCGCCGAGGCGCCGAGGCTGCCGGTCTTCGCGCCGCCCAAGCGCATGAACTCGGAGGCCCCGGCCTTCGGGAACTCGCTCACGGAGCTCGCCCGCGCGCGCCTCGCGGACGTGCGGGAGACCCTCGCCCGGGATCCCGGCAACGCCACCGCCTGGATGCTGGCGGCCCTTCTGGCGGCCTGGCACCCCGATGCGGAGCCCCGTCTCTACACCTTCTTCCGGGACCAGGAGCCCCCGCCGGCAGCCTTCGAGGCCCTCCTGGAATGGCCCCATCCCTCCGCCCTGCTCCAGTCGGAGACCCAGCTGCGCCGGCTGGAGGACTGGAAGGGGCTGGAGGACTTCGCGGAGACGCGGCTGGAATTCCTCCGGGAGGCGGCCCTGGTCCTGGTACCGGAACTCCCTTCCCAGTGGCATGCGCGGCTGTCGCCGCCGCCGCCGCTGCCGAAGGTCCCGCTGCCCTTCGCCGCCGCCGCGGCCAGGGGCCTGGGGCGCTGGCTCACCCTGCAGTTGGAGGCCCAGCTCCGCTTGGGCCGCCTCGGCGCCGCCACCACCACCGCCTCCGCGATCCTGCGGGACGGGGACCGGGGCTCCCGGAGCGCGGCCCTGAGCCTGGCCCGGAGCTTCAAGGCCGAAGCCGCCGTGCGCGTGCTGGAATCGCCCCTGGATTGAGCCTGTTCATCCCCGGGGGCATTGCCCCGGGACCGGGGCCGGTGGACCATCCGGGAGGAGATCCGCCATGTCGCCATACCGTTGCCGCTCCGCGGCCCTGCTGCCTCTGCTCGCACTCCCGGCCCTGCGGGCCGAGGTCCGTGGCGTGCCCATCCCCCGGGGAGCCCTCTCCGTGGACCTCCGGGGCGCCGGGGCCCGGACGCTGGTGTTCATCCACGGCAATGGCGCCGCCAAGGGCCAGTGGGAGGCCCAGCTCGCGCGGTTCGCCCGGGACCATCGGGTCATCGCCGTGGACCTTCCGGGCATGGGGGCGAGTCCGCGGCCCACCCGGGGCGGGTACTCGGTCGCGGAGCTCTCCGCCGACCTGTGGGCGGCCCTGGAGGCCCTGGATGCGGGGCCCGTCGTGCTGGTGGCCCACAGCTACGGCAGCGCCGTCGCGTTGCATCTGGCGGGCACCCACGCGGACGCGGTGGAAGGCGTCTTCCTCGTGGATGCGGCGGGAGACGTCCGGGCCCCCTCGGAGGAGGCCCGGGGCCGGGTGAAGGCGAACCTGGATCCTGGCCGCGTGGACGAGGAACGGTTCCGGCGCGTCAAGGACCGGATGTTCGAGCCCATCCTGCAGGAGGCCCTCCCGGCCACCCGGGAGCGGGTTCTGAAGGACCTGGACGGGACAGACCGGACCGCCTTCCTGGGCGCCCTGGCGGGCCTCCAGGACTTCGACCCCGCCGCGTCCCTCGACCGCTGCCGGGCCCCCGTCATGAACCTGGCCACGGACCGCATGGACCCCTCCGCCGCCCTGCACGCGAAGCTGCCCGGCGTCGCCGCCAGCCAGGTTCCTGGCACCAGCCATTGGCCCATGCTGGACAGGCCCCAGGCGGTGAACGCGGCCCTGACGGGCTTCCTTGCCGGCATCCACCGGGAGCAGCGGCAGTTCGACTTCTGGCTGGGGGACTGGCGGGTGGAGGACGCCAAGGGCGTCCACCTGGGGGACAACCGGGTGACGGCGGCCTTGGGGGGCAGCGTGCTCCAGGAACATTGGCGGGGCTCGAAGGGCGGGCTCGGCACCAGCCTCAATGCGTGGATTCCGGCGGTGAAGGCCTGGCGCCAGACGTGGATCGACAGCCAGGGCGGGATGCTGGTGCTCGAGGGAGGCTGGAAGGACGGCGCCATGGTCCTGGAAGGGGAACAGCCAGGCCCGAAGGGACCGGTCCGCTCCCGCATCACCTGGACGCCCTTGCCGGACGG
Organism: Holophagaceae bacterium; assembly: GCA_044229575.1. GTDB lineage: Bacteria > Acidobacteriota > Holophagae > Holophagales > Holophagaceae > JADJVL01. The sequence continues at coordinate 34,333 of JBGAST010000029.1, read as the reverse complement.
TCGCGTGCGGCAGGTCTGGGAGCAGGGCACGGATGGGGGCAAGGCGTGGGCCGTCGCCTTCGACGGGTACTACCGCCGCAAGCCCTGAGGCCGGTCCTGCTTCAGGAGAGCACCTGGAACCACGGTGTGGGCCTGGACCTCCACCCGGCACCCGAGCTCATGCGTCGAGGGCTCCAGCCCCCCGCTCAATGCCCCTTCGCCGGACCCTTCGCGAGCTTTTTCTTCGGCCGCCCCGCCGCCTGGGCGGCCTTCCCCGCAGGGGCCTTCGGCTCTCCCAGCACTTCCACCTTCACGATCCGCGCGTTCAGCTCCAGGGCGTCCAGGAGGGGCAGGGCCCGCTCGGGCTCCTCCACGAAGCCCAGGTGGGTGTACTTCCCCGTGAGATGGGGGGTGGCGTTGGTGGTGATGAAGAACTGCGAGCCGCCGGTGTCCTTGCCCGACAGGGCCATGCCCACGCTGCCGGGGCCGTACCACTCGAGGCTGTTCTCGCAGCGCACGGCGTAGCCCGGACCGCCGTCCATGGTGCTGAGGGGTGAGCCCATCTGCACCACGAAGTCCGGCACCACCCGGGGCACCAGCTGGCCGTCGAAGTAGCCGCGCCGGGCGAGGCGGGCCAGGTTGGCGACGTTGATGGGGGCCTTCCCGGGATCGAGGCGCAGGATGAGGGCGCGGGCGCCCTCGAAGGCTATCCGCAGGCGCAGGGGCGCGCCCTTCTCCGCCAGGGCTTCGGCCTCTGTCCGCAGGGCCGCGTCCGCGGCGCTGTCCTTGGGGGCCTCGGGCCAGGGCAGCTCCCCGTCGAAGGCCCGCAGGACCTTCCAGGTCTCGTAGCGGCGGATCCAGGCGGCGTGCTGCAGGCTGGGCCGCAGCAGGGCCGCCTGCACCTCCGGAGGCGTGCCCCAGCGCTTGAAGCCCGCCACCAGGGCCTGGAAGGGCTCGGCTTCCGTATCGTTCCAGAGCAGCTTCATGAACTCGGCGAGCCTGGCGGGCAGCCGGGGGCAGTCCTCCAGGGCCCCGGCCCGGGCGATGGGATCCCGGCCGAAGAGGAGGCGGGCCTGGAGGCCGTCGGCGGCTTCCGGATCGAGCTTGCGCAGGGCGGGCAGAAGGACGCCGAGGATGCGGCCGTCCTTCTCCTTCTCCGCGAAGCCGGCCGCCCAGCCCACGGCCTCTCCCTGGTTGCGGAACTTGCCGAGGGCGGCGACCGCGGCGAGGCGCCAGGCCAGGGGCAGGTCGGCGAGGCCTTCCATGCTGGACCGCAGGACCGGCCAGGCGGAGGCCGGGGCATCCTCGGGCAGCCCCTCGAAGTAGCGCTGCATGAGGCAGGTGAGGGCCGCCTCGGAGGGCACGTCCGCCTTGAGTCCGATCACCGGCAGGTGCCGGGCGGGCGCCTCCAGGAAGGCGGCGCAGCCGGGCTGGGCCATGCGCTGCTCCGGGGTTGCGCGGTTCCAGACGTCCATCATCGCGAGCACGGCCCCCGGGGTGGGGGGCAGGGGATCCAGCAGCACCTTCTCGACGCCGCCCAGCACGAGGCGCAGCTGGGCCGCGCGGATGCGCACGTCGTCGATGCGGCCCGCCTCCCCCAGCCCGTCGAGGAAGGCCCGCAGGGAAGGCGGAGCAGGGCAGCCGTTGAGGCGGGCGCTGGCGATGGGGTGCTCCAGGTGGAGGTGCGGGGGCCAGGTCGTCGCGTCAGCGCCCGCCAGCCCCTCCAGAGCGAGGAAGGCCTCCCTGGACTTCAGCCGGTTGAGGAAGTGGAGGGCGGTGAAGCGCTCCTCGGGGCTCTTCGCGGCTTTCGCTTTCGCGATCCACATGGCCTCCGTGGGTTTCTCCAGCTCCTCGGGCAGGAGGGGCGGGCAGCCCGGCGCCCCGATGCGCTGGAGGGCCCTCTCGTCCTCGGCGCTGAAGAGATCCCGCTCCTCCGCCGCCACCACCGGGGCTTTCCGGGCCCACTCCGCGCGCACGGCGTCGGCGGGGCCGAAGCGGGGCCGCGGCGCGGGCGCGTCCTGGGCCGCCAGCGCCAGGGCGGCGAAGGCGCAGAGGACGGGTTTCTGGAAGGATGGGTAGGAAGGAGTCATCGGTGGCCTTGAGGGGAAGCGACATTCTAGGCGAGAACCTGGGCCCGGGCGCCGTCCGTGAAGTGTGGGTGCGCTTCCCGCGCCAGCTGGGGGACGTGATCTTCTCCCTCCCCTTCTTCGGGACCCTGCAGGCCCGGTGGAACGCCGTGGCGGACGCGAAGGGCGCGAGCCTGCGGTGGATCGCCGTGGGCCACGCCATTGGCGCGGCGCTGTTCAGCGAGGCCAAGGCGGGCTTCATCGCGCGTTCCCTCATCGAGAAGGGCGGCCAGGGGAAACCCGAGCCCCTGGCCTTGCGGAAGGCCTGGCGCGAGGTCCCGCCGGTGGCGGTGATCAACCTGAGCCAGAGCGCGCGCCTCGCCCTCGCCGCCCGCATGGCCGGCGTCCCCATCCGCGCGGGCATTGCCGACAACCGGCTGCGGCTCCTCTACACCCATCCCTTCAAGTACCGGGATCTGGACGTGCACTGCGCCCTGCGCTTCGCGCCCCTGCTGGAGCTCCTCACCGGGGACGGGCGGCAGGACTGGGTGCGCCTGGGCCCCCACAACCTCGGTGGCGAGGGGGGGGTGGACCTCCTCCGTTCCGCGGGCTGGGATGGCCGCCCCTACGCGTGCCTCGCCTTCGGCACCCGGGGGGACAGCAAGCGCTGGAGGCCGGAGCGGGAGCTCTGGCCGGACCTCGCCCGGCGCCTCCTGGCCCAGGGGCTGGCGCCAGTGTGGCTGGGCGGGCCGGACGAGGTGGCGCTGGGCGCGGAGCTCGCGGCCCTGGCGCCAGGCTCCCTGGACCTCTGCGGCCGCACCAGCCTGCCCGAGGCCACCGCCATCCAGAGCGGGGCCTACGGCACCGTCGCCATCGACACGGGCCTCGCCCACACCGGGGCCGCCACGGGCCGGCCCCTGGTCTGCATCAACGTCCACAGCGCGGAAGGCCTGGTGGCGCCCCAGGGCCCGAACGTGGTGCTGCTGCGGCCCCCGGTCATCGCCCTGGATCCCGCAGAGCCGCCCCGGGACTACGAGTACCGCAGCGACCGCGTGCATCCGGGGCGGGTGCTGAACCTGCTCCACGCCCTCGCGGGGGACGCCGCGGGCCGGGCCCTGGAGCCCTGCCTGCCGTGAGCGCGCCGATTCCGGAGAAGGCCGTCTGGGTGCGCCTGCCGAGGTTCATCGGCGATTCGGTGATGATCGCCCAGGCCCTGGAGCCCCTGCGCCGCGCCGGGACGGCCCTGGTGGCCTGGGGGCCGGCCTTCGTGTGCGAGCTGTTTGAAGGCAGCGCGGCCTTCACGGCCGTCGCGCCGGATCCCGTGAAGAAGCCCGGCAGCTGGGCCACCGCAAGGTTGCTGAAGGAACACCAGGCGGCGGCGGTGCTGAACTTTCCCCGCAGCCAGCGGGCCCTCGCCGGAGCCTTGCTGGCCCGGACGCCCCTGCGCGCCGGGTGGTCCGAGGGGGGCGGCGCCCTCCTGGCCACCCACCACCTCGCCTTCCGGGCCGCCCGCGGCCACCAGCTCCAGCGCTACCGGGCCCTGCTCGCCAGGGCCTTTCCCGACGCGGCCCCCTGCGAGCCCGCGGCCTTCCGTCCCCGGGCGGCCTCCGAAGGCGCCGCAGCTGAGCTTCTGCGGGAGGCCGGCGTGGACGGCCCCTTCGTGGCCCTCGCCCTGGGCGCCATGAGCTGGAACAAGCGCCTGGACACCGCGGCCTGGATCGACGTCGCGGCCGCTCTGCGGGCCCAGGGCCTGGGCGTGGCGCTGCTGGGGGCCGGGGCGGAGGATGGGGCCCAGGCCGCGGCCATCGTGCAGGCGTTCCCGGGCTTGCCGGACTTCACGGGCCGCGCCCCCCTCTCCGTGGGCGCCGCGCTCCTGGGGAAGGCGAAGGCCGTCGTCGCCAACGATTCCGCCCTGGCCCACCTGGCCGCCGCCGTGGGCACCCCCGTCGCCGTGGCCTACGGTCCCACGGATCCCGCGGTGACGCGGCCCTGGGGTACGCGGGTCGCGGTCCTGCGCCGGGAGGACCTGCCCTGCATCGGCTGCATGGGGCACGGGTGCGCGGTGCCAGGCCGGCCCTGCCTGGAGGCGATGGGGGCCGCGCCGCTCCTCCGGGCGCTGGATCCCTGGCTGAAGGGCTGACCCGGCCCCGGGCCGGATAGCCTGTCGGGAGTCCCCGACGAAAGGCTCGAGCGATGCCCTCCGGCTTCTGCATGGCCCTCCTGGTCCCCTGGGTGCTCCAGCCCGCCGCAGTCCCTGCCGCAGTCCCTGCCGCTGTCCCTGGCGCCCGCCTCGTGGAGGCCGCCCGGTCCCAGATCGGCGTCACGGTGCGCTACGACGGTTCCTACCGGCGCATCCCCTATCCGGGCGGCGACGTGCCGCCGGAGCGCGGCGTCTGCACCGACGTGGTCATCCGGGCCTACCGCAGGCTGGGCCTCGACCTCCAGGCCCTGGTCCACCGGGACATGGCGAACGCGTGGCCGGACTACCCGAAGCTCTGGCGCCTGCAGGGACCCGATCCGAACATCGACCATCGCCGCGTGCCCAACCTGGCGACCTTCTTCCGGAGGCACGGGGAGGTCCTGGCGAACAGCCGCGATCCGAAGGCCTACGCCCCCGGCGACCTGGTCACCTGGCGGTTGATCTCGGGGCTCCCCCACATCGGCATCGTGTCCGACCAGCGCACGCCCGCGGGCGTGCCCCTGGTCATCCACAACATCGGCGCCGGCGCCAGGGAGGAGGACATCCTCTTCACCTACGCCATCACCGGGCATTTCCGCTACGCTCCGGGCAGCCCGGAGCCGCCCCATGCTGTTCGAATCCGATGATGCCCCAGGTGATGCCGTCGACTGGCGGGAGCTGGCCCACTACCCCAGCCATTCCGCCGCGGAGATCGACGCCGCCTACCTGCGTAGCCACGGGCTCCAGGCCCGCGCCTGGGTCTTCAACAACATCCCCACCGAAGCCTGCGGCGTGCGCCTGATGGTGGAGTCCGGCGCCGAAGACCGCGCCCGGTGGCTGCTGAAGCTCGAACCCGTCTCTGAGGCCGAACTGGACTTCCTGGCCACGGGGAAGCTGCCGGAGGCGGAGGCGTAGCGGCCCGCTACTTCCGCCGCTTCGCCGCCCACTTCTCGAGGCGGGTGGCCTTCTTCCGCAGGGGCCACCAGGCCCGCCACCGGTCCCGCTTGCGCAGCGCCGGGGTGGCGTCCTCGGCGCGGCGCACAACGACGAACATGTCGTCGGGGAAGACGGCCCGGGTGATGGCGGTGACCGCGAGGCCCGCGGCCTCCAGGGGGCGGTGCACGTTGGCGGCGTCGAAGAGGAAGAGGTGCTCGCTGGGGCGGAACTGGGCCCAGGCGGCGTCCTCGCCGCGGTAGCAGGGGGTCTGCAGGAGCAGCAGGCCGCCGGGTTCCAGCAGGTCGCGGAAGGCCCGGGCGGCGCGCACCGGGTCGGAGAAGTGCTCGAAGACGTCGAAGCCGACGATGGCGTTGAAGGCGCTCCGGGGCAGGGCCACGTCCGGGAAGAGGCCGCTTTCCACGTGGGGCAGGCCGAACTTGGCTTTCGCGAAGGCGCAGGTGTCGGGGCTCACCTCCACGCCCACCACCGTGGCAATGCCGCGCTCCCGGCAGTAGGCCAGGAAGCCGCCGTGGCTGCAGGCGATCTCCAGCACCGAGGAGGCCCGGGGCTGGAAGCGGTGCAGGGTGCGGTACCAGACGGGGATGCGGTCCCGGAAGTCGGCCCGGGAGCGGACGTCGATGGGGGGATGGCCGGAGACGTCCACCACCTCGCCCCGCCAGTAGCCGTCCAGGCCGTAGTACTGCTTCAGGGTCGCGGGATCTGGCATGGACGTGACCGCAAGGGTTCCGCAGGCGGCGCAGGTCCCATAGGCGGGGTGGACGCTGGGGCCCAGTCCGCCGCCGCACCAGCAGCGGCCCTGCTCGGTCGTTTCCCCGGTCATGCGCGCAGCTCCTGGCCCATCCAGGCCACCGTCCTGGCCAGGCCCTCCGTGAGGCCGACCTGGGCCGTCCAGCCGAAGCGCTCCAGGGCCCTGGTGGTGTCCAGCCGGCGCTTGGGCTGGCCGTCGGGGTAGGCGGGATTGAAGGTGAGGCCGCCCTCGAAGCCGGTCAGTTCGCGGATCCTCAGGGCCAGGTCCTTGATGGTGATCTCCTCGCCGGTGCCCAAGTTCACGGGGTCCGTGGCTTCGTATTTCTCCATTCCTTCGGCGATGCCCCTTGCGGCGTCCTCCACGTAGAGGAATTCCCGGCTCGCGCCGCCGGTGCCCCACAGCTCCACGGAGGGCGCGCCGGCGGCCTTGGCCTCGAGGAACTTCCGGACCAGCGCGGGAATCACGTGGTTCGTCGCCAGGTCCAGGTGGTCCCCGGGGCCGTAGAGGTTCACGGGGATGAGGAAGATGCCCCGGGCGCCGTACTCCTGGGCGTAGGCCTGCATCTGCACCAGGAGGGCCTTCTTCGCCACGCCGTAGGGGGCGTTGGTCTCCTCGGGGTAGCCGTTCCAGAGGTCGTCCTCGCGGAAGGGCACGGGGCAGAACTTCGGATACGCGCAGACGGTGCCGAGCATCAGTAGCTTGCCCACGCCTTCCAGCCGGCAGGCCTCGATGAGGTGCAGGCCCATGGCCATGTTGGCGTAGAAGAACGAGCCCGGATGGGAACGGTTGGCGCCGATGCCGCCGACCCGGGCGGCGAGGTGCACGACGCCATCGGGCCGCTCGGCCCGGAGGAAACTCAGGGCGGCGTGGGGATCCAGGAGGTCCACCTCCGTGCTGCGGGTGGCGAGGACCAGGGCGCCCCGGCGCTGGAACTCGGCGACCACCGCGCGGCCCAGGAAGCCGTGGCCGCCGGTGATCCAGATGCGCCTGCCCTCCAGGGGAAACGTGGGTTCGAAGCTCACCGGTAGCGTCATCGATACCCTCCGCGGGGGGCTTCATGGTGGCCGGCCTGTTTCAACACTTGCTCCTTTTCCGCGAGGCGCAGGTCCGAATCCACCATCATCTTCGCCAGCTGCTGCACGGAGGTCGCCGGGGTCCAGCCGAGCAGGCGCTGGGCCTTGCCGGGATCGCCTTCCAGGTGATCCACCTCCGCGGGCCGGAAGTAGCGGGGATCGATCTCCACGTGGGCCTTCCAGTCCAGGTCCAGCTGCCGGAAGACCAGGTCCAGAAATTCCCGGATGGAGATGGAGGCGCCCGTGGCCACCACGTAGTCGTCCGGCGCGTCCTGCTGGAGCATGCGCCACATGGCCTCCACGTAGTCTCCGGCGAAGCCCCAGTCCCGCTTGGCGTCCAGGTTGCCCAGGTAGAGCTTCTCCTGGAGGCCCAGCTTGATGCGGGTGGCGGCGCGGGTGATCTTGCGGGTCACGAAGGTCTCGCCCCGGCGCGGGCTCTCGTGGTTGAAGAGGATGCCGTTGCAGGCGAAGAGGCCGTAGCTCTCCCGGTGGTTGATGACCTGATAGTGCCCGTAGACCTTCGCCACGGCGTAGGGGCTGCGGGGCTCGAAGCGGGTGCCTTCAAACTGCCGGGGCTTGGCGGAACCGAACATCTCCGAGCTGCCCGCCTGGTAGAGCCGGGCCTTCCGGCCCGACGCGTTCTGCCAGGCCCGCACGGATTCCAGCAGGCGCAGGACGCCCAGGGCCACCACGTCGGCGGTGAACTCGGCCTGGTCGAAGCTCACCCGCACGTGGCTCTGGGCGCCCAGATTGTAGATCTCCACCGGATTCACTTCGTCCAGGAGGCGCCGGAGGCCGCCGCCGTCGCTGAGGTCGCCGTAGTGGAGCTGCAGCTTCGGGTGCTGGTGGGGATCCACGTAGAGGTGGTCGATGCGCTCGGTGTTGAAGTTCGAGGCGCGCCGGATGACGCCATGCACTTCGTAGCCCTTGGCCAGCAGCAGCTCCGCGAGGTAGCTGCCGTCCTGGCCGGTGATGCCGGTGATGAGGGCGACGCGGGGTTCGGTCATGAAAACTCCAATCCTCCAGGATAGCCGCGGGTCCGCGGGATTCAGAGGCTGAACCAGCGGCCCCGGGCGAGGGCCTCGGCCCGGGCCGGATCCCCGGCGGGGCCCGCGGGGCCGTAGTCCGGCCCGGCCGCGGGCCGGTAGAGTCGGGGCGCGTCGCTCCCAGCCCGCCGGGCCTCCCGCAGGGCCTGGGCCAGCAGGCGGGGTTCCACGTCGGTGACGCAGTGGACCCGCTCGTAGGGGCAGCGCCAGTCGCAGCCGAAGCAGGCCAAGGGCAGGCAGGCGGCGCTCTGGTCCGGAGCGTAGGGTAGGAAGCGGCCGAAATGGCCGCCGCCGAGGAGCACCACGGCGGGGGTGCCCGCCGCGGCGGCCAGGTGGGCGGAGCCGGTTTCCGCGCCGAAGGCCAGGGGGCAGAGGGCCAGGACGGCGGCGGTCTGTGGGAGGGTGGTCCTTGCGCAGAGGTCCAGCCAGGGGCCGCCGTACTGGCCACGGGCCCGTTCGCAGGCCTCGCGGTCGGCCGCCGTGCCCAGGGCGACCACCGTGACCTCTTGGTCGGGAAAGGCCTCGCGGAGGGCTTCGCCATAGCGCCCGTAGGACCGCACGGCCTGCTGGGCTCCGGGAAAGAAGGCCAGCAGCCGGGAAGGGTCGAGGCCCTGAAGCAGCTCCGCCGCGGCCGCCCGGTCCGCGGCGCCGGTCCAGCACCGGGGCCCGTAATCCGGGAGGCCCGCGCCCAGGAAGTCCAGGAAGGCCCCGTTCCGCGCGAGCTCGCCCGGGGGCGCGCCGGCGCCGTCGAGGAGATGGGTGTAGAACCCTTCCAGGAACCGCAGCTTGGAGGCCGGTGTGCGGGCCGTGTCGCCGCGCCAGGCGACCCGCACCGGCGCTTCGGAGGCGAGGGCGAGGGCGTCGGAGAGGGTGTCCCGGGAAAAGGCGCTGTTGAGGGCCAGGTCCACCCGCAGGTCCCGGACGATCCTCTGGTAGCCCCGGCGGGCGGCGGCGGATTTCCGGAGGGCCCGGCGATCGAAGGGGAGGACCGACGCGATGCTGGGGCAGGCGGCGTAGAGCCCGGCCACGGATTCCTGGCACACCACGTGAAGGGCGGCCGCCGGGAAGCGCTCCGCCAGCCCCCGCAGCTGGTCCGAGGCCAGCACTCCATCTCCGATGGCATCGGCGCGGACCCAAAGGATCCGCCGGATCCGGCCGGCTTCGAGGCGGGGCGGCCCGAGGCTGGGGCTCCCCCGCAGACGCAGTGGCGGCCTCGCGCTGGAGGCGATCCACCGCGCAAAGTTCCTTAGTCCGAGCCCGACCATGGGATACCTTAACGGGACGGACCCTTGATGACCTTCTCCCTTCTCATGCCCTCCTACAACCAGGCCCGCTTCATCGGGGAGGCCGTGCAGAGCGTGCTGGCCCAGGAGGACGGGGACTGGGAGCTGCTCATCGTGGACAACAGCACGGACGCCACTCCCGACGTGATGGCGGCCTTCACGGATCCGCGGATCCGCTTCGAGCACATCCCCGGCCGCATGGACGTGGGCACCTGCCTGAACCGCATGCTGGAGGCGGCCAAAGGGCCCTTCTTCTCCTACATCCACACGGACAACCGGCTGCTGCCCTGCTTTGTGCAAGACCACCGGAAGGCCCTCCTGGCCCATCCCATGGCGGTGGCCGTGTGCGACTACTGGGAGATCGACGAGGCGGGCAGGCGCCGGAAGCTGCGCAGGCGGCCTGACCCCTTCCCCCTCCAGCGGCTCTTCTCCACCGACAGCATCGGCGTGCCCTTCGCGGCCACCCTGGAGCTGGCGAAGCGGGTCGGCGGGTTCTCCTCCGACGACCTGGCGGACGACGTGCTTTTCGTCCTGAAGGCCGACGCCTTCGGACCCCGGGTCCACCTCCACAAACCCCAGATGGAATACCGCGTGCACCCGACCTCGCGCTTCCTCCAGAGCGGGCAGAACCGGGTGCAGCGGGCCATCCACCGCTCCGTGCTGCAGGCCGCCCTGGACCGGCCGGCGGGCGCCCCGGACCCCTTCGATGGGGGCCTCGACCGGGCCCGGCGCCACGCGGCGGTGGCGGGCCGGATGGCGGTGGTGCGCTGCGAGACCCACCTCCACCACCTGGGCGGCGTGGATCCCCTCTGGATCAGCGGCACGGGCCCCGGCAGCTTCTGGATGGCCTGGGCCTGCGCCGAGCTGCATCGGGCCGTGGCGGGCTTCGTGGACACCACGGTCATCGGCGGCGAGAACCGCCTCCTGGGCCTGCCCATCAAGGACGTCCCCCCCCACGGCGCCCGCATCCTGTACCCGCGCTCCCGGGGCCGCACCGGCGTGGCCCAGGCCCTGCGCTGGATCACCAAGGGCCTGCCGCCCCTGGACCACCGGCTGAAGCGCCTCCCCGGCGACGTGATGTCGGGGCTGCTGGTCCCCTTCCACCGCCGCACGCCGGAGGCCCGGGAGATCTGGATCCGGGGGAGCGGCGCCCTCGCCGCCTACCTGGCCTATGGCGCCGAGGCGGTGGCCGGGCTCAAGGTCCGCGGCTTCGTCGGCGAGGACAGTCCCTGGCCGGCCCTGGGCAGCGAGCGCGACCCCGAGGGCTTCCGGTGGGAACTCCCCGCCTGACCCGAATCGTGACCCTGGACCCCCCGACGGACGGAACCCGATGCTCTTCGACTCCCCCTCCTCCTTTGGCCGCGCCTTCCGCATCCTCTCGTTCGGCGAGAGTCACGGGCCCGCGGTGGGCGTGGTGCTGGACGGCGTGAAGCCGGGCCTGGCCTTCGACCTGGAGGCCATCCAGAAGGAGATGGACCGCCGCCGCCCGGGCCAGTCGGACCTGGTGACGCCCCGCAACGAGGGCGACCGGGTGCAGGTGCTGAGCGGCGTCTTCGAGGGCCGCACCACGGGCCATCCCATCGCCCTGGTGGTCTTCAACGAGAACCAGAAGAGCGGGGACTACCAGGCCATCCAGGCGCTCTTCCGACCGGGCCACGCGGACCTCACCTACGACCGCAAGTACGGCCTCCGGGATCCCCGGGGGGGCGGCCGCAGCTCGGGGCGGGAAACCCTCGCCCGGGTCGCCGCCGGCGCCTGGGCCAAGCAGCAGCTGGCGGGGCTGGGCATTTCCATCCGCGGCTTCAACCGCGAGATCGGCGGCATCGCGGGTACCGCCGTGGACTGGGCTTTCGTGGAGCGGAACCCGCTGCGCGTGGCCGATCCCGGGACCTTCGAGGCCCAGAAACAGGCCGTGGAGGAGGCCCGCGACGAAGGGGACAGCGTGGGCGGCGTGGCGGAGGTCTGGATCGAAGGCCTGCCCATCGGCCTCGGCGATCCCACCTTCGCCAAGCTGGACGCGCTGCTGGCCTACGCCGCCATGTCCATCGGGGCCGTGAAGGGCGTGGAGCTCGGCTCGGGCTTCGAAGCGAGCCGCAAGCGGGGCAGCGAGAACAACGATCCCCTGACTCCCGACGGCCCCGAAAAGAATGACGCCGGCGGGACCCTCGGCGGCATCAGCACGGGCGCTCCCGTCGTCCTGCGGGCGGCGGTGAAGCCCACCAGCTCCATCGCCCACGCCCAGAAGACCATCACGAAGGACGGCGAGGCCGCGGAGATCAGCACCCAGGGCCGCCACGACCCCTGCATCGCCCCCCGCATCGTGCCCGTGCTGGAGGCCATGGCGGCCATCGTGGTCTACGACGCGTGGCTCACCCAGCAGGAACTGCGCGAAGGCAGCGTGCCTGAAGCCTTGGAATGGGACTGGGAAAACATCACAAGCACGCTGCAGAAGATCACAGGTTCCCCGGAAGCCTAGGCCCACCGGGCCTCGGCGGGCTAGACTGGGGCTGCCCCGGACCGAGCAGGGTCCCCGCGCCGGAACACGAATGGAACCCGTCCTCCTGAGCTACAACGCCGCCGCCCATGGCCTCGACGAGGTGGGGCGGCACGTGGTGGCGGACCACCTGCCGGCGCGGCTCGCCGCCTGGAAGCAGGCCACCGGGGCCCGGGAGCTGGTCTATGTGGCCACCTGCCAGCGGGTCATGTGGCTCGTGTGGGGCGGCAAGCCCGAGGACCTCGGGGAAAGCGAGGCCCAGCGCCTGGAGGGCGACGCCCTGTGGCGCCACCTCCTGGACGTGGCCACGGGCCTGGAAAGCGCCAACCTGGGGGACCGGGAGATCCCCGTGCAGATGCGGGACGCCCTGGAGCTCGCGCGGGAGACCGGCGTGGCCGATGGCGAGGCCCTGGTGGTCTTCGAGGACGTGATCCGGGAAGCCCAGCGGCTGCGGCAGAAGGTCGGCCTGGCCGACGGCACCGTCAGCGTCGCGACGGCGGCCCTGCGCCATCTGGCCGAGGCCCTCGAGCCCGGGACGAAGGTGGCCGTGGTGGGCGTGGGCCCCATGAGCGCCTACCTCGCCGAGCGGCTGCCGGAGCGCGGCTTCCCCGTCACCGTGGTGAACCGGACCGAGGCGAAGGCCCACGCCCTCGCCGATCCCCTCGGCCTGGCGGTGCAGCCCCTGGAAACGCTGCGCCAGGACCCCGACGGCTTCGGCGCCATTGTCACCGCCACCAGCTCGCCGGAGGCCATCTTCACCTTCGAGGCCTGGAAGAACCTGCCCAAGCGCTCGCATCTCCGGCTCCTGGACCTGGCCCTGCCCCCGGACAGCGAGCCCGCCCTGGAGCGCATCCCCTGGGTGCAGCGGGTGGACCTGCCGGTCTTCCTGGAGGCCACCGCCACCACCAAGGCCCAGCGCGCGGAAGCGGCCGTCCGAGCGGAGCCCCACCTCATCGCCGCCGTGGCCCGCCTGCGCAAGCGGGCCCAGGAGCGGGCCCACAAGCGGGACCTGGAGCTGGCCTCCACCCGCCTGGAGGAGGCCTGGGAGCTCCTCGTGGACGAGGCCCTGGGTGAGCTGGACGAGGCCCAGCGGGAGCACATGGACCAGTTCCTCCAGCGGGGCCGCACCCTGGCCTACCGGGCCCTGGCCCAAAGCCAGCTGCCCCAGGAGGTGCTGGCCCTCCTCACCCGGGGCAAGCCCAAGGAGGCCGCCGCCGGCGAAGCTCCCAGCCCCGCCAAGACGCCAGGCCCGGAGTGCGAAGCCTCATGAAGACCGTCATCCTCGGGACCCGCGGGTCCAAGCTCGCCACGGCCCAGGCCGAATTCCTCGTGCAGCACCTGAAGGACAAGGGCTTCACGGTGGAGTGGAAGCTCTTCACCACCTCCGGGGACCGCTGGCTTGAAGGGCCCCTGGACCAGCGCGGCGGCACGGGCTTCTTCACCAAGGAGCTGGAGGACGCCCTGGTGGGGGGCGGCGTGGATCTCCTCATCCACAGCCTCAAGGACGTGGCCATCGAGCGGCCCGCGGGCATCGTCACCGCCTGCATCCCGGAGCGCGAGGATCCATCCGACTGGCTGCTGATGCGCAGGGAAGCGCCGGCCGCCCTGCGGGTGGGAACCAGCTCCGTGCGCCGGGAGCGGATGCTGAAGGCCGCCCATCCAGACTGGTCCTTCACCTGGATCCGGGGCAACGTCCCCACCCGCGTGCAGCGGGTGCGGGAGGGCCTCCTGCGGGAGGAGCCCCTCCACGCCACCCTGCTGGCGGCTTCGGGCCTCAAGCGGCTGGAACTGGATCTCTCGGACCTGGACGTGCGGCCCATGACGCCCGAAGAGCTGCTGCCGGCGCCGGGGCAGGGGGCCCTGCTGGCGGAAACGAGGCCGGAGCGCGCCGACATCCTCGAAGCCTTCGCCGACCTGCATTCCGAAACCACGGCTCGCTGCGTGACCCTGGAGCGGGGCGTGCTCAAGGGCCTCGGCGGAGGTTGCCAGATGCCCCTGGGCGCCCTGGCCACCGTGGATGCGTCGGGCCGGGTCCATCTGAGGGCGGTGCACGCCGCCGACGCGGGCATCCAGCGGGCCGAGGCCCACGGCGCCTCCGCCGGCGCGGGCGCTGACGCCGAGGCCCTGCGTTCCGTCCTCGCGGGCCTGGGGGTTTCTTGAAGCTCGGCCTGGCCCGGAGCCCCAAACACTCCCTCAGCCTGGCGGTGGCGCGGTCCGGCTGGCAGCCGGTCTTCCTGCCCCTCACCCACGCGGTGGAGAGCGGCGACGCGCCGCCCTTTCCCATCGGGGAGGCCGACGCCCTGCTGGTGCTCAGCCCCGCCGGGGCCAAGGCCGTAGCGGACCAGCTACGGCCCGGCCAGGTGGTGCTGCTCCAGGGCCACGGAACCTTTGAGGCGATGGGCGCGCCCGAAGGCGCGGCCCAGGTGGCCTTCAGTCCGCGCGCCGAAGGCCTCTGGGAGTTGCTGCGCACGCGCTTTCCGGAAGGCGGCCGCTTCCTCCTGGTGCGGGGCGAGCGTTCCCGTGGCTTCCTGGAGACCGTCGCCGCCGGCACCCCCTGGCGCATCGAAGCCTGGATCACCCACCGGGAGGTGGCCGAAGCGCCACAGCCTTCCCTCGAAGGCCTGGACGGCGTACTGGCCCTCAGCCCCCTGCAGGCGGAGCTGCTTGCCGACGCGCCGCCCTCCCTGCGCCGCTACGCCTGGGGCGAACGCACCGCCGAAGCCTTCAGGGCCACCGGCCAGCCCGTGAACGGCCTCTGCGAACCTTCGGCGGAGGCCCTGGTGGGCTTCCTCCGGGACCAGTTCTTCATCCAGCCCCCCGAGGATCCCCGATGAGCAACGAGACCCTCTTCGCCGAGGCCCTGACCCACTTCCCCGGCGGCGTGTCCAGCCCCGTGCGGGCCTTCCGCGCCGTGGGCGGGACGCCGAAATTCTTCAGGCGCGCCTGGGGCTGGCGGTTCGAGGACGAGGACGGGCGCACCTTCCTCGACCTCTGCATGAGCTGGGGACCGCTGATCCTGGGCCACGCCCACCCGGACATCCTGGCGGCGGTCACCGAGGCCATGGCGGAGGGCCTCACTTTCGGCGCGCCCTCCCGCCGCGAACTGGCCCTGGCCCGGCGCATCAAGGCCATGGTGCCCTTCATGGAGAGAATGCGCCTGGTGAGCAGTGGCACCGAGGCCGTGATGAGCGCCCTCCGCGCCGCCCGGGGCTTCACCGGCCGGGAGCGCATCCTGAAGTTCGACGGCTGCTACCACGGCCACGCCGACGCGATGCTGGTGAAGGCCGGCAGCGGCCTCGTCACCTTCGGCGAGCCCAGCAGCGCCGGCATTCCCAAGGCCGTGGGGGAGCTCACCAGCGTCCTCAGCCTCGATGACCTCGAAGGCCTGGAAGCCTACTTCGCGAAGCACGGCGCGGAGACCGCCTGCGCCATCATCGAGCCTGTGCCGGCCAACAACGGCCTCCTGCCCCAGCAGCTGGAATTCCTGCAGGCCCTGCGGGCCCTCTGCACGAAGCACGGGGCCCTGCTCATCTTCGACGAGGTGATCTCGGGCTTCCGCGTCGCGCCCGGCGGCGCGGCGGAGCTGTACGGCATCACGCCGGACCTGGTCACCTACGGCAAGATCATCGGCGGCGGCATGCCCGTGGGCTGCTACGGCGGCCGCAAGGACGTGATGGGCGTCGTGAGCCCCGACGGGCCGGTCTACCAGGCCGGGACCCTGAGCGGCAATCCGGTGGCCATGGCCGCGGGCCTCGCGACGCTGGAACGCCTGACACCGGCCTTCTACGCGGATCTTAACCACCGCGCAGTCGTGTGGGCCAGGGCCTTCGAGCGGATCCCGGGCCTCCACTGCCCCCACATCGGCAGCCTGCTGTGGCCGCTGTTCCAGGCCGGCGTGAAACGCGCCGACCGGGTCGAGGCCGGCGCCATCACCCAGTTCAACAAGCTCCACCGCCTCATGCTGGGCGAGGGTGTCTACCTCGCCCCCAGCGGCTACGAGGTGGCCTTCCTGAGCGGCGCCCACGGCGACGAGGCCCTGGGGCGTTTCGAACAGGCCGTCGAGGCGGTGGCTCCGCAGTTCCGATCGGACGGGGCCCCATGACCTGCACCCACTGGAAGACCGTGGAGGCCTTCGCCGACCAGGCTGCGTACGAAGCCTTCCTGGGCTGGCTGATGCTGCAGATCCAGTCCCGGCAGGCCAAGCCCGTGACCACCACCGAGTTCAAGAAGCACTTCGATTCGGATTCGGAGAAGTGGTTCCGCTGCGCCCGCTGCCACACCGTGTGGCAGCTGTTGCGGCACTATCCCCACCGCTCTTCCGGCTCCTTCCGGCCCATGCCGCCCCCCGGGGAGGCGGGGACGCCATGAAGCGCTGGCACAAGATCGCCCTGGGCATCCTCTCCCACTGGTTCTTCCTGTACCTGCCGGTCTTCTTCCTGGCGGTCTTCGGCCTCATCGCCACCACCGCCACCGCCCAGGGCCACGGCCGGAGCGGGCCGGGGCCCCTCTTCGCCGCGGGGATCCTCGTCCTCTTCGCGGTCCATTTCGCCAGCATCCTGCTGATGATCGGCACGCAGATCCTGTACGTGGTCCACGCCATCAAGCATCCCCGCTTCGAGGCGGGCAACCAGCGGGTGCTGTGGGTGCTGCTTCTGGTCTTCCTGGGCATCTTTGCGGTGCCCATCTATTTCTGGATGTTCATCCGGCCCCAGGACCTCCAGGCGCCCTTCTTCGGAAAAAAGGAAAACCCATGACCCAGGCCCTGCTCCGCGTCCTCCAGGGCGAGACGCTGTCCCCGCCCCCCGTGTGGTTCATGCGCCAGGCCGGCCGCTTCCTGCCGGAATACCGCGCCATCCGCGCCAAGGCCAGCTTCGAGGACCTGCTCAACGACAGCGACCTGGCGGCCGAGGTCACCCTCCAGCCCATCCGCCGCTTTCCGAAGATCGACGGCGCCATCATCTTCAGCGACATCCTGGTGATCCTCGACGCCCTGGGCTGCGGCGTCACCATCCCCGAAGGCGGGCCGCGCCTGGCCAAGACCCTGGACCAGATTGATCCTTCCGTGGAACTCGATGAGCGGGTCTTCGAGCCCGTCCAGGCCGCCATCCGCAAGGTGAAGGCGGAGCTCCCGCCCCACGTCACCATGCTGGGCTTCGCCGGGGCGCCGTGGACCCTGCTGGCCTACGGGCTGGAAGGGAAGGGGTCCAAGACCTGGGCCAAGGCCAAGGCCTTCCTGCACCAGGAGCCCGTGAAGGCAAAGCTGTGGCTGGACAAGCTGGCGGACGCGGCGGCGCGGCTGCTGAACCTGCACATCGCCGCGGGCGCCCAGGGCGTGCAGCTCTTCGACACCTGGGCCGGGGAACTGGATCCCATGGACTATGACGCCTTCTCCCTGCCCGCCGTGCGCCGCACCCTGGAACAGGTGCAGGGCGCGCCGCGCCTCTTCTTCGCCCGCAGCGGCCACCTCCCCGACGGCCTCAGGGACCTGCCCTGCGAAGGCCTCGCGGTGCCCTGGCAGGTGCCCATGGCCGAGGCCCGGGCCCGCTTCGGTCCCCGGGACGGCAAGCCCGGCATGGTGCTCCAGGGCAACCTGGATCCCACCATCCTCCTGGCCGGCAAGGGGCCCGCCACCGCCAAGGCCCGGGCCATCGTGGACTGCATGAAGGGCGCGCCCCACGTCTTCAACCTGGGCCACGGGCTGGTGCCGGAGACCGATCCCGACGTGCTGGGCGCGGTCATCGAGGAAGTGAAGCGATGAGCGGTTGGGATCCTGCGACCCGCATGGCCGTCATGGCCCTGGTTGCCGCGCCCCTGTTCCTCTGGATCGGGAACCGGTGGTTCGGAGGGTGGTCGGGATTCCGCGGTGACCTGATCGAAGTGCTCAAACTTAAGTTCGTGTTCATGATTGGCGCCGACCTCTGGGATGCCTGGGCAGGTACGATTCGAATGGCCCTGTTCTTCGTGTTTTATGGCGGGGCGGTCCTGCTGGCGGAGGTCCTGCTCTTCCCGGATCCTTCCCCAGTGCATGTTGGTGAGGCAGCACGATGACCCACTCCCTTTCCGAACTCATCCAGCGCTACGACCGTCCCGGCCCCCGCTACACGGGCTATCCCATGCCGCCGGCCTGGCACGACGATTTCGCCGAAGCCGAACTCCTCGCTGGCTTGCAGCGCGCCAACGCCAGCCGGGAGCCGCTGAGCTTCTACGCGCACCTCCCCTTCTGCCGCCGCCGCTGCGCCTACTGCGGCTGCAACGTGGTCATCAGCCCCCACTACGATCCCGTGGATGCCTTCCTCCAGAGCCTGGAGCGCGAGTTGGACCTCTGGGCCTCCCGCCTGCCGGACCGGCGCGGCGTCATCCAGCTCCACTGGGGGGGCGGCACGCCCACCTACCTGAAGGTGCCCGAACTCGAGCGCACCTTCCGCATGATCACGGACCGCTTCCCGCTGCTCCCCGGCGCCGAGGTTAGCCTCGAAGCCGATCCCACCTTCCTGGAGCCGGACCAGCTGCCGGCCCTGCGGGCGCTCGGCTTCAACCGCGTCTCCTTCGGCGTCCAGGACCTCGACGAAGGCGTGCAGGAACTGATCACGAGGGGCCAGACCTGGGAGCAGACCCTTTCGGCCGTGAACCAGGCCCGGAAGGTGGGCTTCGAGGGCGTCAACGTGGATCTGGTCTACGGCCTGCCGGGCCAGGATCTCGTCAAGTTCCGCCGCACCCTGGACGAGGTCATCGCCCTGGAGCCCAACCGCCTGGCGGTCTACGGCTTCGCCTACCTGCCCGCCATGATGCCCTTCCAGCGCAGCATCCCCACGGAGGCCCTGCCCACGCCCGACACCAAGCTGCAATTGCTCCTCATGGCCTCGGAGAAGCTGGAGAAGGCGGGCTACGTGCCCGTGGGCATGGACCACTTCGCCCACCCGAGCGACAGCCTCGCCAAGGCCGTGCAGGACGGCTCCATCATCCGCAACTTCATGGGCTACGCTGTGCAGGGCGGCCCCGACATGGTGAGCGTGGGCCCCAGCGCCATCAGCGACGTCGGCTATGTCTACCACCAGAACGACAAGATCCTCAGCAAGTGGGAGAAGGCCGTGGACGCGGGCCACTTCGCCATGCACAAGGGCTTCACCTGCGACGGTGAGGACCGCATGCGCCGCTGGGTCATTCACCAGGTCATGGGCCGCTTCGACCTGCGCTGGGACGACCTCAAGGCGAAGTTCGGCATCGACGGGCCGACGCACTTCGCCGACGCCCTCGAGCAGCTGAAGGAGGAGGAACCCTACGGCGTGGTGAAGGTGGACGCCGAGGGCGTCCACGTCACCAAGCTGGGCCAGCGCTTCGTGCGCAACCTGGCCATGCCGTTTGACGCCTACATGGCGAAGATGGCAGGGAAGACCTTCTCGAGGACCGTGTGAATTTATTGCTACTGCCGCTGGCTCTTGCAGGAGTGCTGTCTCAAACCCCGCCTCCAGGCGAGCGACCGTCTGCGGAAATACTCTTCACGGGTCAGTGGTATTCCGAACATGTCCCGAAATCGAGTTCCGGTGCATGGCTGGCTCTAGTGAAACAGCCATCAGGGTCCTATCTGGTTCGCACTGAGGTGAAGCTCTCGCCTTGCATGAATCCTATTTTTGGTCCCGCTACGGAGGTTAATAGCGGTGTGAGCGCATTGGCACTTCTTCGTGGTGTGCGGAAGGAATTCGTCGAGCCAGGGAAACGGATTCCGGTAATCGAAACTCTGTGGAGCGTCCCTGCGCAGAGCGGTGGTTCCTTCCCGGGTGGGAAGGGGATTGCTAGGGGGCAGTTCCAAGGGAGATCGATTGAAATATGGAGCGAGTGGGTCGTATCCAGGGACGGAGGCCCTTGGGAGGTACGAATGAGGCTCGGCGATCGAGTCCAGACAGTCTTCCATGCGAGTCAGTGCGACGAGTGCACTTGGAGGCCGACATTTGTGGGGGACCTCGATGGGGATGGGAAGCCGGATTTGATACTGGAGGCTTCCGATCATTACTGCGTGATTCGTCGAACGCTTCACCTTTCTGGTCCCGCAGAAGGTCGTGAACTGGTTAGACAAGTTGCTGTATTCCGGACCACAGGTGATTGAAGACCGCTTCCGGACGCTTTCCACACTATGACCAATCCGATGGACTCAAAACTCGTGACCCACGCCGACACCGCCGTCCTCCTCCTCAACCTGGGCGGTCCCGTCACCCTGGCCCACGTGGAGCCTTTTCTCTACGCCCTCTTCGCGGACCGGGACCTCATCAAGCTGCCGGGTCCGGGCTGGTTCCAGCCGGTCTACGCCTGGGGCATCGCGAAGGTGCGCACCAAGGGCTCCCAGGCCCGCTACGCGGAGATCGGCGGAGGCTCGCCCCTGCTGAAGGAGAGCGCGGCCCAAGCCCGGGAACTGCGCGCGAAACTGCGCGAAGCCGGCGTCGCCGCGCCGGTGAAGCTCTGCTTCCGCACCTCCCAGCCCCGGGCCGCGGGCCTGCTGAAGGCGCTCAAGGGCAGGGGAATCTCCAAGCTCCTGCCGGTCACCCTCTACCCCCACGACTGCAAGGCCACCACGGGTTCGAGCCTCCGGGAGCTGGAGAAGGAGGCGAAGGCTCACGGCATGGAGCTGCTGGAAGGCGTGCGCCACTACGCCCTCGACGAGGACTACCTGGAGGCCGTGGCGGCGCCCATCCGGGCGGCCCTGGCGGACCTGCCCTACGCCACGGTGATCTTCAGCGCCCACAGCCTGCCGGTGAAGCAGATCGCCGCCAGCGGCGATCCCTACGAGGGGGAGATCAAGGCCTGCGTGGCGGCGCTGAAGGCGAAGCTGGGCGACCATCCCGGCGGCGCCATGCTGGCCTACCAGAGCCGCGTCGGGCCCATCAAGTGGCTGGAACCCAACCTCAAGACGGTCTTGAAGGATTTCGGCGGACGCGATGTGATCGTGGTGCCCATCAGCTTCGTCAGCGAGCACATCGAGACGCTGCACGAGCTGGACATCGAATACCGGGCGTACGCCAAGGAATTCGGCGTCCGCGAGTACCGCCGCGTGCCGGTGCCCGGCGTGGATCCCCGCTACATCGCCTGCCTCACGAACCGCACCCTGGAAGCCTTGAAGAAGGAAGTCCCCGCATGATCGCTCCCGTCCTCCTCGCTCTCGCGGCCGCCCTCTCCCTCGGCGCCAAGCCCAAGCCCGCCCCCAAGGCGCCCGCCGGCACCGTGCGCATCCTCGCCCCGGGCACCTACGCCCGGACCGAGGTCGCCAAGGAAGCGGCCGGCCTCTGGTGGGCCCTGGCCAAGGAAGGCGACCGCTACGCGCTGAGGCAGGCCCGGGTGGTGGCCGCGCCCCTCTGGCTCACCGAAGCCCGGCCCCGGACCATGGACGGCGTGGAGATCAGCACGCCGGACGTGGGCGAAGCGGTGCTCCTGCTGCGGGGCCTCCAGCTCGAGGCCCGTCCCGTGCCGGCGGTGCTGGATCTCCGGGTAGAAGGCAACACCGCCGGAGACCAGAAGGTGGTGGGCACCTTCCAGGGCGAGCCCTTCGAGCTCTGGTCCGAATCCATGGGAGAGCAGAGCGCCAAGGCCATCCTGCGCCTGCGCATGGGCTCGAACACCCACGCCCTGCTGGTCCTCGAGGACTGCGACGACTGCACCTGGGACCTGCTGTGGGCGGGGGACGTGGACGGCGACGGGCGCCTGGATGCCCTTCTGGGCACCACCCACCCCCACAACAAGGGCCTGATGCGCCTCTTCCTGTCGTCGAAGGCCAAGGAACCCCAGCTGGCGGCTCTGGCGGCCACCCACGCCTGGGCCTTCGGAGACTGACATGGCCACCCTCATCCTCGGCGGCGGCGTCACGGGCCTCCTGACGGCCTGGCAGCTCCAGAAGCGGGGCGAGGCCGTGGAGGTATGGGAGGCCGCGGCGGAGCCCGGCGGCTGGGTGCGCACCCTGCCCTGGAACGACGCCGAGGGCCAGGCCGGCTACCTGGAGCGCGGGCCCCAGGGCGTGCTGGTGGCGCCGGGCTCGGTGATCGAAAAGATCTTCCGGGAACTGGACCTGGAGACCCGCAGCCCCGGCCACGGGGCCCGCTGGGTGGGGAAGGGGGGAAGCCTCATCCCCGTGCCCTCCTCGCCGCCGGCGCTGCTGTTCTCGAGGTTGCTGAGCGTCCGGGCGAAGCTGCGCCTGGCCCTGGAGCCCTTCATCAAGGTCCGCGCCGCGGAGCCGGAGGAGAACCTGTCGGCCTTTGTCGCCCGGCGCCTGGGCAGGGAGATGGCGAGCGAGCTCCTGCCGGCCATGGTGGCGGGCATCCTCGCCGCGCCGCCGGAGGGTCTCTCCGTGGACGCCCTGCCGAAGCTGAAGACCTGGGAGGCCATGGGCAGCCTGACCAAGGGCATGTCCGGTTCCCGCAGCGCGCTGACGGTGCCCGTGGGAGGCATGGGCGCCTTCACCCAGGCCCTGGCGGTGCGGGTGGGGATCCTGCGCTGCGGCCTGCGGGCCACCGCTATCGAGAAGACTCCGGAAGGGTTCAGGGTCACCTCGGACCGGGGCGAAGTCCGCGATGTCGCGCGGCTCCTCCTGGCCCTGCCGGCCTACGAGGCCGCGCCCCTGCTGGGGCCCCTGGCGCCTGCTTCAGCGGAGGCCCTGGCCGCCATCCCCTACACCTCCGTGCGGCTCTTCCACAGCCGCCACGCGCCCCTGGAGCGCATGAAGGACGGCTTCGGCTTCCTGGTCCATCCCCCCGAAGGGCACGGCTTCCTGGGGGCCCTGGTGCCCTCCTGGATCGATCCGGCCTGCGCGCCCCCGGCCACCATGCAGCTCCGCAGCTTCATCGGCGGGGCCTTCCCCACGGATCCCGCCCTGCACGAATGGAAGGGCGTGGAGGCTGTGCTGAAGGGCTGGCTGCCGGCCCTGGAGGCCCCGCGGCAGGTGCGGGAGGAGTTCGCGGAGAACGCCATCCCCCGGGCCGAGATGGGCCACCGCGCCCGGGTGGCGGCCGCTATAGCGGGCCTGCCCGAGGGC
Organism: Holophagaceae bacterium; assembly: GCA_044229575.1. Classification (GTDB taxonomy): domain Bacteria; phylum Acidobacteriota; class Holophagae; order Holophagales; family Holophagaceae; genus JADJVL01. The sequence goes on along the minus strand of JBGAST010000029.1, from coordinate 11,497 downwards.
CTGGACTGGATCTCCAACGCCCGCTTCGGGCCCGGCGTGCGGGACGTGGCGGAAGGGCTGGAGGAGTGGCTGGATCGGTTCCAGTAAGCTCGGGGCAGCGATTCCGGAGGCGCCATGCCCGTCCTGTCCCTGCTCGATCCCTCCCTGCCCGTCGCCCGGTCCCTCTGGCACTTGAACCAGCCCTGGTGGGAGTTCGTCGTGCGGGCCCTGCTCGTGTACGGGTTCCTCCTGCTCACCCTGCGCCTGACGGGGAAGCGCCAGGTCGGCCAGCTGGCGCCCTTCGACCTGGTGCTCCTGCTGGTGCTCAGCAACGCGGTCCAGAACAGCATGAACGCCGGGGACAACACGGTGGCCGGGGGCTGGATCCTGGTGGCCACCCTGCTGGCGGCCAACGGCCTCATCAACTGGCTCACCTTCCGCAGCAAGTCCCTGGAGATCTTCATCGAAGGCCAGCCCCAGGTGGTGGTGCGCAACGGGGAGGTGGATGAGCGGGCCCTGGCGAAGCAGCGCATCACGCGCCATGAGCTGTTGAGCGCCATCCGGCAGGTGGGCCTGACGGACGTGACCGACGTGCGCTACGCCATCCTCGAGAACAATGGACGGATCAACGTGATCGGGAAGGAGAGGGGTCCGAGATTGAATGCCCCGGCGATGGAAGCCCCGACGGCCTGAATATTTCGAGCCCCCCCTTGACGAAGCGAATAAAAGACGAAAACTTGGGGAATGGCCCCCCTCCTCCCTGATCCCGATGCGATTCCGCGGCTGTTCCGCGACCTGCAGGTGGAACCGGAGGAGGCCCGCAGCATCCTGCGCCACCAGAAGGACGACCGCTACGGCTGGGGCTTCAGTGTGAATCCCTACCGGGGCTGCACCCACGGCTGCCGCTACTGTTATGTCCGGGACTACCCGGCCGCGAAGGCGGCCCAGGCGGTGGCATCCGGCCTTGAGCCCCACCTCGGCGCTCCGAAGCTCCACGACCCGAAGGACTGGGGCGCCTGGGTCACCCCCAAGCTGAACGCGCCGGCCCTGCTCTGGGCCCAGCGGCACCGGCTGCACGGCCAGAAGGTCTTCATGGCCAGCGCCACGGACCCCTACCAGCCCGTGGAGCGGGAGTTCCGCCTCACCCGGAAGTGCCTCCAGGTGCTGCTGGCCTGCCCCACCACCGAGGTCATCCTCCACACCCGCTCCCCCATGATCCTGCAGGACCTGGCCCTCCTGAAGGCCTTCGGAAACCGGCTCAGCATCGGCTTCTCCATCCCCACCGACGACGAGGCCGTGCGCCTGATCGTGGAACCCGACGCGCCGCCCCTGTCCGCCCGGTGGAGCGCGGTGGAGAAGCTGGCCAGGGCGGGCCTCCGGGTCGGCATTGCCGCGGCCCCCCTGCTGCCGGTGCGCGACCCCGCCGCCTTCGCCCGCAGGGCCCGGTCCAGCGGCGCGAACAGCGCATGGGTGGGCGGCCTGCGCCTGCTGAAGCAGGATCCCTTCCATGACCTGCTGGTGGAGCAGGGCTGGCTCCACATCCTCGATCCCCACTACCTGGACGAGGTGCGCGCGGCCCTGCGCCAGGCCCTGCCGCCCAAGCCCCGCCCGGTGACGCGCCTGCGTCCCGAGCCCGTCTGGGTGCCCCAGGTCGCGGCCACTCCGGGCCGGATGCAGGCGGCCACGCAGCCGGGCCTCTTTGAACATGCCAGCTGAAGGCGGGGGCTCCTCGAGGGCTCCGCGCCGTCAACCCACCCGGGTCTCCTCTCTTCCTTCCTGGAGGGCGGGCCCGGAATCATCCAGCGATCCATCCCGGTAGGGCCAGTCCTTCCGCAGGTAGTCCCGCAGGCTGCGGGGGGGGCGGCCCAGCAGCTCGGCCAGGCGGCTCTCCTCCACCTCATAGCCCGCGAGATGCCGCATGAATCCAGCCTCGCTGAAGGGAACCAGGTTCATGAACAGGGGCCGGTGTCCAAAGGCGCGCGCGAGGCGGCGCACGGTTGCATCGGACAGGGAGGGCCCCAGCAGCCTCTTCCCGGCGGCCCGGGCGCACAGTTCCAGCAGCTCGCCCCACAGGATGCGCTCGCCCCCCAGCTCCTGGTCGCCGGGACGGGCCGCCAGCAGGGCCGCGGCGAGATCCCCCACCCACACGGGCCGCAGGGGCACCTGCTCGAGGAATTTCGGGATGACGGGGCTGCGCATCATCCAGGCGCCGATCTCGTCCAGCAGCTCGTCCCCGGGACCGTACACCGGCGCCGAGCGCACCACGGACCAGGGCACCCGGGCGGACCGCACGATGCGCTCGGCTTCGGCCTTGCTGTGGATGAAGGCGTCGCCGGTGGGACTGAGGAGGGGGCCGAAATGCACCAGCCGTTCCGCCTCGAGGCCCTCGGAGACCTCCACCATCATGCGGGCGATCTCGCCGTGGATCCGGTGGGGATCCAGGCCCGGTCGCTCCCTGAGCAGCCCAGCTGCGTTCACGATCCAGGCGCCGGGCTCCAGGCCGAAGCCTCCCCGGAGGACTTCCGGGTCCGCGCCCCAGGGCACGGTGGACAGCAGCCCGCCGTTCTCCGGATCCACCGGGAAGACGGTTTCCGCCTCCGCCCGCACCAGCGCGAAAACATGGTGCTCGCGGGAGAGGGCCTCCCGGACCACCGCCTGGCCGACGAACCCCGTGGCCCCCGCCACCAGCACCTGCATCCATCCCCCTCCTGAACCTGGGTTCCCTGGCCATCCTAGCGCGCCCTTCCCCCAGCGAATTCCGGACGAAGCCCCCAAGGCCCGTAGAATGGGATCTCCATGACCACCCTCGCCCTGAAATACCGACCCCGCCTCCTCGCCGACCTGGTGGGCCAGGAGGCCTCCGTGCGGGCCCTGGGCAATGCCCTGAAGCGGGGCAGGGAGGCGGGCCGCATCCACCACCAGGCCTTCCTCTTCGCCGGCGTGCGGGGCACGGGCAAGACCAGCACCGCGCGCATCCTGGCCCGGGCCCTGAACTGCGTCCAGGGCCCCACCGCCACGCCCTGCGGCGAGTGCGATCCCTGCAAGGCTTCGGAAAACCCCGATAGCAACCTCGACATCGTGGAGATCGACGCCGCCAGCCGGGCTTCTGTGGAGGACGCGCGGGCCCTGCGGGAGCAGGTACAGACGCGCCCCGCCTTCTGCCGCTACCGCGTCTACATCGTGGACGAGGTGCACATGCTCTCCCGGCAGGCCTTCGACGCCCTCCTCAAGATCCTCGAGGAGCCGCCCCCCCACGCGGTCTTCGTGCTTGCCACCACCGAGCTCCAGGACGTACCGGACACCATCAAGAGCCGGGTGCAGATCTACCCCTTCCGCCTCATCCCCACCGGGTTGATCGAGGGCCGCCTGCGCCACGTCTGCGAGGCCGAGGGCGTGGGCTTCGAGGAAGGTTCCCTGCGCCTCGTGGCGGAGGCCGGGCAGGGCTCCATGCGCGACGCCCTCACCACCCTGGACCGGGTCATCGCCGCCGGGGACGGCATCGTGCACGAGGACGGAGTCCGCGAGCAGTTGGGCATCGTGCCGGCGGTGCGGGTGCTGGGGGTGCTGGAGGCCCTCTACGCCGGAGATACCGCCGCCATCCTCGACCACTGCCAGGCCCTCCACGCCCTCGGCGCCGACTGGCCCAGCTTCTGGAAGGAGCTGATGCTGGCCTTCCGGGACCGCCTGGAGGCCGAAGCTCGCCGCGACCCCAGCCCCCAGGCCCTCCTGCGCAGCGCCCGCATGCTGCAGCTCCTCCTCCAGCGGGAGCGGGACCTGCGGGACACCAGCCTGCCGAGAGTGGTGGTGGAGCTGGCCCTCCTCACCGCCGCCCAGCTGCCGCACCTGGCCTCTCTGGATGCCCTGGCTGGAGGCGCCGCGCCTCCCCGCGCCGAGCTTCCTGCGGCCCCCCGTCCCGCGCCTTCGAGACCCGCCCCGCCCCCGGCGGCTCCGCGGTCGGCGCCGGAGGCCGCCGGACTCCTTCCCGCGCCGGCTCCCGCGTCGCCTTCCATGCCGGCTCCCGCGCCGCCTCCCGCGCCGATCCCGGCCCCCCTCGCGCCGGTGGATCCCGCCGACGGGGAGGCCCTGCGCGCCGGCGTCTCCGAAGCCCTCAAGGCCCTGGGCAGTTCCCTTCCCCGCACCCTGGCCACGCTGCCCCACATGGCCACGCGCCTGGAGGTCGCCGGCTTCGCCCTGCGCTTCCACTTCCCGGCGAACGTGCGCAACACCGCCCAGGACCTGGAGCAGCACCGCGCCAATCCGCACCTGCTGGACGCCCTGCGCAGGATCGTCCCCATCCTCCAGACCGTGGAGCTGCGCTTCGAGGAGGGGAGCAGCGAGAAGCCCGAGGACCGGTTGCGCCGGGAGCCCGCCTTCCAGGAACTGCTCAAGGCGACGAACGGCGAGATCGTGGACGTGCGCGCCGACACCTAGGGCGCGGTGACACGGTTGTGACGAAAGCCAGGCGTGACGCAGGTCCGGGCCTGGCCGGCGGATTATTTGGGAACATTCCCCAAGTCTCCGTCATCCGATAAACGACCCCGCCCCCCCGCCGTACCCGCTTTCAAGCTCTTTCGACAATCCGGAGTTCCCCATGCCCCGCCTGGTGCCCTATTCCGCCGCTTTCGCCCTCGTTCCAGCGAGCCTGATGGCCGCGCCGGCGCCGGATTCGGCCCGCCAAGCCACCGCGGAGGAGGCTCTGCTGAGGGCCGCCGTGGACGCGGCCCTGGGCCGGGAACCGGAGGGCGGCTCCCTCCCCGTCACCCTCAAGGCCCGTCGCGTGGGCCGCGTCGCCCACGTCCTCGCCGCCCTACCGGACGGGCGGGCCACCAGTCTGTTGTTCCGCTATGACGGCCAGGCCTGGCGGAGGATCTCGAAGGCGGGCTAGATCAGCGGTCCGCCCTCATCCCCCGCTCACCGGCGGCATCAGCGCCACTTCGTCGCCGTCCTGCAGCGCCGTTGCGCGATCCGCGAAAGCCTGGTTCACCGCCAGCAGGGCCTCCTTCGGCAAGCCGGCGAAGCGCGGGTCCGCCAGCAGGTCGCCCAGCGTCCCGGGGCAGGGCACTTCGATCCGTTCGAAGCCCAGGAGCGTCCTGTAGCGGGCGAAGGCGCGGACGGTGAGGGTCATGGATTCTCGCGGTTCATGACGCCGCCCACGACGTGGCCCGTGGGGACCTCCTTGGCGGCGGCGTCGCAGTAGCGGGTCTGGTCATCGAAGAAGAAGTCCGGGGCGAATTCCCGGAGAAAGTCGGCCTTGTCCAGGCCGCCGAGGAACATGGCCTCGTCCACGGCGATGCTCCACTGCATGAGGGTGCGGATGGCGCGCTCGTGGGCCGGGGCGCTGCGGGCGGTGACGAGGGCGGTGCGGATGCGCATCGGGCCGCTGCTGGAAGCGCGCTGCAGGCGCTGGAGGGCTTCCAGCAGGGGCTTGAAGGGGCCCGGGGGCAGGGGATCCGCGGAGCGGTCGGCTTCGTGGCGGTGGAAGGCGGCGAGGCCCTGGTCCTGGTAGACCTGCTCGGCCTCGTCGCCGAAGAGCACCGCGTCGCCGTCGAAGGCGATGCGCACCTCGTTGGGATGGCGCTCCGCCTGGACGGCGCTTTCCGGATAGACCCGCGCCGCCGGATAGCCCGCCTCCAGGGCGGTGCGCACGTCCTCCTCCTTGGCGGACAGGAAGAGGTTGGCCCCCAGGGGCCGGAGGTAGGCGAAGGGATTGCGGCCCCGGGTGAAGACGCCCCGCTCCAGGGGCAGCCCCGCCACCTTGGCGCTGTGGAACACCCGCATGCCGCTCACGGGATCGTTCTGGGAGAGGATCACGACCTCGACGAGCTTCTCGGCGCCGTTGAAGGCCAGCAGCTTCTGCACCAGGGGGAAGGCCACGCCGGGCAGGGCCGGCCGGTCCAGGCGCGCAAGCTGCAGCTGCTCGTAGGCCGTCTCGCCGCCGGCCTCGAAGACCCGGTTCTCCTCCTCGAAGTCGAAGAGGGCGCGGGACGAGATGGCGACCACGAGCTGGCCTTCGAGGGATGCGGGCATTCGCCCATTCTAGCCCCCGGTCCCGGGTTTCCTCAGGCCCGGTCCACCCGCGCGGCGTAGCAGCCCAGCCTTGCGTTGTGGAGGTGCAGGTAGGCCACCTTCGGGTCCTCGAAGAAGCGCTGGATCACGGGTTCCAGCGCCGTCCCTTCCACCACCTCCGCGTCCCGCATCATGCCCTTGGCGCTGTAGGCCCGCACGGAGAGGAGCCGCCGCGCCAGCTGCAGGGGCACCTCGTCCACCGCCGGGCAGGCCTGCACGGCGCCTTCGCGGACGTAGATGGGCCCGGAGGCCCGGTAGGGGGAATCGGCACCGTGGTGCTCGAAGGGCAGCAGGAGGAGTCGCTCGCCGGGCTCGGCGTCCACGAGGCTCACCCGGCAGGGGTAGCCGGGGAAATCGTCCGCCACCCGCCGGCGGGCGCCGAGGCGGGCGAGGGCCTCGTCGTCCAGGGCGAAGAGGGACTGGAAGGGCTCGATGGGCAGGGCGGCGATGCGGAAGGGCAGGGCCATGGCGGGCCTCCGTGACGGGACGGGAACGGGATGGAGATGGGAAGGGCAGCGGCCTATGCGCCGCGTTCCAGGGACCGGGCCCCTTCCAGGGCGAGGATGGCGCGCTTGCGGGGCGCGCCCCACTGGTACCCGCCGAAGGCGCCGGTGGCGCGGATCACCCGATGGCAGGGGATGAGGTAGGCCAGGGGGTTGGCGCCCAGGGCCGTGCCCGCGGCCCGGGCGGCGCCGGGGCTGCCGGCGGCGGCGGCGAGGCCCTCGTAGGTGGCGAGGGCGCCTTCGGGGATGCGCAGGAGGGCCTCCCAGACCTTGAGCTGGAAGGGCGTGCCCTTCAGGAGCAGGGCCAGGGGCCGGGGCGCCTGGCCGCGCACCCGGGCCTCCAGGGCCTCGGCGTAGGGCGCCGTGGCCGCGGGATCGCGCACCAGGCCCGCTTCGGGCCAGCGCGCCCGGAGGGTTTCCACGTCGGCCTCCGCATCCTCCTGCACGAAGGCGAGGCCGCAGAGGCCCCGCTCCGTGGCGGCGAAGAGGGCTTCGCCGAAAGGCGTGGGATGGATGGCCCAGCGCAGCATCAGGCCCGCGGCCTGGGCCTTGTACTCGCCGGGGGTCATGGCCTCGAGGCTGAGGAAGAGGTCGTGGAGGCGGCCCGGCCCCGACAGGCCCACGTCGTGGCTGGCGCGGAGCAGGCTGTCCGAGGCCTGCAGCCGCTTCTTGGCCTCCCCGAGGGTGAGGAACTGGAGGAAGGTCTTGGGCGTCACGCCGGCCCAGCGGTGGAAGAGGCGCTGGAAGTGGAACTCGCTGAGGCCCACCACGGCGGCCAGCTCCGCCAGGGAGGGCTGCTCGGCGGCGTGGGCTTCCAGGTGGCGGATGGCCGCCTCGACGCGGGCGTAGTCGGAGGACATGGCCCCACGATTGCGCGCCGGGACGGGAACCGCAAGGCGGGCCGGGCCGGGAAGAGGGTGGCTGGGCGACGGCTGCATGGGACCTCCGGGACTTCCAGCATCGGCGCCGCCCCCAGCCCGGACGACCCGATTCTTGCGGCCTTCTTCTGCGATGCTGGGGCCATGGCCCGCCACTACTTCGACGCCAACGCCACGGCGCCGCCCCTGCCCTCCGTGCGGGACGTGATGGCGCGGGCCGCGTCGGAGCTCTGGGCCAATCCCACCAGCACGCACCGGGAGGGGCAGGGGGCGCGGCACGCCATCGAGGAGGCCCGGCGATCCATTGCCGAGGGCCTGGGCGTCAAGCCCGGCGAACTGGTCTTCTGCGCCTCGGCCACGGAGGCCCTGCACCTGCTGCTCCGCGGGTTGGAACCGGCTCTCGGCGGGCAGCCCGCCGCGGTGAATCCCGGCGAGCACAGTGCCTGCCTCAACCCCCTCAAGGACTGGCTGGCGGTGCGCTGGCTGCCCGGGGGCCTCAAGGGCGTGGCCACAGTGGTGCAGATGGCGGCCAACAACGAGACGGGGATCCTCGGGACCATGCCCCAGGTGCCGGGCGCCATCCGCATTAAGGACTGCGCCCAAGCCTGGGGGAAGATTCCCGTGGACCTTTCCGACTGTGACGCGGCGGTGTTCAGCGGCCACAAGATGGGCGGCCCCCGGGGCGCGGCCCTGCTGTGGATGCGGCCCAGCCTGCCCTGGGTCGCGGTGATGGAGGGCCCCCAGGAGCGCCGGCGGCGGGGCGGCACCGAGGACACGCCGGCCATCCTGGGCCTGGCAGAGGCCGCGCGGCACGTGCCGGCGCGTATCGAGGCGAATGCGGCTCTGGCGCCCCTCCGGGACGCCTTCGAGGCGGAGGTCCTGGCCTGGTCCCCGGACTACGCGGTGATCGGACGGGACCAGCCGCGTCTGCCCAACACGTCGTCCCTGCTGTTGCGGGGCCACGGCGGCGAGGCGGTGCAGATGGCCCTGGACCTGGACGGCTTCGCTGTGAGCACCGGCAGCGCCTGCCACAGCGGCGCGACGAAACCCAGCCACGCGATCCTGGCGCTGGGCTTCCGCGAGGAGGAGGCGCGGTCGGTGGTGCGGGTGTCCCTGCTGCCGGGGACGACGCAGGTGGAGGTCGAAGCCCTGGCGGCGGCGCTGAGGAAGGTCCTGAAGCGCTAAGGTGGAGGCATGAGCATTCCCTGGCCCTATCCCCTTCTCCGGCTCAAGCAAGGCAAGGAGGGCATGCTCTCCCGGCGCCATCCCTGGCTCTACTCCGGCGCCGTGGAGGCTCCCATCGAAGCCTCCCTCGTGCGCCTCGCGGACCACTCGGGCAATGTGCTGGGGGTGGGCACCGCGAGCGAGACGAATCCCCTGGCGGCGCGCATCTTCAGCTTCGAGGACGCGCCCCTGGACGAGGCCTTCTTCCGGGAGCGCTTCGAGACGGCCCTGCAGCTGCGCAAGGACCTGGGCCTCTGGGAGCCGGAGGGCGGCTGCCGGCTGGTCTTCGGCGAGGGCGACTTCCTGCCGGGCCTCGTGGTGGACCGCTACGCCTCGGCCCTCGTCATGCAGGTGGGCACGGCGGGGATGGAGGCGCTGCGCGAGGTCTGGTGGCCGGTGCTCTTCGAGATCGGCAAGCGGGAGGGCTGCACGATCTTCGTGGAGCGCAGCCAGTCGGGCCGCAAGGAGGAGGGCCTGGAGCCGGTGAACCGGCTGGTGAAGGGCTCCCTGGCGGGTCCGCTGACGATCCGCGAAGGCGCCGCCCGGTTCACCGTGGACCTGCTGAAGGGCCAGAAGACGGGCTTCTTCCTTGACCAGCGGGAGCACCGTCTGTCGCTGGGCCGCATGGCGAAGGACGCCCGCGTCCTCAACGTCTTCGGCTACACCGGCGGCTTCTCCATCCACGCGGGCTTCGGGGGCGCCTCGGAGGTGGCCACCCTCGACATCAGCGCCGCGGCCCTGGATCAGTGCGACAAGGACTGGGCGATGAACGGTCTCGATCCCGCGGACCACACCCGGATGGAGGGCGACGCTTTCGAGCTGATGCGGGAGCTGGAGCCCGAAGCCTGGGACCGCGTCATCGTGGATCCGCCGGCCTTCGCGAAAGCGCGCAAGGACATCGACAAGGCCTTCAAGGCCTACAAGGACGTCTTCCGCCTCGGCGCCCGCGCGACGACCCCCGGCGGCCTCCTCTGGTGCTTCTCCTGCAGCCAGCACCTGGACCGCGTGCGCTTCCAGGAAGCGGTGTGGACCGCCCTGCTGGAGGCCAATCGCGAAGGCCAGGTGCTCGCGCACCTCGGGCAGCCCATGGATCATCCGTATGGGTTGAACCATCCGGAGGGGTTCTATTTGAAGGGGCTGCTGGTGAGGGTGGTGTGACGGAGGGCCGGAACGAGAATCCCGAAGAATTGGAGCAGGCGGATCCCATTCAAGGTCCGATTCAAGATTTGGACGGCTACCGGCGCGGGTTCAAGAGCATCCTTTTCTGGGGTGGATTTCCGCAGGCACTTGGGGTCCTTCTGACGCTTGTCTGGGAATCTGGTGTGAGGAATCCGAAGGATGCTTCGCTGTCGATACCCCTCCTCACAGTCCCACTTTTCGCCGCTGGGGTCCTCAGCGCGTTGATCAGATTCGTCTTCGCAGAATATAGAGAAAGGAATCCGCAGAGATTGAAAGGAGCCTGGCATGGCCTGGCACTGTTCGTGATCATTTGGATCCTCACAAGCACAATGTCATGTGGCTGGGTGATATTTCGGATTGGGAAGTACATCGAACTCCCATGAATTCGGTATGCCACCTCGGTCATTACTTCCTACCATTCACTCTTGTTTGACCTTTCGCTATTTGATCCCATCCCAGCCCCTGGTTGTTGCATTCCCACGCTGTCTTCGGGGTACCGTGTGGCATTGGTGGGAGAGGTTGGCTCCTGGCTGCTCAGGCCTTCGCGCCGGCCATCAGGATCGTTTTCACGAAGCGGTTCCACACTGTGGCGACCACCGTCGGGGAAGGGAGGACATGGGCAAGCTGTTCCATAGTTGCGGTAGATATTCATAACTACCGACAGAAAGGAACGGAAACGCCACCCGTCCGGAGGGTGCCGTTCAGGTGCGCGCCGGGGTGCGACCCGTCAGAGTGGTGACCATGACCTTCCCCTGGTTCATCCCCTTCGGCCCCTGGAAGCTGCATCCCCACGCGGTCTTCGAGGTGCTGGCCTACCTCCTGGCGGGGCAGCTGTTCTGGCTCCTCCGCCGCCGGGGCGCGGACCCTCTGGATACGCGGCTGCGCCTCAGCGTCGTCGCCGGCGCCCTGCTGGGGGCGGGGCTGGGGGCGAAGGCGCTGCACATCCTCACGCTGCTGCCGGTGGCCCACGAGGTGGGCTGGGTGGCCCTCTTCGGGGGGAAGAGCATCCTAGGCGCGATCTTGGGCGGGCACCTCGGCGTGGAGGTCGCGAAAAAGCTCGTCCACGAGACGCGGCGGACCGGCGACCTGTTCGTGTTTCCGCTTTGCGTCGGCATCGCCGTAGGCCGCGTGGGCTGCTTCCTCACGGGGCTGGCGGACGGGACCTTCGGCAATCCGACGGCCTTGCCCTGGGGCGTGGACTTCGGGGACGGGGTGCGGCGGCACCCGACGCAGCTTTACGAGGTGGGTTTCGCGCTGGCCTTCCTGCTCGTGGCGTTGCTCATCCGCAAGAGCTTGCGCCCCGGCGGCCTCTGGCGCCTTTTCCTCGGGGCTTATTGCGCCTGGCGGCTTGTCATCGACGGGATGAAACCCTATCCGACGATGGCGGGCCTGAACGCCACCCAGTGGGCGGCCCTGGCGGGACTCGTCTGGCTCACGGCCTCGGGACTGCGGCCGCGCGGAAGGACGGAAGTCCGACCGGCCTCCTGAAGGCCGCCCCCGGTTATCCTTCCGGATGCTTCCCGAATTCCCTGCGCCCGCAGCTCCCGAGCCGCCTCCGCCGCCGCCCTGCGGGCCCACCGCCATGACCGAGCCGGAAGCACGCGCGGGCCGGCGGCCCCGGGGCTGGGCGCCGCGCGCGCCCGGGGGCAGGCGCGACTTGGGCAGGGG
>JBGAST010000028.1:0-49395 GCA_044229575.1 Holophagaceae bacterium | reverse complement strand
GAAAAGGCCGCCGTGATGGACGAAGGTGCTCCTGGAAGGTCAACCCCGTCATCAACCGCATCTCTGAATCGATCAGGACTTTCTGCAGAGCTTTAACCAGAGACCGACTACAGCCCCGACACAGCCAAGGTTTAGAGACCAGGGAAGGACCAAGGCACCCACAAACACTGAATCGTTGGCCGCCCTTTCGACCCATCCGAGCAGGAACCATGGGTACGCGAGCCGAACGATGACCTGATCGTAAGGACCGTGCCCACCCCCGAAACCACCTTGGGCCGCGATCAGGATTCCTTGTATCAACAAAGGAGCTGAGGCCAGCGCGGCAGCCCACAGCGTGATTTGGACCCTGGTGCTAGGCCGAGGCACGCTTCACTCGTCCGATCCAGCCGCTCCAGGCGGCTGGGTCCAACGCCCCCGCCATCGGCCTCGACAGGTTCGCCCGCATCCTCCGGTTCCGCGCCACCGCAGGCTTCCACAGCCCCTCGGGCAGCCCCTCCGCCGCCGCCGCGCACGCCGCCACCCCCTCCCGGCTCTGGCACACCAGCAGCCACTCGTTGCCGGCCTCCAGGCTCAACCGCGCTCGCGCGTCCCAGTCCCAGTCCGCGCAGCCGCCCATCTCGAGATCGTCCGGCAGGAAGCGCCCCGCGACGCGCCAGGGATTTTCCGCCACAGAACCGCGATGGAGGGAGGCCGGGAGCCCGCCGGTGGCCGGCGTCTTGAGGTGCGCCACCATGACAAGGCGGTCCTCGTTGCCCAGCATCTGGAAGGCCCGCGCATTGGTGGCGATGCGGGCTTCGTCATCCAGTTCGGGCAGACCTTTGTGACTATCCAGGAGCGTGCCGCCCAGTCCCGGAAAGTGCTTGAGGCAGCCGCGGACCCCCATGGACTCAAGCCCGTGAAGGAAGGCGCCCACGGCCGTCGCGACCTCCATGGGATCCGTGCTCGCGCAGCGGTCCCCCATGCCGGTGCCGGGGTTCCCATCCCACAGATCCGCCACCGGCGCGAAGTCCACGTTGAAGCCGAGCAGGGCGAGGCCCTCGCCCCACAGCCGCCCCCAGGCTTCGCAGGCGGGCGCGCCGCCCCCCTCCCAGATCCGCCGGAAGCTGGGCGTTTCCCCCACCCAGGGCCGCAGGCGCGAGACCGCGCCGCCCTCCTGGTCGATGGCCACGGCCAGGGGCAGCTCCGAACCCCAGCGGGCCTGCAGGCCGTCCAGCAGGGCCTTGCACCGCGCCGGCCCCACCGCGGGATCCGGATCCAGGTTGCGGGCGAAGAGGATCACCCCGCCGGGGGCTCCGGGTAGGGACACGTCCGCGGCGTCCAGCCCCTCGAAGCCCGCCCACAGGAGCTGGCTGGCCCTCACGGCCGGGCCGCCTTCGTCACGGCCTCGGCCATCAGCCGCCGGGCCGTGCGCATGCCGTGGATCATGGCCTCCACCTGCCGGCGCCAGAGGGCCACGCCCCGCTCCACCGGCGAAAAGGCGCCGCGCTGCTCGAAGCCGATGAGCACCGCCCCCAGCAGCTCCCCCGCGCCCCGCAGGGGGATGAAGAAGGAATCGGGATAGCCGTTGGTCCAGCGCCACTCGAAGGCCTCGCCGTCCCGTCCCAGGCCTGCGGGCTCCGGCAGGGCGGAGGCTGCCGGCCAGGCCTTCCCGCCCTCCGACAGCACATAGCGCCAGCCCCCGTCCTCCGCCAGGACGCAGGCATGGCCGTCGGGATGGTGGCGGTCCACCAGGTCCTCGAAGAAGGGCCGGAGCAGTTCGGCCTCGGTGGCGGAGCCTTTCGCGGCGCGCTCCTGGGCGGCCAGGGTGAGGTCGTTGAGGCGGAGCACGTCGTCGCAGAGGGTCTGGACGTCCCGGGTGCGCTCCAGCACCAGGTTCTCGAGGTTGTTCCGGTAGGTCTCCACCTCCTTCAGGAGACGGCCGTGGTCCAGGGCGCGGTTGAGGGCGGCGTGGAGCTCCTGCTGCCGGAAGGGCTTGCGCAGGAAGTCGTAGGCCCCGAGCTGGAGGGCCTCGATGGCGGATTCCACGGTGGCGAAGGCGGTCATCACGATGCAGAGGGTCATGGGGTCCTGGGCGCGGATGGCCTGGATCAGCTCCAGGCCCGAAGGACCTCCGGGCATGTAGAGGTCCGTCAGCACCACCGGGTAGTGGCGCCGGCGGACGAGGCTCAGGGCCTCGTCGGCGCTGCCGGCGGTCACCGCGAGGAAGCCCGCGTGGCCCAGGGAGTCCTGGAGCAGCGTGAGCAGGCTGCTCTCGTCGTCCACGATGAGGATGGGTTCGTCCAGCATGGGGCCTTCCCGGGGGTCAGCCGAAGATACACGCAACTGCGCTTAATGCACAGCTTCCCCTCGGACCACCAGCTCCTCGCCTTCCACCGCGAGGCGCGCCATGGCCCCGGGCTGCAGGCGGCCCTCCAGCACCAGCCTGGACAGGGGGTTCACCACCACCTGCTGGATGAGGCGCTTCAGGGGCCGGGCCCCCATCTGGGGATCGAAGCCCTCCCGGGCCAGCCAGGCCACCGCCTCCGGCGGAATCTCCAGTCGGAGCCGCTTCGCCGCGAGCATGGCCTCGACCCGGCCCAGCTGGATCCGGGCCACGGCTTCCATGTCCTCCAGGCCGAGGGCGCGGAAGGTCACCACCTCGTCGATGCGGTTCAGGAACTCGGGCCGGAAGTGGGCCCGCAGGGCGGCCTGGACCTCGGCCTGGGCGTGCTCCGCGTGGCCGCCGGCGGCGAAGATCGCGCTGGAGCCCACGTTGCTGGTCATGAGCACCACCGTGTTGCGGAAGTTCACCGTGCGGCCCTTGCCGTCCGTCAGGCGGCCGTCCTCCAGCACCTGCAGGAAGAGATCGAAGATCCGGGGGTGGGCCTTCTCCATCTCGTCCAGGAGGATCACCGAGTAGGGCCGGCGGCGGATGGCCTCCGTCAGGCGGCCCCCCTCCTCGTAGCCCACGTAGCCCGGCGCGGCGCCGATGAGGCGGTTGGCGTCCGCCTCGTGGGTGAACTCGCTCATGTCGATGCGCACCAGGGCGTTCTCGTCGTCGAAGAGGAAGTCCGCCAGGGAGCGCGCCACCTCGGTCTTGCCCACGCCCGTGGGACCCAGGAAGAGGAAGGAGCCGATGGGCCGCTTCTCGTCGCCGAGGCCGGCCCGGTTGCGGCGCAGGGCGTCGCTGATGGCCACCAGGGCCGCGTCCTGGCCCACGACCCGCAGGCGCAGGCGCTCCTCCATGTGCAGGAGCTTCTGCACCTCGCCCTCCATCAGCCTTGAGACGGGAATGCCCGTCCATTTGCTCACCACGCTGGCCACATCCTCCTCGCCCACCTCCAGGCGCAGCATCTGCTCCGGGCTTTCCGTGCGGGCGGCGATGAGCTTCTCCAGCTGGGGGATCTCGCCGTATTCCAGGCGGGACGCCTTCTCGTAGTCCCCGCGTCCCTTGAGCTGCTCCAGCTCGATGCGCAGGTCGTCCAGGCGCTTCTGCTGGGACCGCGTTTCCTCGATGGCCTTCTTCTCCGCTTCCCAGGTGACGCGCAGGCGCGAGAGCTCCTCCTTGAGGTTCCCCCACTCGGCGTCCAGCTCCTTGAGCCGGGCCTTGGACGCGGCGTCCTTCTCCTTGGCCAGGGCGTGGCGCTCCAGCTGCAGCTGCATCTCCCGGCGCTCCCGCACATCGATCTCGATGGGCCGGCTGTCGATCTGCATGCGCACGCTGGAGGCGGCCTCGTCCATGAGGTCCACGGCCTTGTCGGGGAGGAAGCGGTCGGAGATGTAGCGGGCGCTGAGGTGCACCGCCTCCACCAGGGCCGCGTCCTGGATGCGCACGCCGTGGTGGAGCTCGTAGCGCTCCTTGAGGCCGCGCAGGATGGAGACGGCGTCCTCCACCGAGGGTTCCTCCACGAGGACAGGCTGGAAGCGCCGCTCCAGGGCCGCGTCCTTCTCAATGTGTTTCTGGTATTCATTCAAGGTCGTCGCGCCGATGCAGCGCAGGTCGCCCCGGGCCAGGGCGGGCTTGAGGAGGTTGGCGGCGTCCATGCTGCCTTCCGCGGAACCCGCGCCCACCAGGGTGTGCAGCTCGTCGATGAAGAGAATGATCTTGCCTTCGGACGCCTCGATCTCCGTGAGCAGGCCCTTCAGCCGCTCCTCGAACTCGCCGCGGAACTTGGTGCCCGCCACCAGGGCGCCCATGTCCAGGGCCATGAGGCGGATGCCCTTCAGGCTTTCGGGCACGTCGTGCTTGGTGATGCGCAGGGCCAGGCCTTCGGCGATGGCGGTCTTGCCCACGCCGGGCTCGCCGATGAGCACGGGGTTGTTCTTGGTGCGCCGGCTCAGGACCTGCAGCACCCGGCGGATCTCCTCGTCCCGGCCGATAACGGGATCGAGCTTCCCGGCCTGGGCGAGGGCGGTGAAGTCCCGGGCGTACTTCTCGAGGCTGGCGAATTTCTCCTCGGCGCGCTCGTCCTCCACCTTCTGGCCGGCGCGGCCCTCCTTGATGGCGGCCTCGAGCTTGCGGCGGTCGGCGCCGAAGCGCTCCAGCAGCTTCTTGGCGTCGGTGGCGGCGTTGGCGAAGGCCAGCAGCATGGCGTCCGTGGCCAGGAAGCGGTCCCCGAGGCCCCGGCCCGTATCGCTGGCGGTCTCGAGGAAATGCCGCAGGCCCGCCCCCACCTGGGGCTCGGCGCCGCCCACGGCCTTGGGCAGCTTGTGGATCAGGGCGTCGGCGCCCTCCTGCAGGCCCTGGAGGGAATCGGCCCCGAGGCCCGCCTTCTCGAGCACCGGCCGCAGGCCGATGTCCGGGGCCAGCAAGGCCTGGAAGACATGGATGGGGAGCAGCTCGGGATGCTGGTCGGCGACGGCCCGGGACTTGGCGGAGACCAGGACATCGTTGGCTTTCTGGGTGAAGGGGAGCATGGGATTCCTCCGCTCCCCAGGGTCCGTTCGCACTTGATAGTTGTCAACTAAGATTTTCTAATTTATCTATCATCATACGAACCGAAAAACCAAGAGCCATGCGGCTTTGCTAAGCTTGAGCCTTCCCGAGAGGCCCCCGTGAAGCTCCATCCCGAAGCCCAGGACCGCAATGCCCGTCTGTCCGGGCTGGCCCCCCAGATCCTGGAGGCTCTGTCCCCCCTGGCCCGCCGGGCCTTTTTCCCCAAGGGTATCCCCTTCCAGGCGGGCCAGGCGGCGGGCTGCGCCATCAACGCCACCATCGGGCAGATCACCGACGGCGCGGGCAACCCCCTGCCCCTGGCCAAGCTCGGCGAACTGCTGGGCCACCTGCCAGCCCAGGACGCCTTCCTCTACTCCCCCATCGGGGGCCGGATGCGGGCCAAGGAGGCCTGGCACGCGAAGCTCCTCAAGGAGGACCCCCACATGGCGGAGGTGGGCCTCGGCGTGGTGAGCGCGGGGATCTGCCACGCCATCTCCATGGCGGCGGACCTCTTCTTCCACCCCGGCGACACCCTGATCCTCCCGGACCTGTACTGGGACAACTACGAGCAGATCTTCGGCATCCGGCTGGAGGGGGAGTTTCGCCGCTTCCCCTTCTATGCGGGCCAGGGCTTCAACGTGGCGGGATTGAAGGCCGCCCTGGACGTCCAGCCCGGACGGGCCCACGTCCTCCTCAACTTCCCCAGCAACCCCAGCGGCTACGCGCCGACCCCCGCCGAGCTGGAGGCCATCGCGGCGGTCCTCACGGAGGCCGCCGCGGCGCGCAGTGTCGTCGTTTACTGCGACGACGCCTACCACGGCCTGGTCTTCGAGAAGACCGCCTCGTCCAAGAGCCTCTTCTTCTCCCTCCTCGGCAAGCACCCGAACCTGATCCCATTGAAGTGCGACGGCGTCACCAAGGAGCTGAGCTTCTTCGGCTCCCGGGTGGGCTTCCTCACCTTCGGCGTCTCGAAGGAGGCCGAGGCCATCCTCGTGGACAAGTCCATGAGCCTCATCCGCAGCGGCGTCGGCAGCCCCGTGGGGCTCAGCCAGTACCTCATCGAGGAGGAGCTCCTGGATCCCCGCCACGGCGCCGAGTTCGAGCGCCTGCGGGGCGTCCTGGCGCGCCGCTACCGGATCCTCAAGGAGGCGCTGGCCAAGCCCTCGGAGCACTGGACGGTCTACCCCTTCAACGCCGGCTGCTTCTGCCTGCTGGAACTGCGGGAAGGGCTGGACGCCGATGCCGTGCGCCAGCGCCTCATCGCCGAGGAGAGCGTGGGCGTCGTGAACCAGGGCTCGACCCAGCTCCGCCTGGCCTTCTGCAGCCTGAAGGAGGAGGCCATCGAACCTCTGGTGGCGGCCCTGGAACGGGTCTGCGGGAAGATGTAGGCCCCATGTCCACCCCCATGCTCCAGCAGATCGCCGCCCTCAAGCGCGAGGCCGGCGACGCCATCCTGCTGACGCGCATGGGGGACTTCTACGAGCTGCTGGGGGAGGATGCCGTCAAGGCCGCGCCGGTCCTCGAGATCGCGCTGACGACGCGGGGCAAGGGGACCGAAGCCGAGACGCCCATGTGCGGCGTGCCCCACTTCGCCCTGGAGAGCTACCTTCCCAAGCTGCTGGCGGCGGGCTTCAGCGCCGCCATCGCCGAGCCCACCGCCAAGCCCGAGGAGGTGAAGGGCCTCCTGCCCCGGGCCCTCAAGCGCATCATCACGCCGGGCACCTGGCTGGACGACGACGGGCGCTGGCTGGCCTCGGTGCACCGCGCGGGCTCCGCCTGGGGCATCGCCCTGCTCCAGCTCGCCAGCGGCCAGATCCGCGTGCTGCCCGGCGAAGGGGAGAGCCTCCTGGCCGCCACCCTGGAGCGCCTTGCCCCCCACGAGCTGCTCCTCCCCGAAGGCGCCGCCCTGCCCGCCGAGACCGGCGTGGCGGTGCAGCGCCTGCCCCTGTGGCGCTTCGAGGCCTCCCGCGCCGAGCAGCAGATCCTCGCGTTTTTCGGCTGGCAGCACCTGGAGGGCGTCGGCCTCCAGGGCCACGCCGCCGCCATCGGCGCCCTGGGCGCCCTCCTGGACCAGGTGGAGCTCACCCAGAAGGGCCGCCCCGCGCACCTGCAGGGCGTGAGCGTGGAGCTGGGCGCCGCGGGGCCCCTGCTGGACGCCACCAGCGCGCGGCACCTGGAGCTCTTCGCCAACACCCTGGACGGCTCCAAGACCGGCAGCCTGCTGGCGCTGCTGGACCAGGCCCGCACCCGCATGGGCTCGCGGCTGCTGAAGGCCTGGCTCGAGCAGCCCCTGCGGGAGCGGGAGGCCCTGGAGCGGCGCTGGTCCCAGGTCCATTGGCTCACCGAGGACGGCCGGCGCGACCCCATCCAGAAGGTGCTGGCCCAGGTGCCGGACCTGGACCGCCTTCTGGGCCGCATCGCCCTGGGCTTGGCGACGCCCCCCGAGCTCGCGTCCCTCCGGGAGGGCCTGGCCCAGCTCCAGCGCCTCCCCTCCCTGCTGAAGGACCGGGCCTGGTTCGCGGAAGCCTCGGAACTCGGACTGTGGAACGAAGCCACGCCCCTCTGCGCGGAGCTGCTCGGCGAGCTGCAGCGCTGCCTCGCCGAGGCCCCGCCCCTGGACCTGGAGAAGGGCGGCGTCATCCGCGAAGGGGTGGATCCGG
This sequence comes from Holophagaceae bacterium, assembly GCA_044229575.1. Taxonomy (GTDB): domain Bacteria; phylum Acidobacteriota; class Holophagae; order Holophagales; family Holophagaceae; genus JADJVL01. The sequence continues at coordinate 41,820 of JBGAST010000028.1, read as the reverse complement.
AACTCGACGCCGTGCGCCGCCTCGCCGGGGACGCCAAGCAGGTGATGCTGGAGCTGGAAGAGGAGGAGCGCGCGGCTTCCGGCATCGGCAGCCTGAAGATCAAGTACAACCGGGTCTTCGGCTACTACTTCGAGGTCACCAAGTCCAACTACGGCGCCGTGCCGCCCCACTTCATCCGCAAGCAGACCCTGGCCAACGCCGAGCGCTTCACCACCGAGAAGCTGGTGGCCTTCGAGCAGAAGCTGGTGAGCGCCGAAAGCGACCAGGCCCGCCTGGAAGCCGCCGCCTTCAAGGGCCTCCTCGACCTCGTGCTCAGGCACCGCGCGGACCTCGGGACCCTATCCCGGGCCGCCGCCGCCCTGGACGTGCTGGCGGCCTTCGCCGAGCGGGCGCGGCACAGCGGCTGGACCCGGCCCGAACTCTCGGAGGCCCGCGAGCTGGTCCTCGCCGGCGCCCGCCATCCCATGCTGGAGGCCCGCCTGGGCCGGGAGTGCATCCCCAACGACCTCCAGCTCAGCGCGGCGCGGTCCATGGCGGTGGTGACGGGCCCCAACATGGGGGGCAAGTCCACCTTCCTGCGCACGGCGGCCCTCCTGGTGGTGCTTGCCCAGAGCGGCTCCTTCGTGCCCGCCGAGCTCATGCGTTTCGGCCTGGTGGACCGCATCTTCACCCGCATCGGCGCCAGCGACTTCCTGTCCAAGGGCCAGTCCACCTTCATGGTGGAGATGACCGAGACCGCGCGGATCCTGAACCAGGTGACGCCCGCCAGCCTCGTCATCCTCGACGAGATCGGCCGGGGCACCAGCACCCGGGACGGCCTCGCCCTGGCGGAGGCCATCGCCGAGCACCTGCGGGACCTGCGGGGCGGCGAGCCGCGGACCCTCTTCGCCACCCACTACTTCGAGCTCACGAGCCTCGCCGAGGATCCCCGCATCCAGAACCTTCACGTGGAGGTGCAGGAATGGGAGGAGCAGCTCCTCTTCCTCCACCGCATCGCCGAGGGCCCCGCGGACCGCAGCTACGGCATCCAGGTGGCGCGTCTCGCCGGCCTGCCGCGGCCCGTCATCGCCCGCGCCCAGCGCCTGCTGGCGGAGCCCGCCGCCGCCTCCCCGGCGTCGGCCCCGCCCGCGCCACCCGCTTCCGGCCTCCAGCCCGCCCTGCCCCTCTTCGAGGCGGTGCCCGATCCTCTCCGCGCGGAGCTGGAGGCCCTGGACTTGGACCGCATGACGCCCCTGGAGGTGATGGCCTGGGTGGCGGCGCGGCAGTCGGGCAGCGCCTAGACCCGCCGGCGGATTCCGGACCCGGGAGGCGGGGAGCGTGCGCCCGGACGTCGGCGGATCACAGTCCCGGCTCCGGGCCTCGCGGTCCTGCGAGGCCCCCCGCCCTCACTCCGGCGTGCCTTCCCCGTCCGCCTCGGGGAGCTCCGCCCCGCCCAGCACGAAATGGTTGGGGCCCTGCTGGTGGGCCTGGAGGAGGGCCCGCTCGGCCTCGGCGATGGTGCCTTCCAGGGTGAAGCCCTGGCGGTGCTCCGTGATCCCGAAGGAGAAGGTCACCGGGATCTTCTCGCCCTCCCGCCCCAGGTCCTGGGCCAGGGCGGCATGCCGGATGGTGTCCGCCGTCTGCAGAGCCTCGGCGGCGCCGGTCTCCGGCAGGAGCACGATGAACTCCTCCGCGCCCCAGTGGGCCACCACGTCCTGGCCGCGGAGCGTGCTGCGCAGGAGGGCGGCGATGCCCTGGAGCACGGCGTCGCCGGTGGCGTGCCCGAAGGTCTCGTTGATGCGGCGGAAGTGGTCGACGTCCACCAGGACCACGGAGCAGGGCCGCCAGATGCGGCGGATCCTGGCCAGTTCCCGCTCGGCGGCCTCCAGGAAGCCGCGGCGGTTGGGGAGCCCGGTGAGCGGGTCCGTGCGCGAGGCGTCGGAGAGGCGGCGGTGGGCCTCCTCCAGGTCCCGCGTCCGCTCGGCCACCCGGTCCTCCAGGGTGCGCCGGAGCGCCTCCAGCTCCCGGTGCTCCCGCTCGAACCGGGCGTTCAGGGCCAGGCCGCTGGCCAGGAAAAGGGACGTGAAGCCCAGCACCGGCAGCCCGGCGGGCAGGGACAGGAGCTTCAGCTCCGCGAGCACGTCCAGGACCAGGCAGGCCAGGAGGGCGAGGAGGCCGCCCGCGACCGTGCGGGATTCCGCGTCCCCTCCGCGTCCCGCCTGGAAGGCCCGCACCAGCGCCGTCAGGAGCAGGCCCATCGCCAGGAGCAGGAGGGGGCCCACGGCCGAGGGCAGCGGGAGCAGGGCGGGCAGAGGGGCGAGGAGCAGCAGGGCCGCGGCCAGGGCCCGAAGGCTCCACCCGAGGGGCCGTTGGCCGAGGACCGCCACGAGCTGGAGGAGGCTGAGGGTGGCCAGGGCCATGCCGGTCAGGTTCAAGGCCCCGTGCCAGGGGGGCGCGGCGGCGCCCAGCACCCGGGAGGCCATGCCGGTCAGGTCCACCAGGAGGGCGCCCCCCGCGGCGCCGGCGAGCCAGAGGTGGGCCGGCCGGTCCCGCCGGTGGATCCAGAGGTTGGCGTGCAGGGCCCCGAAGAGGAGGTACACGCCGGCGCCGAAGGCGTCGATCAGCTCGATGGGTGTGGCGGCGGCCGGCATCAGGAGGTCCTGTCCTGGGCGTCATGCTACGCCCGGGACGGGATTTCCTCACCGCCTCGGGTCCGCCTGGGCCCACGCCCAGCCTGCCGGGGCCGCCACGCCGCCCTTCCGCCGGTCCTCCTCCACGTTCAGGGCGGGAGTGTGGCGGCCGCGCCTTTCAGCCTCCAGTCCGCCTTGACCGGGCGGCCACGATGAGAATCCCGCGGACAGGGATCGCGGGGACAGCCCGGAGGACGACAATGGGGACGTGAGCCCCCTGCCGCACGCCCCCGCCCTCCGCACGTCCGGCCTCCTCCTGGCCCTTTCGCTGGCGATGGCCTGCGACGTCAAGCCCTTCCAACCACCGCCAACCACCGCGAAGGCGCCTCCCGCGGAGGCTCCCCTGGAAGCGAGGGCCGGGGCGGCCGCGCCCAGGGCCCAGATCACCCTCGACGGCCCCCTGGCCACCGCCCTGAGTGGAGGCCACGTGGCGACGGTCCCCCTGGAACCCGCCTGGGACTACGAATGGACCGCCGAGGGAGGCACCATCACGGACGGGGCTGGCGCGTTTGAAGCGATCTACGAGGCCGGTGCAGGGGAGGCCGTCATCCTCCGATGCCGGATCACGGGCCCCGGTGGCCTGGCCACCGAAACCCAGGCCCGCCAGATCGTCGTCCCCGCCCCTGTCATCCAGGCCTTCGCGGCCTCTCCCCCGGTCCTGGCGGAAGGGGACAGCGGCCGGTTGACCTGGAAGGTCCGGGACCTGACTCAGCTCACCCTGGACCCCGGCAGCCAGGATGTCTCCCGCCAGGGCTTCGTGGAAATCACCCCCGCCGCCACCGCCACCTACCGGCTGACCGCCACCAATGCCGCCGGCACCGCGGTGGCGCGGGAGGTCACCGTCTCCGTCGCGCCCCTGCCCCGGATCCAGGCTTTTCGGGGCGAGGGCAGCCCGCGGACCGGCGAGCCCCTCACGCTCCGGGCCGAATTTTCCGGGGGCCGCGCCGAGATCCGGGAAGGGGAACAGGTGCTCGCGGCCTCCCTCGAGAGTCCGCTGGTGGTCATCGCCACCCCCGCCGGAGCCGCGGTCTACACCCTGCTGGTGACCGGCGCCTCAGGCCATGGCATCCAGCAGACCCTCACCGTGACGCGCCAGCCCGGCCCCGCCGCCCATTGAGTGTCCTCAGCGCTTCAGGCCCCCGTGGTTCCACGCCATCCCCGCCAGGGCCGCGACGCCGACCTTGAGCGCGTCCTCGTCCAGGTTCATGGTGGGGGTGTGGTTCCCGCCGGTGGCGCCCTTGCCGGTGTTGAGGAAGAGGAAGAAGCCCGGAACCTTTTGCTGGTAGTGGGCGAAATCCTCCGCACCCATGATGAGGTCCTGTTCCGCCAGGGGCGCGAGGCCCGCGAGGAGGGGCTTCACCGCCTCCGCTAGGCGCGGATCGTTGTCCACGGGGGGGTTGTCGTCGTCCTTGAAGGCCAGCTCGTAGGTGCCGCCGTGGATGGCGCAGACGCCCTTCAGGGTTTCGTGCATGAGGGCGATGGCGCGTTCCCGCACGGGGGCCTCGAAGGTGCGCATGGTGCCGGTGAGCTCGACCTTGTCGGCGATGATGTTGTGGCGGTTGCCGCCGTGGAGGGTGCCCACGGTGAGGACGAAGGGCTTCACGGGATCGATGCGGCGGCTGCGGATGGCCTGGAGGGCCTGGATGGCTTCCGCCGCCATGAGCACCGCGTCGTGGCCCCGGTTCGGCCAGGCCCCGTGGGCCATGGTGCCGTGGAGCACGAGGCGCCAGGTGTCGCTGCCCGCCATGAGGGGGCCGCTGCGCCAGCCGAGGGTGCCCGTGGCGCCTTCGGGGCGCTGGTGCAGGCCGTAGATGGCCTCCACCTTGGGGTTCTCCAGGGCGCCCTCGGCGATCATGCGCTTGGCGCCGCCGAACTCGCCGGCGGGGGCGCCCTCTTCCGCGGGCTGGAAGAGGAAGACCACGGTGCCCCGCAGCTCCGCCTGGTGCTGGGCCAGCAGCTTGGCGGCCCCCAGGAGCATGGCGGTGTGGGCGTCATGGCCGCAGGCGTGCATGACCCCGGGAACCGTGGATTTCCAGGGCACGTCCACGGTCTCCTGGATGGGCAGGGCGTCCAGGTCCGCCCGCAGGGCGACGACGGGACCGGGCCTTCCGCCTTTCAGCACCCCCACCACGCCGGTGCCGGCGAGGCGCCGCGCCGGGATGCCCAGCACGCCGAGGATTCCCGCCACCAGGTTGCCGGTGCGGGTCTCCCGGTTGCTCAGCTCGGGGTGGGCGTGGATGTCCCGGCGCCAGGCCACCACTTCGGGCTGGAGCGCCTCGGCGCCAGGCTTGAGCCAGGCCGGGGCCTGGGCCTGGAGGGCGCCGGCGGCGAGGAGCGGCAGGATCGCGCTACGCATCGAAGGCCGCCCGGAGCTCCGTGAGGGAGCCCGCGCCCCGGGAGACCAGGGTCAGGGCCGCGTTGCTCTCCACGAGGCGCTGGGTCTCCAGGATGGAGAAGAGGGACTCGGAGATCTCCGGATCCGCCTGGATCTCCTTGAGGGCCGCGCCGACGATGGCGGGGCGCAGGGCCGCGGCCTTGGCGAACTCCACGGCGGCCTGGCGCTCGGCGCCGCTGGTGATGATGCTCACCTGGTTGGCGCCGTCCTGCTTGATGGCCGAGGTCACCTGGCGCAGGCGGTTCACCACCTTCTCCTCGATCTGCCGCGTCATGTCGTAGTCCCGGAAGTGCACCTTGCGGATGTACACCGAGCCCACCTGGAAGCCCCATTCCCGGGACTTGTGGGAGACCTCCGCCCGCACGGTCTGGCTCATGGCATGGCGGTTCTGCAGCATCTCGGACAGCTTCTGGTTGCTGAGGCAGCGGATGGTGGTGTTGCTCACGTTGGCCCGCAGGGAGCCCTGGGGATCGGCGTTCTTGAAGAGGAAGGAGACGGGATCCGAGATGAACATCTCGTACCAGATGCCGATGCCCATGGGCGCGCCCTCCTCCGAGTTCACCGGCTGGCTGCGGAGGTATTCCTGCATCAGCCGCATGTCGAGGACGTGGCGCTTGCCGAGCCAATTGACGATGAAGGCCTTCGGCCCCAGCACCGCCGGCAGGAAGACCAGCCCGGGCTCCTTGACCATGGCGAGCACCTTGCCGAAGAGGACGTACACGTGGCAGGTGCCCTCCTCCACGATGGCGTAGCACCCGAATTGGCGCAGCAGGCCCAGCAGGAAGGCCATGCCGATGAAGGGCCCGATGAATCCGAAGAGGAGGCCGATCAGGAAGCCGGTCATGACCCCGCCTCCAGGAAGGCGGCCTTGGCCTTGGTGAGCAGGCCGAGGCGGACATTGCGCAGGTAGGCCTGCAGCACGCCGGGGCCGCTGGCCTTGAGGATCCGCAGCTGCTCCGCCATGGCCCGCAGGGGCTCCACCTCCGCCTGGGCCCGGAGGGTCTCGATCTCCACGGCGCGCCGGGACTGGACGATGCGCTGGTCCGCGCCGGCCTGGGCCAGGGAGATCTCCGACGACACGTGGTTGTGGGCCGTGTTGATGGCCGCCAGGGCCGATTCCACCTCCGGGGGCGGATCGATCTCGGTGATGAGGGAGGCGTCGAGGATGATGCCGTAGCGCGCCGCGGAGGAGCGGCACTCCACGTCCATGTACTCGTTCATGTCCCGCAGGTTCTTCCGCAGGTCGTTGATGGAGATGCCGGCGGCGCCGCTGGGGTCCTCCAGGGGCGAGACCGGCCTGCCGCCCTCGCCGTGGGCTTCGTGGGGGGCCTCGAAGCCGGCGATGCGCTCCCGGAGGATGCTCACGAAGTAGCCCATCACGTGGACGATGGGATGCTTCACGCCGAAGAGGTAGGCGTAGAGGTTCTGCTCGCTGACCCGGAAGCGCGTCTGGCCCTTGAGGCCCACGTTGAGCTGGTCCTTGGTGACCGCCTCGAGCACCGTGCCGCCACTGTTGGCGGTGGGCGTCTCCAGGTCCAGGGCCATGTTCATGGTCTGGGTGGCCACGCTCACCTTGTAGACCTTCTCCCAGGGCCACTTGAAGTAGGGCCCGCCGGGACCGATCACCTCCATCAGCGGATAGTCGTAGCGCTCCCGCTCCTCGGGCCGCAGGTGCTCGGCGATGGGCGTGTTCAGGGTGCTGGAGTCGGGGATGCGCCTTGCCCGGCCGAAGGAGGTCTTCACCGCCCGCTCGTTCTGGTCCACGGTGAAGAGGCCCGCCATGCCGTAGCGGAGGATGAACCAGGCGCTGAAGCCGAAGGCCAGCCCGATCAGGAATCCCATGATGACCTCCGGTGTCGCGAGGGGCAGAATGGTCCGCCTCCGCCCCTGCCGTCAAGGCGACGCCACCCTCTGGAGCTCCCATGTCCGCCATCCTCGGCATCAGCGGCGTCTTCCTCTTCGCCGACGACTGCGTCGCCCTCAAGGACTGGTACGCCGCCACCCTGGGCCTCGCCTTCGCCTGCTGGGGGGAGGGCACCTGCTACGGCGTCGACTTCCGCCACGCCCTGCCGGACGGCACGAAGAGCCACACGGTCTTCTCCATCCAGCAGGCCAAGGAGGCCCTCGGCGCGTCGCCGAGAACCTGCATGGTGAACTGGCGGGTGGACGACCTGGAGGCCTTCCTGGCGGGGCTCGCGGCGAAGGGAATCGCCGTGGAGAAGCGGGAGGACTTCGACTACGGCCGCTTCGCCTGGATCCGGGATCCGGAGGGCAACAAGCTGGAGCTGTACCAGCCGCTGATGGAGCCGGGGAGCTTTTGAGGGACGGCCCCTGGGCGTACAGTGCTTCCATGCGCCCCGACACCAGCCCCACCAAGGTCAAGATCGCCTGGGCGGTGGCCGTGGGCATCGACGCCCTGCAGGTCTTCCTCTTCCCCGCCACGGTGCAGGGCGGCTTCTCCGTGGTGGAGTGGGCCCTGGACCTCCTGGCCATGGGCGTCCTCTGGGCTCTGCTGGGCTGGAGCTGGGCCTTCCTGCCCTCCTTCGTGATGGAGCTGGTGCCCTTCATCGACATGACGCCCACCTGGACCCTGGCGGTGCTCATCGCCACCCGGGGCGCCAAGGGGGCGCCGCCCATCGCCGGCATGGGCTCGGGGATGGAGGAAGGGGGCGCGAAGCCGCCCCCCAAGGTCGTCGAGGCGGTGGTGCTGCCCGACCGGGATGAGGCGAAGAATCCCTAGGACCTAGCCCAGCAGGGCCCGCAGCCGCGGCATCATGGCCGCGATGTCGGCCAGGGATACGGCACCCACGCTGAGGCGGAACCAGCCGCTCTCCTCCTTCAGGCCGAAGGCCTGGAAGGGCACGATGGCGAGGCCCGCGTGTTGCAGGAGCAGCTGGCGGATGTCCTCGTTGGTGTTCTGCGCCAGGCCGCGGAGGGTGCGGCCGAAGAGGTCGAAGCGCGCGCTCAAGTAGATGGCGCCCTGGGGGGCGATGGCATCCACAGGAAGGCCTTCGGCTTTCAAGGCCATGAAGCCCGCGTGCAGGGCGTCGAGGCGGGCCTTCACCGCCGGCAGGAAGGTGGCCTGGAAGGCCCGGATGGTGGCGGGGTCGTCCAGGAGCTTCGCCGTGGCCACCTGCTCGGCCTTGGGGGCCCAGGCCCCCACGTGGCCCAGGATGTCCGCCATCCGCGCCCGCATGGCCGGGGGCATGAGGCCCCAGCCCACCCGGAGTCCGGTGGCGCAGAAGGCCTTGGACAGGGCGTCCAGGAGCAGCACGTAGGGCGCGGCTTCGGGCACGAGGCCCACGGGGGTGACGTGCTGCGCGCCGAAGGTGAGGGTCCAGTAGACCTGGTCGTAGAGGAAGAAAAGGGGCCGCGCGCCGGTCCGCTTGCGCCGCTCGTTCTCGTCCACGACGGCCTGGGTGATGGCCCGGAGCTGCTCGGCGTCGATCATCGTGCCGGTGGGGTTCAGGGGCGAATTGAGGCAGAGCAGCCGCGCCGTGGAAAGGTGGGGCGCGATCTGGTCCAGGGTGGGGAAGAAGTTGTGGTCCGCGTGGACCGGCAGTTCGACAGCCGTCGCGCCGCTGAGGTTGGCGTAGTGGTTGTTGTTCCAGCTCGGCACGGGGTAGACCACCACGTCGCCGGGGTCCACCAGGGTGCGGTAGGCGCCGTAGAGCAGGGGCCGGGCGCCCCCCACCACCAGCACAGACTCCACGGGGTAGTTCAGGCCCAGCTCCCGCGCGTAGAAGCGCACCACGGCCTCCCGCAGGTCCAGCACGCCGTCGGAGGGCGGGTAGTTGGTCTGGCCCTCCGCCAGGGCGTCGCGGGTGCCTTCCAGCAGGGCGTCCGGAATGGGGAAGTAGGCGGGATTGAAGTCCCCCACGGTGAGGTTGCAGATCTCGGCGCCCTGGGCCTGCAGGGCGCGGATCTGGGCGGCGATCTTGAGGATCTCCGAACCCACCACGCTGCGGGCCAGGGAGGAGAGCCCCGCGTCGGCGGCGGCGGGATCCGGGAAGGTCAGGTCGAGGGCCATGGGCCAGTTTATCGTTGGCCGGCCCTTTTTCAGGACAGCGCTTTGCGGGCCACCACCAGGAATTCCCGGCCCAGGCGGCGGGGATGGCTCCGCAGGGCGTCCGCGAGCGACAGGATGTCAAGGCGGGGTGCCGCGAGGGCCCGGAGTTCCTCCCGCGGAATCGCGAAGGGCGGGCCATCCCGACCTTGCGTGTCGTGGAAGAAGGCGCCGAGCCAGAGGCCCCCAGGCTTCAGGCGGTCCCGGGTCGCGTCCAGGTAGGCGCCCCGGCGGGCGGGCTCCATGGCCACGAAGCAGGTGTGGTCGAAGATCGCGTCGAAGGGCGGGAAGGCCCCCGTGAACCAGTCCTCCCCGGACCAGGTGGCGGCGTCGCCGTAGCGGGCGCGGGCGCCTTCGAGGGCCAGGGGCGCGAAGTCGACGCCCCAGGCCTCGAAGCCCAGCCGCGCCAGTTCCGCGGCGTCGTGGCCCCAGCCGCAGCCGGGGACGGCGATGCGGGCCCCGGATGGGAGGGCGGGCGCCAGGTCCAGGAGCTCCGCCAACAGGGGCGAAGGACCGTCCAGGTCCCAGCCGGGCTTGGGCTCGTCGAGGTAGACCTGGTTCCAATAGTCCGGCGAGTTCGGTTCAGTCATGGCCTTCCTGGCTCAGTTCCATCAACACCCCGCCAGTCTCGCTGGGATGGATGAAGGCCACCCGGCAGCCGTGGGCGCCGGGCCGGGGCTTCTCGTCGATCATCCGCACGCCCTTCGCCACGAGCTGACCCACCGCAGCCTCGATGTCGTCCACTTCGAAGCAGACGTGGTGAATGCCCGGGCCGCGCTTGGCGAGGAACTTCCCGACGGGGCCTTCGGGGTCGGTGCTTTCGAGGTATTCGAGGCGGCTTTCCCCCACGGGGAAGAAGGCGGTCTTCACCTTCTGCTCGGGGACGTCCTCGATGTGGTCGGCGGTCATGCCGAAGAGCCGTTCCATGCGGGCCATGGCGTCGTCGAGGCCGGGGGCGGCGAGGCCAAGGTGATTGATGCGCAGCAGCTTCATGGCCCTATCCTCCCACCGCCATGCGGCCCATGTACCAGCCCCAGGCCATGGGGCCGAAGAACCACACGGGCAGCACCGCCAGGGCCAGGGCGCAGCCGAAGGGGAGCATCATCTGGCCGCCTTCCCTCCGGATGAGCATGAGGGGCAGGCCGACGGCGGCGCCGAGGAAGGCGCCGAGGAAGAGGATGCCCAGCATGGGGCCGACGCCGAAGAAGGCGCCGAGCCAGGCCAGCATCTTGAAGTCGCCCATGCCCATGCCGTCGGTCTTGCGGACGGCCTTGTAGATGAGGTTGAAGAGGGCCGGGGCGCCGTAGCCCACCGCGAGGCCCGCGAGGCTCTGCAGGGGCGTCACCGGCTCGCCGTAGCGGGGCCAGAGGGGCGCGGCCTGGAGGGCGTTGCGCCAGAGGTCCACCCGCAGGAAGGCGTGGGGGTCGGCGCCGAAGACGGTGACCGTCCGCTCCGCCAGCAGCAGGGCCGGCAGGGTGAACAGGACCCCCAGGACCATCAGGGGGAACTGAAGGACGTCCGGCAGGATGAACTCGGTGAAGTCCGTGAAGAAGAGGGCCAGCAGGGCGAAGGCGCAGACCACGCCCTTGAGCCACACCAGGGTCCCGAAGGGCAGCACCCACACCGAGCCCGCGGCGATCAGGCCGCCCAGAAGCTCCACCAGGGGATAGCGCAGGGGGATGGGCCACCCGCAGGCGGCGCACTTGCCCCGCAGCCACAGCCAGCCCAGGAGGGGGATGTTGTGCCAGGGCTTGATGGGGGCCTTGCAGCTGGGGCAGTGGCTGGCCTTCGTGGTGACGTTCCGCTCCGCCTCGTCCTCCTGGGGCAGGCGGTGGATCAGCACGTTGCAGAAGGAGCCCACCACCAGGCCGAAGGGCAGGAGCAGGAGGGAGAGGAGATGGGTCGGAACATCAAGCCAGGGCATGGGTCCAGTCTGATCGAGGCACAATGGTTTGACCAAATGCCGGAGTCCCCATGCGCCGCCGCGCCCTGCTCGCCTCCTTCCTCCTCGCCGCCACCGCCGCCTTCGCCCAGGCGCCGGCTCCGGCACCCGCCGCCAGGCCCGCCGCCCCTAAGCCCCGGGTGAAATTCGAGACCAGCTACGGCCCCTTCGTCGTCGAGCTGGAGCCCGCGCTGGCGCCCAGGACCGTGGCCAACTTCCTGGCCTACGTCCGGGCCGGCCACTACGCCGGGACCATCTTCCACCGGGTAATCCCCGGCTTCATGATCCAGGGGGGCGGCCTGACGGAGTCCCTGGCGGAGAAACCCACCGGGGAGCCCATTCCCAACGAGGCGGCCCTGACCTTCAAGGCCGGCCTGAAGAATTCCCGGGGCACCCTCGCCATGGCCCGCATCGCCGAGCCCCACAGCGCGAAGGCCCAGTTCTACATCAACACCGTGGACAACGCGTCCCTCGACCACCAGAACACCACCGACGAAGGCTTCGGCTACTGCGCCTTCGGCCGGGTGGTGTCGGGGATGGAGGCCGTGGACGCCATCGAGAAGGTGCGCACCGGCTGGAAGAAGGGGCAGCCCAACGTCCCCGAATACCCCGTGAAGATCAAGTCGGCGGAAGTCCTGAACCCGTGATGCCGGACGGCGCGGCTTCCCCCCGGCCCTTCCTGCGCCCCCTGCTCGGCTGGGCCCTCGGCGCGCCCATGCTGGCCTTCAGCGTGACCCTCGTCTTCCTCATGGCGCCCTTCTGGGGAGGCGCGCGGGCCTTCTGGATCGTGGCGCCCCGCTACATCCGCTTCACCGCCTGGACCTTCGGCATCCGCCGCCGCCTCGAGGGCTGGGCGGACCTGCCCGAGGCGGTTCGGGCCGGCCGCCAGCCGGTGATCCTGCTGGGCAACCATACCTCCCTCTTCGATCCCCCCCTGCTCATCTCCACCCTGCCCTGCCACGCGGTCTTCATGGCTAAGCGGGAGCTGGCCCTGGTGCCCTTCCTGGGCTGGGTCATCTGGATCGCCGGCTTCATCTTCATCGACCGGGGGAACCGGGCGAAGGCCCTGGCCAGCCTCCACGCCGCGGCCCAGCGCATCCACGGCGGCCAGAGCATCATCGCCTTTCCGGAAGGGACGCGCTCCCGGGACGGCGCCCTGCTGCCGTTCAAGAAGGGGGCGTTCACCCTGGCCCTGGAGGCCCAGGTGCCCATCCTGCCCTTCGCCATCCGCGGCGGGACCGCGATCCTGCCCAAGGGCTCGTGGCGCGTGGCGGCCGGCGACTACGTCATCCGCCTGGGCCAGCCCCTGCCCGCGGGGTCGGAGGGCAGCGCGGAGGATCTGCGCCAGCGGTCCGAGGCCTCCATCCGCGCCCTTCTCGAAGGCTGATCATTTCACGCTGAGCAGCCGCTGCAGGGCGACCCGCAGGGCGATCTCGTCCAGGGGCTTCTCCAGCCGCGCGTGGGGGCCTTCCGTGCTCGGCCCGCCCACCTGGATCCACCGGGAGCGCCGACGGTCCAGGGCGTCCTCCCGCCAGACCGCCAGGATGCTGGGTTCCCGGGCCCAGACGAGGAAGCTGGGGTAGGGCCCTTCCCGGGGCGGCACCGTGCCCCAGGCGCTCACTTCCGCGCCCCAGGCTTCCAGCCAGGTCTTGGCCTGACTGAAGGCCGGACCTTCCTCCATGCCCAGGGCCACGGTCCAGCCCGTCAGGAATTCAGCGCTGCCCGGCAGGGTGTCCACCCGGGTCTCGATCCAACCCAGGGCTTCGCCGCTGCTCTGCTGCAGGCGGTGGAGCTCGAAGGTGGAGCCGTCCCTGCTGACCATGAGGTCGTCGAGCTTCCCGCCCCAGTCCTGGCCGAAGAGGCTTTCCATCAGCAGGGACGGCTCCGCGGTGTGCCAGGTGGGGCCCGGCACCAGGCTGCGCCAGGCCTTGGCCTCCTCCCGGCAGCGCTCCAGGCGCTCCTGCTGGCCCTCCATGGTGTAGTGGAGCCAGGAGCCCCCGATGGCGATGGCCAGCACCATGAGGGCGAGGCCCGAAAGGCGCAGCTTGGCGCCCCAGATGATGAGGACCAGGGCCTCCACCACCACCGGCACGCAGAGCCCCACGATGCCCCACAGGAGCCGCCCCGCCATGGGATGGCCTTCTTTGCGGGCCCGCCAGGTGGCGAGGCAGACCCACACGGCGCCGAACACGTAGAAGGCGTTGGTGACGTTGTGGAGCCAGGGATCCAGGGGGCTGGTGCGGGCGACCGCCAGATTGCGGAGGATGTTGGGCAGCATGCCCGCCAGGATCACGGCGATGGCGGTGCCGGTGACGTGCTTGCGGAAGAGCACGTGCAGGGCCGCGAAGAGGCAGAGGAAGCCGCTCGAAGCCAGGAGGCTCTGGAGGCGGTCCGTGAGGTCGGCGCTGAGGGCCTCCTCCGCCGCCAGGATCATCACGCCATGGCGGAGGCCGATGAGGACGCAGGTGAAGCCCAGCCAGCCCATCAGGCGGTCCTTCCGGGCCGCCGCATCCGCCAGGTAGCCCAGGGCCAGGGCGAACAGGGCGCCGGCTTGAAGCGCGTCCAGGGGGAGCCAGGGAGGGACGTTCATGGGTACAGGGGCTGGACCCAGCCTAACCGGGATCCCTGGCCGGTAGGTCCCGGGGGTCCGCCGGCGCAGACCGGGCGTTCCCCGGCGCGGAGCGCGAAGGGCGCGCCGGCGCTGGCGCCCTGAGCCCGCCCGCGTTAAACCTGGACGCGTCCGATCCCGTAAGCCCCTCTGGAGCACACCGTGATTTCATTCGAGCACCTGGAAGTCCGATACGGGCAGACCGTGGCCTTGAAGGGCCTGACCCTCGACGTGGAGGATGGCGTGGTGGGCCTGCTGGGCCCCAATGGCGCCGGCAAGTCCACCCTCCTGAAGACCCTCCTGGGCCTCCTGCGCCCCAGCCAGGGGGCGGGCCAGGTGCTGGGGGTGGACCTGCGCGCTCCCGAGGCCGCCGGGCTGCGGGCCCGCATCGGCTACATGCCCGAGTACGACGCCCTCATCGAGGACTGCTCCGCCTTCGAGCAGGTGGCCTTCTGGGGCGAGCTGTCGGGGTTGAAGGCCGAGGCCAGCCGGGACCGCGCCCACGAGGTGCTGCACTTCGTCGGCCTCGACGAATCCCGCTACCGCAACGTCAGCGGCTACAGCACGGGCATGCGCCAGCGGGTGAAGCTGGCCCAGGCCCTGGTGCACAGCCCCGAGCTGATCTTCCTCGACGAGCCCACCAACGGCCTCGATCCCGAAGGCCGCAAGCGCATGCTGGATCTCGTCCTGAAGGTGCGGGCGGAGCTCGGCACCTCCGTCATCCTCGCCTCCCACCTGCTGGAGGACGTGGAGCGCGTGGCGGACCAGCTCATCATCCTGGACAAGGGCGAGATCAAGGCCGCGGGCTCCATGGCGGGCCTGCGGAAGATGCTGGCCCGGCGCTTCGAGCTGCGCTTCCTGGATCCCCTCACCCCCGAGCAGGAGGCGAAGCTGCCCGAGCTGGGCGAAGTGCTTCATTCCCGCAACGGCCTCATGGACATCGAGCTGCCGGAGGCCGATCCCGTCCTCGCCTTCCGGTGGGCGCAGAACGCCGGCGCCACCCTCGTGCAGCTCACGCCCCGCCACGACCGCCTGGACGAGGTGCTGATCCGGGCCCTGCACGGGACGAATATGAACGAGGGGGGACCGCGCGCTCCCTCCGATCGCTCTCCGTCCCCCCTCGTGCTCCCCCGCGCGGCGTCCGGGCCAAGCCCGGCCGTCGCGCCTGACGCTGCCGGATCCCAGGAAGGGAGGGCCTGATGCCCATCTACGCACCGACCCTTCCCCCCCGGGAGAACCTCGACGGCGGCAGCCATCCCGTCGCCGTGCTCATGCGCTTCGACTTCGGGCGCGTGATGAAGGCGAAGCTGGGGATCTTCTTCGGCTTCGTGTTCCTGCTGATCCTCATCATCCAGCTCGGCGCCCTCTACTTCCGGTACCTCGCCAACACGAGCGTGGCCTTCTCCGGCGTGAAGGATTTCGCCGCCCAGGTGATGACCCAGGGCGCCGAATACCAGGCCGACCACATCGGCCAGGCGGTGCTCATTCCCATGTGGTTCCAGGTGGCCCTCATCGGCGGCGGCCTGGTGGCCCGGGACACGCTGCACCGCATCCGGCCCCTCATCTATGCCCATCCCGTACGGCCCCAGGACTACCTCGTGGCCAAGGGCGGCCTCGCCGCCCTGCTGCCCTTCGCCATCCAGCTTCCCTTCGTGCTGATCCCATGGGCCATGAGCCTGATGGTGGCGGGCCGGAGCGGCCCCATCTGGCCGACCCTGCCCCTGCACCTCATCCCCGCCGCCCTGATGATCGCCATCCTTGCCGGCTCCGTGACCCTGGGCGCCAGCGCCATGGCGGGCTCCCCCCGGGCCGGCTTCGGCTGGGTGCTGGGCATCGTGCTGGGCACCTTCGCCCTCGGCGGCATCCTGGCGGGCCTGCTGAAGGCCAAGGCCTTCCTCGCCATCAGCCCCGTGGCCCTGGCCACCGCCTGGCCCCAGCTCCTCTGCGGCATGGAGGACCCCTTCCTGGGCTGGGCCCCCACGGTCATCGGCACCCTCGCCCACGTCGGCCTGTGGATCTTCGTGGCGGCCAAACGGACGATGCCCAGCGAGGCGGTCCTATGATCCGCCTCAACCGCGCCTCCCTGCGCTACGGCCAGATCCTCGGCCTCTCCCCCACCACCTTCGAGCTGCCCGCCGGCGGCGGCATCACGGGCCTGCTCGGGCCCAACGGCGCCGGCAAGTCCAGCCTCATCCAGCTGCTCTCGGGCCTGCTGCCGTGCTCCAGCGGCGAGGTGCGCGTGCTGGGCGAGGAGCCCTACCGCAACGCCGCCATCCTCGCCCGCATCGGCCTCGTGCCCGAGGGCGACCGCTTCCCCACGGGCCTCAAGGGCCGGGGCTGGCTGCGGATGATGGGCGAGCTGTCGGGCATGGAGGGCCCGGCCCTGGAGGCCGCCATCGACAAGGCCCTGGGCATCGTGGGCATGGAGACCCGCGCCCACCTGCGCTTCAACCAGATGTCCAAGGGCATGCGCCAGCGCATCCGCCTGGCCCAGGCCCTGCTGCACGACCCCGAACTGCTCATCCTGGACGAGCCCTTCAACGGCCTGGACCCGGAAGCGCGCCTGCTGCTCATGGAGATGCTCCGGAAGCTCGCCGACGGCGGCGTGAAGATCATCGTCAGCAGCCACATCCTCGGGGAGATCGCCCAGCTCACGGACCGCATCCTGCTGCTCTTCCGCGGCCGGCTCCTCGCCGAAGGCAATGTCGCGGAGATCCGCGAACTGCTGGACCGCCATCCCGTGGAGCTGCGCCTGACGGCGGAGGACGCCCGCGCCGCGGCCCGCTGGGCCGTGGAGCAAGGCGAGCTGGTGGGCCTGCGGCTGGAGGAGGGGTCGGCCATCGTCGCCGTGCGCAATCCCCGCAGCTTCCTGCCGCGGCTGCAGGAGGCCGTGGTGGCGGGCCGGCTGCCCCTGACGGCCCTGGATCCCCTCGACCTCAACCTGGACGCGGTGTTCCAGTACCTCACCAAGGACCACGCATGAACGCCGCCGCGATTCCCACGCCCCTCCAGACCGCCAAGGCCGTGTTCAAGGGCTACCTGCCCCGGGTGCTGCAAGCCCGCGGGTGGGTGCTGGCGGGGCTTCCCCTCGTGCCCGTCGGCATCATCATGCTGGTGGCCATCGTCATGAAGGCCCAGGGGGAGCGGGTCCCGCCCGGCCTCGCGGTGGAAGTCTTCCACAAGGCCCTGGCCCAGTACTTCCTGCCCATCATGGCCCTCGTCGCCGCCCCCGCGGGCATCCGCGAGGACATCGAGCAGCGCACCATCCCCCTCATGCTGGCCCGGCCCACCACGGTCTGGGCCCTGCCCATCGGCAAGGGCCTTCTCTGGTACGGCTGGGGCGTCCTCTGGCTGGCCTTCGCCTGCCTGGGCCTGGTGGCCATCGGCGGCAGCTTCGGGGACCTGCCCCGCATGGTGGGCGCCCTCGCGAGCGCCTACTGGGCCGAACTGGCCTTCATGACCCTCCTGGGCCTGGTCTTCAAGCGAGGCTCCCTCTGGGGCGCCCTCTACCTGTTCATCTGGGACCGGGCCATTTGGATCCTTCCCGGCAACCTGCAGCGCCTCACCTTCGCCCATTACGTGGAGAACATCTCCGGCACCAAGAGCAGCGTCGTGAACGCCTCCCACCTGCTGGCCCAGACCCAGATCGCCACCCCCACGCTGGTGGCCGCCCTGGTTCTCTTCCTCGCCGGCTGCGTCTTCTGGGCCCTCGCCGGCTGGCGCCTCCAGAACACACCCATCGGCCTTGCCGGGGCGGATTCGGAAGGCTAGCCCCGCCGGGGGGCCCATCCCGGGCGCCCCGGTAGAATGAAGGATGGCCGCACCCGTCTTCCGCCACACCACACCCCAGGGCGCCGAGATCCTCGTCGAATCCATGCCCCACCTGCGCTCCTGCGCGGTGGGGTTCTGGGTGAAGCGGGGCAGCTGCCACGAGCGCGTCCATGAAGAAGGCCTGGCCCACTTCATCGAGCACACGGTCTTCAAGGGCACGGAGCACTTCCCCACCCCGGACCTGATGGCCGAGGCCACGGACCGGCTGGGGGGCAGCGTGGACGCCTTCACCGGCAAGGAGAGCGCCTGCTTCTACGGCAAGGTGCTGCGGGAGCAGCTGCCGGACCTGGTGGCGATCCTCGGCGACCTGGTCAGCTCCCCCCGCTTCGACGGCGAAGAGCTGGCCCGGGAGCGGGGCGTGATCCTGGAGGAGATCGCCCAGTCCGAGGACCAGCCCGACGACTGGGTGAGCGAGCTCTTCTACGGCCATTTTTGGAAGGGCGCGCCCCTGGCCCATCCCATCCTGGGCAGCCGGGCGCAGGTGGGCGGCTATGGGCCCGCGGAAGCCCGGGCCTTCTTTGAACGCACCTACCGGGCGCCGAACCTGCTGATCTCGGCCGCCGGCGCCATCGAGCCCGAAGCCTTCCTCAAGCTGCTGGAACCCGTGCTCTCACGCCTGCCCGGCGGCGCCGGCGAGCCCGTGCCCGAGATGGGCCGGCCGCGCCCCTTCCTTCTCAACGTGGCCCGCAAGGAGCTGCAGCAGACCTCCCTGGTGATGGGCTTCCCGGGGCCCCACCACCGCCACGCCGACCGCGTGGCCTCCAACCTGCTCGCCCACGTCCTCGGCGGCGGCATGAGCTCGCGGCTCTTCATGGAGCTGCGGGAGCGGCGCGGCCTCTGCTACCAGGTGGGCAGCTACCTGACCCACTACACGGACACCGGCGCCCTCCAGATCGCCGCCAGCTGCGCCCCGGGCCACGCCCGGGAGCTGGTGCAGCGGGTCATTCATGAGTGCAACCTGTTACTGGAGAAGGGCGTCAATGCGGCCGAGCTGGAACGCGCCAAGCTGCAGGCCCGGACCTCCCTGGCCTTCAGCCAGGAGAGCAGCAACAGCCGCATGTTCGGCCTCGCCCACCAGGCCATCCACCAGGGCGGCGTCACCAGCCTCGACGCGCAGATCGCCGAGATCGACGCCGTGGACCTGGAACAGCTCCATCGCGTGGCGAAGGCCCTGCTGGACCCCGCGAGCCTCGGGCTCACGGCCCTGGGCACCCGCAGGGGCAGCGAGATCCGCGCGAAGGACGTGGCGGCCTAGGCTCCCGACGGGGCGTCCGGGGCCCCGGCCGGAAGCGGTTCCCGCTTCGCCACCATCACCACCAGGGCGCCGACGGCCAGGCTGGCGGCCAGGTGCTTGAGGGCGTGGCCGCCCATGGCGCCGCCCAGGACGCGGTACACCTGAGGATCCGAGAGCTCCAGGGCTTTCGCCACGATGTACCAGGCCACCATCCAGCCCACGTCCCGGGTCCGCGTGTAGCGCGCGGGAAAGAGGGCCATGAGGAGCGGGATCATGAGCATGGGATAGAACTGCACCAGGACGTAGAAGCGCAGATCGCCGACGCCTGTCAGTTCGCCCCGGCGCCACACGTCGATGGCCAGCACGCCCAGGGCCAGGAAGGGCAGCAGGAGCCCGGCGCCGATGCGGGCGTGGACGCGCTCGGCGATGGCGGCGCTCATGAGGGCCATGAAGACCAGGGTCATGGGCAGCCGGTCCCAGAAGAGGGTGTGGTTGTCCGGATGCCAGTGGTAGTAGCTCGATCCGAAGCCCACCAGCACCGTGCCCGCAAAGGCCACGCGGTAGGCCCAGGCCTCCCGCGGATCGTGGAACCGCGCCTTGTGCAGCGCGAACAGGCCCCAGATCCCGAAAGGCAGGAAGGGCGCATTGGACACCACGTTCCAGAAGTGCGGGAGGCCCAACCAGGCCCGCTGGTCCGCGAAAGCGTGGTAGGCGGGATCCTGGGGGATGGGCGGCACGTAGAGCGCGAGACCCACGATGGCCGCGGCCAGGGCGATGAGGAGTGCGACGCGGAGGCGGAAGGTGCGGAGGGCGGGATCGGGAGGGACCATGCCCCCCAGGATGTCAGACCTGGCCCTGGAAGCCGCTCTAGGACCCGTGCTCCCCGTCCTGTCGCAGGGTGGGCAGGGGCCCCGCCAGGATGGCCAGGATGCCCCTGAAGTGGTCGGCGGCCAGGTTTCCCCGGCGGGTGCTCCAGTACCGCCGGACGCCCGGCCGGCCCGGCTCCAGGTGGAGGGCGGAGGCGAGGCAGCCCTCCACGGAAAGCCTGCGGAGCAGGGGGTAGAGCGTCCTCGCCGTGAAGGGCAGGCCCAGGCGGTCCAGGGACTCGAGGAATTCGGAGGTGGTGCGGGGGCCCTGCTGGGCGAGCCTCAGCAGGGCAACCATCGCCAGCGCGGATCGGAGGGTACCCAGGACCACGGGGAGCTCCCGGCCCCCGGCGGCGCGGGCCGGCCGGAGGACGCCGTCAGGATTCCGGATGAGGAAGCTGGGGGTCCCGCCCTCCGGGAAACAGCCCCCATGCCGGGCATGGGGGCCGTGTTCCTGGGCCGGCGGGTTCCACCGAGCCTCAGAAGGCCCAGGTGAACTGGAAGCGGAGCTGGGATTCCTTCACGTCGCGGAGCGGCGTGGTGGAGGCCAGGCGCGATCCCGCGGCGTTCTTCGAGACCACGCGGTCCACGTACTCGACGTTCCACCGCGCGGCGCTCTTCTCGCTCTGGAAGAAGAGGCCGTTCAGACCGACGAGGAACTCCCGGGTCTGGTCGTCGCTCTTGTCGTCGCGGGGATCGAAGGAGTCGACGCGGGCGAAGAGGCCGAAGGAATCGTTCACGTTGTAGTCGGCGAGCAGGTAGTAGCCCTTGTTCTTCGGCTCGATGAAGGTGCCCGCAGCGGCGCCCTTGAAGGTCTCCTTGCCCGCGAAGTACGCCCCCACGACGCGCCAGTTGTCCCGGATGAAGCGGCCCATGAGGCCCGTGCGGTCGAAGTCGTTCCGGAAGTCGATGGCGGTGCTGGGATCGCCGGCGGTGGCGTAGTTGGTGAACTTGCCCTTGTAGTGATAGACGCCCAGCCCGCTCTCGTAACTGTCCAGGTTCCAGATGGCGGACGCGAAGACGTCCTTGTGGGAGTCGGCGTCCACGCCGTTGGTGTTGGCGCTGCCGTTCAGCACGCCCAGGGCGATCTCGTAGTGCGGGTTGGCCAGGGTGACGTCGAGGCCCTGCTGCCGGTTGAAGGGCTTGTAGGGGTTCGAGCCGACGTTCGAGCCGTTCAGCACCAGGGCGCGCTGTTCGGCGCTGCGGGCGCCGACGCCGAAGACGTGCAAGGCCGCCGGCAGGATCTCGCCGCCGCGGATGGCCAGGAAGGTCTTGTCGCTCAGGGGCAGGTTGTACTGGAGGAAGGCTTCGGCCAGCTTCTTGCGGGCGCCGTCGCCCTGCACGACGTTGCCGCCGGACGTGGCGCCGGTCCCTTCCGAGAGGTACATCTCGGTGAAGAAGCTCAGGCGCTCGGAGATCGGGCCGCCCGTGTAGATGGAGAAGCTGTGCTGCTCGACCTGCGTGCTGGCCTTCTGGATCTGGCCGCGGGCGTCGCCGTCGGTCTTGTCGTTCCACACGCGGCCCTTCCACACGAAGGAGAGGTAGTTGTCCCACTTCATGTCCTTCTTGTCGAAGGCCACGGGCTCCAGGCGATGGCCGTTCTTCAGGAACTCGAGGCCGGTCTTGTTGAGCTGCCACGTGGGCGTGGCGTGGCAGGTGGCGCACTGCGAGTTCGTCAGCCGGGACCAGGCCGGGACGGCCAGCAGCTGGACGGTGCCCAGCATCAGCAGGGCGAGGTAGCGGAGGAATCTCATGGGTCGTCTCCTGTGCGTGGATCGCACCGATCGGGTTGTCTTGGGTGCGACATTCCCGTTGCACAAGAGATAGGACCCCAAGCTGATGGGTCCCTGACCGGTTCCTGACGATGCGGTCAGGTTCCCGGAAGGATGATCTGGATCACCGTGCCCTGCCCGGCGTGGCTCCGGACCTCCAGGGCCCCGCCGTGCAGGACCGCGATCCCCTTCACGATGGCCAGGCCCAGGCCGGACCCGCCGCTGGTGCGGCTGCGGGAGGCGTCGGGCCGGAGGAAGCGCCGGCCGATCTGGGCGACCACGGCCTCGGCCATCCCCTCGCCATGGTCTTCCACTTCGAGGAGGGCGCCGCCCCCCTGCTTCCGGGCGCGAAGGTGGACGATCCCGCCCGGAGAGGAGTGCCGCAGGGCGTTGGCGAGCAGGTTGTGCAGGGCCCGCCGCAGCATGACGCCGTCTCCGTGGACGGCCAGCGCAGCCTCCACCTCGGAGACGATGCGCACGCCCGCCTCCTCCGCCAGGGACTCGAAGGGCGCCGCCGCGCTGGCCAGGAGCTCCGCCGCGGGGATCCGCGCCTTCTCCAGGTGCCGCGAGGGGTCCTCCAGACGGGAGAGGGTGAGCATCTGCTCGATGACGGCGCCGAGGTGGTCGAGGGTCTCCAGCATCCCCGCGAGGCGCTCCAGGGCCTCGTCGGAAAGGCCGGGCCGGGTGACCAGGTCCTCCGCCTCCAGGCGCAGGGAGTGCAGGGGCGTGCGCAGCTCGTGGGCGAGGTCCCCATTGAGCTCGGAGAGGCGGCCGAAGGCGGTCCCAAGCCGCTCCAGGGCCCCATTCAGGGCCCCGGCCAGAGAGGCGAGTTCCGCGGGGACCGCCGTCGGATCCACGCGGGTGCCCAGGGTGTCCGGGCGCAGCCCTTCCAGGGCGTGGACCAGGGAGCCCAGGGGCGACAGGCCCAGGCGCACCAGGCGGTAGCCCAGCAGGGCCGCGAGGGCCGGGGCCAGCCCGAAGATCCAGAGGATCGCATTCCGCAGGCGGCGCAGCATCCAGAGCTCGTCGAAGGTGTTCCGCGCGAGGTGGATGCGGCCCCCCTGGAAATCGACGACGCGCAGCCGGTAGCCGTGCCTGCCCGCCGCCCCGGCGTCCGTCCAGGCCCAGGCATTCGCCGAGGGCGGGAAGAGCGCTGCGGGCGCCCGCTGCGCCATGCCGGGGGACTCCACCAGGATGCGGCCCTGGCGGTCCAGGATCCGGAGGGCGAGATGGTCGCCGAGATCCAGCCACTCCTTGTCCGGCGTCTCGCGGTCCTCCTCCAGCCGGTGGAGGAGGATCCGGGACGTGTTGTCCAGCTCCCGATCCATCTTG
This sequence comes from Holophagaceae bacterium, assembly GCA_044229575.1. Classification (GTDB taxonomy): domain Bacteria; phylum Acidobacteriota; class Holophagae; order Holophagales; family Holophagaceae; genus JADJVL01. Next base: position 19,105 of record JBGAST010000028.1, on the reverse strand, counting down.
GCGAAGACCGAGTAGCGGACGGTCGCGTGCAGGAAGAGCCCCACCGCGCCCACGAGGACATAGCCCAGGAGGCCGAAGACCAGCGTCAGGCGCAGGGCCAGGCTGCGGGGCGCCCGCTCAGCGGGCGGGGATTTCAGCCACATAGCCCACGCCGCGGCGGGTCCGGATCAGCGGTTCCTGGAAGGGCTCGTCCACCTTCCGCCTCAGGCGGCGCACGGCGGCATCCACCAGGTTCGGATCCCCGTCGAAGGCCATCTCCCAGAGTTCCTCGGCGATGCGGGCCCGGGTCACCACGTGGCCGGGGTTGCGCAGGAGGAGTTCCAGGAGGCTGTACTCCTGGGGCGTGAGGTCGAGGCGCACGCCGGCTCGGTAGACCCTGCGCTGCTGGGGGAAGAGCGAGAGGTCCGCGAGCTGGTAGACCCGTTCCTCGGCGGGCGGCCTGCGGTAGAGCAGATTGTTGAGGCGGAGCAGCAGTTCGGAGAAGGCGAAGGGCTTCACCAGGTAGTCCCCCCGGCCCAGCTCCAGGCCCCGGATGCGGTCTGGCAGGGCGTCCCTTGCGGTGAGGAAGATGACCGGCACCTCCAGGCCCTCGGCCCGGACCTCCTCCAGGAGCGTGAAGCCGTCGAGGCCCGGGAGCATCACGTCCAGCAGGAGGCAGTCGAAGCCGCCCTGGCGCGCCAGCTCGAGGCCGCTGGTCCCGTCCAGGGCGATCTCCACGGTGAAGCCGTGCTCCCCGAGGGTGCGGCCCAGCCCCCGGGCCGCCCGCTCGTTGTCCTCCACCACCAGGATCTTCATGGTCCCAGTATCCGGGAGCCGGGAGCCCTGCGGCCAGCCCTGCGGCCAGCCATGGCCGGAGGAGTGACGGGGGACACGGCGGTACACTGGTCGGATGCCCGCGCACGCCCTCCAGCCCTGGGACGTGGCGGCCCCCGAGCGGGGCGGCCTGCCCTCGGCCTACGGCCTGCTCCCGGAGGACCTGGAGGCCCTGGGCGCCCCGGGGCGGCCCGAGCACCTCTTCGCCCGCCTGCAGCGGCCCTCCACCTGGAAGGACGGAGCCCCCTGGCTTTCCAAGGCCGCCCGCGCCTGGTTCGAGGAGCGCTTCGACCTGGGCCTGCCCGCCATCGCCGAATCCCTGCCCTCCGGCGACGGCTCCACCAAGCTCGTCCTGGAACTCACGGACGGGAAGCGCATCGAGTGCGTCCACATGCCCCGCCGGGTGCGCAACCCCCGCGTCACCTACTGCATCTCCAGCCAGGTGGGCTGCGCCATGGGCTGCACCTTCTGCGCCACGGGCTCCATGGGCATCGTGCGCAACCTCAGCGCCGGCGAGATCGTCGGCCAGGTGCTGGGGCTCATGCGCGACCTGGGCCCCGCCCAGAGCTCCCAGGTGACGCTGGTCTTCATGGGCATGGGCGAGCCCCTCCACAACCTGGAGAACCTGCACCGCGCCGTGCGCATCCTCTGCCATCGCGCCGGCCTCGACATCCCCGCAAGGCGCATCACCGTCAGTACCTCGGGGCTCGTGAGCGGCATCGAGAAGCTGGCGCGGATGCAGCCGCGCCCCCTGCTGGCCCTGAGCCTCAACGCCACCACCGACGCGGCGCGGAGCCGCACCATGCCCGTGAACCGGGTCTGGGGCCTGGCGCGGCTGCGGGAGGCCCTGGACGCCTGGGGCCCCCGGCGCAACGAGAAGTTCACCTTCGAGTACGTGCTCCTCGCCGGCGAGAACGACACGGAGGCCGATGCGGACCGCCTGGCGGAATGGCTGGGCGACCTGCGGCGCAGCCACAACCTGAACCTCATCCCCATGAACGAGCACGCCGCCAGCGACTTCCATGAACCCGCCGAGGCCCGCATCCAGGCCTTCGCGGAACGCCTCAAGGGGCACGGCTGCTTCGTCACCGTGCGCCGCTCCCGGGGCCGGGACGTCCAGGCGGCCTGCGGCCAGCTCGTGAAGGAGAAGGCTTGAACCCCACCGCCACCCTGCTCATCAACTGCCCGGACCAGAAGGGCATCGTGGCCCGGCTTTCGAGCTTCGTCTTCGAGCAGGACGGCAACATCGTGGATTCGGACCACCATTCGGACCTGGCGGCCTCGCGCTTCCTGGGCCGCATCGAATGGGAGCTGGAGGGCTTCGGCCTGTCCCGGGAAGAGCTCCAGGCGCGGGCCGGTGGAATCGCTGGACCCATGGGCGGGAGCTGGTCCCTGCACTTCTCCGACGAGATCCCGAAGGTGGCGCTCTGGTGCAGCAAACAGGAGCACTGCCTCCTCGACCTGCTCTGGCGGCACAAGGCCGGCGAACTGCGGTGCGAAGTGGCCCTGGTCCTCAGCAACCACCCGGACCTGGAACCCGTGGCGCGGCAGTTCGGCGTGCCCTTCCTCCACGTGCCCGTCACCCCCGAGACCAAGGCCAACGCCGAGTCCCTCGAGCTGGAGGTCCTGAAGGAGCGCGGCATCGAGCTGGTGGTGCTCGCGAAGTACATGCAGGTGCTGAGCGACGGCTTCATCCAGGCCTTCCCCTCCATCATCAACATCCACCACAGCTTCCTGCCGGCCTTCGCGGGGGCCATGCCTTACCACCAGGCCCACGCCCGGGGCGTGAAGGTCATCGGCGCCACCGCCCACTACGTCACGCCGGACCTGGACGCGGGACCCATCATCGAGCAGGACATCATCCGCGTCAGCCACCGGGACACGGTGGAGGACTTGGTCCGCAAGGGCCGGGACCTGGAGCGCATCGTCCTCGCCCGGGCCGTGCGGCTGCACCTCCAGCGCCGGGTCCTCACCTACAACAACCGGACGGTGGTGTTCGAGTGAGCGGGGGAGTCGCATGATGGAGATCCCGGTCCACGTCCTGCCCCACGGCGCCGGCCTCGAGCTGCCGGCCTTCGCCACGGCCCACGCCGCCGCCATGGACCTGCGGGCGGCGATACCCGCGGGCGAGGCCTGGTCCATCCCGCCCGGCGCCCGGCGCCTGGTGCCCACGGGTCTTTCCATGGCCCTGCCCCCGGGCTGCGAGGGACAGGTGCGGCCCCGTTCCGGCCTGGCCCTGAAGCACGGGATCACCGTCCTCAACGCGCCGGGCACCATCGACGCGGACTACCGGGGCGAGGTGCAGGTGCTCCTGGTGAACCATGGGGCCGAGGCCTTCAGCCTCATCCGCGGCGAGCGGATCGCCCAGCTGCTGGTCGCGCGCTGCGAGAGCTGGGCCTGGGCTCCCGCGCCCGTCCTGGAGGACCTTGGCGCCACCCGCCGCGGCCAGGGCGGCTACGGCTCCACCGGCCGCTGAAACGCGGAACGGCGCCGCGAGGCGCCGTTCCGGTCCGAGGGCGCGCCTCAGTTCTTCTTGGCGGGGGCCGCGGGCTTCGCGGCAGGAGCGGAAGGCTTCGCGGCAGGCTTCGCGGCGCCTTCGGGGAACTTCGCGTCGTAGCGCTTGACGATCTCGGCGGTGAAGGCCGTGGCCCACTTCTCGTCCACCGGCAGCAGGAATCCGGCGGATTCGCGGCCGTACTGGAAGAGGAGCTGGAGCTTCCACTCCTCGGAGAGCTGCTTCACGATGGGCCCGACCTCGGCCTGGAAGGCGCCCATGACCTTCTCCTGGGTCTTGTTGAACTCCTTCTGGCTGTCCTCCTGCATGCGCCGGATCTGCAGCTCGCCGTCCTGCAGCTCGCGCTGAAGCTTGGCGCGGCCCTCTTCCGAGAGGCTGGTGGACTTCAGCTGCTGCTCCTTGGCCTGGAGTTCGTCGGCCTTGGCCTTGATCCGCTCCTGGAGCTCCTTGCCCTTCGCCTCGACTTCGGAGAACAGTTTCTTGCCGCGGGCCGAGGTCTGGATCACCTGGTCCGGGGCGAAGATGGCGAGGCGGGCGGTGGCCACGTCCTGGGCCAGCACGGGCACGGCGGCGAAGGCCGCGGCAAGGATAAGACGGCGCATGGATGCTCCCAAAGGGATGATTCTATCGCGCCGGCCCCGCGGGGCGAAGCGCCATTTTCGTTGAAGGGACTGGGAACTTCCGCCCGGCTCCCCGCAAGGACGGGGGCCGGGGCCGCATGAGCCTAGAAGGTCGTGCCGATGGAGAACTGGAAATCGTTGCGGCCGTCGGGATCGAAGGGGTAGGGGTTGAGCTTCCGGCTCCAGATCAGCCGCAGGGGGGCCGGACTGATGGGCAGGAAGAAGCGCAGCTCCACGCCGACGGAACGCAGCAGGTCCCGGGCCTGGAAGGTCTGGGTCTGCCCGTTCAAGGTGTAGGACTCCTCGTTCCTGGAGAAGATCCGGGTGCCCGGTCCCCAGGCGTTGCCGGCGTCGTAGAAGAGCACGGTCCGGAACTGGTCCGCGATCTTGAACTGGTATTCGGCGTTGAAGATGAGCTGCTTGTTGCCGCCGATGATTGTCTGGCGCTGATTGGGGTCGAGGATGAGGGAGCCGACCTGGCCGTACCGGTAGCCCCGGATGGTGTTCTCGCCCCCGGGCCTGAAGTACTGGTAGTAGGGCAGGGGCTCGGCGGCCAGGTTGCGCAGGTAGCCGTAGGCCATGTTCACCGCGAAGATGTGGCGGTCGGCGAAGTTGGCGAAGCGGCTGAAGTCCACCGAGGTCCGCATGAAGGGCCGGTCGGTGCCGAACTGCCATCCCCCGTATTCCACGGACATGGAGAGCTTCGTGCCCGCGGTGGGCTTGAAGGGGTGGTTGACCGTGGAGTAGGTGATGTTCGTGTTCAGGGTGGACGTGAGCTGGCTGTTGGTGTCCCGGAAGGCGTAGTTCCGGCCGCCCTCGATCTTCACGATGGAGAAGTTGTAGCCGATGCCCACGGTGGTGAAGAAGGCCCAGGCGGCGCGCCCCGGGAGGAAGGTCGCGAGCCTTGTGCCGGTCGAGACGCCCAGGGAACGGGTGAACTGCTTGTAGGCGAGGTCCGCGCCCACCCGGCTGGCGTCGTACTCGGTGACGCCGTTGCCGACGCTCGCGCCGAAGGAGTAGGGCAGGTCGAAGACGTAGGGTTCGGTGAACCCGATGGAGAAGTTGCGCTGGAACTTCCCGCCGTTGTAGGCGAAGGAAAGGGTCTCGCCGCCGCCCCCCAGGTTCTTGGTGCTGAAGCTGAGGCCGAGGGAGAAGCCGAACAGGGAACCGTAGCCGCCCTGGAAGAGCAGTTCGTTGACGCCGGACTCCTCGCCCCGGATGACGATGTCCACCTGGGGCTTGTCGGCGACGAAATCCACCTTCGGCTCCTGGTTCTTCACGTCGAAGTAGCCGAGCTGGCCGAGCCCGGTGAACGAGTCCTTGAAGGCGGAAGCGCCGAAGGGGTCGCCCTCCTTGAGGAGCATGGAGCGCCGGAGCACCTTGTCCTTCGTGGTGGTGTTCCCCTCGAAGGTGATGCGCCGGATCGAGAAGGACTCGCCCTCCTCCACCTTCAGGTTGACGTCCACCTTCTTGGCCGCGCCTTCGCCGCGGACGTCCAGCTTCCGGTCCACCCGGAATCCGATGTAGGACTGGTCCGCATAGGCCTCCTTCACCTTGTCGAGGCCCTTGTTGAGGGCGTCCAGGTCGAAGGGCCGCAGCGTCGAATCGGGAAGGTCCCGCAGGCTGGGCTTGATGCCGAAGAACTTCGCGAGCCAGGAGCGGTTGTCCCGCTTGGCCTCGCCGATCTTCAGGCGGTAGAAGGCCTCGTTGAAGAGCTTGTCGTTGCCCTCGACCTTGAACTTCCCTTCGTAGAAGCGTTCCCCTTCGAGGATCGGGATGGTCAGGGAGGCCCGCAGGTCGTACTTGGCGGAAAGGCCCTTCAGGCCGCGCTTCTCGTTCTTCTTCAGCTGCCTCGGCGTCGTCTTGTCGACGACGTCCACCAGGGGCTTGCCCACGAAGACGTCCTTGTAGCCGTTCCGCCAGTAGAGCTCCTTGATGTGCTTCAGGTCCTCCTCGAGGTTCTTCTCCACGAAGAGGTCGTGGCTGGTGAGCCAGGAGAAGCTCCAGTGCCTCCGGGTCTTTTCCATGGCCTTCGCCAGCTGGCCGCTGGTGAAGACCTTGTTCCCCCGGAAGGAGACCTTGTAGATGCGGAGCTTGCCCCCCTCCTTCACGTCGAAGACCAGGCGCGAGATCCCGGGCCCCATGGGTTCGAGCTTGATGTCGATGGCCGGGGTCTTGAAACCCTTCTCCGCCGCCTGCTCGACGATGAGGGCCTTGATCTTGCGGGCGGCCTCCGGGTCGTAGATGCTGTCGGGCTTGATCTCGAGCTTCTTCTCCTTGACCTTGTCCTTCAGGTTCGTCACGCCGAGTTCCGTGCCGCCCCGGTAGTCCACTTCCTTGATGAGGGGCCGCTCCTTGACGCGGATCACGAGCCGCTTGCCGCCGGGCTCGTCCTCCACCTCGAACTTGACGTCGTCGTAGGCGCCGGTGGCCCACAATTTCTCGAGGACCGCCGTGAGGTCCACGTTGCGCAGGTCGTCGCCCACCTTCAGCCCGGACCTGAAGACCACCGTCTCCGGGGTGAGCTTGACCGCCCCCAGCACCTCGATCCTGCGGATCGTCTCGCTCTCCTGGGCCCGGGCGGGAGCGCCCGCCGCGGCCAGGACGAGCATGAGAACGGGAGGCACGAAGCCTCCCCGCCACCGGGCGCCTGCCCGGCGGTTCATCAGATCCAGCATCGTCATCCGTTCACTCCCACCATCTCAGCCACGGCCTCGGAGAAGGCGGGCACCAGCTTTCCGTCCTGGAGGTCGAAGTGCACGCTGCCGGCGGGCACCTCCTCACGGCTCACCATGAGCTCGGCCAGGGGATCCTCGATCTGCTTCTGGATGGCGCGGCGCAGGGGCCGGGCGCCGTAGGCGCGGTCGCGGACGGTGGTCTTCACCAGCCAGTCGCAGGCCGCGTCCGTGAGGGTCACCACCAGGTGGTGCTTCTCGAGGGTCTTGTTGAGGTCCTCGATGAGGAGGCGCACGATGAGCCGCAGCTCCTCGTCGCCCAGCCGGTTGAAGACCACGATCTCGTCGATGCGGTTGAGGAACTCCGGCGGGAAGTTCCGGCGCAGCACCTTCATGGCGTCGGCGCTCTTGGCGTCCGGCTTCTGGTCCTGCTCGATGAAGCCCAGGTTCTTGTCGTTGAGCAGCTCCCGGCTGCCCACGTTGCTGGTCATGATGATGATGGTGTTCTTGAAGTCCACCGAGTTGCCGAAGGCGTCCGTGGCCTGCCCGTCGTCGAAGATCGAGAGCAGGATGTTGATCATGTCCGGGTGGGCCTTCTCCACCTCGTCGAAGAGCACCACGCAGTAGGGGTTGCGGCGGATGCGGTCCGTCAGCATGCCGCCCTCCTCGTAGCCCACGTAGCCGGGAGGCGCCCCGAGCAGCTTGCTCACCTCGTGCTTCTCCATGAACTCGCTCATGTCGAAGCGGATCATCTTCTTGGGGTCCCCGAAGAGGAAGGCCGCGAGGCTCTTGGCCAGCTCCGTCTTGCCCACGCCCGTGGGGCCGAGGAAGAGGAAGGAGCCCATGGGCCGGTTGGGGTTCTTGAGGCCCGTCCGGGCGCGGCGCACCGCGCGGCTGACCGCCGAGACCGCCTCGCCCTGGCCGATGACCCGGGTGTTGAGCTTCTCCTCCATGTGGGAGAGGTTGGCCTTCTCGTCATTCTTGAGGGCCGTGACGGGGATGCCCGTCCAGGAGGCCACGACGTCCTCGATGTCCCGTTCCGTCACTTCCGGGAAGAGGGCGTAGTCCTCGCCGGCGCCTTCGGGACGGGCCTTCTGGACCTCCTCCCGGAGCTGGAGCTCCTTCTGGCGCAGCAGCACGGCCCGCTCGAAATCCCGGGCCAGCACCGCCTCGTTCATCTCGTTGATGACCCGGTGCAGCTCCTCCTCCGCCGCGTGGCTCTCGCCCACGGGGGCGCCGCCCCGCAGCTTCACCCGGGCCCCGGCCTCGTCCAGGAGGTCGATGGCCTTGTCGGGGAGGAAGCGGTCCGTGATGTATCGGTTGGAGAGGTAGACCGAGGCCTCCAGCACCTTTTCGGAGTAGCGGACCCGGTGGAAGAGCTCGTAGCGCTCCTTGATGCCCCGCAGGATGCGCAGGGATTCGGGCTCGTCCGGGGGGTTGACGCCCACGGGCTGGAAGCGGCGCACCAGGCTGCGGTCCTTGTCGATGTACTTGGCGTATTCCTTGTGGGTCGTGGCGCCGATGCACTGGATCTCGCCCCGGCTCAGCGCCGGCTTCAGGATGTTGGCGGCGTCCAGGCTGCCTTCCGCGGCGCCGGTGCCGATGAGGCTGTGGATCTCGTCGATGAAGAGCACCACCGCCGGATCCTTGGAGGCTTCCGCGATGATGGATTTCAGCCGCTCCTCGAACTGGCCCCGGTACTTGGTGCCGGCGACCACCAGGCTCAGGTCCAGGGCGTAGATGCGCTTCTCCGCCAGGGTGCTGGGCACGTTGCCTTCGTAGATCCGCTGGGCCAGGCCCTCCACGATGGCGGTCTTGCCCACGCCGGCCTCCCCCAGGAGGATCGGGTTGTTCTTCCGGCGCCGGCTGAGGATCTGGACGATGCGCTCGACTTCCGTCTCCCGGCCGATGAGGTTGTCGAAGATGCCCCGCTCCGCCATCTCCGAGAGGTTGCGGGCGAATTCGGAAAGAAGGGGGTGCTCCTTCTTCTTCTTGGCGATCTTCTCTTCCTTGGTGGCCTCCAGGAGGATCTCCTTGGCGGCGATGAGGTCCGCGCCGCCTTCCTTGAGGAGCCGGCCGGCCAGGGACTGGTCCTCCTTCAACATGCCCAGGAGCAGGTGCTCCGCCCCCACGTGCTTGTGGTTCAGCTTCCCGCTCTCGGCGGTGGCGTGCTGGAGGATGCGCTTCACCTCCTCCTCCATGGGGATGTCGATGGAGGTGGAGCTGGGCACGATCTTCTTGTCTTTGGGAGTGAGGGCCGCCACTAGGCGCTCCCGCAGGCCGCTCACGGAAACGCCCATCCGTTCCAGCAGCTGGGTGCTGGTTTTCTCCGATTCCCGCAGAAGCCCCAGAAGGAGATGGCCGCTCTGGATGCTCTCCGATCCGAACTGGCTGGCCTCGTAGCGGGCGAAGAACATGACCCGCCGGGCCTTCTCGGTGAATTTCTCGAACATGGGCGCTCCCTCCGCCGGGTGCTCCGGACGGGCCACCGGGTTCCCGGGAAGCGGGAATCCGACCGCTCCAGGGTAGCGCGGCGGCCTCCCCTTTGCCCGCTCCGCGTTGGCGCGGCGGAGGAAAGCCCGCTGGGAAGGAGGCCAAAGGCCCGGTAATCTGGAACATTGGGGAGCGCGGCATGGGCAAGCCCGTCGAGAATCTGGCCATCCTGGGACTCCAATGGGGCGACGAGGGCAAGGGCAAGGTCGTGGACCTGCTGGCCCCGCGCTTCCGGCAGGTCGTGCGCTTCCAGGGCGGCAACAACGCCGGCCACACGGTGGTGGTGGACGGCCAGAGCATCGCCCTCCACCAGGTGCCCAGCGGCGCCCTCCACCCTGGCTGCTTCCTCGTGGTGGGCAGCGGCGTGGTGCTGAACCTGGAGGTCTTCAACCAGGAGCTCACCCGGCTCAAGGACCGCGGCTTCGACGTGCAGGGCCGGCTCCTCCTCAGCGACCGGGCCCACGTCATCCTGCCCCACCACATCGCCCTGGACCTCTGGCGGGAGGGCGGCTCCAGCAAGATCGGCACCACGGGCCGGGGCATCGGGCCCGCCTACGAGATGAAGGCCGCCCGCATGGGCATCCGCATGGGCGACCTGCGGCATCCGGGCATCCTCGCCGAGCGCATCCGGCCCGGCTACGAGGAGGTCCGGCTCCGCCTGGGCCCCGGCGCCGAGCTGCCCGGCCTAGACAGCCTCGTGGAGAACCTCCTGAAGCTGGCGGAACCCCTCCTGCCCTGCATCGGCGACGCCCAGGGCCACCTCCAGGCCGCCTGGGAGAACGGCGAAGCGATCCTCTTCGAGGGCGCCCAGGCCACCCTCCTGGACCTCGACCACGGCACCTACCCCTTCGTCACCAGCTCCAGCTGCTCCCTGGGCGGCCTCTTCACGGGCACCGGCCTCCCGCCCAAGGCCCTGCACCGAGTGCTGGGCATCGCCAAGGCCTACACCACCCGGGTCGGCGCCGGCCCCATGCCCAGTGAACTGCTGGACGCCACCGGCGACCGCCTGCGGGAGGTCGGCCGGGAATTCGGCACCACTACGGGACGGCCCCGCCGCTGCGGCTGGTTCGACGCCCCCATCACCGCCCACGCCTGCCGCACCAACGGGGTGGACGGCCTGGCCATCATGAAGCTGGACGTCCTTGACGGCCTGGAGCGGGTGGGCCTCGTGGTGGGCTACCGGGATGGCGAAGGCGGCCTCACGAAGTCCCTTCCCAGCTGCGCCTCGGAGTGGAAGGAGCTGCGGCCCGAGGTCCGCTTCTTCGAGGGCTGGCAGAGCACCCGCGGACTCAAGGCCCACGGCGAGCTCCCGACTTCCGCCCAAGCCTACCTGGAGGCCCTGAGCGAGGCCGTGGAAGTTTCCATCGCCTACCTCAGCACCGGCCCGGACCGGATGGAGGGCTGCGTCTATCCCGGCACCTTCCTGGAACCGCTCCTGGGCTGAAGACCGAGGACGCCCAGAAACGCGGCCTTCGCCGCGCTCCTTGGCATCCAGGGATCTAGGCTATTTCCGGGTCCGGGCATCCCAGGTGCTGCGGTCCAGGAGGGCCAGGGGCTGCAGGCCGGCCTTGGCCAGGTCGCCGTTCAGGCCCGGCAGGTCCGGGCCCGCCAGCCGATCCACGTCCTGGAAGGCCGCCATCAGCTCCTTTCTCAGAGCCTCCACCCGGGCCAGCTGCTCGGGGCTTGGCGGACCGGGCTGGAAGGCCACCCGGTTGTAGAGTTTGGCCAGCTTTTCCCGGAGGCGCTCCTCGCCAGTGATGGCGCCGCCGGCCTCCTTGGTGCTCACCAGGGCGCCCCGAACCGCCTCGGTCCGGGAGGCGAGGGCCTGCAGCCTCGCCTTCAGGCCGGCGTCCTGGGCCTCGGCGGTCCGGACGGCGATTCCCGCCTTCAGGTCCAGCACCTGCTGGGCCCGGAAGGCCAGATCCTCCACCAGGCCAAACAGGGCCATGCCGGCCTGGAATTTGGCTTCCCGGTCCTTCCGGGTCCAGGGGGACTGGGGGTCCGCCTCGATGACCAGGGGCGCCGTGAGGACTTCCTTGTTCTTGGTGAGGCGGATGGTGAAGGTCCCATCCAGGACTTCGGGACCGGCGCCGATGAAACCATCGAAGAGGTTCGCGCCGGTCGCGGCGCGGGGGGCCTTGAGCAGGCGGTTCCAGTAGATGCGGTTGAAGCCGCGGCGCTTGTTGCCCGACAGGGTCTGGAGGACTTCGCCCTTGGCGTCGAGGATCTCCACCTTGAGGTCGCCGATGAGGTGCCGCTTCTTCTGCCAGTAGGCAATGGCGGCGCCTCCAGGGCGGTCCTGGCCTTCGAAGGCGGCGTCCCCCTCCATCCACCCGTCGCCACCCATGTCGAGCTTGGTGTTCGGCCGGGTGGGCAGCAGGGCCACGTCCTTCTGGATGGCGTCGCCGCTGAGGGCCCGCAGGGCGGTGAGGTCGTCGATGATCCAGAGGCCCCGCCCATGGGTGGCCAGCACCAGGTCGTGCTCCCGGGGGTGGATGGCGAGGTCCCGCACTGCCACCGCGGGCATGTCGCTGCCCTTGAAAGCGGCCCAGGCCTGGCCCGCGTCCACGCTGATGAAGAGGCCGTTCTCCGTGCCGAGGTAGAGGAGGCCGGGCTTCACCGGGTCCTGCTTGATGACGTGGGCGTAGCCCTTCACCTCGGCGGTGGCGAGGCCGGTCCAGGTCTTGCCGAAATCGTCGGTGCGGTACACGTAGGGCCGCATGTCGCCCGCGGCGTGGCCGTCGAAGGCGGCGAAGGCCGTCCCTTCCGCATGGGGGCTGGCTTCGATCCAGGAGACCGTGGTGCCCTTGGGCAGGCCCGGGGCGTTGCCCGCGACGCTGGTCCAGGTCTTCCCGCCGTCCCGGGTGACCTGCAGGTTGCCGTCATCGGTGCCGGCCCAGATCACCTTTCCGTTCTTCGGGCTTTCGGAAATCGTGTAGATGGTGCAGTGGGTCTCCGCGGCGCTGTTGTCCACGGTGAGGCCACCGCTCTCCTCCTGCTGCTGCTTCTTCGGATCGTTGGTGGTGAGGTCGCCCCCCAGCCGCTCCCAGGTGGCGCCCTTGTCCTTCGAGCGGAACAGGTACTGGGCGCCGGTGTAGATCGTGCCGGGCTGGGTGGGGCTCAGGTGGATGGGCGTGTTCCAGCTCCAGCGGTACTTGGGCTCCCCGGCGGGGGCCTGGGGCTGGATGTTGCGGGACGTCATGGTCTTCGTGTCCACCCGGCCCATCTCGCCGCCCTGGGCCTCGGCGTAGACGTAGCGCTCGTCGGTGGGGTCGGGGAAGACCCAGAAGCCGTCGCCGCCGTAGAGGTTGGTCCAATGCTTGTTGGAGAGGTTCACCGCCGAGAAGCCCTTCCAGCTGCTGTTGTCCTGGAGGCCGCCGTAGACGTGGTAGGGCCGGGCCGAATCCACGCTCACGTGGTAGAACTGGCCCACGGGCAGGTTCGGCACCATGCGCCACTTGTTGCCCCGGTCCTCGCTCACGAAGACGCCGCCGTCGGTGCCGAGGTACATGACCTCCGGGTTCTGGGGGTGGAAGAAGAGGGCGTGGTGGTCGCTGTGGGTGGCCTGGGCGATGGTCGCGAAGCTCTTGCCGCCGTCGTCCGAGGAACTCAGCTCGAAGCCCGGCTTGTAGACCTTGAGGGGGTCCTTGGGGTCCGCCATCACCAGGGAGAAGTAGAAGGGCCGCACGATGATGTTGGCGCCCGCGTTGCCGCGCGCCCAGGTCTCGCCGCCGTCCGCGCTGTGGAAGATGGCGCCGTCCTTGGCTTCCACCACCGCGTAGACATGCTTCGGGTCCGAAGGCGCGATGGCCACGGCGATGCGGCCGACCTCGCCCATGGGCAGGCCGCGCCTGGCATCCCCGTTGAGCTTGGTCCAGGTTTCCCCGCCGTCCGTGGACCGGAACAGGCCGCCGCCGGGACCGCCGCTTTCGAAGGCGTAGGGCTTGCGGCGGTGCTGCCAGAGGGTCGCGAAGAGCACCTTGGGGTTCTTCGGATCCATGGCCAGGGCGGCGCAGCCGCTGTCCTCGTTGGTGAAGAGGACGCGCTTCCAGGTCTTCCCGCCGTCCATGGTCTTGTAGAGGCCGCGCTCGCCCCCGGTGCTCCAGAGGTGGCCCATGGCCGCCACGTAGACCGTGTTGGAATCCGTGGGATCCACGAGGATGTTGGCGATGCGCTCGCTGTCCGGCAGGCCCATCTTCGTCCAGGTGTCCCCGCCGTCCGTGCTCTTGTAGACGCCGTCGCCCACGCCCACGCTGTTGCGGACCCAGGGCTCGCCGCTCCCCACCCACACGGTCCTGGGATTGGAGGGATCCACCCGCACGGCGCCGATGCTCATGGCGTGCTTGTCGAAGACGGGCTTCCAGGTGGTGCCCCCGTTGGGGGACTTCCACACGCCGCCGCTGGCGGAGCCGACGTAAAGGGTGAGCCGCCCCTGGTCCATGTGGCCGTCGATGGCGGCGATGCGCCCGGACATGACCGCGGGCCCGATGCTGCGGGCCTGCAGGCCCGACAGGGCGTCGGCGTCCAGCTTCACGGCGTCCTGGGGCGCCTGCGCCACGAGGACCGTGGCCGCGCCCAGCAGGAGGGGGGGGAGGAAACGGGAGCCTCGCATGCGGGGCCTCAGCCCTTCTTTTCCGCGGGCTTGGCTTCGGCCTTGGGAGCGTCCGCCTTGGGCGCCGCGGGCTTCGCCTCTTCGGCCTTCGGGGCCGGAGGGGCCTTGAAGCGGGCCTCGTCGATGGCGACGTCCAGCTCGATCTTGTCCATCTGGATCTTCTGGCGCTGGGGCTGGCCCACGGCCCCCTGCTCGATGGAGTGGGGGAAGAGGAGACCGCCCACTTCCTTGTAGTCGCCGTAGACGGTGTCGATCTCCACCTCCTGGCCGCGCATCTTCCGCTTGCTGGTCTCCTTCACCTTCAGGAAGGAGTCGGCGTCGAAGTACATGACGGAGGAATTCCCGTTCTTCAGGGCGACCCGCAGCTTGTGGGCCGGGGCGCCCTCCACGGACTCGGTGCCCAGGTATTCCACCTTGTGGCCCTTGGCGGCGTAGTCCATCAGCGGGCCGTCCATGTCCGCCTGCAGCTCCGCGTCCTTCACTTCGTCGGCGGTCATGGGTTCCGCCGCCTTGCCGCCGCCGTAGCCGGCGAAGGGATTCACCCGCCACCCGGCTTTGCCGTCGAAGGCCGTGGTCTGCGTCTGGCCCTGGAGGGAGACGTCCACCCGGAAGGAGGCGGGCCGCTTGTGCTCGGCGACGAGGACAATCTCCATGGGCGCGCCCACGAGCTTGCCCGTCATGCGCATGGACTTCACGGCCTTGTGCTTGGCCAGGCCGCCTTCGGCTTCGAGATGCTTCGCGATGAGCTGGTCCGCCGTGAGGGCCGGGGCCTGGGCGAGGAGGGCGGGAGCGGCCGCGAGGAGGGCGAGGAGGAGGGGGCGCATGGGAGCTCCGGAAGGTTCCTGGCGGCGGCGCGGGCAGGAGGGTTGGGACAATCCCGCAAGCCTAGCTCATTCCGCGAGGCCTGAGGCCGATCCCGCCCTGGCCTCCGGCGAAGGGCCAATCCTTCGGGCCGAGCGGGCCGCCGGCGGGGCCTCGGCGGGCCTGGGCAATCCACCTTGAAGGGCTAGACTCGTCCCATGGCCGCCATCCCTCCGTCCATCCTGCTCCTCCACGGCCTGGGCGGCAGCGGCGAGGGCTCGGTGAAGCTCCTCGCGCAGACCTTGCGCGCGGCTGGCTGGAAGGAGAGCATCATCCTGCGCCCCACCCTCCGGGCGGTCCACGAGGCGCTGCCCGACCGCCCCGGGGAACAGCGCTTCCGCGAAGCCCTGCAGGAACTGGAGGCCTGCCTGGAAGGCGGCGTGCCGGCCCTCACCGTCGGCTTCAGCTACGGCGGCCTGCTGGCAGCCTTCGCGCCCTCGGACCGGCGGCTGGCGGTGTGCAGCCCCTGGAACCGCCTGCCGGAGGAGGCCCTGGCCCGGGTGGCCGCCCGCCCCGGGCTGGCAGTGCTGCAGGGCGGGCTGGATACGGTCGTGCCCGCGGAGTTGAGCCTGGCGGCGCTGCCCGGCGGGATCCCGGCGGCGATGGACGCCGAGGGCACCCACGGATTCGATGCGTGGATGGACCGGATCGCGGCGTGGGTCCAGGCCCGCTGGCAGGATTGAAGCCGCTCCATCACATTGAGCCTAATACCCCATCGTTTTGAAGGAGGCACGGGTTTCACCGGACCCCGGCGGGAGACTCAGCTCCTGCTTCCCTGTGGATGGAAGTGCAGCTCCAGGAGGGCTTGGGCCTGGCCGGAAGGCATCGGCGCCGACCGGCACAGTCCTTGATCTATGCACGGTGGCTCATCCTCATCCAGGGCCATCCGAGCCTGCGCGCTTCCTTCCCCCTCCAGCAGACTCCGGGTGGGCTTCCGGGCGGGCCGCGGGAGCTTCGCCATGCTGACCGTCCTGATCGTCCTCCTCATCCTGCTGCTGCTGGGAGCCTGGCCCACGTGGCCCCACAGCAGGCGGTGGGGCTACTACCCCAGCGGCGGCCTCGGCGTCGTGCTGCTCATCGTCGTCGTGCTCCTCCTTTCGGGGCGGGTGTAGCCCCTCCCGGACGGGACCCAGGGTTGAACTTCGAAGGGAAACTCATGTCATTCGGACTCTACGCCGCCGGCTTCGCGATCCTCATCCTCGGCCTGATCTATGGTGCCTACCTGCTCCACGTGCCCGGCTCCTGGATCGCCGTCGGCGCCATCGTCCTGCTGGGCATCGGCATCCTCACCGGCGTGAAGGCCACGCGCCAGAAGGACCCCCCCGCCTGAGCCCCCGGCATGGCTCCCCGCGCAGCCGCGGGTCCTTGGGTGGATCCGAAGCCGCTGGGAGCCGGGGAGGCTCGCACACCCCGGACAGCTTGAGAACCGAGGGGAAAGGCGGGGGGACGGATGGGGAGCCCTCCATGCGGCGGCAAGTCCGCCCTCGCCATCAGCCGCGGCGGATCGAGGTGTAGCTGCGGCCCGGTGGCGCGGGCTTCCGGGGGGGCTTCGGCTTCCCGCCCCGGAGGGCCAGACGCAGCCGCTCGAGCTGGGCCGGCGTCGCGCGGTGTTCCGTCCAGGCCCGGAGGACCTCCCGCAGGGCCGGATCCGTGGCGGTGAGCTTGTCGAGCTTCCGGAAGAGCCGCAGCTTCTGGAGCTGCCGGTCCGTGGCGGAGCCCTGGATGAGGGCTTCGATGTCGCCGGAAAGGCCGGGGAAGCCGCCGGCGATGCCCCGCCATTTCTCGATGGCTCCCTTCAGGGCCTCCGCCCGCTGGGCCGCCAGCCGCGCCCGGAGCTCCTCGGTGCTGAGCTCGCCCCGCATGTAGGCGAGGATGTTCGGATTCCGGATCTTCGCGCTGGCCAGCTCGGCGCTCCGCTCGAGGTAGGTCACCTTCTGGGCCATCCGGTCGAAGTAGGCCTCGCCCCCCAGGTTCTTCCAGGCCTCCTCCCCCGCCGCCGCCCCCGCCACGGTGCCACCCGGGCCGAAGACGGAACCGGCGAAGGCCAGTGCCTTCGAGCTGAGCTGCTTGCCCGCCTCCTGGGGCACGGCGATCAGCGCGCCGCTCACATCGCCCTCCATCAGGTTGGCGGCGATCTTCGAGCCCACGTCGCAGATTGTGATGGCCTGGCCGAGCCGTTCCAGCTTCACCGCCAGCTCCCCGCAGCGGGCCTTGAAGGCCGCCACCTGCCCGCCCTTGTCGGAGCCCTGGAACATGGAGCGGTAGCCCGCGCGGTTGAGGATGGAGCCGTCCGGCGCCTTCCCCGCCGCCAGGTTCTTGAAGCGCGCCGCCGCGAGGTCCAGGGCCTCGCCGGTGCCCTCGTGGCTGGCGATGGCGCCGGTGGTCGCGATGGCCTGCTTCACCTCCGGGGGAAGATCCAGGTCCTGGGCCCCACCCCGGGGATCCAGTGACACGGTGCCGCTCCGCACCTGGGCAGGAAGGCCGGAACCGCCCAGGGCCAGGGCCAGGACGGGCAGGAGGCTCGCGATACGGCCGGCCATGGGTCACCTTGGGATGCGGTGCCCATGATGGCCGCCGGGTCACCGAGGACCAAGCCGGCGCCTTGTGACTTCCACGACAACTCCCGGCCGCCGCCGGTGGCCCAGAATGACGGAACCCTTCCCCACGAGGGACCCCATGATCCTGCAGCCTCCGGTCTCCACGGACCGCCCCCGCGTCATCCGGGTGGCGGGGGCGGCGCCCGGGGAACCCGACCAGGCGGCGCGGGCCATCCTCGAGGCTTTCGACGCCGCGGACCGCCAGGGCAGCCATCCCGCCAGCCTCACCTTGCAGTGGGACGACGCCACCCTGGCCCTGGACCTCCAGGCCTGGCGCGGCTTCCAGGATGGGAGCCTGAGCCTTGAGGCCGTGGCGACGCGGCTGCAGATCCAGTCGACCGGCGACCCGGACGCAGTGGCGAAGGCCAGCGCGGGGGCCGAGGCCCTGGCCAGCGCCAAGGCCCCGCTCCGGGGGCCCTCCGCGCCGTCTTCCTTGCTGTCCGTGGAGACCCTGAAGAATCCCTTCGTCCTCGGCGGCTGCGGCATCCTCGTCCTGTTCGTGCTGTTCTTGATCCTGGCCTTCATCATCCGGGCCTTGAGCCGGCGCCCGACCTCCGCCCCGCGGCCCCCTGCCCTCCCTCCCCGCGGCCCGGCGCCGCCGCCGGACCGGCCCGCCGCCGAGCTGCACTTCCTTTCGGGGCCGCTGGCCGGCCGCACCGTGCCCCTGCTGCCCCGGGTCCGCATCGGCCGCGAAGCCACCGGCAACGACCTGGTGCTGGACGATGCTTCCGTGTCCCGCCACCACGCCCTCATCGCCGGCCACGAAGGCGCCTTCCAGGTGCAGGATCTGGGAAGCAGCAACGGGACCTTCCTCAACGGGATGCGCCTGGACCGGCCGCTGCAGCTGTCCGTCGGGGACCTGCTGAAGGTCGGCCTGATCCAGATCCGGGTCCAGTGACCCTCCGGGCCGTGCCCGCTCTGTTCCTCGCCCTCGTGGCGGCGCGCGGGACGGACCTTCCGGATCCCTTCCCGGGGGTGGCCCGCGCCTACCTCGTGAAGGTGGACGGCCGGGAGCTCTGGGCCCACCGGCCGGAGGTTCCCCTGCCCCCCGCCAGCCTCACGAAGATCATGACGGGGCTGCTGGTGCTGGAGCGGGCGCGCCTGGACGAGGTCGTGACCGTCAGCCGCGCGGCGGCCTCGGAGACCGGCCACCGGATCCACCTACGGAAAGGCGACCGGCTGCGGGTCCGGGATCTCCTCACCGCGGCCCTGGTGGCCTCCGCCAACGACGCCAGCCATGCCCTCGCCGACCACGTGGCCGGCAGCGAGGCGCGCTTCGTGGCCCTCATGAATCGGCGGGCCCGGGAGCTGGGCCTGGCCCACACCCGCTTCGCCAACGCCTCCGGCCACGACCAGGCGGGCCACTACGCCAGCCCCCGGGACCTGGCCCGTCTCGCGGAGGCAGCCATGGCCCTGCCCGAGTTCGCGGCCCGGGCCGCCACGGTGCGCGCCACCATCCGGACCGTGGAGGGCCGGCGCAGCTTCAAGCTGGAGAACATGAACCAGCTCGTGGGCCGCTACCCCGGCGCCCGGGGCGTGAAGAGCGGCTACACCCCCGGCGCCGGCCGCTGCATCCTCGCCCAGGCGGAAGCGAAGGGCCGCCGGGCGACCCTGGTGCTGCTCCATGCCGCGGACCGCTGGTGGGACGCGGAAATGCTCCTAGACCGGGCCTTGGGCCTCGAGGGCAGGCGGCGCTGAGGCGGAGTGGGGAGAGACCTTCGATACCCGTCGACCCTGGACACCAACAAAACCGCCTTGCGGGAATCAGGACGGGGATCCCCTCCGCGCTGCGCGCTCCGGGCCGCGGCACCGGCTGCGCACGGGCTTGCGCCTTCGGCGCACCGCCTGCGGACGCTCGCGCGTCCTCCGGCTAGCCCTACCTGTGCGCCGATGCCGTTCGATCCCCGTTGGCCCTGGAC
>JBGAST010000027.1:0-50099 GCA_044229575.1 Holophagaceae bacterium | reverse complement strand
GACCAGTACGGCCGCGCCAACTCCTCGCAGAAGAACATCTTCCCGGTCTTCGGGACGGTGCGCTTCTTCAACAGCCGATTCCGCTTCCGAGGGGACAGCGCCAGCGACCAGGATGCCGCCATCCGAGGCAGCTTCATCCCCAGCGGCAACACGGAGACCACCTTCGCCGGCGGCGCGGGCATCCGCGAGCGCTACGTCTTCAGCTACCTGCCCTACGGCGTGAGCAACCACCCGTCCCGCTTCGAGTACGTGGACCCCTCCTCCACGGTGACCTACGGCTCCGACCTCTTCGGCAACGCCTTCGGCGCCGGCGGCCCTGGTTCCATCAAGGTCCAGGACGGCGGCCTCCGGGAACCCATCGCCCTGCCCCCCGTGGTCGGGAACGGCGGCCCCGGGGCGGGAACGAACAACTTCGGCAACAACTTCTCCATTCCCACCATCCGCACCGGCAACCCCACGCCCCCGGCGATGGGGGCTTCCAGGTCCCTCGGCGCGATGCTTCCCGCCACCGTCCAGGGCCTGGTCGCCTCCAACGAAGGCCCCGACTCCTGGCTCAGCGGATCCCGCGGCGACGGGAAGCACGCCCTGCCCCTCTACACCCTGCCCCTGGGCCTCTTCACCGCTGGCAGCTGGATGACGGTGGACGGCCTGGACAACGGCCGTCCCTCCGGCTACTCGCCGAACCCCCTCAACGAGGTCCTGAACCCCTCCCCCCGGGCCGCGGCGATTCCGGGCACCGCGCCCGGCTATGCGGGCGCGGGCTTCACCCAGTTCCGCGGCGGTGCGCCCGATGGCACCAACAACCCCGTCACCCAGGTGCTGGTGATCCCCGGCGGCCCCTACTCGGACAACGAGGCGGACGCGCGGGTCATCCCCTCCAACTCGCCCTACCAGTTCGAAGTGAACAATTCCGCCTCGCCCACCCAGGGCAATTCCGGCGTGAGCCCGGCGATCCGCTACATGAACTTCCCCATGCTGGGGGACCGCACCAACCTCGACAACGTCACCCGCTGGTACTACGGCAAGTACCAGAGCGAGGTTAACTTCAACTGGGTGCTCCCGGGCCGCGCCATCGGCTACTCCACCAGCACCTCCGCCGCCAACGCCCGGAACGTGGACGCCCTGCCCACCGGCTCCGGGGTCGTCACCGACTCGAGGCTGCGGCTGAGCTTCACCTGGCCGACCCAGGTGGACGCCCAGTCCGCCATGGCCGGCTACCCGGCCGCAGGCTCCGCCAACCTCTTCAACGAGCTGGACGTGGTGCAGGTCGCCACCCCCAACATGAGCGGCAACGCGCGCTTCTTCTTCACCGGCAACTTCCCCAAGCCCGCCCCTGACGGCCTGGGCCTCCCCAGCGAGACGGATCCGCTGAACTACTTCGGCAAGTTCGGCTTCCCCTCCAGCGCGGGCCTCACCTTCACCGGCACCGGCGCCACGGTCGCCACCGCCGGCCCCTACCAGCCCATCCATCTGGTCACCCGCTCCATCTGGGTGCCCAACAACGCGGACCTGCACTTCAACTTCCCCAACGCCTACAGCACGCCCGCGGGCGGCTCGGGCTACACGGACATCCCCTTCACCGGCATCCGCGGCTTCGTGGATCCGGTCGTCAACTACGGAAATGGCCACCTCATCACGGACCAGAACCTCTTCGGCCGTCCCGCCGCCGTCGTCACCCTCGGCGTGGGCCACACCGCCGGCACCTCCCTCACCACCTTCGGGGCGGACGCCAACTGCAACCCCGCCAACCTCCGCACGGACGTCGGCGACCGCACCTTCCTGCTGTGGATGAAGAAGGACCTGAGCCCCGGCACCGACCCCAACGCCTACGCCACCTGGGCCGGCTCCATGCTGGTGGGCGGCGGCGCGGCGGTGGACGCCCGCGGCGGCATCACCACCGCCCCCTCCTTCAACATGACCGGCGCGGGGCTGACGGACACCCAGGCGCAGATCTCCTGGGCCGAGCAGGGCGGCCAGCTGGGCGCCCGGACCCCCGCCCTCAACAGCAACACGAGCATCACCGCCTCCTGGAACCGCTCCCAGTTCGAGCTGCTCCGCAACATCATCGGCGCCCCGGCCCAGTTCGGCCTCGGCTCGAGGGTGAAGATGGTGGATCCGAGGCTGGACAGCGCCCAGCCCCAGTTCCCCACGGGCCTGGTCTTCGACCTTCCCGCCGTCAACACCTATGACGCCCTGCCCCAGAACAGCCTCGTGGTCTACGGCATCAAGGACCGGGGCGCCAAGACCTCCCAGAACGGCGCCACCTACTCCAGCCTCCTCGGCGAGGCGGGCCTCGAGCCCGGCGCGCCGGTGATCGCCCAGTGGTGGAACACCGGCAACGGCGACGTCAACGTGAGCGGCTTCCCGGCGGTGATGCAGGCCTACAACACCACCTGGCTGCCCGCGGACTACACCGAGGTCGTGGCCATCGAGCACAACTTCGTGGCCAAGATCCAGCACCCCACGACTCCGGACGCGAACCCCATCGACTGGAAGCTCTACGCCCAGATCGGCGTCATCGCTCCCCGGGGCCACATCCTGCTGTCCGACGGCACCAACGGCGTCCGCCCCGTGGTCACCCCCGTGCGCCAGCTCCAGATCAATGATCTGAGGCTGAACTTCGCCGATGGCAACCCCGCCGGCAACCGCGGCACGGCCCTGGACATCTTCAACGGCAACGCCCGCAACATGGCCACAGGAGCCCCGGCTCCGGGCGCGCCCAACTACAAGCTCTTCGACGGCAACGGCACGGGCTTCGGCGACTTCACCATCAACGGCTTCTCGTCGGTGCAGATCAGCTGGCAGCCCGCGGTCAACGACCTGCGGCACCCCTCGGGGTACGTTGTGGAGATCTTCAAGGTGCTGTTCCCCGGCTTCGTCCAGGCGGTCCGCGAGATCCGCATGGGCCACGTCGGCGGCATCGGCGCCAAGCAGGTCATGCAGCTCCAGCCCTTCGCCTACATCGACCTGTCCGGCCCCCGGAACCCGGGCGATGGCACCTTCCCCTACTTCATCCGCGTCCGGAACGTGTGGATGGAGGGCACGGAAGGCGCCGCCGGCCACAGCTTCGACATGGGCAAGGAGCCCTTCGCGACCCGCTTCCCCATGGCCTATGCCGACGTCGTCTCCGGCGTCTTCATCGTCCGCTACTAGCCTTCAGTCCTGCTCCACGAGAACGGGCCTCCTTCGGGAGGCCCGTTTCCGTTCGGTGGATGCCGGAGAGGAAGGCGTCCAGGCCTCAGTGCCGGCGCCCCCGATGGACCGTGGTGCGGGTCGTCCTCACCTTGCCGCCCTTGGGCCCGGTCCGGACCGTGGTGGTCCGGGTCACGCGGTACCGCCCCACCGCGCCGGCGTGGCGGGTGCGGACGGTGACGGAGACGGCGCGGCCGGGGGCGTAGAAGCGGTGCACGCCGATCACGCGGTGCGTGCGCACCACGGCGAAGCCCGGACGGATACGGAAGGGGTGCCACACGGCCCAGGCCAGGGGCCGCCAGGGGCGCCACCACGCGGGGTAGACGCGCCAGCGCCACGGTGAGGCCCAGGCCACGTAGGCCGGGGCGTACATGAAGCGCACGCAGGGCCAGGGCCAGACGTTCACCACGACTTTGAAGGTCCGGAGGGGCATGGCCTCCTTGGCCGCGGCCTCCTCCTCGTCCTCGGCGTCGCCGGGCTCCACCAGGGTCTGCTCCCCGAAGATGTCCTCGTCCCCGACGATCTGCACCGTCGCCTGTTCGGCACCGGTCTTCTCCAGCTCGATGACCGCGATGTCCTGGGTCTCCGTTTCCGAGACCGCCACCTGCAGCACGAGGGCATGCATGCCGCCCTGGACCCGATCCACCACCCGCACGTAGTCCACCTGGCCGTTCCCATTCAGGTCCAGGTTGTTGACCTTGTTCCCCTCGGCGTTGAGGGCCTTCTCGAAGGCCTCCGGGGACTCGGCCTTCTGGAACAGCTCCAGGGCGCCCGGGAGGCTGAACTGCTCCCCGGGCACGCCCGCAGGCTCGGGAGCCTGGGCCTGGAGGGCGACGAGGCCGAGGGAGGCGACGGCAAAGGCGGACGCGGCGCGATGAAGGGCATTCATGGAGACCCCTTTCCTGATCTGGGATTTGTGTATTGAGGATGCAGGGCCCATTCCAGACCCGGTCCCCGGCCTTGTCAAGCCGGGAACACCCTCCTCACCACGCGTCCCCGACGCCCTTCCCCGCCTCCGCGTGCTTCAGCGCCCGCAGGCCGATGTCCTGGCGCACCTGCATGCCGGGCCACTGGACGCTGTCGAGGGCCTCGCTGATGCGGGCGCGGGCGGAGGCCAGATTGCCGGCGTGGGTGACGAGGTTGAGGACGCGGCCGCCGTTCACGATCCAGGTGCCGTTGGTCTTCTTGGTACCGGCATGGATGACGGTGACCGCCGGGGTGCCCATGTCGATGACCACGCCCTTCTTCGGCGCGGCGGGATAGCCCTCTGCCGCCAGCACCACGGACAGGGCGCAGCCGGGGTGGAGCTTGACCTTCTCCCGCAGGAGCCGGCCTTCGGCGACTTCCAGCAGCACTTCCGGCAGGTCCTCGTCCAGGAGGTGCATGAGCACCTGGGTCTCCGGATCGCCGAAGCGGCAGTTGTACTCCAGGAGTTTGGGACCCTCCTGATCCCACATCACGCCGAGGAAGAGCACGCCCCGGGCCCGGAGACCGTCGGCCTGGAGGCCCTGCACCGTGGGCACCACCAGCTCGTCCACCATGCGCTGGACGTCCGCGGCCTTCAGGAAGGGGATGGGCCCGAAGGCACCCATGCCGCCGGTGTTGGGGCCCTGATCGCCCTCGAAGATGCGCTTGTGGTCCTGGCAGGGCGGCAGGGTGAGGAACCGGGCGTGGTCCTTGTCCACGTCCACCAGCACGTGAAAGCTGAGCTCCATGCCGAAGAGGGGCGCCTCCAGCAGCACGGTCTTCGAGGCTTCGCCGAACTCCCCGGCGAGGAAGCTGCGGAGGGTGGCAAGAGCCTCGGCCTCCGTCGCCGCGAGCACCACGCCCTTCCCCGCCGCCAGGCCGTCGGCCTTCAGGACGATGGGATAACCGTGCCCCCAGCCCCGGATCTCGCGCTCGCCGGCCTCCAGGTCGCGGACCGCCACGCTGGCGGCGCAGGGGATGCGGTGGCGCTGCATGAATTCCTTGGCGAAGATCTTGGAGCCCTCCAGCCTTGCCGTGGCGGCGTCGTGGCCGAAGACCGGGATGCCCTGGCCCCGCAGCGCATCCGCGAGCCCCGCCACCAGGGGGCCTTCCGGGCCGATGACCACCAGGTCGGGACGCTGTTCCGCGCACCAGGCCCGGAGGCCCGCCACATCCTCGGCCTGCAGGTCCAGGCAGGTTCCCTGGGCCTTCATGCCATCGCTGCCCGGCGCCACGAAGAGCTCCACGGGAGTGGGCGAGGCCTTCAGCCTGAGGGCGAGGGCGTGCTCGCGCCCGCCGGATCCGATGAGCAGAATCTTCATCCGGACAGTATTCCAAATCAGGGTGGCGGACGGTTCAGGAATTCGAGGCGGGCGAGAGATCAAGACAAGGTTTTGAATTTGAACGAGGCACCCTTCTCTGGCATGGCCCGGAAGGGCATCGGGCCACGCCAGGGAAGGGTGCCTCTTTGAAGGTCAACGGCCAGTGCCAAGGGCGCATCGGGACTGGGGACAGGCCTACTTGCACTCCAGCCAGGAATGGCCCTCCCGCACTTCCGCGGCGAGCTTCACGCCCAGCGGACCCAGGTCATCCGCGCCCTCCATGGCCTCCCGCAGCAGCTCCGAGACCTCCGCGACTTCGTGGACCGGGGCCTCCATCAGCAGTTCGTCGTGGACCTGCAGCAGGAGCCGGCCCTGCAGCTTCGTCCCGGCGAGGCTCCTGTGCAGGCGCACCATGGCGCGGCGCATGAGGTCGGCGGCGGTGCCCTGGACCACGGTGTTCACCGCCTCCCGCAGGCCCTGGGCCTGGAGGCGGGCGTCGGCGCTTTCCAGTTCGGGGATGCGGCGGATGCGGCCCCAGGCGGTGCGCACGAGGCCTTCCTTCAAGGCCCTTTGCTTGGTGCCCTCGATCCACTCGGCGACTTTCGGCATCCGCTCGAAGTAGCGTTCGATGAAGGCCTTCGCCTCCTTGGTGGTGATGCCCAGGTTGGCGGCCAGCGCGAAGGCCCCCTGGCCGTAGAGGAGACCGAAGTTCACGGCCTTGGCCTTGGCCCGGTCCGCAGAACTCACCTGGTCCAGGGGCAGACCCATCACTTCCGACGCGGTGCGGCGGTGGATGTCCTCGCCGGCTTCGAAGGCCCCCAGCAGCACGGGATCCTGGGCCAGGGCCGCGGCCACCCGGAGCTCGATCTGGCTGTAGTCCGCGTCCAGCAGCATCCAGCCCCGTTCCGGCACGAAGGCGCCGCGGATCTGGCGGCCATCCTCGGTGCGGATGGGGATGTTCTGGAGGTTGGGATCGCTCGAGGCCAGGCGCCCCGACGCCACCACCGCCTGGTGCAGGCGGGTGTGCACCCGGCCCGTCACCGGATTGATCATCCCCGGCAGGGCCTCCACGTAGGTGCCCAGCAGCTTCACCATCTGGCGGTGCCGCAGCAGCTCGATGGCGATCTCCGCGTGGTGGCTTTCCGCCAGCTCCACCAGCACGTCCTCGTCGGTGCTCGGCGCCTTGGTCTTGCCCGTGCGCTTGATGACCGGCAGGCCCAGCTTCTCGAAGAGGATGCGGCCCAGCTGGGTGGGGCTGGAAAGGTTGAAGGCCTCGCCCGCCAGCTCCGTCACCTTGACGACCGCCGCGTCCCGCACGGCGCGCATCTCTTCCGAGAGCCGCGAGAGCACCGCCGTGTCCACGCGGATGCCCGTCAGCTCGAGGTCCGCCAGCACCTCCACCAGGGGCAGGTCCACCTCGGCGTAGAGGCGGCGGAGCTGGGGATCGGTCATGGCCACGTCCAGCTTGTTGACGAGCTGCAGGGCCAGGTCCGCGTCCTCGGCGGCGTACTGCACGGCCTTGTCGAAGTCAGCCTGGTCGAAGCGGAGCTGGCCCTTGCCCTTGCCCACCACCTCCTCGAAGGGGATGGGCTTGAGGTCCAGCATGCGCACGCTGAGATCGTCCAGGTTGTGGCGCAGGCGGGAATCGATGAGGTAGCTCTGCACCATGCTGTCCCCGGCGAGACCCTTCACCGCCATGCCGTGGCGGGCCAGCACCTGCAGGTCGTACTTGAGGTTCTGGCCGACCTTGTCGATCTTCGGGTCCTCAAGGAGCGGGCGCAGCAGCTCGCGCACCTTGGCGAAGTCGAGATTGCGGGGATCCAGGTGGGACTGGAGCCCATGGAAGTAGTCCGCGGCGTCGCCCACGAGGTCCAGCTCGGATTCGCTGAGGCCCGAATCCGGCAGCAGGCCCGGCAGGGAGCCCTCCGTGTCCTTGGTGGGGGGCTTGAGGTGGGCCAGGGGCACGTAGAGCCCTTCGTTGGGCTTCCACGCGAGGCTCAGGCCGACGATGTGGCCCCGGGTGGGATCGATGCTCGTGGTCTCCGTATCCAGGCCGCAGCGGCCCGCCTTGCGGATCTCCTGGATGGCCTGCTCCAGGTCCTTCAGGGTCGCCGCGTGGCGATAGGCCCGTGCCGTCGCGCCTTCGCCCCCGCCAACGTCCGTGAACTCCTTGGTGAGGCCCTGGAAGCCCAGGCGCTTGAAGGCCTCCCGGGCCTGGGCGGGATCCACGCCCTTGTAGACGAGGTCGTGCACCGTCACCGGCAGCTCCAGGTCCGTGACGACCGTGACCAGACGCTTCGAAAGATCCAGCCAGCCGGACGCGGCCTCGATGCCTTCCCGCTGCTTCGGCTTCAGATCATCCTTGTGGGCCAGCACCTCCTCCAGGCTGCCGTACTGCTCCAGCAGGGCCCGGGCGCCCTTCTCGCCGATGCCCGGCACGCCCTTCACGTTGTCGGAGGCGTCCCCCATCAGGGTCAGCACCCCCACCACCTGCTCCGGGAAGACGCCGAAGCGCTCCTTCACGCCCGCCCGGTCGATCCAGACCTCGCCGTCCCGGTTGTTGAGGACCTGGATCTTCGCGTCGTCGTCCACGAGCTGGAGCAGGTCCTTGTCGGGGCTGATGATCACGGAGGGCAAACCCTCGCGACCCGCCTGCTTGGCCAGGGTGCCCATGACATCGTCGGCCTCGAAGCCGTGCAACTCCACGATGGGGATGTTGAGGGCCTCGATGAGCCCCCGGATGAGGGGGATCTGAGGCCGCAGGTCCTCGGGCATGGCGTCCCGGTTGGCCTTGTACTCGGGATAGAGCTGGTGCCGGAAGGTGGGTTCCGGCGTGTCGAAGACCGCGGCCAGGTGGGTGGGCTTGTGCTGGTTCACCAGCTGCAGCAGCATGCGCGCCATGGTCATGGTCGCGCCGTTCTTCAGCCGCATGTTGGCGAAGTAGGCGCGAAAGATCAAAGCGAAGGTGTCGATGAGGTAGAGGCGATTCTCGGACATCGGACCAGTCTGGCAGGGCCGGGGAAGACCTCAGAACCAGGCCCATTCCAAGCCGCCGGGCAGGGCTTCCGCCGCCCACTCGATATGCAGGACCCGACGCGGCTCCGGCGCCCTCGCCCGGTCGGAACCATGAAGGGCCAGGGGCCGCATGAAGACGATCTCCCCCCGTTCCGCTTGGATGGTGAGGGCCCCGCCCGCCGCAACCCGCTCCGCGATGGCGCCATCCTCCAACTTCCCTTCCTTGTGGGAGCCGGGCAGCACCTTCAAGGGCCCGTTCCCCTCACCGCATGCGTCCAAATGGACCCGCGTGGCCAGCATCCCTTCCATCACGCAGGCCGGCGCCTGGACATTGTAGAAGTGGGCCTTGTTCACCCAGGGGCCGAAGCCGGGGATCTCCCGGTGCGCCTTCAGGGCCAGGGTCGTGTCCTGGTGGAAGGCGATGGCCCAGTTCTCGGCTTCCCCTTTGCCCATGAGCAGGGCCCGGACGGGCCGCGCCCCGGGGCCGAGGACGTCCGCGACAAGCGTTGGCAGGAAGGTCGGGCGGAGCCACGCCTGCAGCACCGCCATGCCGATGGGCCGACGCTCCAGGAGGGGCCCGCCCTCGAGGCATTCCTCCAGGGCCCGCAGGCAGGCCGCGTCCAGTCCCTCCGGCCAGAGG
Organism: Holophagaceae bacterium; assembly: GCA_044229575.1. Classification (GTDB taxonomy): domain Bacteria; phylum Acidobacteriota; class Holophagae; order Holophagales; family Holophagaceae; genus JADJVL01. The sequence goes on along the minus strand of JBGAST010000027.1, from coordinate 40,964 downwards.
CAGGCCCCGTCCCGGTCCAGGGCTTCCAGGGCGGCGGCGCGGGGGTCCATGGCTCCGTGATGACACCTCCCCGGGGCGGGGTCAAAAGTTCTTCTTGACAGCACGAACGATCGTTCTATTTTTAGGAACATGAACGCCACCGCAGTCCCCGAGTTGCCCGTCCCTCGCAGCCGTCCCCTGACGAAAAAGGGCAGCCACACCCGGGAGGCCATCCTGGCCAAGGCCATGGACATCGCCTCCGTGGACGGCCTCGACGGCCTCACCATCGGCAGCCTCGCCGAGGCCCTGGAGATGAGCAAGAGCGGCCTCTTCGCCCACTTCGGCTCCAAGGAGGAGCTCCAGCTGGCCACCATCCAGGCCGCCCGCGGCTTCTTCGCCCAGGAAGTCATGGTGCCGGGCCTGAACGCGAAGAAGGGCCTCACCCGCCTCTGCTCCGTGATCTCGGCCTGGCTGGACTACGCCGAGAAGGAGGTCTTCCGGGGCGGCTGCTTCTTCACGGCGGTGGCGGCGGAATTCGACAGCCGCCCCGGGCCCGTGAAGGATTCCGTGGCCGCTTGCATGAAGGAGTGGGTGGACGCCCTGGCCCGCCTGGTGCGGGAAGCCAAGGAGCTGGGGGAGCTGGACCGCAGGGCCCCCGCGGAGCAGCTGGCCTGGGAGTTCAACAGTCTCGCCATGGGCGCCAACAGCGCCTACCAGCTGCAGCGGGACACCATCGTCTTCACCTACGCCCGGCGAGCGATCCGCGACCGGCTGAAGGCCTTCGCCGCGTCCGCCGCGCGCATCCCTCTTTGAGCCCCGGAGCCCGGCCATGGTCCTGAACATCCACGCAAGGGAGTATCCGGTCAGCGCCGAACGCCTCGGCGCCCTCCTGGACGCCCTGGGCTCGCCCGACGACCGGCTCTGGCCCGGCCATCGCTGGCCCGCCCTGCGCCTCGACGGCCCCCTGCAGGCGGGAACGAAGGGCGGCCACGGGCCGATCCGCTACACCATCGAAGCCTACGAGCCGGGCCGTTCCCTGCGCTGCCGCTTCACTGGCCCCGAGGGCATCCTCGGCTGGCACGGCTTCGACATCGAGCCCCTGGGCGAGGCCCGGAGCATCCTGCGGCACACGGTGCGGGCCGAACTCCGGAAAGGGATGCGCCTCCAATGGCCCCTGGCCATCCGCTGGCTGCACGACGCCCTCGTGGAGGACGCCCTGGACTGCGCGGCGCGGGCCCTGGGGCAGGACCTGCCGCCCCGGCCCTTCAGCCCCGCCGTCCGCCTGCTCCGCCGCCTGAAGAGGAAAACCCGATGACAAGGACCATGCCCCTCTCCTTCCACCTCCTGCGCCACGCCTTCCAGGCCCTGCGGTCCCTCTCTCCGCCCCTGGCCGCCCGCCTGGCGGAGCGCCTCTTCCTCACGCCGCCCCGCCATCCCCTGCCCCCGGCGGAGGCCGACACCCTGGCCACGGGCCGCGCCCATCGCCTGCCCTTCCAGGGCCGCCACCTGGCGGTCTGGTCCTGGGGCCCGCGCCAGGGCTCGGCGCCCACGGTGCTCCTGGTCCACGGCTGGGGCGGCCGCGCGGGCCAGCTCCGGGGCTTCATCGCGCCCCTGGTGGACGCGGGCTTCCGGGTCGTGGCCTTCGACGGCCCCGCCCACGGCGCCAGCGGCGGCCGACAGGCCTCCATCCTCCACTTCGCCGAGGCCCTGGAGGCCGTGGCGGCGCGGGTGGGGCCGGTGCACGGGCTCGTCGCCCACTCCATGGGCTGCGCCGGCGCCGCCGTGGCCCTGGCCCGGGGCCTGGACGTGGACCGCGCCTGCTTCATCGCGCCGCCGGCCCGGGCCCGGACCTACTACGAGCAGTTCCTGGGCTTCCTGGGCCTGCCCGCCCCCTGGGTGCCCGAATTCACCCGCCGCTTCGCCGTGCGCCTGGGCTTCACCTGGACGCAGCTGGAAGTGCCCGCGGTGGCCCCGGAGATGCGCGCGCGCCTCCAGGTCTTCCACGACGCCGGGGACCGGGACGTCCCCATCGCCGAAGGCGAGGCCATCGTGGCGGCCTGGCCCGGCGCCGAGCTGCACCGCACGGAGGGCCTCGGCCACCGGCGCATCCTGAAGTCGGCGGAGGTGCAGCGGGCCGCCGTAGCCTTCCTCGCCGACGGCCTCGCCTACCGGAGCTGCCTGGAGCGCTTCGAGGCGGAGCTCTTCGATCCCGCCCTGCGCTTCATCGCCTGAGGCCCCCGTTCCCTGGAGCGCGCCATGACCGACCTCTGCCCGCACGGCCAGACCATCCTCCACCTCTATGAACTGCGGCGCGAACCCGAACTCCGCCGGGCCCGGGCCTGGTTCGCGACGGACTTCGCCCCGGCCGGGCCCGCGGACATCCTCGCCCTGCTCCAGAGCGGGGCGGCCGCCAGCGCCGCCTACCGCATGGTGACCACCTACTGGGAGATGGCGGCGGCCCTGGTGAATCGCGGCGCCCTGGACCGGGACCTTTTCCTCGCCGCCAATTCGGAGCACCTGGCGGTCTTCGCCATGGTCCATCCCTGCCTCGACGGCCTGCGGGCGCTCATCCGCGAACCCGGCTACCTGAGGGAGCTGGAGACCCTCGTGCTCGGCATTCCCGACGTCCTGCCCCTGCTGGAGGCGCGGCGCCGCCTCTTCGACCGCTGGCGGAAGGAGGCTGCGGCGGCCTCGGCCTAACCCCCGGCCGCCTCACCGAATCCCGTAGGCCCGCTTCAGCAGCCGCTCCCAGAGCCAGGCCGGCAACAGCGCCTTGAGGCGGCCCACCCACCGCGCGTCCCGTCCCACCACCACCCGCCGGGGCGGCCGCTTCCGGTCCATGGCGGCGGCGATGCGCGCCGCGCAGGCCACGGGATCCCCGGCCCACGCCTCGCTTTGGGCTTTCCGTGTATTCATGTAGTCCGCGAGAATGCGCTCGTAGCGTGTCCCCTTCACCCGCTCCGGCAGATCGCCCCAGACCTTGGCCAGGGTCTCCCGGAACTGCGTCCGGATCGCGCCGGGCTCCACGAGGATGACGCGGATCTCCGGCGCGACCTCCAGGCGCAGGGTCTCCGCCAGGGCCACCACGGCGTGCTTGGAGGCGTTGTAGGGCCCGGCCAGGGGAATGCTGAGGCGCCCCAGCATGGAGGCCACCTGGACGATGCGGGCCTCGCCCCTGCGTTTCGCGTTGCGCCGCAGGACCGGCAGGAAGGCGCGGGTCATGGCGTGGACGCCGATGACGTTGGTCTCGAACTGGCGGCGCAGCTCCTCCTCGGTGATCACCTCCAGGGGACCCACCTGGCCGTAACCGGCGTTGTTGACGAGGGCCGTGATGGGGAAGTCCCCGGTCTCGAAGACCACGCGGGCGATGGCCCTGGGGTCGGTTACGTCCAGGGCCTTGCGCAGGAGGTCCGGGCCGTTCTCCAAATCCCCCAGATCCGAGAGGTTGCGCGCCGTCGCCACCACCCCCCAGCCCCGGGCCCGGAGCTGGTCCACGAGAGCCTTGCCGATGCCGGTGGAACAACCGGTGACGAGGGCCCAGCGGTCGGGGACGCGGGCATGGGCGGAAGTGGGCGCGGTCACGGGGCCTCCATCATCCCTAAGCTTGGACTCTCGCGACGAAAAAGGAGCGCCGGCGGCGCTCCATGGGGACCGATTCGGAAAGCCTGCGGCTACTTCTTCTTGGCATCGGCCTTCTTCTCGTCCTTCTTCGGTTCGGCCTTCTTCGCGTCCTTGTTCTCGATCTCCGTGGCGGTCATGGAGTAGTACACCGTCACCTTGTCGCCCTTCTTCAGCCCCTCGGCGCCCTTGGTACCCTTGGGCACGGCGATCTGCCACAGCTCTTTGCCCTTCTGCACGGTGACGCTGTCGGCGCTGACTTCCGTGACGGGTCCGGTGACCTGGTAGCTTTTGGTCCCGGCGGCGTAGCCCAGGATGCCCGCGGCGACGGCGGTCACGGCCAGGATGGCGAGGCTCTTCTTGCGCATGGTTTCCTCCGTGGAAAGTGGGGGAAGCCTAGCACACCGGGCCGGTCCCCACCCATCCGATCCAGGAACCGGCCGGAGCCACCTCTCGGGGGCCGAATGCGACCGCTCGTCAAGGAACCCGTTCCCCCGGCGGCTTTCGAGGGGCGCCGCCGTCGCCGCGCGCGCACATTAGGGTTGCACATCCCGGAGGGCCTCCTCCGTTGGGTGACGGGCGGATCCGGGTGCTCACGTGTGATCCGAAGGGAAAACCGGGATGTGCACACCGCGCGCCAACCCCTCGGCGCGCGGGTCTTTGTTCGGGCTACTTCGCGGCGCCGAGGCCGGCCTCGAAGTCGTTGAAGAGGACCTCGAAAGTGTCGGGCTCGTCCCACATGATCCAGTGCTTCGCGTTCACGAAGTAGGACACGGAGAGCTTCGGGATCTTCGCCAAGCCCAGCCGCTGCAGAGCCTCCTTCTCCTTGGAGGGATCCGGGATCAGGGAGCTGGATGTGAAGAAGGCCACGGGCGCCGTGACGCCGGAGGCGCGGTCGCCGGCGTTGTCAGCGACCCGGGAGGCGCGGTAGGCCTTGAGGACGGGCACCGGCACCTTGAGGGCGTCCCGGAGCACGCGCCCCTTCTGGCCTTCGTCCCCGGCCAGGCCTCCGAAAAAGTCTCCGAGGGTCCGGGCCGGATCGGCGTCCAGGCCCTTCGCGAAGGCCTCCTCGCGGGCCGCTTCCGCGGGGGCGAGGATGGCGTCCACCAGGACCAGCCCCTTGACGGCCCCGGGATCCGCCAGGGCGACCCGGATCGCCAGGCTCCCGCCGGTGCTGTGCCCCACCACCACCGCCGGCGTCACCTTCTGCTTGCGCATCAGCGCCGCCACCTCGGAGGCGATGAGGTCCAGGTCCACGGTTCCTTCCTTGATGGCGGGGGCGGCGCTGTCTCCATGGCCCGGCAGATCCACGGTGAGGACCGTGTGGTCCTTCTTCATCCGGGTCACCTGCTCGGCCCAGACGCCCCGGTTGCCGCCGAAGCCGTGGATGAACACTACGCCGGGCCCCTTCCCCTCCTTCTTGAAGGCCAGTTCCGCCGACCGGGCCGGGGTCAAAGCGAAGACGACAAGTACGGCTGCCAGGGGACGCATGGTTCCTCCTCGGTTCAGAAAATCCTCACCACGTTGAAGCCCAGGACCCAGTCGCCGCCCCGGGCCGGGCCGATGCCGTTGTAGTCTCCGGAGAGCACCTGGTGGGCCGTGGTGCCCAGGACGTTGGTGGCCATGGCGCTGAAGCGGTGGCCCCGGGTCCGGTAGGTGTAGCCGAGGGCCCAGCCGGGCTCCAGATCACGGGTCGTGGCGCCGGAGGGCACCTGGGTGTCCTTCAGCTTCCCCGGCCGGGGGTAGTATTCGCCGTGGATCCGATGCTTCTCCGAGAGATCCCACCGCAGGGCCGCCGCCACGTTGAAGACGGCTTCCGCCCGGGTGGCCGAACGATTGATGTAAGCCGGGACGAGGGAGAAGGTCACCGGCCCGGCCAGGGCTTCCAGTGGCACGAGCACCGTGGATCCCACTTTGCCCTCCCTGACGCCCACAGTACTCCGGTTGTCCTTCACCACCTCGTCATACCGTTCCACCCGCACCGCGGCGCGCCAGCCCTCGCCGGCGTAGAGCTGCTTCTGGATGGCGGCGGTGAAGGTGCGCTGGTCCGCCGTGCGATAGAGCTGGAGGTTCCAGCCCTTGAAGGCCTTGAAACTGAAGTCCAGGCCCACGGCGGCAAAGGCGTAGCCGTCCAGCCCGTAGACGTCGTACCCGTTGCTCCGGGCCCGTTCCGTGAAGCGGTGGGTGAAGCGCACCCCCACGTCACCCATCTCCAGGCTCTGGGCCGTCGGGAGGTTCAGGCCCAGGGGGACCTCGGAGGCGTCCTGGGCGAGAAGGCTGCCAGCGCAGGCCAGGAAAGGCAGTAAGCGGTTCATCGGCACATTAACCTCGGGTAGGAGTGCCGAATTCTAAGCACCTTTCCCACCCGTTGCCAGGGTGCAACTTCTTTCCGTCCTGGAATTCAGAGCAGGGCGAGGAGCCCCACCAGGTAGAAGCTCAGTTCCGCCTTGACCTCGAAACTGGCCCGGCCGGTGGTGAAGCGCTCGTGGTAGAGCCAGAGGTAGACCATGGGGTAGGCGATGCAGGTCAGGAAGATTCCGGCCGCGGCCCAGCCCTGGGACCCGGGCCACTGGGCGAAGGTGAGCCAGCCCATGAGGCCCAACAGGCCGGCCAGCAGCGCGGCCACCACCCCCTTGGCCCGGCGCTTGCCGATGAGGATGGGCAGGGTTTCCTTCCCGATGATCTGATCGTTCTGCATGTCGATGATGTCGTAGATGACCGTCCGGGCGAAGACGAGCACCGTGACCAGGGCCAGGGCCGCGAAGGCCGCCAGGTCGAATCGGTGCCCCAGGTGCCAGATGGGCATGGCCACCGCCACCACCCCGAGGGCCGCGGCGACCAGGACATCCTTCGAACCCGGGATGGCCGACAGGCTGAGATGCTTTCCCCCCGCCTTCACCTGGAGCTTGTAGCCGATGCCCAGCAGGGAGGCTCCGGCCACCACCAGCAGGGGCTTGAAGCCCAGGAAGGCCGAGGTGCCGAGGGCGGAGACCAGGGCCACCAGGGCCGTGGCCAGGAGGGGCTTGCGGTTGCGTTCCAGGAAGCGCGCCCGGCCGGGGCCCTTGGCCCCCAGCCCCATGGGATCGAGGTAGGGCGTCAAAAGGTACATGGCCAGGACGTAGCTCCCGGTGATCACCGGGAACTGCCAGTGACGGCCCAGGCCCATCCAGGCCAGGGCCCCGAGGGTCATGAGGGCGGCGCCGAAGGCCAGCAGCAGCGGTGCGCCGAAGGCGGTGTACATGAAGCGCGTGAGGCGGCCGGGCGCGTCGCCGAGCTGCTCCAGCACGTCCACCACCTCGTCCACCAGCCAGGTGGGGGTGGAGGCGCCCGCCAGAACGCCCACGGTCTCGTCGCCCTTGAAGCGGGACAGGTCCAGCTCGTCGGCGGTCTCCACGTACTGCACGGGCTTGCCGTAGTGATGGGCCAGTTCCGCCAGGTGCTTGGTGTTGGAGGAGGCCTTGCCCCCCACCACGATGACACTGTCCACGGTCTGGGCCAGTTCCTTGGCTTCGTCCTGGCGCATCCAGGTGTCCTCGCAGATGGTGTTCTCCACGATGCAGTCCCCGGCCCTCGCCTGGATGGACTTGGAGATGGCATGGAAGTCCTTCACCGTGAAGGTGGTCTGGGCCACGATGAGCACCTTCTCGAGCTGCTCGGGGGTGAGGGCGTCGGCCTCCGCCTGGCTGCTCACGATGGTGGAGCCGTGCTCGGCGAAGCTGCGGTGGGCGACGCTCTCGGCGTGGCCATGGCTGCCCAGGATCACGGTGAAGTAGCCCTTGGGGCTCCACTTCTTGATCTTGCTGTGGACCTTGGCGACCTCCGGGCAGGTGGCGTTGACGATCTTGATCTCGCCGTTGGCCGCGCGCTCCTTCAGGCCCCGCAGGTCCTGGATGGGGATGCCGTGGGCCCGGATCACCACCGTGCCGCGGCCCACCTGGTCCGGGGCCTCCGCCACCGCGACGCCCCGCTTGGCGATGAGGTCGAGGGCCTGGGGATTGTGGATCAGGGGCCCCAGGGTCTGCACCTGGCTGCCGCCATGGGACGAGGCTTCCAGCACGGCGTCCATGGCGCGTTTCACGCCCCAGCAGAAACCCGCGGTCTTGGCGACGATGACCTTCATGGAGCCCTTTCCTGACCAGCCCGGTCAGACAATCCAGGATAGCGCCGATGCTCCCGGGGTTCACACCCAATGGACGCGCCGGCCGGAGGGGGAGGAGCTCCGGGGGTGAAATCCCTGGCGTCCGCCGCGGGATTCCAAGTACCTTGGGCCTTCGAGCACTCCGACAACGGGGGTAGTTGAGCATGGCCCAAGCACCGCTTCTTCCGGTCACCCTGACCTGCAACACGGATCTCCGGTTCATCGACCTGATCCAGGTGGGGGGGAGCGAGCTGCTCAAGCACATGAGCTTCTCCACCGAGGACGGCGAGCGGCTCTGGCTGGCCATCCAGGAGGGCATCGCCAACGCCATGCGCCACGGCAACAAGCTGGACAAGAAGAAGTCCGTGAAGGTGGTTTTCACCCCCACCCACGATCAGATCGAGATCCGCATCCTGGACCAGGGGGGCGGCGTGGACCTGGCGTCCATCCCCAATCCGAACCTCCCCGAGAACCTCCTCAAGCCCGGGGGCCGCGGCGTCTACTTCATGCGGGCGGTGATGGACGAAGTCATCATGGACCGCAACCCCGTCGGCAGCACCCTCATCCTGCGCAAGCACCGGAAGGTCCGGGAGGCGGAAGCCTAGTTCCCCAGGTACGTGAACCAGAACCGCACCCCCAGGGAATCCCCGTCGAAGCCGTCCGGCAGGGGATTGAAGCGGCTGACGCGCTTCACGGCGATCTCCGCGCTCTGGTCCAGGGCGGAATTCCCGCTGCTGGTCTCGATGCGCAGGCCCTCGATGCGCCCGTCCTTGCGGATGCGGAAGTAGACGCTGACCCGGCCCTGGGCAGAGGACATGCGGCCCCAGTTGCTGGTGAGGGTGTCCTGCACGTACTGCAAATACCAGGGGAAGGGGAAACTGCCGTCCAGCTGGCCGATGAGCCCGGTACCGCCCTGGATGCCGCTGCTGGTCTTGAGGCCCGGAATGGCGCTGCCCTCGCCGATCCCGCTGCCTCCGCCCCGCCCTGCGGCGCCGGTGGTGGGATTCTTCTCGGGGTTCTTTCCTTTCGCGGCGATGGGCGAGGTGCCCGTGCTGGCCGGGTCCGGATTGGTGCCCTTCACCGGGGCCTTGGGGGCCTTCACGCCGATGGCGTCCGGCGCCTTTTCCAGGCCGCTGACCTTGTCCGGGGTCTTCGGGGCCACTTCCTCCACCCGCCGCAGGCGTTCCCCCTGCCTGCCCTCCTCCACGGGCCCGCTGCCCCCGGAGACGCCTCCGGAGGCCGGCAGGGTGACCCAGGTGACTTTCACCTCGGGCTCCGGCGGGGCGCCTTTGGGAGTGAACCAGAGGGAGGCCACGAGTAGGGCGTGGACGCCGGCGCTGGCGCCGATGACCAGGGGCCAGGGGATGGCGCCCAGCGTCGAACGCTCCCGCAGGAAGGCCTGGAGATCCTGACTCATCGTTCGGGCGCGGCAGGCGGCGGCACCACCGCCCCGGCGGTGACGAAGCCGACCTGGGAGAAGCCCGCTTCCCGGATGAGGTCCACCACGGCGATGACCCGCCCGTAGGGGATGTTGTGGTCGGCGCGCACGAGGATGGGCCGCTTGCGGGAGGCCTCCGCGGCGCTCTTCAGCTCGGACTTCAGCTGGGCCTCCCGCACGGTCTTGGCGCCGAACTGGATGCGGCCGTCCAGGGCCAGGGAGACCGTCAGGGCCTCGCTCTCCAGGTTCTTGCCGGTGCGGGATTCCGGGAGGCTCACGTCCACGCCGGTGGTGAGCATGGGCGCCGCCACCATGAAGATGATGAGGAGCACCAGCATGACGTCGATCATGGGCGTCATGTTGATCTCGGCCATCTCGCCGCGCTTGGATCCGGGGGTGAAGGACATGGGCTTCCTTGAGACTTGGTAGGTCCAGTGTAGGCGGATGTTCCCGTCCGGGCTGCAGGGCGAGCCTTCCGGGCCTACCCTGGACTTCGCCGTGCGAGCCCTCCTGTTCCTTCCGGCCATCCTCCTGGCCGGGTCGCCCGCCCCCCCGGACGCAGAGCGTCAGGCCCGGGAGGCCATGGTGCGGGAGCAGCTCGAGGCCCGGGACATCCGCGACCGCGCCGTGCTGGCCGCCTTTCGCGCCCTGCCCCGCCATCCCTTCGTGCCGGCGGAGCACCGGGCCCTGGCCCATGTCGATCGGCCCCTGCCCATCGGCCAGGGGCAGACCATCAGCCAGCCCTACGTGGTGGCCCTCATGCTGCAGGCCCTGGACCTGCGGCCGGACCACCGGGTCCTGGAGGTGGGCTCCGGGAGCGGCTACGTGCTGGGGCTGCTGGACCGCATGGGCTGCCGGGCCTTCGGCATCGAGCTGGAAGCGTCCCTCTGCGAGACCTCCCGGCGCACCCTCTCGGCCGTGGAGGCGAGGAAGGTCCAGGTGCGTTGCGGGGACGGCTTCGCCGGCTGGCCCGAGGAGGCGCCCTTCGACGCGGTGATCCTCAGCTGCGCGGTGCCCGAGATCCCCGAGCCGCTCTGGCGCCAGCTGAAGGTGGGCGGCCGGCTGGTGGCCCCGGTCGGGACCGGGGAGCAGGAGCTGGTCCTGGTGCGCAGGACCGCGCGGGGCAAGGAGGAACAGCGCATCAGCGCCGTGCGCTTCGTGCCCATGCGCCGGTCCGCGCCGCAGCACTGAATCCGCCGGCGGCCCTCAGGCGAAGACCTTGCCCTTGGCCGCCTCCGAGATGGCCACCACGGCGGGGTGCCGGAGCCGGCGCTCGATGGAGATGGCGTAGATCCGCTCCCGCACGCCCTCGGCGGGGCCCAGGCGGCGGGCGCCGTACTGGCGCACGACCTCCCCGGCGATGGCGTCCGGGGCGGCGAAGAGGCCCTCCCCCGCGTGGCCGAAGGACTTGAGCAGGGCGCTGTCGTTGAACTCCCCGCGGATGCGCGGATGGATCCCCTGGGCGCGCATCCACTGGTCCAGGCCCCGGCGCAGGGCCGTCTCCTGGGAGGGCAGCAGCCAGGGCTCGCCGTCCGTGTTGCCGGGGAAGCGGCCCTTCAGGCGCCGCGCGAGGGCCGGCGCCGCGAAGATGCCGACACCGCACTCCCCCAGGAGATGGTTGAAGGCCTTGAGCCTCGCCTGGGGATCCAGGGGCCGGTCCGTGAGCACCAGGTCGAGCTTCCCCGCCACCAGGTCCGCGAGCAGGGTCTCGCTCTTGTCCTCCACGCAGGCCAAGGTCAGGGCTTCGGGCAGGCGGAGGGCCGGCTCCAGGACCTTCTGCACCATCAGCTTGGGCAGCACGTCGGAGACGCCGACGGCGAGGCGCGGGAGGCGCCCCACGGGCAGGCCCCGCATGACCCCCTGGAGCTCCTGGCCCAGGCTGAAGATCTCCTCGGCGTAGGCGAAGACGGTCCGGCCGGCGTCGGTGAGCGCCACCCCCCGGCCGGACTTCTGGAGCAGCCGCTCCCCGAAGGCGCGCTCCAGGGCGCGGACCTGCGCGCTGAGGGTGGGCTGGGAGAGGTGCAGCACCCTCGCCGCCGCCGTCACGCCGCCCTCCCGGGCCACGGTCCAGAAGTAGAGCAGGTGGTGGTAGTTCAGCCATTCCATGATTCGAAATCTTATTTATTTTTTCTATATTTTTAAATGTTTTTTAGATTTGTTTGATGTTTCAAGAGCCCCCAGATTGGAACCTGCACTGCGGGGGGGGACGATGGAGATCGAGATCAAAGGAAGGGACCTCCCCTTGACGGAGGCCCTTGCGGACCACGCCCAGCGCCGCCTGGCCTTCGCCTTTTCGCGCTTCGGCGCCTCGGTTCGGCGCGTCGTCCTGCGCCTGGAGGGCCTGAATGGGCCCCAGGGCGGCGAGGACATGGTGTGCCGCATCGTCCTCCAGCTCAGTCAGGGCGGAACGCTGATAACCGAAGACCGGGGCGCCGACGCCTACGCGGTCATCACCCGCGCCGCCGACCGATGCGGCCGCCGCCTCGCGCGCCTCCTGGGCCGCGAGCCCTGAGGAGCAGGCCATGATCGAATCCGTCGCGACGCCCTGGATGTGGGCCGCCTTCGTGGCCTTCGTGCTGGGCATGCTGGCCCTCGACCTGGGCGTCTTCCACCGCACGGCCCACAGGGTCACAGTGAAGGAGGCCGCGGCGTGGAGCGCCGTGTGGGTGGCCCTGGCCCTCGTGTTCAACGCGGGCCTCTGGCACTTCCACGGCCCGGATCGGGGCATGGAATTCCTCACGGGCTACCTCATCGAGAAAGCCCTCAGCGTGGACAACATCTTCGTGTTCGTCCTGATCTTCGGCGCCTTCTCGGTGCCCCTTGCCTACCAGCACCGGGTGCTGTTCTGGGGCATCCTGGGCGCCCTGGTGATGCGCGCGGTCTTCGTGGGGCTGGGCGCGGCCCTGCTGGCCAGGTTCCATTGGGTCCTGTATGTCTTCGGCGCCTTCCTCCTGCTGACCGGCATCAAGATGCTGGTCGTCCGCGGCGAGGGATTCGACCCTCGCTCCAATCCGGTGTTCCGGCTCTTCCGCCGCCTGGTCCCGGCGGTGGAGACCTACCACGGCCCCGCCTTCACCGTGGTGCTGAACGGCCGCCGCTACGCCACGCCCCTGCTGCTGGTGCTGGTGGCCGTGGAACTGACGGACCTGGTCTTCGCGGTGGACAGCGTGCCCGCCATCTTCGCGGTGACCAAGGATCCCTTCCTGGTCTTCACGTCGAACATCTTCGCCATCCTCGGCCTGCGGTCCCTCTATTTCCTGCTTGCCGGCGTGGTGGATCGATTCCACCTGCTCAAGGTGGGCTTGAGCCTGGTGCTGGTCTTCGTGGGGGCGAAGATGCTGGCGGTCGATGTCCTGAAGGTGCCCACGGCCTGGAGCCTCGGCGTCATCGGCCTCCTGGTGGGCGGCTCCGTCGCGGCCTCCCTCCTCTGGCCGAAGCCGGTGCCCGCCGCCTCCCCGGAGGGCCGAAGCTGAGGGGCGGCCTCAGATCGCCACCGGCTCCACCGCGTAGCGGCCCTTGGCGTCCTTCGCCACCGTCCCCGCGGGGATGTCCGGATCATGCTCGAAGACGAGCACGGTCCCCTGCCCCGCCACTTCGTCCAGCACCTTCTGGCGCTCGTCCACGCAGGTCACCACGTCCAGGTCGTAGCCCATGACCCAGGCGGGCTGGATGTGGCGGGCGGTGGGGATGAGGTCGGCGAGGTAGATCAGCCGCTTCCCGTCCCCTTCGACGACGACGTTCTGCAGGCCCTGGATGTGCCCCGGGGCCAGGCGCACGGAGATGCCGGGGAGGATCTGGGCCGCGCCCTCCACCGTGTCCAGAATGCCCGCGGCTTCCAGGGGCTCCCAGTTCTTGGGCAGGTAGCTGGCCTTCACCCGGAGGTGGGGATGTTTCGCATCCTCCAGGTCCCGGGCCTGCACCACGTAGCGGGCGTTGGGGAAGCTGGGGACCAGGTTGCCTTCCGCGTCGAAGCGCGTGCTGCCGCCGGCGTGGTCGAAGTGGAGGTGGGTGAGGAGCATGAGGGTGACGTCTTCGGGCATCACGCCGTGCTTCGCCAGCTCCCGGTCCAGCACGCCCCGGCCCTCGAACTTGAAGCGGGCCATGAAGTCGTCGCTCTCCTTGTCCCCGTTCCCGTTGTCCACGAGGATCACGTGCCTCCGGCCCGCGACTTCGCCCCGGATGAGCAGGCAGTTGGTGGCCATGGGGATCATGTTCTCCGCGTCCGCGGGATAGACCTTGTTCCAGACGACTTTAGGCACCGTGCCGAACATGGCGCCGCCGTCCAGGCGGAAGGTGCCGCCGCTGATGATCCGCACGTCCCAGGGGCCGATCTGCATGGGTCCTCCGCGTCCATGTTAACGGCCTGAAGGCCGCGAAGGCGGGTTCCTCGCGGCCTTCCGGAACCGGCGGCGGACTACTTCTCCGAGAACTTCTCGAAGGCCTTCATCAGCTCCATGGGCAGGGGGAAGACGATGGTGCTGTTCTTCTCCACGGCGATCTCCGTGAGGGTCTGCAGGTAACGCATCTGGATGGCCACGGGGTTCTGGCTGATCTTGTTGGCGGCCTCCAGGAGCTGCTGGCTGGCCAGGAGCTCGCCCTCGGCGGCGATGATCTTGGCGCGCTTCTCCCGCTCGGCCTCGGCCTGCTTGCCCATGGCGCGCTGGATCTGCTCCGGCAGGTCCACGCTCTTCAGCTCCACGCTGGAGACTTCGATGCCCCAGGGCTCGGTGGAGGAGTCGATGATCTCCCGCAGGCGCACGCCCAGCTTCTCGCGGTCCGCCAGGAGCTCATCCAGGGTCACCTCGCCCAGCACCGAGCGCAGGGTGGTCTGGGCGATCTGGCTGGTGGCGAAGTAGTAGTTCTCCACGCCGAGGATGGCCAGCTTGGGGTCCAGGACCTTCGAGTACACGACGGCGCTCACCTTCAGCGTGACGTTGTCCCGCGTGATGATGTCCTGGCTGGGCACGTCCATGACGATGGTGCGCAGGCTCACGGTCACTGCGGTCTGGAAGGGGCGGAAGATGAAGACGAGGCCGGGGCCCTTGGGATCCGTGTTCACCTTGCCGAGGGTGAACACCACCAGCCGCTCGTACTCGTTGACGATCTTGATGCAGGTGAGGAGCCAGACGAAGAAGGCCAGGCCGATGGGGCCGAGGCAGCCAAGGCTTGCGATGAGGGCTTCCATGGCAGGTCTCCTGAAGTCGTGCCATCTTCGCACGGCGCGCCTGCATCCTCTTCGCCCGCCCGTGACAAACGTCACCCGCAGCCGCACCCTTGGGGAACCCTCCGGTCCCCATGCCTGATTCAGCCCCAGCCTCCGGCCCCGCAAGGGCCGTCTCCCAGTTTCCCCGCTGGGCCCCCTTCGCGGGGTTGATGCTGCTCTGGGCCCTGGGCTCCGCGGGCCTCCTGCCCATGGTGGGCCGGTTCCGCGGCCAGCCCTTCGAATGGGACGTGCTCTGGGACGACACCCTGCGGGGACTCCTCTCCCTCTTCGCGGGCCTGGCCTGCCTGGGGCGCAGCCGCCACCCGCGGGAACCCTACCCCCGGCCCTGGCGGGCCTGGGGCGCCGCCCTGCTCTGGCACGCCGCCGCCACCGCCTACCTGGTGGTCGTCCTGGACCTGGTGCACCTGTCCGGGCCCTGGGGCAGCCTCCGCCACGTGGGCTACACCCTGAGCCTCCTCTGCCTCGGCCAGGGGGTGCTGGCCTGGCCCGTGGCCCACCGCCTCCCCACCCAGCGCGCCCAGACCGCCTTGGACGGCCTCATGGTGGGGGGCTCGGCCCTCTTCATGGCCTGGGGCCTCCTCCTGCGGGACCTGGTCCAGCGCAACCCCGAACTCACCACGCCCTACGTCCTCACCCTCGCCTACCCGATCCTCGCCATCGCCGCGGGGACCGCGTGGTTCTTCCAGGAGACCCGTGCGGTCATGGGCTACTTCCGGGGGCCCCTGAACCTGCTGCGCCTGGGCCTCGCCCTCCAGGTGGTCTGCCAGGGGCTCTATTCCTCCCTCTCCATCCACGGCGCCTACCGCAGCGACCTGGGCACGCGCCTCGATATCCTCTTCGGCGCGGGCACCCTCTGCTTCGGCCTCGCGGCCCTTTGGCCCCGTTCCAAGGCGGGGCCGGTGCGCATGCCCCAGGCCCCGCCCTTCCTGGTCTCGCGCCTCGTCTACATCCCCGTCCTCGCGGCCATGGGCTACGGCGCCCTGCGCGTCACGAGGGGCCAGCCGGCGGACGCCTTGCTGGCCTGGACCTGGTGCGCCCTGGGCTTTCTCCTCTGCGCCCGGGAGCACTTGGCCCTCCGCGACCTGTCGAACTTGTCGGGATCCCTGGAAGCCCGGGTGGAGGCCCGCACCGCCGAGCTGCGCCGCAGCCAGGCTGAACTCCTCCGGGCCCAACGGGTCCAGGCGGTGGCCGCCATGGCCGCGGGCATCTCCCATGACCTCAAGAACCTCTTCGCGGCCATCCAGAGCTGGGCGGCCCTCATGCGCATGGAGCAGGGCCCCGCCGCCCATGAGGGCGTAGGGGTCATCGAGCAGACCGCCATCCGCGGCCACCGGATGGTGCAGGAACTCCTGGCGGTGGGCCGCCAGGTCCCCATGCAACCCCGGGCCCTGGACGCGGCCTCCTTCCTTTCGGACCTGGCCCCGGCCCTCCGGGGGACCCTCGGCCCCGGCGTCGCCCTGCGCCTGGAGGTCCCGGAGGACCCCGTGGTGGTGGTGATGGACCCGGAGGTCCTGGAGGCGGTGCTGCTGAACCTGGTCTCCAACGCCGTGGACGCCATGCCCGGCGGCGGGACGCTGACCCTGGCGGTGCGCCAGGATCCCGCCGAGGCCTTCGGCCTCCTGGAGGTGCGGGACACGGGCACGGGCATTCCCGCGGAGCAGCTGGAGCGCATCTTCGACCCCTTCTTCACCACCAAGCCCCCGGGCAAGGGCAGCGGCCTCGGGCTCTCCAGCGTGCAGGGGATCCTGGCCCAGGCCGGCGGCGACATCCGCGTGGAAAGCGAAGTGGGCAAGGGCTCCTGCTTCATCCTCGCCCTGCCCCAGCGGCCCCTGTCCGAGGCCGGCGCGCAGCGGGCCGGCTGATCAGCCCCGCCGGACGAAGGGATTTCCCTCGGCCTCGGCGCCGATGGTGGTGGCGGGACCATGACCGGGGATGACCAGGGCCCCGTCGTCGAGGGTGTAGAGGGAGCGCTGGATGCTTGCCTCCAGCTCGGGCCAGGAGCCGCCCCAGAGGTCCGTGCGGCCCACGCCGCCCCGGAAGAGGGTGTCCCCCGCCAGCACCACGCGGCCCTGCTCGAAGGCGCCGTGGAAGCAGCAGGAGCCCGGCGTGTGGCCCGGGGTGTGGAGGGTCGCCAGGCCCAGGTGGGTCCGGCCCGCCTCCAGCGCCGCCATCTCGGGCTTGGGGATGGGCCGCATGCCGAAGAGGCCCGTCTGCATGGCCAGGTTCTCGATGAGGTAGCCGTCCCCGGGGTGCAGGAGGGCCGGGCACTCCCAGAGGTCCTGCAACTCCTTCGTGGCGCCCACGTGGTCGAAGTGGGCGTGGGTGTGGAGGAGGGCCTCCACCCTGAAGCCCAGGGCCTCCACCCGGGCGCGGATGCGCGCCCCTTCGCCTCCGGGATCCACCACGATCCCCGTGCCCCGCTCCGGATCCCACAGCAGGGAGCAGTTGCAGCCCAGGGGGCCCACGGCGAAGAATTCGAGCTTCAGCATGGCCCCGATTCTAGCCGCCGCGCCTCCAGAAACGCCGAGGCGCGGCGCAGGACGCGGGGGCGGTCACACACAGGCTTGTGCCCACGGCGGGAGGCTCGAAGATGGAGGGATTCCCCGGAACCCCATGGAAGCCCCCCTCGAACCCGCACCTCCTTCCCGCTTCTCCAACTGGGATCTCGCGGGCCTCCTGGGTCTGGCGGCCCTGGCCGCCCTGGCCACCAGCCTCTGGCCCCGCCTGCCCGATCCCCTGCCCACCCACTGGGGCCCACGCGGCCTTCCCGACGGCTGGACACCCAAGGCCCACGTCCCCTGGATCCTGTTCGGGCTGCCGGTCTTCACCTGGCTCCTCCTCTTCGCCCTCACGGACTTCGCCGTCCCCAAGGATCCCGTCCTGGCGCGGGTGCAGCGGCGGGCCATGGCGCCGCTGCGGGGGACCGTGATCCTGGGCCTGGCGCTGATCCTGGCCCTGGTGGTGCTCACGCCCCTGCACGGACAGGCCCTCTTCGCGCCGGTGATGCTGGGCTTCCTGGCCCTCCTGGCCTGGGGGATCACCCTCATGGTCCGCATCGCGTGGCGGGAAATGCCCCGGGACTACCTCCAGCACTACCGGTGGGGCCTATTCTACGTGAACCGCGAGGATCCGCGCCTGTTGGTGCCCAAGCTCATCGGCATCGGCTGGACCTTCAACTACGCGCGGCCCGCCGCGTGGTGGCTCACTGCGCTCCTCCTCGCCCTGCCCCTGGCTGGGATCGCTGCCGCGCTGGCCGCCGCCCGATAGACTGGAGCCGTGGCGCCGCGCACGAACCTCGAGAAGAGCCCTGTCCTGAAGCGCAAGCTTTCGGACCTGCCCACGCGGCCGGGCTGCTACCTGTACCGGGATTCCGAAGCCAACCTGCTCTACGTGGGCAAGGCCAAGGTGCTGCGCAACCGGGTGAAGTCCTACTTCACCGCGGCGCCGAAGGACGCCAAGACGAGGCGCCTGGTGGCACGCATCTGGGACCTGGAGTTCATCGTCTGCGAAACGGAGCTGGAAGCCCTGGTCCTGGAGAACAACCTCATCAAGGAGCACCGCCCGCCCTACAACATCCTGCTGCGGGACGACAAGAACTACCCCTATGTGAAGCTCACCTGGAAGGAGGCCTTCCCCAAGGTCTATGTCACCCGGAAGGTGAGCAAGCGGGACGGATCGCTCTACTTCGGCCCCTTCTTCCCCGCCAGCGGAGCCTACCGCGCCGCCGAGCTGGTCTATCGCTTCTTCCAGATCCGCGACTGCGACATCGACATCGACGGCAAGCGGGGCCGTGCCTGCCTCAAGTACCAGCTGCACCGCTGCACGGCCCCCTGCATCGCCGCCGTCTCCCAGGAGGCCTACCGGGAGCAGGCGGCGGAGGCGCGCCTCTTCCTGGAGGGCAAGCGGGACGAGCTGAAGCGCCGCCTGGAAAGCGCCATGTGGCAGGCCGCGGCCGTGGACGCCTTCGAGCAGGCCGCCGCCCACCGGGACGCCCTCCAGCAGTTGGACGCCTGGTTCACCCGCCAGAAGGCCGCCACGGTGGACCAGGAGGACATGGACCTCTACGGCAGCGCCGTGCTGGACGGCCGCGCCTGCGTGCACCGGCTCGTCATGCGGGAGGGGCGCATGGTGGATCGCAACGAGTTCATCCTCGAGGACGTGGAGGAATTCGATGGCGCGGTCCTGGCCGAAGTGCTGAAGCGCGTCTACGCCACGGACTCGGTGCCCGCCCGCATCCTCGCCGAAGTCGAGCCCGACGACCTGGAGCTGCTGCGGGAGTGGCTGGGCTCCCTGCGCGGCACGAAGCCCGCCATCGTGGTGCCCCGGAAAGGCGACAAGGTGGACCTCCTCACCATGGCCACGGAGAACGCCCGCCTGGCCCTGGAGCGCAAGTTCGAGCCCGCGCGCCTCAACGAGGCGGTGCTGGAGGGTCTGCAGGCCTTTCTCGGCCTCTCCCACGTGCCCCGGCGCATGGAGTGCTTCGACATCAGCCACGGCCAGGGCCGGGAGGTGGTGGCCTCGTGTGTCGTCTTCACCGACGGCGTGCCGGACAAGAAGCACTACCGCCGCTTCAAGATCAGCAACGAGCAGAACGACGATTTCGCCAACATGGCGGAAGCCGTGGGCCGGCGCTACCGCCGCCTGCGGGACGAGGGCCGGGAGTTCCCCAACCTGGTGCTCATCGACGGCGGCCTGGGTCAGCTCCACGCCGCGGAGACCGCGTTGAAGGAACTTGGCCTCGATCACCTGGAGCTGGGCAGCCTGGCCAAGAAGGAGGAGCTGGTCTTCCGGCCCGGCGGCAGCGAGCCCCTGCGCATCCCCAAGAGCAGCCCCGTGCTCCAGCTGCTGCAGCGCATCCGCGACGAGGCCCACCGCTTCGCCATCGCCTACCACCGCAACCTGCGGGCGAAGCGCACCCTGCAGACCGAGCTGACGCAGATCCCCGGCATCGGCGAGAAGGGCGCGAAGAAGCTGCTGCAGACCTTCGGCAGCCTGGCCGGTGTGCGGGAGGCGGAGCTGGACGCCCTGCAGGCCTGCCTGGGTCCGGCTGCCGCAAGCAAAGTTGAAGCCTGGCGGAGGGGCGCACCGGGCCTGGAAGGCTAGCGGCGGCCGGTGCCTATCGGATGCCCTGAGCCTCCAGAGCCCGGAGATCCCGCTGCGCCGTGGCATTCCCGGCGGCGGCGGCTCGGCGGTACCACTTCAAGCCCTCCTGGGGGTCGCGGCTCACGTAGAGGCCCTGGGTGTAGCAGGTGGCGATGAAGAGCATGGCGTTGGGATCCCCCGCCAGGGCCTTCTCGTAGGCCGGGCGCATGGGTTCCGGAACCTTCGACGCGTCGTCGGTGGCGGAGATCTTCGCCTTCGGGACCTGGCCTGGCCCATTGTCTCCACCCTGTGCGGCCCCCTTCGATGCGGGGCGGAACCAGCCCATCTGCCAGGCGAAGAGTCCCGCAAAGCCCAGGATGACGAGACCGATCACGCCGCCCCAGACCAGGGCGAAGGAGCGGCCGGGCCGGGAGCCCGGATCGGTCTCCGCCACGGCGGGCTTCGGGATCCGATGGGTCGCCGCGGGGGAGGCGGCGGAGGCCGGAGTGGGTTCCGGGGGCGCCGCGGCAGGTTCGGGAATGGGAAAGAGGGGCTCCCGGGCGCTCAGGGCGACGGTGGGTTCCACCGGCGAGGGCAAGGGTTCGGGCCGTGGGGCCTCCCGGTAGCGGGACTCGGGCATGTCCCGTAGGGGCATGTGGAGGGTCGCCCTCGGCGCCTCCTCGTCCATGGCGGGACCAGGGTCCACGGGAGCCGCGATCGCGACGGTGGGTGCCGCGGGCGCCGGGGGTTCTGGGGGTGCCAGCTCCGGCAGTTCCGGCATCCGGAGTTCCGGAAGGTTCGCCTGGGTCACCCGGATGGTGCGGGCCTCCAGGGCCGGCTCCTCCGGAAGGGTCTCCCGGATGACCTCCGCGGCGGTGGGCACGGAGGCTTCCCGGGGCTCGGGTGGCACGGGCATCAGCAGCGTCCCTTCCGCGGCGCGGGAGGCTTCGGGATGTGGGGCCGGCGGCAGGAGGTCGGGGCGTGTGTCCTCCATCGGGAGGGGCGCCGGAGGGGGGGCGGATTCCATGGCGGGGAGCTTCGTCCCTGCGCTCGGAACGGGTTCCTTCGCCATCACGGGCAGGACCATCGTCCCTTCGCTAGGAGCGGGTTCCTTCGCCATCACGGGCAGGACCATCGTCCCTTCGCTCGGGGCCGGATCTTTCACAATCACCGGCAGCACCATCGTCCCTTCGCTGGGGGCCGGATCCTTCGCCATCACCGGCAGCACCATCGTCCCTTCGCTGGGGGCCGGATCTTTCACCATCACCGGCAGCACCATCGTCCCTTCGCTGGGGGCCGGATCCTTCGCCATCACCGGCAGCACCAGGGTCCCCTCGCCGGGGGAGGGCGCCGTGGGCTCGCCGACCTTGAGGATGACCGTGCTGTCCCCGGGGCGCGCCGCCGGGTGAAGGTCCCCGACGGACATCAGGAGGGTGCCCTCATGGGGTGAGGGCTCGGGGGCCAGGCCCGGGACCGTATCGGGCTCGCCCTGGACGGCCGCGGTGGGCGGAAGGGGCGGAACCGCGGCCATCAGCATCGTGCCTTCGCTGGGGCTGACGAGGTCCTTGCGGGGCAGCCGGGCGGTGGCATTGGGATCCAGGGCGCCGGCTTCCGGGGGGCCCACTTCGGTGGCCATGTCCCGCTGCAGGCGCACGGTGCCTTCCGAGGGCGACACCAGGGAGTCCAAGGGGGTGATGAGCCGTTCCGTGGCGCCCGGGGGCGGAACGATGAGGGTCTCCCCGAGGCCGAGCTTCTCCTCCGCGTGGCGCAGGGCTTCCTGGGCGGCGGCGCGGGCGTCCATGGAGGGCACCGTTTCGCTGGCCTTGCGCTTTCCCGAAGGGTTGTCCTTGGGGCGGGAGGGAGAATCGTTCATGGGAAACCTGGGGTTGCCTCAAAGCATAACCCCTGCCGCCCCCCGCGGCATGGGCCCTGGCCGGATGGACGGTCCGCCTGGACGAGGCGACCGCGGCTTCGCGTGCCTTCAATCCCGGGTCCCGGGCCCCAACTCCAGGGCGTCCTTCCAGGCCCCCCAGCGGGGCACGAAGAAGAAGAACATCAGGCTGGTGAGCATGATGAAGCTGCGGGCGTAGCGGTTGGCCTCCCCCCCCACCAGGGCCCAGTAGAGGATCCCGTAGAAGCAGCTCAGCTCGAAGAGGGCGGCATAAAAGAGCACCTCCCGGAAGAGCACCCGGGGCCGCCGCTCGGGGGCGAGGGCCCTGAACCCGTTCCGGATTTTCAGGCTGCGCCAGGTCACGAAGGCCGCCGCCAGGAAGGTGAGCCCCGTGAAGGTGTAGCCCAGTTGTTGGATGACCCCCTGGGGGGCATTTTGCCCGGGCCGGATCACCGGGCCGAGGAGAAGCTGCAGCACCAGGGGCCAGCAGACGCAGAGGACCAGCCCGAGGCCGTAGGCCTTCTGGAAGGCCCGGTGCAGCGCCTTCTCCTGGGGATCCGGCTCGCCCCCGGACGGCTTCGTCGCGTCCTCCATGGCTCAGGAGGGGCGGAGGCCGGAGCCGACTCCGTCGCCGGCGCGGGCGTGGGGCGGCAGGAAGAAGGGATTCAGCACCAGGGGCACCAGGAACATGAGGGCGCTCACCGGAGCGGTGGAGGGGCCGAGGGCGAAGCCCAGCACCAGGCCGTAGATCCCGACGGATTCGAAAAGGGCCATGGTGACGATCATGGCGGCCCGGGCCATCATCACCGAGCGCAGGAGCAGGGCGGGCATCGGCATCAACACCGCGAGTCCGCAGAGCACGGGCAGGAAAGGATTGCCCCAGGGCGCCTGGCCGATAGGCGCGAGGAAGCCCCGGGGATCGCCCTTCAGGATCTGGGTGACGTAGATGAGAACATAGACCCAGATGGCCATCCAGAGGGCGAAGGCGATCATGCGGGTGGTGCGCCGGTGGGTGGCCAGGCCGTTCGCCAAGGGATTCCTCGTCATGCCTCAGGCCGCCTGGACCCGGATCTCGCCGAAGGCTTCGGATTGCACCAATTTGATGCGGCGGGTGCGGACCAGCTCCAGGAGGGCGAGGAAGGTGAGCACCAGATCCTCCCGGGACTGCACCGAGGTCAGCAGGCCGCCGAAGGGGTGCCAGACCTGGTCCGCCAGCTGGGCGATGAGCTCGGCGATGCGCATATCGAGGGTCTTGGGGGGCGTGCGCACCTCGACGGGGGGCGGCGGCAGCAGCTTCTTCAGGGCGTCCCGGTAGGCACCCAGCAGGTCGAAGAGGGTGACCCGGATGGGTTCCTCCTCGGTCTTCGCGTGCTCCGTGATGTCCAGGCCCTTGGTGTACACCGTGTGGCGCCAGGCGCTTTCCCGCTCCGTGAGCTCCCGGGCGGCCTCCTTGACCTGCTGGTAGTCCAGCAGCCGCTGGATGAGGTCCTCCCGGGGGTCCTCCGCCTCCGCCGCCGGAGGCCGGGGCAGCATCATGCGGGACTTGATCTGCAGGAGCTGGGCCGCCATCGCCACGAACTCGGCCGCGATCTCCAGGTTCAGCTCCTCCATGAGCATCAGGTAGTCCATGTACTGACGCGTGATGTCCGCCAAGGGCAGGTCCAGGATCTCCAGCTTCTGCTCCCGGATCAGGTGCAGCAGCAGGTCCAGGGGCCCTTCGAAGGCCGAGAGGTGCAGGGGCAGGCCCTGGAACTTGGTCTCGAAGCCCTTGGGGGGCTCGAAGGTGCGGGGGGCTTCGGGCATGGGGGCCGGAGCCGCCTCACGGGAAGCCGGGGACGTCGCTTCGGGGGTCGGTTCCATGGACCCATTATCCCCCGGATAGACTGGAATGCCATGGCGCGCCCTCCCGTCCTTCCCGGCCCCCGGCCTGACTGGCTCAAGATCCGCATTCCCGCCCCGGAGGTCGTGGACGAGGTCCAGGGCCTCCTGCGGGACAAGAAACTCGTGACGGTCTGCGAGGAGGCCCGCTGCCCCAACCTGAACGAGTGCTGGGGCGTGCACCGCACGGCCACCTTCATGCTGATGGGGGACGTCTGCACCCGGCACTGCGGCTTCTGCAATGTGGGGAAGGGGAGGCCGGGATCCCTGGACCCCGGCGAACCCCAGCGGGTCGCCGAGGCCGTAGCCGCCCTGAAGCTCTCCTTCGCAGTGGTCACCTCCGTGAACCGGGACGACCTGGAGGATGGCGGGGCGGATCATTTCGCGCAGACCATCCGCTGGATCCGCACCCTCAACGAAGGCTGCAGCGTGGAGGTGCTCATCCCGGACTTCCGCGGCCGCGAAGCGGATCTGGATGCCGTGCTGGCCGCGGGACCCGACGTGCTGAACCACAACGTGGAGACCGTGCCCCACCTCTACCGTCGGGTCCGGCCGGATGCCGACTACGACCAGAGCATGGAAGTGCTCAGCCGGGCCGCCGCTTTCCGGGACGCCGGCGCCCCCGCCCTGCGCACCAAGAGCGGCATCATGGTGGGCCTCGGGGAGACGCCGGAGCAGGTGCTGGAGCTGATGAAGGACTGGCGCGCCGCCAAGGTGGACATCGCCACGATCGGCCAGTATCTACCCCCTTCGGCCCTGCACCTGCCCTTGCAGCGCTACGTCGAGCCCGCGGAATTCGAGATGTACCGCCGCCGGGGCGGCGAGATGGGCTTCCTGCGGGTGGAGGCGGGCCCGCTGGTGCGCTCCAGCTACCATGCCCGGGAGAGCGCCGGCGCGACGGTCTGAGCGCCCGGGTCCCATCCAACGGAAGGGCCGCCCTTCGGCGGCCCTTCCTGGGAAGGCCTCCCCTCAGCGGGTGAGGGCGAGGTTGTAGGGCGTGGTCGTGCTGCTGCCGGCGTAGCGCTTCACGGCGACGGTGACCGTGGCGGCGGCCGAGCCCGTATTCGTCCAACTCACGTTCTCCGTCGTCGTACTGCCGGTGCCCTTGGCCAGCTGGGTGCCCGCCGCGTTGTAGAAGTAGAGGTCGTAGTCGAAGCCGGTGCCCGTGGGGCCCGTCATCTTCACGTTGAGGGTCCGGCCGGCGCCCACGTTCACCTTGAAGTAGTCGTTGTCCGTGGAGGAGCCGATGTAGCCCACGATCTTGGTGGCGTTGTCCGGCACCGCGTTGGCGGTGGCGGCGGTGTTGTTCGCTTCCACCTCGTTGTAGGTGACGGCCGGGGGCGGCGTCACGTAGCTGAGCGCCAGGTTGTAGGGCGTCGCGCTGGTCCCGCTGTAGACGTAGACGTTGGCGTAGACCGTCAGGTTCGTCGCGCCGGTGTTCGTGTAGGTCACATTCTCGGTGGTCGTCGACCCCGTGCTGCTGGTAAGCGTCGTGCCCGCGCTGTTCTTCAGGGCCAGGTCCCAATCCACGCCCGTGGGGCCGGTCATGTTGATCGTCACCTTCTGGCCGGCGGCGAGGGTCAAGGCGAAGTAGTCCGGGTTGCCCGTCGCGGCGTGGTTGCCCTTGATGGCGGTGTAGGTCCCGGCCACGGCGTTGGCGGTGGCGATGGTGTCATTGGGCTCCACTTCCGTGAAGGTGGTGGGCGGGGGGACCGAGTTGACGGTGAGGGTGGCGTTGGCCGAGGTCGCGCTGCCCACGCTGTTGCTGACCACGACGCTGAAGGTCGAGCCGCTGTCGGCGGTGGTGGTGGCGGGCGTCGTGTAGGACGAGGCCGTCGCTCCGGAAATCGCCGTCCCGTTCTTCCGCCACTGGTAGGTGAAGGGGGCCGTCCCGGAGGCGGCCACGGAGAAGGTGGCCGTCGCGCCGGCGGTGACGGTCTGGCTGGCGGGCTGGGTGGTGATGGAAGGCGCCGTGGCGGAGGTGTTGACCGTCAGGGTGGCGTTGGTGGAGGTGGCGCTGCCGGCGCTGTTGGAGACGACCACGCTGAAGGTGGCGCCGTTGTCCGAGGCGGCGGTGGCGGGGGTGGTGTAGGAGGCGGCGGTGGCGCCGGAGATCGCGGTGCCGTTCTTGCGCCACTGGTAGGCGAGGGGCGCCGTCCCGGACGCCGTCACGCTGAAGGTGGCCGTGGCCGGGGCGGTGACGGTCTGGCTGACCGGCTGGCTGGTGATGGTGGGCGCGGTGGCGGAAGCGTTCACCGTCAGGGTGGCGTTATTGGAGGTGGCGCTGCCGGCGCTGTTGGTGACCACGCAGCGGAAGGTGGAACCGCTGTCCGCGGTGCTGGTGGCGGGGGTCGTGTAGGAGGCCGCGGTGGCGCCGCCGATGGCCGCGCCGTTCTTCTGCCACTGGTAGGACAGGGGTGCGGTCCCGCTGGCGCTGACGGTGAAGGTGGCCGTGGCGGGGGCCGTCACGGTGGCGCTGGCGGGGTGGCCGGTGATGCTTGGCGCCGTGGGGCCCCCGGAGGTCTGGAGTTCCCAGAAGCCGCGGCCGAAAGTGGCGGCGCGCATCAGGCTGGAATCCGGGGCGAGGTAGAACTCCTTGACGTTCACCAGGGGCAGGCCGGTGCCGAAGCGGGCCCAGGAGGCTCCGCCGTCCGTGGATTTGTACACGCCCAGGTTGGTCCCGGCGTAGAGGGTGCTGGAATCGCCGGGGTCGTTCTGGATCACGTTGACGGGAATGCCGGCGGGGAAGCCGTTGCCGTCGATGGGGGTCCAGCTGGCGCCGAAGTTCGAGGTTTTCCAGAGGTGGGTGGCCGTGGAGCTGGCGGTGACGGAGGCCACATAGACCGTGTTGATGTCGTTGGTGTCGATCCAGATGTAGGAAAAGGCCGTGCCCGAGGGCCAGGTCCCGACTTGGTTCCAGCTCGCTCCGGCGTTCTGGGTGAGGAAGACCCGCGGGTCGGTCACGCCGGTGCCCACCGAACCCACGACGCCGTAGACCTGGCCGTTGCTGGCATGGCAGGCCATGTTGCGGTTCACCCAGCTGGCGGGAAGTCCCCCGGTGCCCAGGGAAGACCAGTTGCCGCCGAAATCCGTGGACTTGAAGATGGCCGCGTTGGTGAAGGTGAAGACCGTGTTCCCGGTGGCGTCGCCGGGGAAGGCGTAGAAGCGGGTCCAGAAATTGGCCTTGGCGCCGTCCTTGGCGCCGGTGATCCCCGTGATGCTCTCGGTGAAGTTCGCGCCGCCGTCCGTGGACTTGTAGGCGTCGGCGTAGTAGATGGAACCGAGCATCAGGCTGGCGTTCTTCGCGTGCACCAGGGAGCCGAAGCCGTCGCCGCCAATGGTCGCGTTGAAGGTGCTCGTGGCGCCGGACCGGACGCGGGTGCCGTTGTCCTGGAGGCCGCCGATCATGGCGTTCCGGTTGGCAAGGCTGGACCCCACCGAGTAGAGCAGATGGGAGACGATGCCCTTGTTGAGCTGGTCGGTCCAGGTCGCGCCCCGGTCGGTGGACTTGAAGATGCCGCCGTCGGAGCCGAGGTAGAGCGATCCGTCCGGTCCCCACGCCGCGCAGTGGGCGTCCGCGTGGACGTAGGGGGTGCTGGCCTGGGCCATCCAGTCGGTGACGCGCTTCCAGGTGCTGCCGCCGTCGGCGGTGTAGGTGGTGTAGAGCTGGCCGCTGAAATAGGCCTTGTTGGGGTCCGCGGGATCGATGGCGATGGCGTGGTTGTAGAAGCCCTGGCCGCCCAGCACGGTGCCGGGACTGCCGGTCTTGGCCCAGGCCGGGGCGAAGAGTTCCGCGAAGCCGCCGGCGGCGCCGTTCGTATGGTTCTTGCTGGCGATGTTCAGGGCCGTCCAGGTGTGCCCGCCGTCCAGGGACTTGAAGATGTCGGCGGTCTCGATGGCGCCGCTCGCCAGGGGCTTCGATGCCATGGCATACATGACCTGGAGATTGGAGGGCGCGGCCCCCAGGGAGATGCGCCACAGGCCCGCCGAGAAGGTCATGCCCGTGGACTTGGTCCAGGTGGCGCCGCCGTCGGAGGTGTACCAGACTTGGCCGGTGTTGGTGTAGCTGCCCAGGCGGTCGCTGAAGGTGGCGACGAAGTTGGAGCCGCCGGTCCAGGCGATGTCCCAGCAGATCGGGTCGCCGGTGGTGATGCCAAGGGCGGGCGTGGTGTTGGTCCAGGTGGCGCCCCCATCCGTGGAGCGCAGGACGCCCTTGTTGGTGCCGGCGAGGAGGAGCTGGGAATCCACCGGGCTCACCACCAGGTCCATGGTCTTCGTGGAATCGCCGATCATGACCGGGCTGGACCAGCTGGCCCCCCCGTCCGTGGATTTCACGAAGCCCAGGCCCGTGCCGTCGAAGGGATCCCCGAGGGCCAGGAAGAGGGTGTCGGGAGCGTTGGGATCCATGGCCAGGGCGCCGATGGAAAGGGCACCGAGGGAATCGGTGAGGGCGGTCCAGGAGGTCCCCCCGTTGGTGGTCTTCCACACGCCCCCGCCGGAGGTGGCGATGTAGATCGTCGCGGCGTTGGAGGGGTGGACGAGGATGGTCCGGAGCCGGCCGCTGTCCACCACGTTCAGGGTGACGGAGCCGTTCTTGATGAAGGAGGCGTTGCTCGGACCCAGGTTGACCCACTGGTTGCCCGGCACCGCGAGGCCGGCGCGGTGCGCCCCGTAGCGGAGATCCTCGTGGCGCTCGCGCTCCTGGGCCGCCACGCCCATCACGAAGCGCTGGTATTCCGGCGTCCAGGCGCCGCCGTACCACTCCTCATCCGCCTTCCGGCGCAGGTCGGCGCGGTCGATCAGGGGCGGCCTTCCCGAGGCCCCGGCCCGGTCCTGGCGGTCCGCGCCAGGACCCGAGGCGGAAGGCGCGGACTGGGCCGCGAGTTGGGCGGCGAGGCCCAGGGAGAGCAGGAAAGTGAGGCGGGTGCGCCGGCGCATGGAAGCTCCTTGGAGTTCGGGGGCCGCGGGGCGCCGGGGTCCGGTTCACCGGACGGAGGCGTCGGAAGCGGCAGGCATGGAGGGATGGGTCGGCTTTCACGGTGACTCGCTCCGGGACTTCCCGGTCATTAAGGGTTGTTAAATCCGTGCACTCTTAATTGGTTTTATTTCTGCATCTGCAACCGTCTTCACACGGCTTCACACCCCGCCGGGAACCTCCGGAATCCCCGGGATGTGCGGCCTTCGAAACGGCATTAGGATGAGAAATCCGGATTCCCCCATGCCCATCCATACACGGCGCATCCACAGCGCCAGATCTCGGCTGTCGAACACGCTGGACCGCTGGCTGCGGCCTCTCCAGCAGCGCGGGGCGCTGACCCTGCTGGTCCTTTCCATCCTGGCCACCACCAGCCTGCTCTACACCCTGCCCATGGTGTGGGTGGGCACCCGCATCGCCCAGAATTCCATGGCCTGGCAGGACGCCCACTGGGCGCGCATGCAATCCATCGGCCAGCACTGGTCCCGGGTCCCCAGCCTTCGGGCCTTCCGGAAAGGCGACGAAGCGGAGGTGCGCGAGCTGCTGCGTGAGCACCCACTTCTGGTGTCCGTGGTCTCCCGGGCGGACGGCACCGTGTGGTCCAGGGATGGCGAACGCCTGCGGCCCGCGGGGACGGATTCGGCCGCGCGCCGCCATGGGGAGTGGGTGCGCCGGGCCATCCAAGAGGCCCACGTCCAGTGGATCCCCCCGAAGGAGGAGAGCCTGGAAGGCGTGGGCGGCGCCGAGCTGGTGCTCCTGGGTGATGTCTACGGCTTCGTGAACCGGTGGCGCATCGGCAGCCCGGAGGTGGAGCGCTGCCTGCGGCTGCTGCAGCCGGATGAGCCGAGGCTGCAGGTGGGCCTGCGGCGCGCGGACGCGGCGGGGGGGGCTCCCGCCGGGGAGCCGCACCCCGCGTGGAGCGCGCCGCCGAACCTGCAGGCCAGCTTCGCTCCCCGGGAGCGATCCCCCATCGAGATCGCGGTGACCGGCGACAGCCTGGGGGAGGGCTGGGAGCTGGTGGGACGGCCCCTGGCCAGGGACCGCGAGGCCATGAAGGCGGTGGTCTGGCGCCACCAGAAGCTGGCATGGAGCGCCTACGCGCTGGTCGCGGGAGGCCTTTCCCTGGGCCTCTACCTGCGCTACCGGGCGCGGCGCCAGGAGCGCGTGGACGCGGACCGCATCGCCTCCCTCGCCCACAGCCTGAAGACGCCCCTGGCGGTGCTGAAGCTGCGCTGCGACACCCTGCGCATGGGCCTCCTCTCCCAGCGCCGCGCCGAGGCCGAATTCATCCGCATCGGGGAGGAGGTGGACCAGCTCGTCGTCCTGATCGAGAGCGGCCTCAAGGCCGTCCGGGCCAAGGGCGCCCAGACCGTGAAGCGCCCCGTGCCCACGGGCTTCTACCAGGAGGCGATCCAGGACCTGGAGTCGGTCTTCGAGCAGGAGGGCCGCGCCCTGGAGGTCCAGGTCGGGCCCGAGCCGCACCGGGCCCACCTGTCCTCCCTGCGGGTGGCCCTCGCCACCCTCCTGGAGAATGCGCTCGTCTACGGCCGCGGCACCACCCGCCTGCGGGGCGAACAGCAGGGCCGCACATTTGTCCTTTCGGTCACGGACGAGGGCCCCGGCCTCAGCGAGGCGCAGCTGGAGAACCTGGGCAAGCCCTTCCTCCGCTTCCGGGACGCCGGCGCCGAGGGCTTCCTGCACGAAGGCCAGGGCCTGGGCCTGAGCCTCCTCTTCCAGGTGGCCGGGGAGGAGGGCTGGGGCCTTGTCTTCCGCAGCGGGCCCGGTGAAGGCTTCGAAGCGCGCATCGAGCTGCCCTGGATGGGAGCATGAGCGCCGCGGCCCCCTCCCGGCTCCTCCGCATCCTGGTGGTGGAGGACGAGCCTTCCCTGCGCCTCATGCTGTGCGAGAACCTGGAGGCCGAAGGCTTCGAGGTGGAATCCGCCGATGACGGGACTCCGGCCCTCCAGAAGCACGCGCAGTTCGGGCCCGATCTCATCGTGCTCGACCTCATGCTCCCGCGGATGGACGGCTTTCAGGTGCTCCGGTACCTCCGGGAGGGGGGCGATCCGGTGCCCGTGCTGATGCTGACCGCCCGGGCCGAGGAGCAGGACCGCCTCCAGGGCCTCGGCACCGGCGCGGACGACTACCTGACCAAGCCCTTCTCGATCCTCGAGCTCGTGGCCCGCATCCGGGCCATTTTGCGCCGCGTCCGGCCTGTCCCCGCGCGGTCCCCGTGCCTGCGCTCGGGCCCCTTCCACATCGACCTGGCGAGGCGCACCGTGAAGCGGGGCCAGAAGGAGGTCAAGCTGGCCCACCGGGAATTCCGCCTCCTGGAGGTCCTTCTGGCCAAGCCCGGCAAGACCCACAGCCGGCAGGAGCTGGTGAACCTCGCCTGGGAGCCCGGCGGCCGCCCCGGTCCCCGCACGGTGGACGTCCACATCGTGGGTCTTCGGCGCAAGCTCGGCGAGGACGAGCGACGCCCCTTCATCCTCACCGTCGAAGGGGTCGGCTACTGCTGGACCCCGGAGGTCCGCGAAGCCCCCGGGCCCTGAATCCGCCCCGACAGGCCAGGAGCCCCTTGCGGGGCTCCCAGGAACAGCGGTATCAAGGCTTCGAAGAAGGGGTTCAGGCCTTCTTCTCGGGCTTGGCCATCTTTTCCTTGCAGTCCTTGCAATCCTTGCAAGCCTTGGCGTCCTTGCCATCCTTCTTGCAGCATTCCATCTTGCAGGATTCGGGCTTCTTGCCCTTGTCGTGATGGTCGGCGGCAAAACCGGACACCGTGAACGCACCAAGGACCGCGGCGAGGATGATCTGCTTCATGGGCACCTCCTGATAGGCAGTTAGCCTGATGGGGTCCAGCTTGACCGAATCGCCTTCCTGGGACAATGACCCATGTCACCTCAGCTCGCCGTGCTCCACCACCGCCACGCGGAATGGGTGCCCGCCCTGCGGGAGGCCGCGCCGGACCTGGAGATCCGCGGCTGGCACCCACGGGACTGGGAGGCCGCGGACAAGGACTGGCTGGCCCAGGCCGAAGCCCTCTTCTGCTGGAAGATCCCGCCGGGCTTCCTGGCCCTGATGCCGCAGCTGCGCTGGGTGCAGAACAGCGGCGCCGGCGTGGACCACCTGGTGGACGATCCCGGGATCCCGCCCTCCGTGCCCATCACCCGCGCCGATGGCCAGTTCGGCCTCTGGATGGCCCGCTACGCCTGCGGGCACCTGCTGGCGGAGGCCCAGCGGCTGGGCGAATGCCGGGAGGCCCAAGGGGCTGCCACGTGGAACCCGAAGCTCCTGCCGGAGGACCTCACGGGAAAGCTCGCCCTGGTGCTGGGCTTCGGGCGCATCGGCCGGCGGATCGGCCTGGCCCTGCGGGAGCTGGGCCTCGAGGTCCACGGCCTTGTGCGGACGCCCCGCCCCGATGCCGCGTTCCCCCTCCACGGCGTGGCCGACCTCCCCGCCTTGCTCCCGGCGGCCCGCGCCCTGGTGCTGGCGGCGCCCGCGACGCCGGCGACCCGCCACCTCGTGGACGGCGCGCTGCTGGCCCACGGGAACCCGGAGCTGACCCTCATCAACGTGGGCCGGGGCGAGCTCGTGGACCTGGAGGCCGTGGTGGCGGCCCTGGACGCCGGGCGCCTGGGCCGCGCGGTGCTGGACGTGTTCCCCTTGGAGCCCCTGCCGGCGGATTCGCCCCTGTGGCGCCATCCCAAGGTCACCGTCACGCCCCACCACAGCGGCCCCTCCACGCCGCGGCAGCTCATCCCCGACATCCTGGACAACCTCCGGCGCTACGCCCGGGGCGAAGCCATCGAGGGCGCCGTGGACCGGGCCCGGGGCTACTGAAAGGACGCAGCGCGCCCGGCGGCCGCCTTGCACTAAGGTCGAAGCATGGCTCTCCAACCCGATGGCACCGCCTGGCTCCGCGCCTGGTTCGATCGCGCCCCGGCGGAGCCCGCCGCCTGCTTCGCATGGCTGGAGGAGGGGGCGCGCTGGTTGC
Organism: Holophagaceae bacterium; assembly: GCA_044229575.1. Classification (GTDB taxonomy): domain Bacteria; phylum Acidobacteriota; class Holophagae; order Holophagales; family Holophagaceae; genus JADJVL01. The sequence continues at coordinate 8,747 of JBGAST010000027.1, read as the reverse complement.
TCGCCCGCAGCCGGCGCAAGGAGCGCATCCAGCGCTTCGCCGAACTGCTCCTGGAGGAGCCCGCCCTCGCCGCGCGCTTCGCCGAGGCCTGGCGCGCCCTGCCCGCGGAACGGCTGCTGGCAGAGATGGGCCTGCCGGACCATCCCACCTTCCTCAAGGAGGCCTTCAACCGCCTGTTGGACCGCGTGGTGCCCCGCCTGGACGCGAGGGCGGACCTCTACGCCCTCTTCGAGCGCCTGGACCTGGGGGGCCGGGAGGCGGCCTGGCTCGCGGCCTCGGGAAACGCCTTCGCGGGGATCGGCGGGCCCTTCCGGCCCCCGCCGGAAGCCCTGCGGGACGCGGCCCGGCTGCTGGCCCACCGCGCCGCGGCCCTGGGGCTTTCCCGGGACCTCCTGGACCTCCTCGCCCTGTCCCGGGACGCGGAGGCCCCCTTCGCCGCCCTGCCCGGGGAGGCCCTCGCCTGCCTCTCGGAAAGGTCCGTGGTCACGGCCCTGGGGCGCTGGGACGGGGCCCGGCAGGCCTGCCTCGATTGTCTGGAGCAGGCGCGGGAGGCCCTGGACGTGCGCGGGGTCTCCTCGGACCTCGCCTACCGCATGGACCTGCTGAAGGCCAGCCTGCGCCGCCTGGACACCCTCATGCGCCTCCACCACGGCGCGACGGACGGCGGCGCCCTGGCCCTGGAACTGCTCCTGGGCTGCCAGCACCAGCGCAGCCTCCGGGCCCTCTTCCGGGGCGCCCTCAAGGGGCTGTCCCGGAAGATCGTGGAGCACACCGGCAACGCCGGCGAGCACTACATGGCCTCGGACCGCGCCGGATGGCACGCCATGCTCCGGGGCGCCGCGGGGGGCGGGGCGCTCACGGCCCTCACGGCCCTCTTCAAGTTCCTCCTGGCGGGCCTGGACCTGGCGCCGGGCATGCTGGGCCTGGGCTACACATTCAACTACAGCGCCAGCTTCATCGCCATGCAGGCCGCCCACCTCACCCTGGCCAGCAAGCAGCCCGCGGCCACCGCGGCGGCCCTCGCCGCGGCCCTGGAGGAGGACCACGGCCCCGTGCGGGAGGTGGAGGCCATCGCGGCCATCACCCGGGGCCAGGTGGCCGCCACCCTCGGCAACCTCGCGGCGGTGGTGCCGGCGGCCCTGGCGGTGGACCTGGCCTGGCGCGGGGCCACGGGCCACTGTCTCCTGACGGACGAGAAGGCCCTCCACACCCTGGAGAGCCTCCAGCCCTTCGCCTCCTGGACCCTGCCCTTCGCGGCGCTCACCGGCGTGCTGCTGTGGGCCTCGAGCCTGGCGGCGGGCTGGACCGCCAACTGGAGCGCCTACCGCCGCCTGCCGGAGGCCGTGGAGGCCTCTCCCGCGGTGCGCGCCCTCCTGGGCCCCGCGGGGGCGAAGCGGGCCGGCGCCCTGGTCCACGACCACCTCAGCGGCGTCGCCGGGTACCTGGTCCTGGGCTTCCTGCTGGGCTTCATGCCCCAGGCCCTGGCCTTCCTGGGCCTGCCCCTGGACGTCCGCCACGTCACCCTGTCCGCCGCAAGCCTCGCCTTCGCCGCGTCCTGCCAGGCCTGGGCGGGCACCCTCCATGGGGCGCCCATCGCCTGGGCCTGCGGGGGCATCGTCCTCATCGGCGCCCTCAATTTCGGCGTGTCCTTCGGGCTCTCCCTGCGAGTGGCCCTGCAGGCCCGCGACCTGGACGCCCAGGAGCGCCGGGAGCTCCTGCGGGCCCTGGGCGCGGCCGTCCGGGCCTCGCCAGGGCGCTTCCTGCGAGCGCCGAAGGTGTAAGTCGGCGTGTCCCTTCCCATGCGGTGCCGTTGAGGTCGCCCTTGCCGTTGCCGTTGACCGTGGAAAGGCACCCTGTCGAGGCGAGGGTTGCCCCCCTTACAAGCCTTGTCTCGGAGGATGGCGTGTCTCCCATCAAGGGTTCCGGCTTCCTCGCCTCGGTAGGGTGCAGGTTCTCGCCCGAGCAGGGACGCCCTCCTCATCGCATGGGCACGAAGGCCACGGGCAGCAGATCCTCCCGGCTCAGGACGCCACCCCGCTTGCGCAGCCGGACGAGCCACTGGGAACCATAGGGCTCGCCCACGGGCAGCACGAGGCGCCCGCCTTCCGCGAGCTGGTCGAGGAGGGCCGGGGGCACCTCGGCGGCGGCGCAGCCCACGTGGATGGCGTCGAAGGGACCGGCTTCGGGCCAGCCCGCGGAACCGTCGCCGCAGCGCAGGTGGACGAAGCCGAAGCCCGCGCTGCGCAGGTTGGCCTCCGCCTGGGCCGCCAACTCCGGCTCCAGCTCCAGGGCGTGCACCTGGGCCCCGAGCTTCGCCAGCACCGCCGCGGCGTAGCCGCAGCCGGCGCCGACGTCGAGGATGCGGTCCCAGGGGCCCAGGTCCAGGGCTTCCGCCATGAAGGCCACGATGTAGGGCTGGCTGATGGTCTGGCCGTGGCCGAGGGGCAGGGGCCGGTCCTCGAAGGCCTGGTCCTGCAGCTCCGCGGGCACGAAGGCCTCCCGGGGCACGGTGGCCAGGGCGTCCAGCACCCGGGGGTCCGCCACGCCCCGGGCGGCGATCTGCTCCAGCACCATGCGCGACCGCCGGCCCTCGAAGTCTTCCACCGGCCAACCCCCGATTCGTGGAAAATGATGCTCCCTTCCGGAGCTCCCATGCGAACCGCCCTGCCTGCACTGCTTCTGTCCCTGCCCGCGCTCCTCGCGGCCCAGTCCAACCGTCTGCCGCCCCTCCGGGAAAGCCCCGCGGCCTCCGTCAGCCTGGACATCGGCCTCACCAACGTGAAGATCGACTACCACCGCCCGGCGGTGAGGGGCCGGGAGATCTGGGGCAAGCTGGTGCCCTACGGCGAAACCTGGCGCACCGGCGCCAACGAGCCCAGCACCATCACCTTCAGCGGCGACGTGAAGGTGGAGGGCAAGGATGTGCCCAAGGGCACCTACGCCTTCTACACCATTCCCAACAAGGATGCCTGGACCGCCATCCTGAGCAAGAACACCAAGCTCTGGGGCTCCTTCGGCTACGACGCCAAGGACGACTTGCTGCGCTGGACGGTGAAGCCGGAGGTGAAGGAGGGCAAGGGCACGGAGTACATGAGCTTCTTCCTCATCCCCACCGGGGGCAGCAGCGCCCGGGTGGAGTTGCACTGGGAGAAGCTCCGCATCGCCTTCGCCATCGAGGTGGACGTCCACGGCGCCTACCGCAAGCTGGTCCTGGAGAAGATCGCCGCCGCCAAGCCCGAGGAGCCCAAGGACGGCGTCCTCTACTTCCAGGCCGCCCAGTACTACTTCAAGCAGAACCTGGAGCCCGCCCAGGCCCTGGCCTGGGCGACCATCGCCTGCAAGACCTGGGAAAGCTTCTGGCCCTTCGAGCTGAAGGCCCGCATCGAGGAGAAGGCCGGGAAGCAGGCGGACGCCATCGCCGACCTGGAGAAGGCCATCGCCCTGACGAAGACCGCCAAGAACGCGCCGCCCAAGGAGTACACGGACAACCTCGTGAAGGACCTGGCGGCGTGGAAGGCGAAGAAGTAGCAGGCCGGCCCTGAGCACGGTGCCCGGCTGGGTCTGGATCGTCGGGTCCGCCGCGCTGGCGGCGGACCTGGCGGTCACCTTCACCGTTCTCCGGGATTCCGGCTTCACGGACGGGCAGCGGCGGCTGCAGCTGGGGCTGGTGTGGCTGCTGCCGGTCTTCGGGGCGGCCTTGGTGTTCGCGGTGCGCCGGGAGGCGGTGGCCACGCGGCCCGCCTCCGAGTCGGAATGGCGGAACGCGGACACCGGGCCGGACGACTTTCCCCACGAGTGACGGGTCGCCGGTCCGCGGCCCCTGGAAGGGTGGAGTTGAATCCAGCTCCCTGTCCAGGATCGGGACGATGTCCAGATGCGGGACGACTCGACTGCGGGGCTGACCATGGATCTCTTGGCCCTGCGCGGCTTGGCATCCAGGCACTGGACTTGCTCCCCAGGTGGTCCCCACCCGCGGAGCCACCCCATGCACGCCCCTCCCCTCCTCCGTTCCCGGCACCTCCTGGGGCTGCCGGTCTCCGCGGCGGCGGAGGACATTCCGGTGCCGGAGGCGGAGCGCACGCGGCTGAACGGGCTGCGCCTGCGCCTGGTGGCGACGACGCTGCGCCCGCGCATCGCGGACCTGCTGCACCGGCTGGAGGTGCGGGGCTACCGGCCCCTCATCGCCGAGGACGTGTGGCGCAGCCCGGAGCGCCAGCGGGAACTGCACCGGGAGGGACGCTCGAAGGTGGCCTGGAGCTTCCACTGCGCGACGAACCCGGACGGCACCCCGGGCAGCCTGGCGGTGGACATCGTGGACGCGGGGCTGGGCTGGGACGCGGGCCGGGCCTTCTGGATCGCGCTGGGGGCGGCGGCGCGCACGGAGGGGCTGAACTGGGGGGGCTATTTCGGCCTGCATGCCGAGCCGGCGCTGAAGGCGCGGCTGGACCAGGCGCTGCGGGAGCTGGACGCGGATCCGTCCATCAAGCTGGGCTGGGATCCGGCCCATGTGGAGGCGCGGGACCTGAGCCTATCGGAGGCCTGGGCCGGGACGCGGCTGTGAGCGGCTCCGCGTCCGGCCCCGCTATCATGCCCCATGCCCCGTCCCGCCCTCCCGCTGCTCGCCGCGCTGCTGGCGCCCTGTGTCGCCTGCGCCCCTCTCGCCGCCCAGGCCCGGGGGCCGATCTTTCCGCAGCTCAGCCCGGCGGCCACCACCAGCCAGACCATCGGCACGACGGTGGTGACGGTGTCCTACCACCGCCCGGCGGTGAAGGCGCGGCAGATCTGGGGCGGCCTGGTGCCCTACGGAAAGGTGTGGCGCCTGGGGGCCAACGAAGCGACGACGATATCGTTCAGCGACAACGTGGCGGTGAACGGGCAGAAGGTGCCGGCGGGGACCTACGCGCTGTTCGCGGTCCCGAATCCGGAGCGCTGGACGCTGGTGCTGAACAAGCGCTGGAAGCAGCAGGGCGCCTACGAGTACGACCCCAGCCAGGACCTCCTGCGCTTCGACGTGAAGCCCAAGGCGACGCCGCTGACCGAGTGGCTCACCTTCGAGGTCTATCCGGCGGGCTACGGGACGGCTTATGTCGACCTGTACTGGGAAAAGATCAGGGTGAGCTTCCTGGTGGAAGTGGACGTGGACGAGATCGTCAGCAAGCGCATGCGCCAAGCCATGGCCGCCCACCCCACCGACTGGAAGCTCTTCGCCGACGCCGCCCTCTTCAGCGCCGAGCAGGAGATCCACCTGGGAGAGGCGCTGGCCTGGGCCGACAAAGCCGTGAAGCTCAACCCCGGGCCGCAGAGCCAGGAAGCCCGCGCGCGGGTGCTCTATGTGCTGCGGCGGGAGGGAGAGGCCATCAAGGTGATGGAAAAGGCGATTGCGGAGGCCAAGGCGAAGAAAATGCCTGGGGCGGTTACGGGGCCTATGGAGAGTACGTTAGGACAGTGGAAGAGGAATGGGGGAAATGGGAGATAGACTCACCTAATAGCGTAAAAATCGCTATAATCCATAAAGCTTTTGAATCAAAATTCATTTGATATTATTGCAAACAATGCGCTAATAGTCCTTTTCAACGCTAATATTCCAGTCATGGATCATACAATCACCATCACCTTATTGGTATATTCAATGAAAAATAAATTACGAGTGTGGATCAACAACGAAGCTCGATCAGTGATGCAATGCCTTCTAAATTATTTGCATTACATCATACCAATAACCTTGTTCGGATTTGGATTAATTAGATTTTATTTACTTAAAGCAACTGCAACTTCATTAATATGGTGGACTCTACTATTTGTTTTAATTCATATAGCAATTAAAGCAATTACGCAAAACAAAGCCCGGATGACAATCGAATTATTGGGAATAATTACAGTTTTTTTTGCTGGTTTATTAACCTTACAACAATATCAACCAATTTTTTCTCCTATAATTAAAGAAGAGAAAAACATATCTTTTTACCATGAAAACTGGATCCTTTGGCCACGGACCGCAGGCAGTGAAAACATGATCGAACAGTCCTTTGAAGTTACAGACAATGATATAAGTATCTTGATCCCACTATTTCCTATTTACAATAAATTACCGATCAATGCGATATCATATGAATACCTTAGTGCGAATGATGAAAATGAAGATGGGGACGAAAATCCAACGAGGGATATCTGGCCAAAGGCACGAACGTACTATAAAATCAAAACTGGCCCAATAAGATTTGATAAATCAATTATTACTTATTCAGATGGATTTACATGGAGAGAGGCAATACTGAATAAAAAAATATACAAACAAATTAAATATTTAGACAGTATTGATATAGTTATATTGAAATATGGGAAATTAGCTTGGGAAAACCTATCTAGAGAAGATTTAGAATATTTTTCAAATAGATATTTCAATAATAAAATTTCACTGTATAAATACTTAAACAATAGATCGTATAAAGCATCATCATTGTACGTTATTGAAAAAATCGATAAAGATGTCATTATCCCTAAAAGTATTGACCCTGATTTTTATGTATTAGAACATTGTGAGATTGTAATAAAAAATAAGACTGATCAAAAACAAATAATTCGTTTTATAAATCAAGGAATGTATCCACGAGATTATTTTGTAAAAAAACAAACATTATTCGATAAAGCAAGATCTTGGAAATTTGACGACGAACAAGGCAATACTGCAAATTTAAAAGAATTAGATAATGGCAGTGTTACCATCCAAGCCAAAGAGATAAAAAAACTATATCTACTCCGAGTTCAATCTCGCAATTCATTTGAATCTATTTTAAAATTCAACAAACTTGGATACAAGACAACGGACCATGGCTAGTCATCACTTTTGACTTCAATATAACCTCTTTACTCTAGTATACCTTCAACCCAAACACGTCCTTGCAACAGTAGCCGCGGAATGGTGCGGAAACTTCCGGCATACGCCAAGCATTGTCGGAATACCCGAATCTCTTCCAACCCATTCCCCACCCCGGAGTCCCGATGCGTCCCCTCCTCCAAACCATCGGCATCGCCCTGCTTTCATCAGCCCTTTTGGGCTGTCTCCTCCCGGGTCCGGAACTGCGGCCCTACTTGCATCCCGACGTGGATGGGTTCGTGGTGACGATGCACAGTTCGGGGAGGCACGATTACCAGCTCGTCCTCTGGCATCCGCATGATCACTTCTACGCCTTCACGGGTACCCAGATCCCCTTCCAGGCCAAGCTCATCGGCGATCCGCAGATGCCGATCACCAACGTGACCGAGAAGTTCGACTACAAGCAGAAGGAGAGTACCGTCGGCGTCGGGGGCAAGGTGGGCCCCGTCTTCGCGAGCGTCCAGTCCACCAAGGGACGAAGCGAAACGACCACCGCCCGCACCGCTCGCACCGGGTGGACCTTCAGCCGGGCGCGGTGGGAAGAGCAGCGCCCCTTCCGGCTGGTGCTGATCCGGGGCTACAAGCCCCTCACCGAAGAAAAGCGGATGGAGCTCGAAATCACCCTCGGCCCCACCGTCGGCTCCGTGGAAGGCCTGACCGTGCGCCGGGTGTCCATGGATCCCATCCCGGAGCGCTGAACCCTGCCGCGCCCTATCCTCCCCCGGCCCTTCCCGTCTAGGCTGCACGGAGCCGGGGGAGGGCCGCCATGTCCGTCTACGTCATCAACAACATGACCATCCGCGACCAGGCAGCCTACAACCGTTACGTGCGCGCCTTCTGGCCCCTCTTCACCCGGCACGGCGGCGAAGTCCTCGCCGTGCAGGACGGGCCACGATGACCTGAGGGGTCCCTCTGGAGTCCGATGATGCTGAGGTTTCAATGGGACACCGCCAAGGCTGCAGCCAATGCGCTGAAGCATGGCGTCTCCTTCGAGGAGGCCAGCACGGTCTTCGGGGATCCCTTGGCCTTGACCTTTCCCGATCCGGATCATTCCATCGGCGAGCGGCGCTTCATCACGTTCGGACTGACGGACCGGGGCCGCCTCCTGATGGTGGCGCACACCCACCGGGGCCGTATGATTCGAATCATCAGTGCCCGCCGGGCGACCCGGCGTGAGAAAGTGACCTATGAGCAAGGCTAAGGACGAGCCCCGGGCCGAATACATCCGCGATTCCCTCGCCAAGGGCGTGCGGGGCAAGCATTTCGCGGCCTACTCGGCGGGCACCAACCTCGTCCTCCTGGACGACGCCGTCGCCAAGGCCTTTCCGACCTCCGAAGCCGTCAACGAAGCCCTCCTGGGCCTGCTGGATCTGGCCGAGCGCACGGGCCGCTTGAGAGCCCGGAAGCCAAAGACGGCCAAAAAACGGGCCACGGCGTAGGCCGGAGAACCGGCGATCCAGTGCTGCAAGGTCCCCGGTCCGCCAGCGGTGTACCTTGAGCGCGCAGCCTCAATTCATCCCGAGAGCCCCATGTCCGTCTACGTCGTCAACAACATGACCATCCGCGACCGCGCCGCCTACGACCGCTACGTCCGCGCCTTCTGGCCCCTCTTCCTCCAGCACGGCGGCGAAGTCCTCGCCGTGCAGGACGGGCCCGAGCCCCTCGAAGGCGCCTGGCCCTTCTCCCGCACCGTCATCCTGCGCATGCCGTCCAGGGAGGCGCTGGACGCGTGGTACCACTCGCCGGAGTACCAGCCCCTGATGCAGATGCGGCAGGCCGCGGCGGAGTGCCACATCGTGGTGCTGCCGGAGTTCCGGATGCCGGCGCCGAAGACCGGGGGCTGAGGCGCCCGGCCTGCGGCTAGACTTTCCGA
>JBGAST010000026.1:0-51014 GCA_044229575.1 Holophagaceae bacterium | reverse complement strand
GAACTGGTCGTTGCGGGCGTCGTAGCCGTGCTCGACGGGCAGCTCCTTCACCTTGCCGACGATGATGTTGCCCTCCTTGCCGGCGTTGTTGGCGATCCAGCGCAGGGGCTCCTCGGCCGCCCGGCGCACGATCGCCACACCGCTGCGGGCGTCGTGGGACAGGCTTGCGTCCTGCGAGAGAGCCTCGAGGGCCGGCAGGCAGCGCAGCAGGGCCACGCCGCCGCCGGGGACGATGCCCTCCTCGACGGCCGCCTTGGTGGCGTGCATGGCGTCCTCGACGCGGGCCTTCTTCTCCTTCATCTCGGTCTCGGAGGCCGCGCCCACCTTGATGACGGCGACGCCGCCCACGAGCTTGGCCAGACGCTCCTGCAGCTTCTCCTTGTCGTAGTCCGAGGTGCTGACGTCGATCTGGGAGCGGATCTGCTTCACGCGGCCCTGGATGGCCTCCGTCGTGCCGGCGCCCTCGACGAGGGTGGTGTTCTCCTTGTCGATGGAGACCTTCTTGGCGGTGCCGAGGTCGGCCAGGGTGAGGTTCTCGAGCTTGAGGCCGAGGTCCTCGGTGATGGCCTTGCCGCCGGTCAGGATGGCGATGTCCTCCAGCATGGCCTTGCGGCGGTCCCCGAAGCCCGGGGCCTTCACGGCGGCCACGTTGATGGTGCCGCGGATCTTGTTGACCACCAGGGTGGCCAGGGCCTCGCCGTCGATGTCCTCGGCGATGATCACCAGGGGGCGGCGGCTGTTCACCACCTGCTCCAGCAGGGGCAGCAGGTCGCGCATGTTCGAGATTTTCTTCTCGTAGGCGAGGATGTAGGGGCTCTCCAGCTCGCACTTCATCTGGTCGGGGTTGGTGACGAAGTAGGGGCTCAGGTAGCCGCGGTCGAACTGCATGCCCTCGACCACGTTCAGCTCCGTCTCGCGGCCCTTGGCCTCTTCCACGGTGATGACGCCGTCCTTGCCGACCTTCGCCATGGCGTCCGCGATGATCTTGCCGATCTCCTCGTCGCCGTTGGCGGAGATGGAGCCGACCTGGGCGATGGCGTTGCCCTCCACGGGCTTCTTGATCTCGTCGATGGCCTTGACCACCGCGTCCACGGCCATGTCGATGCCCTTCTTGATCTCCATCGTGTTGGCGCCACTCACGACGGCCTTGATGCCCTCGCGGTAGATGGCGCGGGCCAGCACGGTGGCGGTGGTGGTGCCGTCGCCGGCCACGTCGGAGGTCTTGGAGGCGACTTCGCGCACGAGCTGGGCGCCCATGTTCTCGTGCTTGTCCTTGAGCTCGATCTCCTTGGCGACGGTGACGCCGTCCTTGGTCATGAGCGGGGAGCCGAACTTCTTCTCGATGAGGACGTTGCGGCCCTTGGGGCCGAGGGTGACCTGCACCGCGTCGGCGAGCTTGTTCACGCCGCGCAGGATGGCCTGGCGCGCGTCTTCGGCGTAGATGATGGACTTGGCCATGGTGTTCTCCTGATGGTTTCGAATGGATGGATGCGGAAGGGTGCTTAGCTCAGGACCGCGAGGATCTCGTCCTCGCGGACGATGACGTGGTCCTCGCCGTCAAGCTTCACTTCGGTGCCGCTGTACTTGCCGATGAGCACCTTGTCGCCGGCCTTCACGGACATGGGAATGCGCTTGCCGTTGTCGTCGAACTTGCCTTCGCCGACCGCCACGACCAGGGCCTCCATGGGCTTCTCCTTGGCGGTGTCGGGGATGATGATGCCGCCCTTGGCGGTCTCGACGGGATCGACGCGCTTCAGCATCACGCGGTCATACAGGGGCTTGATGGCCATGGATTCCTCCTAAGTAGTCGGTGGGTTGTTAGCACTCCCCACGGTCGAGTGCCAGTGTACGTGGAGACAAACCGAGATCAAGCACGATTTCATCGACTTGGCCTAGATCTTCTATCTAATACTCATATTTTATATAATTCACATCTAACAATATTCAAGGAATCCGCCTGACAGCCCTGGGCCTCCCCACCCCGCACCTGGAGCGAATTTCGAATTTCATTGGCCTTGCAGCCCGAAACACAATACCTTTCGCCATCCGTGCCTCCGAGGGGCTAGTCTGGACAGATGACCCATGCCCTCCTGCTCGAGCTTCAGGCCACCCACGACTACCTGAGGACGATCGACCGGGATCTCAGCTCCTTCCCGCCGGATCTGGCGGAACTGGACGCGACCCGCCGTTCCCTGGCCCGGCGCCTGGGGGAGGCCCAGAAGGCCAAGGCTGAATTCGAGACCAGCCGCGGGAAGCTCCAGAAGGAGCTGGAACTCACCCAGCGCCTGGAGGAGCACGCCCGGAAGGCCCTCAAGGGCGTCACCCAGAAGGTCCAGTACGCCGCCGCCATGCGGGAGGTGGACGAACGGGAGCGCGCGAAGAACCTGGTGGCCCGGCCCCTGAAGGAGACCGAGGCGCGCCTGGCGGTCCTCGAGACCGAGATCGCCCAGACCACCAAGGACCTGGAGGCCGCCAAGGCGAAGTTCGCCGAGCTGCACGCCATCTTCCTGGCGGAGCACGAGTCCCAGGTGCTTTCCCGCACCCAGCTGACCGTCAAGCTCGCCGAGCTGGAGACCCGGCTGCCGGGCCCCGCCCTGGCCCACTTCCGCAAGCTCCTCACCAACCGCGCCGGCAAGGCCGTGGCCCCCATCGAGAACGGCAGCTGCTCCGGCTGCCACACCCGCCTGCGCAGCCCCTACATCGCCCAGGTCCGGGAGGCCAAGCAGCCCATTCCCTGCGAGAACTGCCAGCGCTGGGTCTACCTCCCCGAGGTCGTGGCCCCGGTGGCCGCCGCCAAGTAGGCTCGGCGCTCCGCGGACCCCGTCCTGACGCCAGGCCCCCGTTCCGGCGAGAATCCCCGTCATGAGCGACCTCGCCCAACGCATCGCCGACCTCAGGGCCCGCATCGCCCGGGCTTGCGAGAAGGCCGGCCGGGACCCTGCCTCCGTCGAGCTGCTGCCGGTCTCCAAGAAGCAGCCCCTGGCCCTCATCGACGAAGCCGCGGCCCTCGGCTTCACCACGTTCGGCGAGAACTACGCCCAGGAAGGCGCCGCCAAGGCCGCGGCCCGCCTGGACCTGAAGTTCGTCCTGATCGGCCCCCTCCAGCGCAACAAGGCCAAAGCCGCCCTCCAGCATTTCCATGAGATCCAGACCGTCGACCGCGTGGATTTGGCCCTGCGGCTGGGGCGCATCGCCGGGGAGCTGGACGTCGTGCGCGGCGTGTGGGTGCAGGTCGACTTGTGGGACGAAGCCACCAAGGAGGGCGGCTGCGCCGAAGCGGAGCTGCCGGCCCTGCTGGACGCCCTCAAGGGCCAGCCGCGGCTCCCGCTCCAGGGCTTCATGGCCATCCCGCCGCCGGAGCGGCCCGGGGCCTTCGCCCGGCTCGCGACGGTACGGAACGGCTGGCAGGAGAAGCTGGGCCGACCTCTCCGCCTGGGCATGGGCATGTCCGGCGATTTCGACGAAGCCATCGCGGCGGGTTCGGACCAGGTCCGCATCGGTGCGGCCTTCTTCGGGCCGCGCCGCACGTAGAAAGCCCCCGCCGCAGCGGGGGCTTCTCGCTCCTGGGGACTAACTAGAACCTGAACCGCGCGCCGAACTGAACTTCCCGCGTGTTGCGATCGGGTACGTTCAGGTTGCCGAAGTCGCTGAACTGGGTCCCGGTCGGCGAGGTGCCCACCGCGGTCAGGTCCGTGCGGAAATTGGCCCAATTGAAGACATTGAACACGTCGATGAAGGTCTCCAGCCGGAAGCGGCTGCTGAACTTGAAGTCGCGGCTGAAGCGGGCGTCCATGGTGCGCACGCCGGGCTGGCGCTTGGTGTTGCGCTGGTAGCCGTTGGCGATGTCGTTGGTGAGGGTGTCGCCGTTGATGTCGCTGGTGTAGCGCGCGGTGTAGGGCCGGCCGCTGGTGTAGCTGTAGTTCGCCGATCCCTTGATGCCCCAGATCACCGGGAAGTAGCCCGCCACGGTGATGCGCACCCGGCGGTCGTTGTCGCTGAAGCCGTAGACGGCCATGGGGTCCGCCGAGGTGGGGATGCCAGAGTCCGCGCCGAAGGTGGAGCGTTCGTTCGAGTTGTTGTCTTTGGCCTTGGAAAGGGTAAGGGCGGACTGGACGCCGTAGCCCTTGTCCGAGAACTTCTGGGCGGTGAGGACCAGCGCCTGATAGCGGCCTTCTCCGCCATTCTGCGAAAGCGCCACGTTCCCGAAACTCGACAGGTTCAGGACGGTACCTCCCACCGTCGCCGTGCCCGGCCGGGCAGTGGGGAACCCGTTCGCCACGCTGCCGTTGGTCTGGAAGCGGTTCACCTTGGTGGGGAATCCGTCACGGTAGATGCCATTGGGGTTGTAGGTCCCGTCCGCATTCAACTGCCACATGTTGATGTTGACGAAGTACTGGAGATTCTCAAAGCGGGTGATGACGCCGAAGACGCCCACCTTCCAGCCGTTGTCCAGCTGCCGCTCGAGGCCGAGGGAGAAGCGCTTCGCGACCGTCATGTCGTTGTTGGGATCCCAGACCTGGCCCACGAGGGTCGGCGCGCCCAGGCCCTGGAAGAAGGCCTGGTCCCGAAGGGTGGTGAAGACGGTGCCGCCTCCGCTGAAGCGCTGGGCGTAGCTCAGGGGGCCCGTGTTGAAGTTGGCGAGGGCGCTGCTGTTGGCGCCCGAGGATGTCACCAGGTAGGTGGCCGTCGTGTTCCCGTTGCTGTTCATGGTGTTGGACACCGTCAGCGAGGCGTTGGGCGAGGAGAAGTGGCCGTAGCCGCCGCGGATGATCGTCTTGCCGTCGCCCTTGGGATCGAAGGTGAACCCGAAGCGCGGGTCGATGGCCGAGGGGTCGTTGGCCTGGTCCAGGCCTGCCAGATTCGCATTGGGACGCGGATTGCTGGGCTGGTCCTCACGGGTGTAGCGCACACCCAGGTTCAGGGTGAGGCGGCGGTTCAGAAGACCGGAATAGGCAGCCTGGACGTACCCGGCGAAAAGCTTGGAGGAGTACTCGATGGACCCGCCGAAGTTGCTGAAGGACTGCTGGATCTGGAGCCGGTTGCTGCTGGAGCTGGTGAGTGTCCCGGCGGCCCAGGCGTTGGCGGTGGCGTAGTTGCTGAAGCGGTACTGGCCGTTCTGGTAGCGGAAGAAGGTGTTCTTGAAGTCGAAGGACTGGAGGTCCACGCCCGCCTTCACCAGCCAGTCGCCCTTGGTGTAGGTGAGGTTGTCGATGAACTGCCAGGTCTTCTCGTCCAGGCCGTTGGGCAGGAAGTTGTTCTGGCCGGCGGTGAAGCCCGAATCGATCTGGAATTCAGGCGAGGCCTCCGTGTTCGCGAAGCGGGGGCGGCGCTCGATGGAGCGCTGGATGCGGGCCTCGTTCACCACGTTGGCGCCGAACACCGAGTTCATCTCCAGCACCCAGGAGGTGCCGCTGTTCTTCTCCAGCCCCTGGTTGGTCTGGCCCGTGGTGGCGGCAAAGGTGGAGGCGAAGGAGGTGGTGCCATTCTCCGATTCCCAGTCCTGCGCATTGACACGGAGGGTGACGCGGTGGTTCTCGTTCAGGGTCCAATCCAGTCGACCGAAGAGCACCGTGTTCTTGCGGTCGTTCGTGTAGGTGAAGCCGGATTCCGTGGCCAAAGTGCGGCCGTCAGCACCCACCTTCAGCTTGCCGAAGATCGGAAGGAAGGCGTCCAGAGCTGCCTGGTTGTTCCCGCCGCTCGTCGCCACCGCGAAGCCCGGCGTGAAGTCCTCCTTGTAGCTGTAGGACTCGGCGCCGACGAAGAAGTGCAGCTTGTCCTTGATGATGGGACCGCCGAAATTGAAGTTGATCTGGCGCTGGTTGAAGGTCTTGGTGCGGGCCTTCTCGGTGTTGGTGACGGAACTGTTGGGCTGGGGCACGGGCTTGATCTTGGCGACCATGGAATCCGAACGGATCTGCAGCAACGCCGAGCCGCTGAACTCGTTGGTGCCGGTCTTGGTCACCGCGTTGATCACCGCGCCCGCCGCGTTGCCGTACTGGGCGTCGTAGGCGTTGGTGATGATCTGAAGCTCCTTGACCGTGTCCGCGCCGAAGGCGAAGGGGATGCGGGTGGAGCCCCGCTGCTCGCCGAAGAAGTTGGACTGGTAGCTGGCGCCGTCGATGGTGAGGTTGTTCTGGATGCCCCGGGCGCCGCCCACGGAGATGCGGCCGTTCTCGGGATCCGGCGCGGCCATGGGGGTCAGGGCCACGAGGTCCGTGAAGTTGCGGCCGTTCAGGGGGATGGATTCCACCAGGCGATCGTCCACCGAGGTCACCGTGGACATCTGCGTCGAATCCAGCGAGGCCGCCTGGGCGACCACTTCCACCACGGCGGCGGCCTCGGCGCTGTCCAGGTCGAAGTTCTGGACGGTGCTGGAACCCAGGCTCACCCGGAGGTTCGAGTCCTTCATGGTCTTCAGGCCGGAGGCCGAAACGGTGAGCTCGTAGTCGCCGACGGGCATGAGGCTGAAGAAGTAATTGCCCGACGCGTCGGTCTGGACGGTGCGGACGAAGCCGGTTTCCTTGTTCCTCAGGGTGAGGGAGGCTCCGGCGACGGCGCCGCCCTTCTTGGCTTTGACGGCGCCCCGGACGCCACCGCTAGTCTGGGAGAAGGCGGGCGAAGCCACCATGGCGCAGGCCATGGCGGAGAGGGCGAGATTGCTCCAGCGGCGGAAGGTCATGCGTCACTCCTGTGGCCCGGATAGGGCGGACGTGGTCTGGCAAAGGCGTGGCTTCGGTTTATGGCCGGATTATAAGGATCAATGGGTGCAGGATCCGAGCCCTCAATTGTGCCGCCCGGCCGTGACGAAGCGAATCACTAATTTTGACAAGGCTGTTTCATGGGTTCCGCAGCACTTCCTCCACCCACGCGGGCACCAGATCCGTGGCCCGGCCGATCCTCCGGTCCCGGAAGGAGGACGCGACCAGGGATGGCTCGAGGTTCAGCTCCACGGTACGGCAGGAGCGGGGCACGGCGTCCACGAAGCCGGCGGCGGGATAGACGTTCCCCGAGGTGCCGATGGCGGCGAACAGGTCGCAGCCCTCCAGGGCTCGGTAGATCCGTTCCATCTCGAGGGGCGCCTCGCCGAACCACACGATGTGGGGGCGCAGGGCCCCGCGCCGGCCGCAGACCGGGCAGAGGGATTCCGGCAATAGGTCCTCCCCCCACGGACTCGCCTGTCCGCAGAGAGTGCAGCGGGCCTTCAGCAGCTCCCCGTGCATGGCGATGAGCTGCTTCGATCCCGCCCGCGCGTGCAGATCGTCCACGTTCTGCGTGACCAGGAGGAAGTCCCCGTCCCACTCCCGTTCCAGCCGGGCCAGAGCCCCGTGGGCGGCATTGGGCTGGACCTCCCCGAGCTGCCGGCGCCGCGCGTTGTAGAAGCGCTGCACCAGGCCTGGGTCCCGGGCGAAGCCCTCGGGGCTCGCCACGTCCTCGATGCGGTGGTCCTCCCAGAGTCCGCCGGCGTCCCGGAAGGTCTTCACGCCGCTTTCCGCGGAGATGCCCGCGCCGGTGAGGATGACGAGGCTGGGAGGAAACTTCATGGCCCCTCCGGAAGGATTAGAGGTGCAGCCGGTCCAGCTTGTCGGGGCGGTCCCTCCACCCCTCCTCCACCTTCACGAAGAGCTCCAGCTTCACGGGCCGCTGGAGGAGCTTCTTCAGCTCCCGCTGGGCGGACACCCGGATGTCCTTGATGGTGGCGCCCTGGCTGCCCAGGAGGATCTTGCGGTGGCCCGAGCGCTCCACGATGATCTCCGCGGCGATGAAGACGCCGCCTTCGGGGACCTCGTTCTGCCCGTCGTGGACGTCGCCGTCCTCGATCCAGCGGGCGATTTCCACCGCCACCCCGTGGGGCACCTCCTCCCGGGTCTTGCGCAGCACCTTCTCCCGGATGAATTCCGAGGCCATGCTGCGCTCGGTCTGGTCGGTGAAGGCGCCGTCTCCGACGTGCCATTCCCCCGCCGGGGCGTCCCGCTCCAGCAGGGTCCAGAGGGGCTCGAGGTTGGTGGCGAACTTGGCCGAGACCGGGACGATCTCGTGGAAATCCATGAGGTCCTTGTACAGGGCGACCTTTTCCAGCAGCCGGCCCTTGGAGAGCAGGTCCAGCTTGTTGAGGAGCAGGTAGACGGGCCGCCCGAGCTGCTTCAGGCGTTTGGCGAAGGCCCGCTCCCCGGCCCCCAGGTAGCCGTCCGCGTCCACCACCCAGAGCAGGAGGTCCGCCTCCTGCAGGGCCGTCTCGATGTGGCGCACCATGCGCTCGTTGAGGCTGTGCTTGGGCTGATGGAAGCCCGGGGTGTCCAGGAAGAGGAACTGGACCGGTCCGCGCTCGACAATCCCGAGGATCCTTCCCCGGGTGGTCTGGGCCACCTGGCTGGTGGCGGCGAGCTTCTCGCCGACGAGGGCGTTCAGGAGGGTGGACTTCCCGGAATTGGGCAGGCCCACGAGGGCGAGGGTGGCGCAGCGCCGCGCGCCGGTCTCAAGCGTTCCCTCAGCCACGGTGGATCCCGCGCCGGGATTCGCGGATGAAGGCCACGAGATAGGCCACTTCAGGGATGCCGCCGAGTTCGTCAAGCACCTTCGCCAACGCTTCCTCCCTGAGCAGTCCTGAATGGAACAGCAGGCGGTGGGCCTTCTTCAGGCCTTCGACGACTTCCGGGGGGAAGCCCTTGCGCTGCAGGCCGACGGTGTTCACGCCGTAGCTCTTGGTGTCCCGGGCGCCCACGGTCTTCATGAAGGGCAGCACGTCCATGGTGGCCACGGTGAAGCCCCCCATGAAGGCGTGGTCGCCGACGCGGCAGAACTGGTGCACCGCGGAGAAGGCGCCGATGTTGGTGCGGTCGCCCACCACCACGTGGCCCGCAAGGGTCGCGCAGTTGGCGAAGATGTTGCCGCTGCCCACGTGGCAGTCGTGGGCCACGTGGGCGCCGGTCATGAAGAAGTTGTCGTCCCCGACGGTGGTCAGTCCGCCGCCGCCCACGGTGCCCCGATGGAGGGTGCTGCCCTCCCGGAAGTGGTTGCGGCTGCCCACCACGAGCCGCGTGGCTTCCCCCTTGAACTTCAGGTCCTGGGGCTCGAGGCCCAGGCTCGCGTGGGGGAAGACCATGTTGTCCTCCCCGAGCTCCGTGTGGGGCCCGATCACCACGTGGCTCCGCAGGACGGTGCGGGCGCCGATCCGCGACGGGCCCTCCACCACGCAGAAGGGGCCGACGACGGCGCCCTCGGCGAGGACGGCGTCCGGCGCGAGGATGGCGCTGGGATGGACCTGGGCGCTGGCGTGGACCGGGGCGCTCACTGGGCGCCCCTCTGGGCTTCGGGCTCGACGTCCATGAGCATGGACATGAACTCGGCCTCGGCCACCTTGGTGCCGTTGACGAAGGCCTCGCCCCGCAGCTTGCAGACCCGGCCCTTGAAGCTGAGGATCCTCACCTCCATGACCAGCTGGTCGCCGGGCACCACGGGCTTGCGGAATTTCACGCCATCGATGGACATGAAATAGATGACCTTGGACGCCAGGTCGTCGAACTCCTGCATGACGAGGCAGCCGCCGGTCTGGGCCATGGCCTCCACGATCATCACGCCGGGGAAGACCGGCCGCTTGGGGAAGTGGCCCTGGAAGACCTGCTCGTTGAAGCTGATGTTCTTCAGCCCCCGGATCCATTGGCCCCGCTCGAAGTCGAGGACGCGGTCCACCAGGAGGATGGGATAGCGGTGGGGCAGCAGGGCCATGATGCCCTGGAGGTCGATGGTGTTGGGAATGCGCTCGGGGGAATCGGACATGCGGGGCTCCGCAGCCAGTTTCGCATACTGGGGCCTCCGGCCGCCCCGCAAGCAGCGCTAGGCTCCGGTCTTCACCGTCCGCTCGAAGACCTTGGCCTCGATGAAGAGCCCCAGGAGCTGGGCGTCGAGCTGGCCTTCCTTGGCCTCGTCCTCCAGAATCGCGAGGCTCTTCTCCAGGGGCACCGCGGCCTTGTAGGGCCGGTCCCGGGCGGTGAGGGCGTCGAAGACGTCGGAGATGGCCATGGCCCGGCTCTGCACCGGGATCTCCGGCGCGTCCAGCTGGCGGGGATAGCCCCGGCCCGTGAGGCGCTCGTGGTGGGCGTAGGCGATCTCGGGGATGTCTTTCAGATCCTTGGTCCAGGGGATCTGCTGCAGGAAGCGGAAGGTGTGGGTGACGTGGCTCTCGATCTCCAGCCGCTCGCCTTCCGACAGGCTGCCCTTCTTGATGCGCAGGCAGGCCAGGTCGTCGGGGTGGACGATCTCCGCGGGCTGGCCGTTCCAGTGGGTGAAGCGCAGGCCGTCCAGCAGGCCGAGGCCCTCCGCCACGTCCTGGGGCAGCACGGAGGGCTCGTTGCTGCGCCGCACGAGCTCCATGAGGCGCTCGGTCTCCTCCTGGCGGTCCCGGATGATGGTGTCCCAGTGCACCGGGTCGAAGTGCTGGCCGCCCCGCCAGGATTCCTGGAGCAGGATGAGGGCGTCCTCCAGCTGCTTCTGCCGAAGGCGCTGGAGGATGATCTCCATGCGCTGGGCGTCCAGCTTCTTGGCCTTCACCAGCACCTGCTCCCGCACGCCGACCTTGCCGAAGTCGTGGAGGAGGCTGGCGTAGCGGATCTCCCGGAGCTGGCGGTCGTTGAAGCTGATGGGGCCGTAGAGCCCGTTGGGGGTGAGGTTCACCGCCTCGGCCAGGCCCACGGTGAGGTCGGCCACGCGCCCGCTGTGACCGGAAGTCACCGGGTCCCGGGCCTCGATGGCGGTGACGGAGGCGTTCACGAAGCCTTCGAAGAGGGTCTCGATGTCGGACCGCAGCTGGGCGTTCTTCACGGCGACGCCGGCCTGGGCCGCCAGGCTTCGCGCCAGCATCTGGTGCTCGGCCAGGAAGGGCACCGGCGCGCCCTCGTCGTCCTCCACCCGGTTGATCCACTGGATGACGCCGAGGATCTCGCCCTCCGCGTCCTGCATGGGCACCACCAGCATGGACACCGTGCGGTACCGGGCCTGGCGGTCGAAGCTGTCGTTGAAGTGGTAGGGGGCGCTGTCGGCGATGCGGTAGACGTCGGGGATGTTGAGGGGGTCGCCGGTGCTGGCCACGAAGCCCGCCAGGGTGCTGGTGCTGATGGGCATCTTGAAGCGGTGGTAGGGCAGGCTCACCTTGGCGTTCTGGGTGTGGGCGAAGAGCAGCTCCCGGGAAGCCTCGTCCTCCCCCACCACCAGGTAGATCGAGCCGGCCTCGGCGGCCAGCAGGCCCCGGGACTGGGTGAGGATGAGGTCCAGCAGCTTGTCCAGGTTCTGCTCGGAAGCCAGGGCGGCGCCCACCTCGTTGAGGCGCTGCATCGACCGCAGGTCCTTGGCGCGCTCGAAGCCCGCCTGGATGAGGCTGTAGGCCCCCTCCACCCCGGGCCACTCGGCGCAACCCGCCAGCCGGCCCCGTCCGGCCATGCCGATCGAGACGTCCGAGGCCGGCCCGATGTCCGTCCACTCCACCACCCGCCGCAGTTCCGGGGGGAAGCGGGCCTCGACACTGCTACGGTGCTCTAGGGGGAGGGCTACGGTGAGTCGCATGGGACCGAAGGGCATGGGGGCCAGGGGGAAAGGGTCCCCAGCATATCGGAGCCCGCGGGTCGCCGGTGAAGCCTGGCAAGGAAAAATCGAGCGCCTGTCCTGGGGCGGCCTGGGCCTGGCCCATTCGGAGGACGGCCGGCTGATCCTCCTGCGGGCGCCCCTGGCCCTCTTCCCCGGCGAGGAGGTCCAGGCGGAAGTGCGCTGGAAGCCCCGCCACGGCGAAGGCACCGTGAAGGCCTGGGTGACCCGGGATCCCCGCCGGGTCCCCGCCGCCTGCCCCGTCGCCGAGCGCTGCGGTGGCTGCGACCTCTGGGAGGCGGGCCCCGCCGCGGCGGATCTGAAGCGCCTGATGGTGGAGGACCTCTTCCGCCGCGCCCTGCCCGAGGCCCCCGCGTGGTCCTGGGTCCCCGCCCCGGGGGACGCCCGGCGCCACCGCATCCAGCTCCACTGGGACGGGAAGCTCCTGGGCTTCCACCGCCGCGGCTCGGTCCAGATCGTCGAAGTCGCCGCCTGCCCCGCCGCCACGGACGCCCTCAGCCTCGCCATCCCGCGCTTCCGGGAGGCCCTGGCGGCGAAACTGCTGCCCACGCGCCCGCAGCGCTGGGAGCTATCCGCCAGCACCCCCGCCACCAAGGTCTTCGCCACCGACGAGAAGGGCCGCACCTGGATCCTGGAGCCCGACGGCTTCCAGCGCTCCGACGAATCCGCCGAGCAGGTCCTGGACGGACTGCGCCTCCGCCACCGCCCCGGGGGCTTCTTCCAGGCCTGCCCCGACTGGGCCTGGAAGGCCTTCAAGGACCTGTTGACGGGCTGGGACCTCAAGGGCGGCACCCTTTTCGACCTCTACGGCGGCGTGGGCCTCTTTTCCGCGATGCTGAAGGACCGTTTTCGGCGCTTCGAGCTGGTGGAATCCGACGAGGCCGCCGTGGGCTTCGCGAAGAAGAACCTGTCCCTCCTGAAGCTGGACTTCGAGGCCAGCGTCGGGGATGTGGAGGCCTGGGCCACCGGCCGCCTCGGCGAGGGCGGCGCGGGCCTCGGCGGGACCGGCGACGCCATCCTCCTGGACCCTCCCCGGGAGGGCCTGAGCGCGGAGCTCTGCGCCGCCCTGCAGACCGCCGCCGCGGGCCGCCTGGTGCTGGTGGGCTGCGATGGCGCCGCCTTCGCCCGGGACGCCAAGCGCCTGGGACCGGCCTGGAAGCTGACGAAGCTGGCGGCCCTGGACCTCTTCCCCCTCACCCACCACGTGGAATGCGTCGGGCTCTTCGAACCCGCCGGGGATTCGCGCTAAGGTTGCCCGATGGAATCCCTCGGCCGCCACCTCCTCGCCGAATTCAGCGGATGCGACGCCGCGGCGCTGGGGGACTTGGCGGGGGTCACGGAGGCCATGCTGGAGGCCGCGCGCCGCTCCGGCGCCACCGTGGTGACCCAGAGTTTCCACCGCTTCGGCGGCGGCGGGGGCGTCAGCGGCGTGGTGATCATCGCCGAGAGCCACCTGGCCATCCACACCTGGCCCGAGCACGAATTCGCCGCCGTGGACTTCTTCACCTGCGGCGGGAAGGTGGACCAGGCCGTGGCCATCACGCACCTGAAAGAAGCCCTGCGGTGCGTGCGAGTGGAGACGGTGGAGGTGAGCCGCGGGCCATTGCGGGTGAACGAGCCACAGATGGAGTAGGCGACCTCATGTGCCGGCGGACCCCAGGGCCGCCAGGATCTCGGATAGGGCCTCCTCGGAGACAGGCAGCGCAGAGAGAAGCCCGAGGGTCAGGGCTTCCCCTTCGGGCTGGGGGATTCGGATGCCCGTGAGCGTGAGCCCGTCCAGGTCCACGCTGAGGTGGCGGCATGGCCGGTCGGTCATTCGGGCCGCTTGTTCGAGCGCGATGGCGAGCCGAGAGCCCATGCTCTCCGCATGCCACGCCTCGTCCTCTCCCACCTCCGCCACCGCCAGGCCCGCGGCATCCACCACGAAGGCATGGCGGGCCCCCGCGCGCGCGGCGAAAGCGCGGAGGAGCTGGGCCCAGGCGGTGGATCCCATGACCGAGCCGATGGGGCGCGTCTCGAGGGCGGGGCTTTTGCGGGACAGGGAGGTGTAGGTGGGCCCGCCGGCCTCGGCCGGAGCCGCCGGGGCAGGGCCGCCGCGGAGGGAGCGGGCGAGGGAGGCGGCGGCCCTCAGGTCCTCAGAGCAGCTGGCGTTCGGGGCGGGACTCTGGCGCATGGGTGGACCTCAATTGCTGGAGGGTAGCTTCGAATTCCGTCGCGAAGGCTTCGAACTGCCGGGCCTCCTGGCTCCGGGGACCGCCCAGGAAGGCCACGGGCAGGCCCTTGCGGCTGGCCTCGGCGAAGGCAGGGGCGCGGGAGATCATCGTCTCGAAGACCCCGTCGAGCTCCGTCCAGAGGGTCTCGAGGGTGCCGAGGGAGGGCGAAGCCTTGAGGTCGGCCATGGTGGGCAGGATCCCGAGGAGCCGGAGGCCCGGATTCTCGGTGGCGCGGACGTGCTCGAGCACCCTGAGCATCTGGCCCACGGAGCGCAGGGCCAGGGGCTCGGCCTGGACCACCACCAGGGCGAAGTCGGCGCCTGCGAGGGCGGCGCGGGTGGCCATGCCCAGTCCGGCGCTGGTGTCCAGGAGGATGATGTCCGTCTCCGCCTCGTAAGGTGCCAGGAGCTGGCGGATCCGACCCCGGGCGAACACCGTCTCCTCGAACTGCGGCACCTCCACAGGGTCCAGACGGCCTCTGGGCAGGAGCTTCAGCTCAGGCAGGTGGGTGGCCAGCACGGCCTGGTCGGGCCGCGCGGTCCCCGCCAGAAGCTCGGTGAGACCGGCGAAAGCAGCCTCTCCCCTGGCCAGGGAGAGGCCGATGCCTCCCTGGGGATCCAGGTCCACCAGGAGCGTGCGCCGCCCCCGCTCCGCCAGGGCCACCGCGAGGTTCAGGGCAACGGTCGTCTTACCCACCCCACCCTTCTGGCTCGTCACGGCGATGGTCGTTGCCATGGTCCCACCTCCTCGTCAGGGTTTCGGTTTGAGCAGGTCCGCAAGGCGTTCGATGTTCGCCTCCACCCGCCGGTCGCCGGGCCTGAGGGACTCGGCCTCCTGGAAGACCTTCAGGGCGAGGTCGTAGCGTTTCTTCATGCTCAGCGCGATGCCCTGGTCCACCAGGTCTTCGAAATCCGGCTCAGCTGCGCCGGAGGGCTCCCCCTCCGGCAAGGCCACGGACGCCTCATCCTTCCGGCAGGCCGCCTCGAGGAGCAGGGACTCGATGGAGCCCTGCAGGTTCCGGGGCCCGGGCTCCCCCACCAGCGTGGTGCAGAGGATGGCGTCCCCACGGGACAAGGCCAGGCGCCGGAAGGCCATGAATCCGTCGCCGTAGGTGTCCTGCGCCGACCAGGCCTCCCCGGAACGGAGGAAAATCCGGCCAGGGTTCGCCCCCCCCCGGACCTCCAATACGATGGAGTGCCGGCCGAGGCCCGCGAGCTGCAGGTACTCGAAGACGCCGAAGGGGTTCGCGGACCCATTCAGGGCGCTGAGCCTCTCCTGCACGATCGTGCGGAGCTTTTCCATGCTGATGGGCTTCTCGAAGACCTCCACGCGCGCGCTGGGGGGGATCTGGCGCTGGTAGGCCCCGAGGAAGGCGGATGCGAAGATGATGGGGGTTTCGAGGCCCCGGCTCCGCAACTCGCCGATGAGCTCGATTCCCAGGCGGTCCGGCAGGTCGATGTCCGAGATGACCAAGTCGACGGACTGTCGGTCCAGGATCCCCAGTGCGTCCCCCACGGAGGCCGCGCCCACCGCGTCCAGGTCCGGCAGCTTGTTGAGGGACCGGACCATGTTCTGTCGGAGGAGATCCTCGTCCTCGACGATGAGGACCCTCCTGGGCTGCTTGAATCCGCCGCCGTTCATGGGTTCAGGCGATAGAGCTGGTCCACGAGGTCGACCCCGCAGGCGACGCCCTCGCACCACTGGATGAAGCGATCCACCATCGGTTTCCCGCGGAAGAAGGCGCCGTGCTGGGGAGCGATCAGCTCGATGTCGAGGGTCCGCGCCGTGGCCGCCCAGGCCCGCATGGCCGCGTTACCCGACATGTAGCGCCGGTGGAATCCTTCCATGAACTTCAGGTGGGCGTCGAAATCCTGCACCTCGAGGTAGTCCTGGCCGATGGAGGCTCCCAGATCGCCCGAGTAGAGGATCTTCGAGGTCGGGTCGTAGAGGTGGAAGTTCCCGGGGGAATGGAGGAAGTGGGCCGGCAGGACGCGCAGGTCGGTGCCGCCGAGCTTCAGGATGCCGCCGTGGTCCGGGAGGCCCACGAGGCGCTCGACAACCAGCCGGTCGAGGCCGAAGTGGGGGATGAAGCGCGTCCACAGGACCGGGGTGTAGGCCGTCGCGTCGGTGGTCATGAGCCACCCGTTGGTGGCGGCCACGATATCGGGGTCCTGGTGGCTGAGGAGGATGTACTTCAGCTTCCCCTGGCCGAGCTGGAATAGGGTTTCCGAAAGCACCTTGCTGTAGACCTTGTGGCCTCCGGGGTCCAGGAGGATGCCCTCTCCCGAATCTACGATCAGGTGCTGGTTGGACTGGACTGCGGATCCCTCGCCGAACTCAGGGAGGAGCAGGTTCCGGTGGGTGCCTCGCTCGAACAGCGTGGTGGTGGGCATGGCTGGCTCCTGGGGATCGCGGAATCGGGATCAGAGGATCTTCGAGACTTCTTTCACGGTCTTGCTCATGTCCAGGAAGATCAGGCCGAGCTTGGCGTCCTGGGTGGCGAGGACTAGGAGGTTCACGCCGTCGACCGCGGAGGTGAGCACCGCCATGCCCCTGTCGCCGCGAATCACCACCTGCTGGGTCTGCCCGCGCTGGAGCTCTGCGGAGGCGCGCTGCCCGAGGTTCAGGATGGTGGAGCTCATGCCAGCCACGCGCAGCTCGTCGATGTGCTGGGGGAGGGCGCTCGCGATGATGAGGCCGTCGTCCGAGATGAGGGCGCTGGCCTCGATCTCGGGTGTGCCTGACTGGAGTTGCCTGAGGATCCTGTTGAGGTCTTCAGATCGCGACATGGGTGCCTCCCGGAGTTGGGGTGGGGTTGAGGTTGAGGGGAACGCGGATGTCGATCCGGGTCCCCTCCCCAGGCGTCGAATCGACGTGCAGGGTTCCCCCGGTGGATTCCACCAGCGTCTTGCAGAGCGCCAGGCCGATGCCGGTCCCGTTGGACTTGGTGGTGAAGAAGAGCTCCTGGCACCGGGCCAGGACCTCAGGGGTCATGCCCCGGCCCGTATCCTCGATTCCGAGGCTCAGCACGGAGCCCTCCATCCCCACCGACATCGTGATGGAATCGCCCCGCCGGCAGGCCTGGATGGCGTTGGTGAGGAGGTTGTACACCAAGGCCCGGAAGCCGGAAGGGTCCAGGGGCAGCAGGGGAAGGGCCGGCACGTGGTGGGAGAGCGTGATCCCCCGTTCCCCAGCCTGGCTGTGGAGGACTTCCAGCGCGTCGATGCAGGCCTGGTCCACCGGATGGAATCGGGAGGAGCGGAGGTCCTGCTGGAGGCGCCCGACCCCGTCCATGGTGATGGTGATG
The DNA here is from genome assembly GCA_044229575.1 of Holophagaceae bacterium. Taxonomy (GTDB): domain Bacteria; phylum Acidobacteriota; class Holophagae; order Holophagales; family Holophagaceae; genus JADJVL01. The sequence goes on along the minus strand of JBGAST010000026.1, from coordinate 33,902 downwards.
CGGCGGATCTCGTTGAGGACCGCATAGAGCTCCCGGGAGAACGGCAAGTTGGAGTTCTCCTCCACCAGCAGCTCCACGGTCGAGCGGATCGAGGCGAGGGGATTCTTGATCTCATGGAGGATGGCGGGGAGCACATTGCCCACCGCTGCCAGTTGGAGAAGCCGGTCCCGCTCCTCGCGGAGAATCTTCCCCTCGGTCACGTCACTGAAGACCAGGAGATACCGGAGCGGTTCGTTCCGATCCTCCAGCTCCTCGGTGAAGGTCCGGATCCGGTACTCGATGTCGCGCTGTTTCCTCGCGCTGGGCATGAAGGTGTTGATCTCGTGCCGCTCCTTTCCGAGGGCCGCGAGCAGCACCTCGAGGGGCAGGAGCACGTCCTCGATGTTGGCGCCCACGAGGACCGCGCCCAGGATCCCGTGGGCGAACTCATTGGCGTAGGCGATCACTCCGTCGGGCCCGAGCACCACCACGCCCTGGGGCAGGCTGTCGAGGAGCCGGACCGCGTAGGAATCAAGAGGCACGAAAGCCCGGGGGTGCGTGAGGATCGCATCGCGTGCGGGCCTCGGATTCATGTCGCAACTCGGGGAGCGGAGGAGGGCCCGAGGCCTGGGGGACATGCGAATTCGCACACGGCAGAACTCAATTGAATCATTAGCATTCAAAGAGTTACATTGACTTCATCCGCCCGGTGGGCAGCTCGGCTCCGAAGCATCGGGCCTGCCCGGGGGGGAGTCAAGTCGACTGTGACGAATGTCCTGGACCCCGGGTCAAGCTCAGGTCCCCGGGGGCGGCTCGCGGGGACGACTTCGGGCTTCCTGCCGCCGTCCAGGGACGAGGCGGCCGGCCCGCTCAGCCCTCTGGATCCTCGAAGAGCCGCGGCGTCCCCGCTCCCAGCACGCCCTCCAGCCGCAGCAAGAACTCCTTCCGGTCCAGCCCGCCCCCATACCCCGTCAGGCTTCCGTCCGCGCCGATGACCCGGTGGCACGGGATCAGGATCGGGATGGGGTTGTGCCCGTTGGCCCCGCCCACGGCGCGGGTGAGCTTGGGGTCGCCCAGGTGCCGGGCGAGGTCGGCGTAGGTGGTCGTCTTGCCATAGGGCACCTGCAGCAGCATGCCCCAGACCCGCTGCTGGAAGGGGGAGCCGTCAGGGTCCATGGGCACGTTGAAGGTGCGGAGCTGGCCCTTGAAGTAGGCGTCCAGCTGGTGGCCCAGGAAGCCGAAGGACTGGGTGACGATGGGGGGCTCGGGGCTGGGTTCGGCTGCGCGGTCCAGGTCCGGGTGGAAGGAGAGCACCTTGAGACGGCCCTTGGCGTCGAAGGCCGCCTCCAGCACGCCGAGGGGCGTGTCGAGGAAGTGGGTCCAGCGTCCTGGCACGGGCATGGGGGTTGGGGGCAGCTAGACTTCCATCATGGCCGCGTCCCGCCCCTTCCGCCTCTCCATCATCGACTACCTCAACGCCGCGCCCTTGAACCACGGCTTCAAGCACGGGCTGGGCTTCGAGCACTTCCACCTGAAGTTCCACGTGCCTTCGATGTGCGCGGACCAGCTCCGGGCGGGCGAGGTGGACGCGGGGCTCATCAGCTCCATCGAGTACCTGCGCATCCCGGGCCTGCGCATCGTGCCCGGGCTCTGCATCGCGTCCCCCAAGCGGGTGCGCAGCGTGGTGCTCCTCTCCAAGGTGCCGCCGGAAGAAATCAAGACCCTGGCCCTGGACACCAGCTCCCGCACCTCCGTGGTGCTGGCCCAGCTCCTGCTGCGGGAGCGCTACGGCGTCCACCCGGCGGTCACTGACATGGGCCCCGACGCGGAAGCCATGCTGGCCGCCTGTGATGCCGCCCTGATGATCGGCGACCAGAGCATGCGGGCCGCCAAGGACGGCCTCCTCGTGCTCGATCTGGCGGAGGAGTGGCACGCCTGGACCGGCCTGCCCTTCGTCTTCGCCCTCTGGACCGTGCAGGAGAACGCGCCGGAACTCGAGGTGCCCGGCGGCGTGGCGCCCTTCTTCCACAAAAGCCTGGAATCCGGCCTCGCCCACATCCCCGACATCGTCGAGGAGGCCCGGCGCCACATCCCCTGGACCAAGCTGGAGCTCACCGAGTACCTCTCGGAGAACATCCGCTACCAGCTCGGGGAGGCGGAGATCCGCAGCCTGTCGCTCTTCTTCGAGAAGGCCATGAAGCACGGCTTCGCGGCGGAGCACCTTCCCTTGAAATTCCTGTGAGCCTCGCCGCCGCCCACCCCGGGACGGGTGTCTGGGAGCGCCGGGCCTGGGCCCTGGCCTGGTTCACGGTGCTCTGGAACCTTCTGGAGGGCGGCGTGTCCATCGGCTTCGGCGCGGCGGACGATTCCGTGGCCCTCTGGGGCTTCGGCGCCGACAGCCTCATCGAGGTGGCCTCCGCGGTGGTGGTGATGGCCCGGCTGCGCCAGGGCTTCAAGGCCGCGGCCACGGAAACCGAGCGCAAGGCCACCCTGGCCATCGGCGGGCTCTTCGTGGCCCTGGCCCTGGTGGTGATGGTGGGGGCCGTCCTGCAGCTCGCCTCGGGCAAGCATCCGCCCACCACCATGCCTGGCCTGGTGATCTCGGTCCTTTCCCTTTCCTTCATGACCTTCCTCTGGCGGGCCAAGCAGCGGGCCGCCTCGGCCCTGGACAGCGCCGCCCTGAGGAGCGACGCCGCCTGCTCCCTCGCCTGCATCCAGCTCTCCCTCGTGCTGTTCGCTGGCAGCCTGCTCTTCCTCCTCAGCCCACGGTTCTGGTGGGTGGACGCGACAGCCGCGATCCTTCTGGCCCTGCTCATCGGCCGGGAAGGCCTCCTGGGCATCCGCGCCGCCCGCGATCCCCACTTCACAGGGGGCTGCGGGTGCGGGCAGGATTGATATATCAGTTCCCAGCCAGCCCGTCCCTGATCCCCCCCTTCCCCGCCGCGGAGCTCTCATGACGACCCACCTCGCGCCCCCCGATCTCGCCACCGCCTTCCGGGACCACCTCGCCCAGCGCCAGCGGGACGCCGAAGCGGCCCTCGCCCGCACGGGCTTCGACACCCTGGTCATCTCTTCGGGGCAGCACTTCGTCTACTTCGCCGACGACCGCGAGGCCTCCTTCTACGCGGTGCCCCACTTCCTGCACTGGTGCCCCCTGGAAGGCCCGCACCACGTGCTCAAGGTGCAGCCCGGAAGGAAGCCCCTCCTGATCCGCTACGCCCCGGAGGACTTCTGGTACCTGCAGGCGCCGCTGGGATCGCCCTTCTGGCTCGAGGGCTTCGACCTGGTCGAATGCGGCACCGAGGACGAGGTCTGGCAGGCCCTCGGCGATTGCGGCAAGGGCGCCTACATCGGCGAGGAGCCGGAGCGGGCCCAGGCGGCGGGCCTGGCCCTCAACCCCGAGCACCTCACGAAGCATCTGGACTGGTGCCGCAGCTTCAAGTCGGACTACGAGCTGGCCTGCATCGGGGAGGCCCAGAAGCTGGGCGCCACGGGCCATCGCGCCGCCAAGGCAGCCTTCCTGGAGGGCGCCTCGGAGCTGGAGGTGCATTGGGCCTACGTGAAGGCCGTGGGCTGCGTGGACGAGGACCTGCCCTACACCACCATCGTGGCCCTGGACGAGATGGGCGCCATCCTCCACTACCACGGCAAGCGCCCGCAGGTCCGGAACGGCCGTGTGCTCCTGCTGGACGCCGGCGCCCGCTTCAACGGCTACGCTTCGGACATCACCCGCACCTGGACCGCCCCCGCCTGCGATCCGCGCTTCGCCGCGCTGGTCCGGGCCATGGAGAAGACCCAGCAGCAGCTCTGCGCCCTGGTGAAGCCGGGCCTGCATTACGGCGACTTCCACCAGCAGGCCCACTTCCTCATCGGCGACATCCTGCTGGAACACGGCATCCTCCGGAACGTCGGCCGCGACGAGGCCGTCCACGAGCGCCTGGTGAAGCCTTTCTTCCCCCACGGCCTGGGCCACCACCTGGGCATCCAGGTCCACGACGTGGCGGGCAAGCAGCTCAACGCCGACGGCACCCCCGCGCCCCAGCCCCCGGAACACCCCTTCCTGCGCACCACCCGCATGATCGAGGAAGGCCACGTCTTCACCGTGGAGCCCGGCCTCTACTTCATCGAGATGCTGCTGCGGCCCTTCCGGAGCGGCGAGCACAAGGACAAGTTCGACTGGGAGCTCATCGATGCGCTGAGCCCCCTGGGCGGCATCCGCATCGAGGACAACGTGCTCGTCACGAAGGACGGGCACCGCAACCTCACCCGGGAGGCCTTGCCGGAGTGACAGCCCGGCGCCCGCCGGGCTCGATTGGTGGGAGGATGTCGGCCTCCGGGGCCCTTCCCGGGGAGGACCCATGGACGACCTGTTGCGTTTGGCCTGCCAGCGGGCGGTGGAGTTCCGCCGCTCCCTCCCCGAGCGGCCCGTGGGCGCCCAGGCCACCCTGGAGGAGCTGCGCCAGGCCCTGGGCTCGCCCCTTCCCGAAGACGGCGAGGCTCCCATGCGGGTCATCGAGGCGTTGGCGCGCAACGCGGAGCCCGGCCTGATCGGGGAGCCGGGCCCGCGCTTCTTCGGCTTCGTCATCGGCGGCAGCTCGGAGGTGGCCGTGGCGGCGGACTGGCTCACGTCGGCCTGGGACCAGAACGCCGGCCTCTTCGCCGCCTCCCCGGCCCTGGGGGTGGTGGAGGAGGTGGCCGCGCGGTGGCTGCTGGACGTCCTGGGCCTGCCCCCCCGCAGCGGCGTGGGCTTCGTCACCGGCTGCCAGATGGCCCACTTCACCTGCCTGGCCGCCGCAAGGGGCGAGATGCTCCGCCGGGCGGGCTGGGACGTGGAGGCCGACGGCCTCCAGGGGGCGCCCCGCCTCCGCGTGGTGGTGGGGGACGAGGTGCACGTCACCGTGCTGCGGGCCCTGCGCTTCCTGGGCCTCGGCGCCGGCTGCGTGGTCCGGGTGCCCGCGGACGGCCAGGGCCGCATGGTGGCGGACAAGCTGGCGGAGGCCCTGGCCGGCCTCGAAGGCCCCGTCATCGTCTGCGCCCAGGCCGGGGACGTGAACACCGGCGCCTTCGACCCCCTCGAGGCCATCGCCGGGATCTGCGAAGCCAAGGGCGCCTGGCTCCACGTGGACGGCGCCTTCGGCCTGTGGGCCGGGGCGGTGCCTTCCCTGCGCCACCTGCTGGCCGGCGCGGTCCGGGCCGACAGCTGGGCGACGGACGCCCACAAATGGCTCAACGTCCCCTACGATTCGGGCCTCGCCATCGTGAAGGACGCCCGGGCCCACCGCACCGCCATGACGGCGAAGGCCGCCTACCTGATCCAGCAGGAGGACGCGGGCCGGGACGCCGTGGACTGGGTCCCCGAATTCTCCCGCCGGGCCCGGGGCTTCACGGTCTACGCCCAGCTGCGGGCCCTGGGCCGCACCGGCCTGGCCGCCCTGGTGGACCGGTGCTGCAGCCATGCCCGCCGCGCGGCCGAAGGCTTCGCCGAAATCCCCGGCGCCGCGGTCCTCAACGACGTGGTGCTGAACCAGGTCCTCGTGCGCTTCACGCCCCCCGGCGGCGGCGACGCCGACGCCTTCACCCGCCGCGTGGTGGAGCGCGTTCAGCGCGACGGCACCTGCTGGCTCTCCGGCAGCACCTGGAAGGGGCTGGGCGTGATGCGGTTTTCCGTCAGCGGGCAGGACACCAGCGAGGACGACATTGATCGTTCCGTCGCGGCCATCGCGGCTGCAGCGCGGGAGGGGTAGCGGCTCGAGCGAAGAGGTTCCGCCCTTGTGATTGGCGTACTAGAGACGTTGGCCTGCCGTTGACCTTGACCTTGACCTTGAAAAGGTGCCCGTGTTCACCATGGCCCGCTTTCTGAGGGCCATGGCGAACGCGGGCGCAACGCGAGCGAAGCGAGCCAAGGATGGGACGGGAACGGGGGATGCGGCGGCCTGGTGTTACTCAGGTTTCGAGCCACCGTTCACGGCCCGCCATGGGTCAGGCTCCAGCCTGGCTCGCTTCGCTCGCGTTGCGCCCTTGCCCGGCACGATTCGCCAAGGGCGGGCGAATCATGCCGGGCAAGGGCGCCATTCCAAGGTCAACGTCAAACCCGTTCCATCCACATCTCACACGCGGGGACGGGTCGAGGGCGACGCTCCTCTACGCCTCGTCGCTGCCCTCGTTCACGTTCTCGAACAGGATGGTCGAGAAGTAGCGCTCCCCCGTGTCCGGCAGCATGGCCAGGATCACGTCCCCGGCCTGGGCCAGTTTGGCCACCTCCAGGGCCGCCGCGAAGGTGCCCCCCGACGAGAGGCCGCAGAAGATGCCCTCCTCCTTGGCCAGGCGCTGGGCGGTGTCCCGGGCGAGGAGGTCGGCCACGGGCAGAACCCGGTGGGGCACGGCGCGGTTCAGCACCGCGGGCACGAAGTCCGGGGTCCAGCCCTGGATCTTGTGGGGGGCCCAGGGCTGGTCCATCAGGAGGGAGGCGCCTTCGGGCTCGGTGGCGATGATGCGCACCTCGGGGCGCGCGGCGCGCAGCATCTCGCCGACGCCGGTGAGGGTGCCCCCGGTGCCCCAGCCGGTGACGAACCAGTCCAGCCGGCGGCCGGCGAAGTCCGAAAGGATCTCCGACGCGGTGGTGGAGCGGTGGAAGGCCGGGTTGGCGGGATTGTCGAACTGGCGCGCGAGGAAGGCGCCGTGCTTCGCCGCGTACTCCTCGGCGATCTTCACCATGCCGCTGGCCCGGTGGGCCGCCGGCGTGAGGATGACCTTCGCCCCGAAGGCGCGCATGAGCTTGCGGCGCTCGATGGAGAAAGTCTCCGCCATGAAGGCGACGAAGGGGTAGCCCCGGGCGGCGCAGACCATGGCGAGGGCGATGCCCGTATTGCCCGAGGTGGCTTCGACCACCATCTGGCCGGGCTTCAGCAGCCCCTTGGCCTCCGCGTCGAGGATGATGCCCAGGGCCAGGCGGTCCTTCACGGAGCCTCCTGGATTGAAGGCTTCCACCTTCACGTACATCTCCACGCCATCGGGAGCCAGGCGGTTTATGCGCACGACGGGGGTGCGGCCGATGGTGTCGGTGATGCTCGCGTGGATCATGGAAGCTCCTTGGTTCAGGGCAGGGCCGCCTTCAGCACTTTCTGGTGGACCTGGTAGGTGGGCACGTCGAAACAGACCAGCACCACCCGTTCCGGCAGGGGGTGGCGGGCGAGAAAGTCGAGGATGGTCCCCACGGCGATGGGCGCCGCGGCTTCCAGGGGGATCTGGGGCTGCCGGCCCGAGCCCAGGCTGGGGAAGGCAAGGGCCTTCACGCCCCTCGCCCGGGCCAGTTCCAGGGCTTTGCGATAACAGGAGGCCAGCAGCTCCTTCTCGCCCCGGGTGCCGCCCATCCAGGTGGGTGGCACCGTGTGGATGACGTAGGTGAAGGGGAGGCCATGGCCGCCGGTGATGCGGACCTCCCCCGCCGGGCAGGGCGCCAGTCCCGCGCACTCCTCCCGCAGGCCCGGCCCCGCCGCCGCGTGCACCGCCGCGTGGAGCGGTCCCCCCTCCACGAGATTCTCCCGCGTCGACGTGACGATGGCGTCAACCTTGGCGGAGGTGATGTCGCCGAGCTGTAGGGAGAGGCGGGATTCCATGGGGACCTCGGAGGGGGATGCCGTGGGCCTGAAGGATGCGATCCTGGATCTTCTCGTCAACGGCCGGGCGCAGGGGAGTAAAAAGGCGGCGCCGGGACGGCCGTGGCTGTATCCCTCGTCTTGCGATACACTCGCCTGTCCTTTCTGGAGCCCCCATGGCCTTCACCGCCCACCGCCCCGCCGCCCTGCTCTTTCTCTGCGCCGGCCTGACGGCCCAGGATCCCTCGCGGCTGACGCTGGAATCCCTCTACCATCCGACGAAGAAGGTGAACTACGTGGAAGTCCCGTCCACGCGCCTGCAGTGGCTCAAGGACGGCGACCTGCTGGAGACCCGCCTCGACCGCGCGAAGGGTTCGGTGGCCCTGCTGCGGGTGGACCCGGCGACCTTTGAAGCGAAGCCCCTCATGGACGGGGACAAAGTGCTGGGGGCCCTGAAGGCCGCCGGCGCCGAAGAGAAGGCCGCCAAGACGGCGCTGGGCCGCGCCGCCTTCGCCTGGAACGGGGACCGCTCCGCCTTCCTCGCGGACGTGGCCGAGGACCTCTACCTGGTGGACCTGAAGGCCCTCGCGGCCCGGCGGCTCACCACCGCCGCGGGCAGCGAGGACGAGGCCTCCTTCAGCCCCGACGGCGCGCACGTGGCCTTCCTCCGGGGCAACGACCTCTACGTGGTCTCCACCGCCAACGCCCAGGAGACGCGCCTCACCACCGGGGGCGGCGAGAACCGCTTCAACGGCCGCCTGGACTGGGTCTACCAGGAGGAGGTCTACGGCCGGGGGAACTTCAAGGGCTACTGGTGGGCGCCGGACTCGAAGCGCATCGCCTACCTGAGCCTGGACGAGAGCAAGGTGCCCACCTTCACCCTGGTGGACGACCGCAGCCAGCCTCAGAAGCTGCTCCAGGCCCGCTACCCGAAGGTGGGCGATCCCAATCCCGTCGCGACCCTGGGCGTCGTGGACCTGGCCGGGAAGACCACGTGGATGAAGGACCCCTACGCCGGGCAGGAATCCCTCGTCGTGCAGGTGGGCTGGGACCCCAAGGGCCGCCTGCTGGCCAGCTACCAGGATCGGGTGCAGACCTGGCTGGACCTGGTGATGTACGAGGGCGAGTCCATGAAGTCCGTCCTCAAGGAGACCAGCAAGGCCTGGCAGGAGCGCCTGCCCCTGCCGGTCTTCCTGAAGGACGGCGGCTTCCTCTGGGAGTCCAGCCGCACGGGCTTCCAGCACCTCTACCGCTACGATGCGGCCTACCAGCTTGCGGGCGCCGTGACCGCGGGCGAGTGGGAGGTGAAGGCCTTCCACGGCGTGGACGAGAAGGCCGGCAAGGTCTACTTCAGCGGCACGGAACGCAGTCCCATCGGCCAGGACGCCTACCGGGTGGACCTGAAGGGCAAGGCCCCCAACGCGGGCCTGGCGCGGCTCACGGAGCCCCGGGGCGTCCACACCGTGCGCTTCAATCCCGCCTTCACCGCCTTCCTGGACACCTGGAGCTCGCGGGACGTGCTGCCCCGCCAGGAGCTGCTGGACGGCGCCGGCAAGGTGACCCGCGTGATCGACGGCAAGGTCACCGACGCCTACAAGGCCCTGAGGCTGGGCACCGTGAAGTACCAGCAGGTAAGGACCCGGGACGGCTTCCCCATGGAGACCATGCTGGTGCTGCCGCCGGACTTCGACGCGGCGAAGAAGTACCCGGTCTTCCAGCACGTCTACGGCGGCCCCGCGGCACCCCAGGTGCGGGACGGCTTCGGCCGCGACCTGCCCTGGTTCCACTTCCTCGCCCAGCAGGGCTACGTGGTGTGGGTCTGCGACAACCGCAGCGCCTCGGCCAAGGGCATCGCCTCGGCCTTCGGCATCTGGCACAACATGGGCAACCCGGAACTGCAGGACCAGCTGGACGGCCTTGAGTGGCTGAAGGCCCAGGGCTGGGCGGACATGGACCGCATCGCCCTGGAGGGCTGGAGCTACGGCGGCTACTTCACCGCCTTCGCGATGACCCATTCCAAGGCCTGGAAGATCGGCCTCGTGGGCGCGCCGGTCACGGACATGCGGCTCTACGACAGCATCTACACCGAGCGCTACATGGGCCTCCCCAAGGACCACGCCGCGGGCTACGACGCCGGCTCCGTGCTGAAGGCCGCCAAGGACCTGAGCGGCAAGATCCTCCTCATGCACGGCACCCTCGACGACAACGTGCATCCCCAGAACACGATCCAGTTCATCGACGCCCTGCAGAAGGCCAACAAGCCCTACGAGCTGCAGGTCTTCCCCGGCTCCGACCACGGCCCCCGCGCCCCCCAGCACGTCTGGTCGCGGATGAACGCCATGTGGGATTTCCTGAAGCGGAACCTGTAGCCGTCCTTCAGGGCGATAGGGACCAATGGGATTAAACCGGGGGCGGACGGGCCCCTGCGAAGGCCCGAAAACCCTCATGTTTTCGGGCCTTTCCAGGCATACTCATGGTTTTCCTGGATGGCCACCATGACGACAGCGGATGCACAGTCGATCGATCCCCGCCTGAGCGACACCAGCGGCATCGCGGGCCACCCGCGCGGCCTGATGGTGCTCTTCTTTACGGAGATGTGGGAGCGGTTCAGCTACTACGGCATGCGCGCGCTGCTGCTCCTGTACATGACCCTCTCCGTCGCCAACGGCGGTCTCGGCTTCAGCGACAGGCGGGCCGCCATCATTTACGGCTTCTATACCTTCGGCGTCTACATCCTGAGCCTGCCTGGCGGCATGGTCGCCGACCGCTGGCTCGGCTACCGCAAGGCCGTCCTCGTGGGCGGCATCCTGATCACCCTGGGGGAGTTCAGCCTGGCCATCGGCGGGCCCTCGCTCTTCTACGTGGGCTTGACGCTGATCATCCTGGGAACCGGGCTGTTGAAGACCAACTGCACCACCCTCGTGGGGAAGCTCTACGGAGAAAAGGACCACCGGAGGGACGCCGGCTTCTCCATCTACTACATGGGCATCAACATCGGCGCCCTGGTCGCGCCCCTGATCCTCGGGTTCATGGCCCAGGATCCCCGCTTCGTGGCCTTCCTCGGCAGGCTCGGCCTCGCCTCCGCCAACGGCTGGCGCTGGGCCTTCGGCCTCGCGGGCCTGGCCATGGTGGCGGGCCTGATCCAGTACAGCCTCCAGCAGCACAAGCTGGGCACCGCAGGCCTCGAGGCCGGCGCCCGGGAGACGGAGCACGGCCACGCCGCCCCGACCGAACCGCTGACCTCCGAGGAGAAGAAGCGCATGAGCGTGGTCTTCATCCTCTTCCTCTTCTCCGTGCTCTTCTGGGCCACCTTCGAGCAGGCGGGCAGCACCCTCAACCTCTTCGCGGACCGGCTGACCAACTGCAGCATCGCCGGTTGGACCTTCCCTTCCACGTGGTACCAGAGCGTCAACAGCATCTGGCTGCTGATCCTCGCGCCCATCATCAGCTACCTGTGGGTGAAGCTCGGATCCAAGGAACCGAGCAGCCCCTTCAAGTTCGCCGTCGGCCTCTTCTTCGTGGGACTGGGCATGCTGCTCCTGGTGCCGCCCTCCAAGATCGCCGCGACAGGGGTGAAGGTCGGGCCCTGGTGGCTCGTGGGCACCTACCTCTTCCACACGATCGGCGAACTTTGCCTCAGCCCCGTCGGACTGAGCACCACCTCCAAGCTCGCGCCTGCCCGCTATGCCGGCCTGATGATGGGCGTCTGGTTCGCCTCCATCGCCCTGGGCAACCTGCTGGCCGGCTTCGCCGCCAGTCTTTTCGCCAGTCTCAACCCGGCCCAGCTGTTCGCGGCCCTTTTCGGCGTGACCACCACCGCCACCGTGGTGCTGCTGGTCCTCACACCGTCCATCAAGCGGCTCATGGGCGAAACCAAGTGATTCCCCGCTGAATCCGAAGCCCCCGGCCCGTCCGGGGGCTTCGTCTTTCCGCCACAATGTCCCCATGTGCGGCGGCCTGGACTTCCAGAAGCGCTCGGCCCGGCTCACCCAGCCGGAGCTGATCGAGGGCATCCGGGGCAGCGGGGCCGGGGTGGACGCGGTGCGGGTCTTCTTCCCGAACCCCAGGGCGGCGATCCAGGTGGATCCGGATTCGGACCTCTGGCTCCCTTGGGGCCGGCGGAAGGAGGAGCCCGGCGACTGGCCCGAAGGCGGCTGGGCGCGGGCGGAAAGCCTGGGGAAGACCTTCTGGACCCGCTGGGCGCCGGCGGAAGTGGTGATCCATCCCTCCCGCTGGATGGAGAAGGACCCCGCGCGGAAGAGCTGGTGGTTCGAGATGGAGGCGGGCACGGGCATCCTCTGCCTGCGCCTGGACCGGGCGCCGGGCTCGCCCCTCTACGTCGTGACCGAGGCGGCCACCGGGGACTTCCTCGCCGACATCCACCACCGGATCCCGAAGCTCGTCCAGGGCTGAAGGCCGGACATCACCCAATGGGCCGTTGCCAAGCGCTCCATCCAGGGCATATTGGGTTCACGCATCCCAGAGGCCTCCGTGCCGCTCCTCCTTCCTCGCACCGCCGGGCGCCTCCTCCGGGCCGCGCTGGCGGGCCTCTGCCTGCTGGGCGCGGCCCGGGGCCAGGCCCCGGGAACGGATCCCCTGCGCTTCGCGCGGCTGCCCATCCGCGTCTACAACGATCGCGACGGCCTGCCCCAGAACTCCGTGGAGACCGTCGCCTTCGACCGGGAGGGCTACCTCTGGATCGGCACCCAGGACGGCGCCGTCCGCTACGACGGCCGCGCCTGGGAAGTCCTACCCATGCCGCGGCCCACCCATTCCTCCTGGGTGGTGGCGCACCTCGTGGCCTCCGACGGCAGCCACTGGTTCGGGACCCGTGGCGACGGGCTGCAGCACTACCAGGGCGGGAAGTGGACCCACTTCGGCACCGCCGAAGGCTTCCCGGACGCCCAGTGCACCGCCCTCGCCGAAGGCTTCGACGAGGCCGGCCGGCCGGTGGTCTGGGCCGGCACCCAGGAGCACGGGCTGGTGATGGTGCGGGACGGCAAGCTCCTGCCCCAGCCCGCGCCTGCCTCCCATCCCTTCAAGCGGGTCCACAGCCTCTTCTCCACCGTCGGCGAAACCGGCGCCCCGCGGCTCTGGATCGGCAGCGACCGCGGCGCCCTGGCCCTGGAGCGGGGCCAGTGGCAGACCTTCGACCGCAAGGACTACGGCCTCCCCACCGAAAACGTCTTCGCCTTCCTGGAGACGGGGGAGGGCGCCTCCCGGGCCCTGTGGATCGGCACCGAGCGCGGCCTGGCCAGGCGGGGGCCCCTGGGCTGGGAGCGCTGGGACGAGCGGGCCGGCCTGGCCAACTCCTACGTGTTCCGGCTCATGAAGACCCGCAACGCCCGCGGCGAAACGGTGGTCTGGGCCGGGACGGAAGGCGGCCTCGCCATGTACGAGGGCGGGTCCTGGACGGTCTTCGACGCCCGCAACGCCATGCCCAGCAACGTGGTGCGCAGCATGGCGGTGCGGGATTCCGGGCAGGTGCAGTCCCTTTTCGTCGGCACCTTCGCGGGCCTCGCGCGGGTGACCCTCGGGAAGTGGTCCAGCTTCACGACCCTGTCGGGGCTGCCGGAAAACGTCGTCTTCGCCATCCAGGAGACCCGCGACGGCGCCATGTGGTTCGGCACCCTCGGCGGCGGCCTCGGCTGCCTGAAGAACGGCAGATGGTCCGTGGTGGACCACCTGGAGGGGCACCCCGCCAAGGCGGTCATGGCGATGATGCGGACGGAGGAGAACGGGCAGGAGGTCCTCTGGGGCGGGTTCCGGGACCGCGGCCTCTACCGCTACCGGGGCGGCGCGTGGACGGCCTGGCCCCACAACGGCGCCCTGCCGGACACCTGGATCTACGCCCTGCTCGAGACCCGGGAGGCCGGCGGCACGGTCCGCTGGATCGGCACCCGGCAGGGCCTCGTGCGCGAGGCTGGCGGCACCGTGAAGGTCTTCACGGAAAAGGACGGGCTCGGGGGCAACTTCACCACCTGCCTGCACAGGACCCGGGACAAGGAAGGCCGGGCCGTGCTCTTCGCGGGTTCCCGGGGGGGCGGGCTTTCCCGGCTGGACCTGGAGACCGGCACCTGGCACCACTACCCCGCGTCCGAGGTGCCGGGCCTGCGGATCTCGGACATCAAGGAGATCCCCGGCCTCCGCGGGGAGCGGCACCTGTGGGTGGCGAGCCAGGGCGGCGGCACCTGCCGCCTCGATCTGGACCAGCCGGAGCTCGGCTGGACCCAGTTCGGCTCCACAGGGCTGAACCTCGTGCCCAGCGATACGGCCTACCGCCTGGAGCAGGACGAACAGCACCGGATCTACGTGTTCACCCTGAAAGGCGTCACCCGGATCACGCCGACAGGCAATCCCGGACCCCAGGCCTTCCGGTCCCACACCTTCACCACCGGGGACGGTCTACCCAGCAACGGCTGCACCCAGGGCTCCACCTTCGTCGATTCGAGGAAGCGGATCTGGACCGGCACCGTGGCCGGCGCCGCGGTGCTGGACCCGGCCCTCGAGTGGCAGGACGTGGAACCCAAGCCCCTCTTCCTCACCGGCAGGACCGTGCACGCGGAAGGCCGGTTCCTGTCCTCCGGCGCGGAGCTCCCCCACGACCAGGACCACGTGCGCTTCGACTTCTCGCTCCTGAGCTACGAACGGGAGCGGGACACCGTGTACCGCGTGGAGCTGGTGGGCCTCGACCGCGGGCCCTCCCCGTGGATGGCGGACGGCAAGATGGAATACCCGACCCTGCGGGCGGGCGCCTACACCTTCCGGGTCTGGGGGCGGGACGCCAGCGGCAACGAGACGGGCCCCCGGGAGCTCGCCTTCACCGTGCTGCCGGCCTGGTGGAACACCTGGTGGGCCCGGGCCCTGGTGGCCCTGGCGGCGGGCGCCCTGGTCCTCTGGTTCATCCGGCGGCGGGTGAGGCACCTCCGCGAGGCCAACCAGGAGCTGGAGGCGAAGGTGGCGGAGCGGACCCGGGAGCTGGCGGTCGCCCGGGACGAGGCCCTGACCGCCACCCGGATGAAGTCTGAATTCCTCGCCACCATCAGCCACGAGATCCGGACGCCCCTGAACGGGGTCATCGGCATGTCGGGCCTCCTCCTGCGGACCCCCATGGACGAGACCCAGCGGGACTACGCGGGCACCGTCCTCAGCAGCGCCGAAAGCCTGCTCACGCTCCTCAATGACGTGCTCGACTTCTCGAAGATCGAGGCCGGGCGCATCGAGCTGGAGCGCATCCCGTTCCGCCTCAGCGCCGAGCTGGAGGACAGCCTCTCCCTCCTCTCCGAGAACGCCCAGCGCAAGGGCCTCGAGCTGGCCTGCGTCCTGCCCCCGGAAGTCCCCGAGGAACACCTGGGGGACCCCAGCCGCTTCCGGCAGATCCTCAACAACCTCCTCGGCAACGCCATCAAGTTCACCCAGCGCGGCACCGTCACCCTGCGCGTCGCCCTCGCGGAGCCCTCCACCGCGGACGGCGGGAGGCGGCGCCTCCGCTTCGAGATCGCCGATTCCGGGATCGGCATGAGCGAGGAATCCCTCAGCCGCATCTTCGATGCCTTCAGCCAGGCGGACAGCTCCACCACCCGGCGCTTCGGCGGCACGGGCCTGGGCCTCGCCATCTGCAAGCGCCTCGTGGACCTGATGGGAGGGAACATCGAGGTGCGGAGCACGCCCTGGGTCGGCAGCACCTTCACCGTCGAACTCCCCTTCGATCCGGGGCAGACCCGGATGGTCAGCCTCAGCGGCGACCTCCCGCCGGCCCTGCGGGTGCTGGCGGGAAGCCCCTTCCCCGACACCCTGGAGGGCCTGGGCTACATCCTCCATCGCTGGGGCATCGCGCCGGACACCACCCTGGCCGCCGCGGACATGCCCCGGCGCCTCGGGGAGGCCTCCACCGGCCGCGCGCCCTTCGACCTCGTGATCCTCGACCTCGACCTCCCGGAGGCGGCGGACCTCGCCTTCCTCCACGCCCTCCGCGCGGCCGCGGACAATCCGGACCTCCCGATCCTCCTGCTGGCCACCACGCCGAAGCTGGGCCTCGCGGAGCAGTCCCTCAGCCTGAAGCGCGCCATCACCATCCTGAAGCCCGTGCGCCGCGGGCGCCTGAAGGAAGCCCTGCGCCGCCTCGTCGCGGGCACCGCCGGGGAGGAGGCGGGCATCTTGCGGACCGGCCCGGTGGCGCACCTCAGCCCCACGCCCCTCACCAGCCGCATCCTGGTGGCGGACGACAATCCCATGAACCTGAAGGTCGCGAAGTCCATGCTGGCCTCCTTCGGGTACGCGCCGGACCTCGCGGGAGGCGGCTACGAGGCCCTCGCCGCCCTGGAGCGCGGGACCTACGACCTGGTCTTCCTGGATTGCAACATGCCGGGCCTGGACGGCTTCGCGGTGACGCGGGAGATCCGCGCCAAGGAGGGGGAGGCCCGCCACACCCCCATCATCGCCCTCACCGCCAGCGCCATGGGCGGCACCCGGGAGAAGTGCCTCGCCATGGGCATGGACGGCTACCTCTCCAAGCCCCTGCGGCCCGAGATCCTCAAGGGCGTCCTCGACCACTGGCTGGGACACCAGGAACTCCCCGCGGCCGAGCAGGGCGGATCGGACGCGGTCCCCGACGTCCAGACCCTCGATGAACGGACCCTGGCGGGACTGGAGGCCCTCGATCCCACCGGGAAGGACCGCTGGGTGCAGGACCTGGTGAAGGACTACCTGGAGGACGGCCCGCGCCGTCTCGCAGGCGTCCGCGAGGCCCTGTCGGGCCGCGACGGCGCCCTGGCCTCCCGGCACCTCCACAACCTGAAGTCCAACAGC
Organism: Holophagaceae bacterium; assembly: GCA_044229575.1. GTDB lineage: Bacteria > Acidobacteriota > Holophagae > Holophagales > Holophagaceae > JADJVL01. Next base: position 17,520 of record JBGAST010000026.1, on the reverse strand, counting down.
GCCACCCTCGGGGCCAAGCAGCTCTCCGACCTCTGCGCCGACCTGGAGCTCCGGGCGGAGAGCGGGGATTTCGGGACCCTCGCCGACCGCATGGAGGACCTCCAGGCCGCCTGGGACAAGGCCCGCCGCGCCCTGGAAGCCTTCGGCGCCGCCCGGGGCTGAGGTGCCGAAGCAGTCCTTGCTGAACCGCGGCGGCGCCCCCAGACTGGAAGGTCCGTTGGGGATCCATGGCACAGAAGGGCGTGAAGGTGATTTCGGTGGAGCCCGGGGGCCACGCCGAAGGCGCGGGCATCCAGGCCGGCGATACCCTCCTGGAGATCAACGGGGAGAAGGTCCTCGACCAGCTCAACTACCAGTTCCTCCTCAGCAGGGAAGACGAATCCTCCCTCCGCGTGGGCCGGGCCGACGGCTCCGAATTCACCGCGAGGGTGGAGAACGGCGGCGACGGCCTCGGGCTGGACCTGGAGGCGGACGAGGTGAAGGTCTGCAAGCAGAACTGCGTCTTCTGCTTCGTGCACCAGATGCCCAAGGGCTACCGCAAGAGCCTCTACCTCAAGGACGAGGACATCCGCCTGTCGTTCCTCTACGGCCACTTCAGCACCCTCAGCAGCAGCGACGGAGCCGAGCTGGACCGCATCGTCCGCGAGCGACTGTCGCCCATCCACGTCTCCGTCCACGCCACGGATCCCGATGTCCGGGTGAGGCTCGTGGGCAATCCCAGGGAGGGCCACATCCTCCGCAAGATCGACCACCTCCTGGAGGGCGGCATCGACGTGCACACCCAGGTGGTGCTGGTGCCCGGGCTGAACGACGGCTGGGTGTGGCAGAAGACCCTGGACGAGCTCTGGGAGCGCCGCGCCTTCCAGACGACAGGGCCCTGGGCCGGCAAGGGGGGCGTGCTGTCCCTCTCCTGCGTGCCCGTCGGGCTGACCGCCCACCGGGAGGGCCTGCCCGACATCCCGGACGTGGATCCCGCCTTCGCGAAGGCCTGGGTGGAGGCCTGGACGCCGGAGGTGCGCCGCCGCGCCGAGGCCCACGAGGGCGAGCCCTGGCTCCTGCTGGCCGACGAGTGGTTCACCCGGGCCGGCGTGGAGGTGCCCGGGCGGAGCTTCTACTCCCAGAGCTGGGCCCAGCTGGAGAACGGCGTGGGCATGGTGCGCCGCTTCCTGGAGCAGACCCGCCGCTTCCTGGCCACGCCCAAGGCCGCGCGCTTCAAGGGGCGCAACATCCTGCTCCTCACCGGCGCCAGCTTCGCCCCCATCCTGGCCCGGGAGGCCGCGCGGCTGAACCGCAGGACCGGCGCCCGCCTCCGGGTGGCGGCGGCGCGGAACTTCTCCTTCGGCGACACGGTCACGGTCGCGGGGCTGCTCTGCGGTTCGGACCTGAAGTACGCCGCCCACGCGGACCGGGAGGAGCACGGCCCCGTGGACGCGGTGGTGGTGCCGAGCGCCAGCCTGCGCACCCACACCGGCCCCACGGACCAGTACACCCTGCATGGCCAGGTGGCGCGGGCCGAAGGCACCTTCCTGGACGACCTGACCCTGGACCAGCTCGCGGCGGACCTCGGCGTTCCGGTGCTCCCCGGCGGCGAGAACTTTTCCCAGCTCCTGGACCACCTGGAGGCCGCGGAGCGCGCCGCCGGCTTCACGGGCCGGGAGCTCACGCAGGTCTTCCACGCCGACGGCCTGAACCGGCCCCAGGGCGCCTACAACCCTTAGGGCCAGAGCCCTCAGTCCGGCTTCACCACCGTGATCGCGGCCACCGCGTCCGCGTCCCCGGGGCGCCGGGCCCGGTCGGAGGCGGCGCGGACGAGGTCGAGGGCTTCCACCGTGCGCTGGAAGGGCTGATCGCCATCCACCTTCACGAAGACCTTCCGCCCCTGGCCGTCCTGGCGCGCCAGGGCCTCCGAAAGCCTCGCCACCAGGGCTTCGGCGCCGAGGTCCTCCTGCTGGAGCCGGAGGCCGCCGTCCTTCCGCACCGTCACCACCAGGGCTTCGGTCTGGAGGCCCGCGCCGCCGGCGGCTGGGAGGGCGGCCGGGTGCTGCCGCGTGAGCACGGGCACCATGACGATGAAGACGATGAGCAGCACCAGCACGATGTCGATGAGGGGGGTGATGTTGATCTCGGACTTGAGGGAGCGGGCGGAACCGGTGGCGTCCATCAGAGCCTCCCGGGGTTGGCGGCGGGGTCCTCGCCGGTGGCGAAGGTGGCCCGCAGGGCGCCCCCGGCGCGGCAGGCCTGCAGGAGCTGGCCCACCAGCGCGTTGGACAGCCCGGCATCGGCCTTCACCTGCACCGACTTCTCCGAGTCCCCGGCCAGCAGGCGCGCCACCTCGGCGCTCAGGGCGGCATCCCCTGAACCGTCTCCGAATCGGTAGGCCTTCGCGGGCTGGCCCGGCATCTCCACGCTGGCCCGGGCATGCCGCCCCTCCCGCCGCAGGGAGATCCGCGGCGCCGGGGCGGGAGAGGCCTTTCGCGCGTGCTTCGAAACCGGCAGCCGCACCGCCGAGTCCACCGCCGGGGCGACGACGATGAAGACGATCAACAGCACCAGGACGATGTCCACGAGGGGCGTGACGTTGATGTCGCGGCGAAGCGCGCTGGCCATGGTGCTCTCCGGTGGGTTGTTCCGGAAGGTGGGGCCGGGCCGTGTCACACGCCATCACGGCGGTGTGAAATGTCCCGTGACAGGAGCCACGTTTGTACCGGCCCCGTCACGCCCCGCGTCGGCCGGCCTGGACGCGAAAAGGCGCCCTTGCGGGCGCCTCCTCGGGGTGCTGCGGGCGGTCAGTTCCGCTTCTTGATGGAGATGGCCACCTTGGTGTCGCTGCCCATGAAACCGTTGAAGGCCGGGTTCGCGGCGGTGTCCTTCTTGACCTGCTCGCTCGCCATGCGCACCTGGTCCAGGGCGTCGACGGCGTACTGGAACTTCATGTCCTCGTCCACCTTCAGGAAGACCTTGCGGCCGTCGAGGGGCATGAGCTTGATCACGGGGACCAGCTCATCCTTGAGGGTGCTGATCTCGATTTCCTTGGACTGCAGCATGAACTTGCCGTCCTGGGTGACCGAGATGACCACCGGCGGGTTGTCGTTCTTGGGGGGGTCCGTGCTCGTGATGACCTGGGGCACCAGCACGCTGGCGGCCTTGGTGAGGCCGGGCACCATGACGATGAACACGATCAGCAGCACCAGCACGATGTCGATGAGCGGGGTGACGTTGATATCCGACTTGGCTTTTCCTTTTGCGCCGCCTGCGTCCATTACTTGGCTCCTTCCTCTTTCTTCTTCTCCTCGCTGGTCACGATGGAGGCCTCGTCGGCCCCGCCTTCGCGGCAGGCCTGGAAGAGCGCGTTGATGTACTTGAAGGGCAGGTCCGCGTCGGCCTTCACGAAGACGCGCTTGTCATCCAGGGCGGAGACGCTGCGGTTCACGAAGTCCACGAGCTTCTGCTTGCTCTCGGGGGTGTCCATCTTGAAGGTCTGGCCCTTGGCGTCCGAGTCGTCGCAGGTGATCTCGCCCGCGGAGACGAATTCGCCCTTGTCGTTGTGCCTGGCGTTGAAGTAGAGGGTGATGTACTTCGCGCCCTGCTGCTTCTCGACCTTGGGGCTGTGCTTGGCGAGCGGCAGCTTCACGCTGTCGTTCACCGCCGGCGTGATCACGATGAAGATGATCAGGAGCACCAGCACGATGTCCACCAGGGGCGTGACGTTGATGTCGGACTTGACGCCGCCCTTCTTGCCGCCTGCATCCATGGGGATCTCCTTTCAGGATGCCCGGGGGGACTGGCCCCCCGGGCTGGTTGGAGGATGGATCAGGCCTGGCTCTCGCGGCGGATGAACTCGTCGATCATCTGGGAGGCGGCGTTGTTGATGTTGGTGATCACCTGGTCCTGCTTGTTGGTGAGCAGGTTGTAGAACCACACGGCGGGGATGGCGACGATGAGGCCCAGCGCGGTGGTGCCGAGGGCCTCGCCGATGGAGCCGGCCAGCGCGTTGATGTCGCCCGCGCCCTTGGTCTTCAGGTCGGCGAAGACCTTGATGATGCCGGCCACGGTGCCGAGCAGGCCGATGAAGGGGGCCAGGGCGCCGATGGTGGCCAGGGAGTTCATGCCCTTCTTGAGCAGCTCGGTGACCTCGGCGGAGCCGCGGGCGATGGCGCGCTCGACGGGCTGGATGACGTCGTGGTTGGGATTCATGCTCTTGAGCTGCTTCTCGTACTGGAAGATGTCCAGGCCGTGCTTGAGCACGAGGGCCACGTGGGACTTGTTGTGGGTGGTGGCGGCGCGCTTGGCGGCCTCGAAGTCGCCGCGGCGCAGGGTGTCCATGAAGAGCTTGAGGAATTTCTCGGAGGCGGAGTTGGAGCCGCCGTACATCACGAAGCGCTCGACCGCGGTGTAGATCTGGAAGACCAGGAGGACGACGAGGATGACGATGATGCCCTTGTTGAAGGCGGAGGCCTCTTTCCAGATGCCCATGATGGAGAAGGCCTCGGTGCTGTCGAGGAGGGCCAGGTTCAAGGAAGCGAGGAGGTTCATGGCAGTTCCTTAGATGTCGTGGGTGGGTGTTGAAGGGTGGTGGAGGTTCGGAGTAGGGGGGATCAGCGGAGCTTGAAGGGCATCGTGAGCTTGAAGCGCGCGTACTGGGGCACGCCGTTCAGCAGGGCCGGCTCGAAGCGCCACTGCATCGCGAAGGCCTCGGCGGCGGGACGGAGCTGGGGAGGCCCTTCCTTGGCGACGGCCTGGGTGGGCACGCCGTCGGGGCCGATGGTGATCTCCACCACCACGGTCCCCTGGATCTTGGCGATCTTCGCCAGGGGCGGATAGGGCGGCGAGGGGGGCTGGTACTTGATCTTCACCTGGCTGAAGTCGAAGTCGATGACCTTGCCGGTGCCGCCGACGACGCCGCCGACCACGCCGCCCTTCACGCCGCCGGCCACGCCGCCGAGGACGCCGCCGGGGACGCCGCCGGCCGCGCCGCCGCCGGAAGTCTGCGTGGAACGGTCCTCATGGGGCAGTTCCTTCGGGGTCTCGGGAATGACCTCCCGGCCCGGCTCGACCTTCTCCTCCTTGGGGACTTCCTTGGCGCTCGACGCGGCGGCCGGCGGCGGCGGCGGCGGGGGAGGAGGAGGCGGGGGCGGAGGCAGCGCCTCCCCTTCCGTGAGATCGATGCCCATGGTCTTCACGACCTTCCGGCCGGTCTCGGTGTTTCGCGCGAGGTACCACACCGTGCTGCCGAAGGTGCCATAGAGCAGGATGGTCAACGGGATCGTGACCAGGGGATTGCCCCGCTTGAGTTCGCTGTGGCCCGCCGAGATCGAGGGCTGGTAGACCAGGTCCTCGAGGGTCTCCGGCTTGGCTGGCGCGGCCTTTTTGGGATCTTGGGTACTCATGTCGCTCCCATGGAAGATCCAGGTGAAAAAAGCTGGAGCCGAAACGGCGCGATGCCGTACCGGCTCCTGGAAAGGATAAAGATCTGGGGCTAGCCCGACGGCTAAGATGACAAGCGGGTCCCCTTCCGTCAAGGAACGAAAATCACCGGAACCCCCCACCAGTGCTCATTTTAGAAGAAGTTGCATCGATATGACAGGGAGGCCCCGTCCCGTGAGGCTGGGGTGACATCCGGGGCGAAAATTAGGAGGTTTGTCATCGCTGCGTCACAATCCGCCGACTTCGGGTTCCAGTCCGAGTCCCGCCTGGACGGCCTCCCCGCACGGGCGGGCCGCTTCGCCACCGCCCACGGGGAGGTGCGAACCCCCGCGTTCATGCCCGTGGGGACCCAGGGGACCGTCAAGGCCGTCTCTCCGGCCCAGCTCCGGGACATCGGCCCGGAAGTCATCCTCGGCAACACCTACCATCTGGGCCTGCGCCCCGGGGACGCGCTGGTGGCGCGGCTGGGCGGCCTCCACCGGTTCATGGCCTGGGATGGGCCCATCCTGACGGACAGCGGCGGCTTCCAGGTCTTCTCATTGTCATCGCTTCGCAGGATCCATGAAGAAGGCGTGACCTTCGCGAGCCACATCGACGGTTCGCCCCAGTTCCTGAGCCCCGAGCGCAGCATGGAGATCCAGCGGAACCTCGGCTCGGACATCGTCATGGCCCTGGACGAATGCCCCCCCGGCCAGCTCGACCGCGCGAAGCTGGAAGCCTCCATGGCCCGGACCACCCGCTGGCTCGCCCGCTGCCGCGCCTCGGAACTGCAGCCCCACCAGGGGCTCTTCGCCATCAACCAGGGCGGCACCCACCTGGACCTCCGGCGGGACCACCTCCACCAGATCCTGGAGCTGGACGCGAAGACCCCCTTCCAGGGCTTCGCCGTGGGCGGGCTCAGCGTGGGCGAGCCCAAGGCGGCCATGAACGCCACCCTGTCGGAATTCGTGCGGGAGCTGCCCCGGGACCGGCCGCGCTACCTCATGGGGGTGGGCACGCCGGAGGACCTCCTCTTCGGCATGGAGCAGGGGGTGGACCTCTTCGACTGCGTCCTCCCCACCCGGGAAGCCCGCCACGGGCGCCTGCTGACCTCCCGGGGCAAGCTCAACATCAAGAACGCCCGGCACCGGGAGGCGGACCGGCCCGCGGACCCGGATTGCGGCTGCTACGCCTGCCGGACCTTCTCCCGGGCCTACCTGCACCACCTCTTCCGGGCCGGGGAGCTCCTGGGATCCACGCTCAACTCCATCCACAACCTGAGCTACACTGTCGGATTGACCCGCGCGGGGCGCCAGGCCTTGCTGGAAGGGCGGTTTCCGGACTTCGCCCGCCGAACGCGGGAACTCTGGAACACCGAGGAGCCCTGAATGTTTCTTGCCCTGCTGCAGCAAGCCCCCTCCCAGCCCGCCTGGATGTCCCTCCTGCCCATCGCGGGCATGGGCCTCCTTTTCTACTTCCTGATCCTGCGGCCCCAGAGCAAGCAGCGGAAGGAGATGGAGGCCCGCCTCTCCAAGCTCAAGAGCGGCGACGAGGTGCTCCTCAGCTGCGGCCTCTTCGCCACCATCGAGCGGGTGGACGAGAAGGACGGCAAGATCCTCTACCTCAAGCTGGGGAACAACATCGTCAAGGCCAAGCGCCAGGCCGTCGTCGCCCTCGCCGCCGAGTCCGAGACACCGAACTGAGCCGGCTCCGGCCCCAAGCCTGACGCCCGACACCCGAAGCCCCCGAAAGGAGCGCCCGTGACCAAGCGGACCCTCTGGCGATTGATCCTGACCCTGCTGATCTGCGGGGCCTGCGCCTACTTCTTCATTCCCCTCTCCAAAGTGCGCCTCGGCCTCGACCTGCGGGGCGGCGTGCACTTCGAGCTGGAGATCCAGCAGCAGGAGGCCCTGGACGCGGACCTCAAGGACGCCGCCGGCCGCATCTCGGACCGCCTCAAGGAGAAGGGCTTCAAGGAGGCCGCGGCCGTGGTCGAGGGCCAGCAGGTCAAGGTGACCGGGCTGCCCCCGGAGCAGAAGGCCGCCGTGGAGAAGGCCCTGGAGGCCTTCAACAACTACTCCGTGAACGTCCAGGGCGGGGTGGCCACGGTGGTCCAGAAGGACACCTACAAGGCCTACCTGAAAACCGACGCCTCCAAGCGCGCCCTCCAGATCATCGAGAACCGCATCAACCAGTTCGGCGTGGCCGAGCCCGAGATCACGCCCTCCGGCGCCGAAGGCGACCGCATCGTCGTGGAGCTGCCTGGGGTGGGCGAGGCCGAGCGCGAGCGCATCAAGGGCCTGCTCTCCACCCCCGGCCGCCTGGAGCTCCGCCTCCTGGCCAAGGCGCCGGTGCTCTACTTCTCGTCGAAGGAGCAGGCCCTGGAGTACTACAAGGGCCAGCTGCCGCCGGACACCGAGCTGATCCCCGAGCCCGAGGAGGAGAAGCGGGCCCCCGGCGCGCCCAAGCAGGCCAAGGCGGCGAAGCACGCCCAGCCCAAGGAGGAGAAGTTCCGCCGGTGGGTGCTGCTGGAGAGCAAGGTCCAGTTCGACGGGCGCAGCATCACCGACGCCAACCGCGGCGTGGATTCCACCACCGGCTTCAACGAGGTGAACTTCAGCCTCGACCGGGAAGGGACGGAGGCCAACGGGCGCGTCACCGACATCGCGGCCACCGAGAACCGTCAGTTCGCCTTCGTCCTCGACCGCAAGATCGTTTCCGTGCTGAGCGCCCGGGAGAAGATCGTCAGCCCGGCGGTGCGCATCAGCAGCCCCGGCGGCTTCGACGAGGCCTACGCCGACGACTTCGCGCTGAAGCTGAAGAGCGGCGCCATGCGCGCCTCCATGAAGTTCCTCGAGGAATCCTCCGTGGGCGCCAGTCTGGGGGCGGATTCCATCCGCAGCGGCGTCATCGCGTCCCTCATCGGCTTCCTCACGATCGCCGTGTTCATGCTGGTGTGGTACCGCTGGTCGGGGATGAACGCCCTGGTGGCCCTCACGGTGAACCTCGTCGTGATGCTCGGGCTGCTGGGCTCCTTCCACGCCACCCTCACCCTGCCGGGCATCGCGGGCTTCGCCCTCACGGTCGGCATGGCGGTGGACGCCAACATCCTCATCTTCGAGCGCATCCGGGAGGAGCTGGGGAACGGCAAGAGCGTGCCCATGGCCATCCAGGCCGGGTTCGACCGGGTCTTCTGGACCATCGTGGACAGCCACGTGACCCAGCTCTTCGCCGCCCTGCTGCTCTTCATCTTCGGCACGGGCCCGGTGAAGGGCTTCGCGGTGACCCTCACCGTGGGCGTGGTGGCCTCCCTCTTCACCAGCATCTACATCAGCCGCTTCATCTACGACTGGGTGCTGGAACGCCATCCCGGCACCAAGACCCTTTCGGTCTGAGACAGGGGAATCCATGAAGATCTTCGAGAAGCTCCCCCACTTCGACTTCATGAGATGGAAGGGCCTCGCCCTCGCCATTTCCTGGGGCATCATCATCGCCTGCTTCGTCATCGCCGCCCCCTGGAAGGGCTCCGCGAGCCGCGTGAAGCTGGGCATGCAGTTCATCGGCGGCATCGACATGAAGGTGCGCTTCCGCGGCGAGGTGCACCAGGACCAGCTCCGGGCCGCCCTCGTGAAGGGCGGCTTCCCGGACGCGGCGGTGGTCTCCTACGACAGCCCCGCCGGCCTGGCGGACTTCTCCATCAAGGTGAAGGCGAAGAAGGACCAGGACTCCAAGGATTCCACCGCCCAGATCAACGCCATCCGGGAGATCCTCAAGGGCCTGGATCCCCAGGGCAAGGCCGACCCCCGGCCCGATCTCAACACCGAGGCCGTCGGCGCCCTGGCGGAAAAATGGATCAAGAGCAATCCCCTCGGCCTGCCCGGGGACGAACAGGCCCTGCGCACGGCCTACGAGGGCCATGTGTCGAAGATCGGCGCGGCCCGGGAGCAGTTCGCGCCCCTCACCAGCTTCGACCAGCTTCCCAAGGACCTGCCGCCCCAGCTCAAGGCGGGCCTCGTGAAGGAGTACCGCCTCGGAACCATCGCCATCCGGAAGAACGAAAGCTTCTCGCCCTCCATCTCCGGGGAGTGGACGCGCAAGACCCTCACGGCGGTGTTCTGGGCCATGGGCGCCATCCTCCTCTACGTCATGTTCCGCTTCACCATGAGCTTCGCCGTGGGCGGCATCGTGGCCCTCATCCACGACATCCTCATGGCCCTGGGCCTCTTCGTCCTCTTCGGCTTCGAGTTCAGCGTGCCGGTGGTGGCCAGCTTCCTCATCCTCATGGGCTACTCCATGGCCGACACCATCGTGGTCTTCGACCGCATCCGCGAGAACAGCCACAAGAGCGAGTACCGGCGGTCCTCCATCACCCAGCTGGTGAACGACTCCATCAACCAGACCCTGAGCCGCACGATCCTCACCTCCATGTCGGTGCTCTTCGTGGCCTTCTGTCTCTTCGCCTGGGGCGGCCCGGCCCTGCGGGACCTGAGCTTCCCCATCTTCGTGGGGGTCATCACCGGCACCTACAGCTCCATCTACATCGCCAGCCCCGTGGTGGTGTACTGGGACCAGTTCTTCGGCGGCAAGGACAAGCTCAAACAGACCTCCAAGGCTTGATGTCAGACGAGGGGGACGCCCGCGCCCTCCGGGCGCTCTCCGTCCCCCTCGTGCTCCCCACGCCACCCCGGGCGGAGCCCGGGGTGGCGTCGCGACCTTGACAAAGGTCTCGAGCGCACCCGCCGGTCATGCCGCCCAGTCGACCCCTCGATCCGTCAACCTTGGCGCTGCCGCTAGAATGGGGCTCCACAGCCAACCGATGCGCGAAAATGCAGCTCTCATCCGCAAGACGGCCTACATGCTGGCCTTCCGCCGGGGCCTGCTCGGGGAGGATGCGCCGGAGGACGGCGACGACCTGCGGCCCTTCGCCCGGCGGGGCAGCCTCGATCTTGCGGACATGGGCCTCCTGGAACGGGAGGCCCACATCCTGGTGACGGGCCAGTATCCCGAGTTCGGGGACCAGCAGACCGCCATCGCGGGGGGCCTGGAGCCGGTCCTGGTCCCGCCCGAGGGGCTCTATCCCTGGGACGACTGGAGCCACTACCGGCCCGAGGTCTACCTCGGGGAGGGCGGCATGGGCTGGGTCTTCCGGGCTCGGGACACGCGGCTGCAGCGGGCCGTGGCCCTCAAGTTCTTCCGGTCCAGCCTCCCGGAGGCGAGCCAGATCCTGCTGCGGGAGGCGCGCTCCCAGGCCCGCATCGACCACCCCCACGTGGCCAAGGTCTTCGAGGCCGGCGAGCAGGAGGGCGTGTCCTACCTGAGCATGCAGTACATCCACGGGCCCACCCTCCTCAAGGCCGTTTCCAGCCTCGGCCTCCGGGAGCGGGTGGACGCGATCCGCCAGGTGGCGCTGGGGGTGCACGCCGCCCACCGCCTGGGCATCGTGCACCGGGACCTGAAGCCCGGGAACATCATGCTGGAGCAGGGCGGCGAGGGTCCGCTCCACGCCTACGTGATGGACTTCGGCCTGGCCCGCGACCTCTCGGACGTCCCGACGGGAATGAGCCGGGTCATGGGGACGCCCTCCTACATGAGCCCCGAGCAGATCGAGGGGCCCTCGGTGCTGATCGGCCCCCACACCGACGTCTTCGCCCTGGGGGTGACCCTCTACGAGCTCCTCGCCGAGCGCCTCCCCTTCGAGTCGACGAGCCCCACGGAGACCATGCGCCGCATCGTCCACGAGGACCCCGCGCCCCTGCGCAAGGTGGATCCCGAGCTGCCCCGGGAGCTGGAGGCGGTGGTCCAGCGCTGCCTGGAGAAGGACGTGCTGAAGCGCTACGACAGCGCCCAGGACCTGGCGGACGAGTTGCAGCGCTTCCTGGACGGGCGTCCCGTGCTGGCGAGCCCGGTGAGCGCCTGGGGCCAGGCCGTCAAGCGCCTGAAGCGGAACCCGCTGCCCGTGGCGAGCGCCGCGGCGGTGGTCCTGCTGGCGGGAGGGTGGCTGGTCTACGCCCTGGCCACGCGCTCCCGGGAGCGGGACCTGGGCCTCCAGGTGGAGGCGAAGGAGGCGGACCTGGCCCGCATCCGGACCGAGATGGATGCACTGAAGGCCCAGCAGGCGGCCGAGCGGCAGCGCTCCGAGGCGCTGCAGGCCCAGGCCGCCCAGGCCCAGACCCCCGCCGCGCGCCGGGAGGCGGAGAATCTGCTGAAGGCGAGCCAGGCCCGGGAGCGGGAACTGGCCGCCCAGATGGAGGCCCTGTCCCGGCGGACGCCGGGCCTGGCGGCGCCCCCGGCTCCGGAACCCAGCCCCGTGGACCCCGGGTCCCGGAAGGCGACGGCCGCGGAGCCCAAACCCGAAGGCCCAGCCTCCGCGCCCCCGCCCCGGCCCAAGCCGGATCCCGAGGAACCGCCTCCCATCCCCCCCCAGGTCCTGCGGCAGGCTCCCGCGATCTATCCGCGGCGGGCCCTGTCGGATCCCTCCAATCCCTACCGCGGACGGGACATGTCCGTGCTCGTGCGGCTGAAGGTGGACGCCGCCGGCCACCCCTTCGAAGCCACCGTCCTCCGGGGCGTGCCCGGACCCTGGGGCTACAACGAAGCCGCCGTGGAATCCGTCCTCAACACCACCTACACCCCGGCCCAGCGGGGGGGCCGCCCGGAAGCGGGCGCCCTCGACGTGCGGGTGAATTTCCGGAAGGCGCCGGGGTAGGGACCCCTCAGGCCTTCGGATCCCCGAGGTAGGCCCGCAGCGCCTTCTCCGTCTCCGGCGCGGCCAGGCCCGCCTCCCGGGCGAGGGCGAGGGCCTTCTCCTGCGCCATCCCCGTTTCGCGCACCAGGTAGCCGCAGACCGCCGCCGCGGCGCGGTTGCCGTTGCCGCAGTGCACCAGGATCTTCGCGTCGCCGGGGAGGTCGCGGAGGATGGCCCGGAAGAGTTCGAAGTCGTCCTTCGAGGGAGTGCGGCTCAGGGCCAGGCGGATGTAGGCGACTTCGGCGGCGCTGACGGCGGCGTTCTCGCCGTTCTCGTCGAAGCCCGGCTCGCCGTCCCGGCGCACGTTGATGACGTGGGTGATGCCCGCCGTCTTCAGGGAGCTGTAGGTGACGGCGGTGGGCGCGATCTTCAGGACCCAGATGCGGGGATGGACCCGGACCGAATCCGGGACCGCGGGCGAGGGCGCCGCCAGCACGAAGGCGGGCAGGAGCAGGAAGGGAAGCATGGGACCTCCACCGTTTGGGCAGGACCCGGGGCTCGATCGGGGACGGTGTCCCACCGCCTGGAAAGATAGGCGGCCCAACCCTGACCCCCGTCACGATTCCTTCGCGCCGGCCCGCGGGCGCCGACGTCCATGGCCCGGACGCCCCACCCTCAGGGCGACTTCGGGCCGTAGGCCTGGCCGAGGACTTCGCTCTGGTAGAGCCATTCCCCGTTGGCCGCCAGGTCCCGGTAGGCCTCCCGGTGGAGCTTCCGGAGCTCCCGGCGCAGCTCCCGCTGTTCCGCCCACATCCCGCGCACCAGCGCCGCGGAGAATTCGAAATGCTGGGCGTCCATCTCCTGCACGTCCCCCTTGCGGGCGACCTCCAGGGCCACGAAGACCAGGGCCCCGAGCCAGGGCTCGATGCGATCCAGGTTTCGGGCGGCGGGAAGCTCCTGCACCAGGAGGAAGAGGACGTAGCCCTCCCCGGACTTGTAGACCGTGATGTCCCCGGAAGTCGGCCGCGTCGTGGTCTGGAGGCTCAGCTTCACCCGCGGCTGTTCCCGGTGGAAGTCCCCCAGCAGCGTCCGGAACCGGGGTGAATCCCGGTACAGGTTCTTCAGGGCGGCCACGAGCCCCGGCCTGGAATCCGCGGTGACCCGCGCGGCGAGGAAGCCGTCGAGTCCCGGCCAGGAAGCCTGGGGCGCGGGCTGGACGAGGGCCGGGGGAGCCTGGGGCGGAAGCAGGAGCATGGAGTTCTCGGCGAAGGCAGGAACGGTGACTGGGCCGGGGATCAGAAGTTCATGGCCCGGATCCCGGACACGGAAGCGTCCGCGAAGCTCTTCGGGGTCAGGACCTTCGCCGCCGCGAGGGCCCACACCTGCGAATTGAAGGCGATGAGCGTGCGGCATCGTTCCAGGAGCTGCAGCCTGAGCAGCCGTCCGAGGAGCCGGGTGGACGGGGGCTGCGCCTCGGCCTCCAGCTCGAAGAGCAGCCGCGCGGATTGCTGGATGTAGGTCTCCAGCTTCGGGGAATAGGCGGCCCAGGCCGGACGGAAGCCTTCCAGGAATCGCGTGCCCTCCCAGGCGAAGGCGGTGCGGACGGCGCCGTGGAGGGCCCGTTCCTCCGCCTGCTCGTCGTAGGCGTGTTCCAGGGCGGAAGGCATGGTCATCTCGGCCTTCAGCTCCAGCTGCGCCCGGTCCCGCTCGGCCTGCCGGCGCTGGGCCTCCATCTGGACGAGGAAGGCCCGCAGGAGACCGGCCTCCCCCTCCTTCAGGCCCTGATCCCGCACCAGGGACCAGAGGTCCCCGTGCACCTTGGAGCCCTGGCCCGCCTCGAGTTCCTGCGGCACCTTCCGGGCTTCCGCGAGCTGCGCCGCGTGGTCCCGGTAGATGCCCGCCAGCTCCCCGTCCAGGAAGGCCAGGCTTTCGGCCGCCTGGGCCTGGACCTCCTTCAGCCGGGCCTTCGCCAGGCCCGCATCCGCCGGGATGTCCGGGATGCGGAGGGCGCGGCCTTCCACCGCCACCTCCAGGGAAGGGACGGGGAGGTGGCGGAGCGGCGCGGCACGCTCCGCTTCCCGGAGCACCACCTGGCCCTCCAGGCGGCGGCCCGCAGGAGTCGGGACAAGGGGCGCTCCGGAAGGGGGCGCGGCGCGGCTGCAGGGGCCAGCGAAGCGCGGCGGACGGGGCTCTGGACGGAAGATCGGGTGCGGGAAGGATCCGGTGGGTCCCGAGAGGCGTCAAGCGGCGCGGAGGGAATGTTACAAGGACGGGACAAGTCCCGGACGCCGTGACCGGCCCGTGACCGAAGGTCCCCCGGGAAGGGGGCCACTGTCATCGAACCGTGCTCCGTATCGGGGGCTGCAGGGAAGGTGGCTTCAGGCCCAGCCGAACTCCGCCGTGAAGTGCCGCAGGAAGCGGCTCTGCCGGAGGATGCGGACCCCGCGGACCTCGGCGGCCTTCGCCTTCAGCTCGCAGATGACTTCGGCTGCGTAGTCGAAGTGGCTCTGGGTGTAGACCCGGCGGGGGAAGGCGAGGCGCACCAGCTCCATGGCGTGGTGGGTCTCCGTGCCGTCCTCCAGCCGCTTGCCGAACATGACGGAGCCGATCTCCACGCCCCGCAGACCGCCCTCGAGGTAGAGGGCGTTGGCCAGGGACCAGGCCGGGTAGTCCGCCGGGCCGAGGTGCGGCAGGAAGGCCTTGGCATCCAGGTACACCGCGTGGCCGCCGGTGGGCTCGACGATCTGCACGCCGCCGGCTTTCAGTTTCTCCCCCATGTACTCGGCGGTGCGCAGGCGGTAGCGCAGATAGTCCTCGTGGAGCACCTCCTCCAGGCCCACGGCGAGGGCCTCCAGGTCGCGGCCGGCGAGGCCGCCGTAGGTGGGGAAGCCTTCGGTGAGGATGAGCAGGTTGCGGGCGGCCTCCACCCAGCGCTCGTCCTTGAGGGCGATGAAGCCGCCGATGTTCACGAGGCCGTCCTTCTTGGCGCTCATGGTGCAGCCATCCGCCAGGCCGAACATCTCCTGGACGATGCTTTCGATGCTGCGGTCTTCGTAGCCCGGCTCCCGCAGCTTCACGAACATGGCGTTCTCCGCGAAGCGGCAGACGTCCAGGACGAGGGGCTTGCCGTGGCGCTTCAGCAGCTCCGAGTAGGCCCGCAGGTTGGCCATGGCGACGGGCTGGCCGCCGCCGCTGTTGTTGGTGAGGGTCATCATGCCGAAGGGGATGCGGGCGCCCTCCTTCGCCAGCAGGGCCTCCACGCGGCCCAGGTCGATGTTGCCCTTGAAGGGGTGCAGGTTCTTCGGGTCAAGCCCTTCGGGGATGACCAGGTCCACGGCCTCCACGCCATCGAACTCCACGTTGGCGCGGGTGGTGTCGAAGTGGGTGTTGTTGGGGACCAGATCGCCGGGCTTGGTGGCCACGGCGAAGAGGATGCGCTCCGCGGCGCGGCCCTGGTGGGTGGGGATGAGGTGCGCGTAGCCCGTGAGGTTCCTGATGACGGCCTCGAGGCGGAAGAAGCTGCGGGCGCCGGCGTAGCTCTCGTCGCCTTCCATGATGGCGCCCCACTGCTTGGCGCTCATGGCGCCGGTGCCACTGTCCGTGAGGAAGTCCAGGAGCACGTCGTCGGCGTGGAGGAGGAAGGGGTTCAGCTTCGCCTTCTCCAGCAAGGCCTCCCGCTCGGAGCGGGTGGTCATGCGGATGGGCTCCACGGACTTGATGCGGAAGGGTTCGATGAGGGTGTGGGGCATGGGGTTCTCCGGCTGGGACGCGGTTCCGGCCGGTCAGGAGACCGGCCCTGGATGGGGGTTTTCGGGCCTCAGGCCCCTTGAGCCGCCGCGCAGGCCGAGCGGGCCTCGTGCTCCGCCCGCCGGACCTTGCGCCGGCCGAGGTGGAGGCTGGGGAGGAGCAGCACCATGACCTCCGCAGGCTCCCACGGGAGGCGCGGGGGCACAACCCGGACGGCCCGGATGTGCCGAAGGTCACCGCAACGGACATACCCGGCCCCCGGCCCAAGACCCATCCTGGGCTGACGTCACAGTCCGGCCTTCCCGTCTCCCGATGGAGGATTCCCATGCGCTCCCCCCGGCCCTTCCTCGTCCTCGCCCTCCTGGCCCTCGGCCTCGCCTGGCCCTCCGCGGCCCAGGGGCGCTGGCAGTACCTCCGCACCGAGGTCTCCGACGCCCAGGCCAAGGGCGCCTGCCCGGGGGAGGTGATCCGCGCCGAGGCGGCGGGCTTCGCCGGCAGCCTCGAGCACAGCGTCCCGGCGGGCTGCGGCCACGGCCGGCCCTGGCGCGCGGTGCACGCCCACGGGTGGTCCAGGCTGGCGGACACCCTCAAGGCGGGCGAGGCCCCGGACTTCTCCACCCTGTCCGCGGTGCGGGCCCTCAGCGGCCCCGCGGCCCCCTACGACGCCAGTTCGGTGACGGCGGGCTTCGTGCCCTTCGATGCCGCCCCGGGGCTGGCCCCGGACGCGAAGAGCACCCTCGCCCGATCCGCGGTGGAGAACCAGAAGGGCGTGGACTTCCTGGCCACGGACAGCCACCTCGCCCACCCCAAGCCCTTCCGCATGCCCCAGGGCCCCTGGCAGGGCTCGGAGCGCAACAGCCAGATGATCCGCTTCCGCGTCCTCGTCGCCGGCGGCGGCTCCTGGCACGCGGTGGACCGGGTCTACCAGTGGACGACGGGGCCCGCCGCCGCGGCGGCCACCGCCGGAGGCTGGCGCTTCGTGAAGGCGGAGACCTTCGATTCGCCGGCCTGGAACGGGCCCGCTTCGCCCCTGCGCAACCCGTCCTGCCCGGAGGAGACCATCAAGGCGGACGCGACTCCCACCGCGGTGGTCTACGACCATGCGGTGCCCGCCTCCTGCAATGCGGGCAAGGCCTGGCGCGCGGTGCACGCCCACGGGTGGTCCAGGCTCGCCGACCTGCTGCCCGCCGGCGAGGCCCCCGAGTTCTCCCTGCGCTCCACCGTCCAGTCCCTGAGCGGACCCGCCCCGTCCGGCGAGGCCACCACCGTGATCGCCGGCTTCGTGCCCTTCGACGCCCCCGGTGACGTGGCGCCGCATCCCGGCGAGAGCCTGGCCCGCTCCGAGATCGCCAACCGCCAGGGCGCGGGGTTCATGGCCAGCGAATCCCACCTGAAGCGCGCCCAGCCCCTGAAGCTGCCCGAAGGCCCCTGGCTCGGCTCCGACCAGCACGGCGGCATGCTGCGGTTCCGGGTGTTTTTAAAGACAGGGACCATCTGGCGGAGTGTGGATCGCGTGTACCAGTGGGCGGGGAAGTGAGTGTGCCGACCCATCCCTGAGCCTCGAACCCCGTACCTGACCCCATCGAGAAGCCCCACCGATAATTCGAAGCGATCAGAAGGTTGGTCTTAAGAAGAGCACCCGGCTTGAGCATGATGGGCCCGCCCTTGGCCCATCATGCTCAAGC
>JBGAST010000025.1:0-52955 GCA_044229575.1 Holophagaceae bacterium | reverse complement strand
CACGGCGCGGTACTGGCCCTTTGCCATCGCTTTCGGGTCAGGCGAGGGAGCGGATGCGCGCCTCGAGCCCCGGGACGACGGGGACGCGGCCCTCATCACCTTCACCAGCGGCTCCACCGGCGAGCCCAAGGCCGCCGTGCGCAGCCACGGCTTCCTCCTCACCCAGCACGAGGTCCTGGCCCGCACCCTGCACCACGCGCCGGGCCTCCTGGACCTGGCGACGCTGCCGGTCTTCGTGCTGGCCAACCTGGCCTCGGGGCAGGGCACCCTCATCCCCGACGCGGACCTGCGCAGCCCCGGCCGCATCGATCCCGGGCCGGTGCTGGACGAGATCCGCGAACACCGCCCCGCCACCTGCGCGGCGAGCCCGGCCTTCTTCGAGCGCCTGGCGGAGGGCGCCGAGGCCCGGGGGCAGCGCCTCGACAGCTTCCGCGCCCTCTACACCGGCGGCGCGCCGGTCTTCCCGGGCCTGCTGCAGCGGCTGCAGGCCCTGGCCCCCCAGGCGGAGGTCGTCGCCGTCTACGGCTCCACGGAGGCCGAACCCATCGCCGAGATGCCCTTTTCGGAAATGTCCGAGGCCGATCTCGCCGCCATGGCCGTGGGCCGGGGCCTGCTGGCGGGGCCGCCGGTGGAGCCGGAGATCCGTCTGCGGATCATCCGGGACGCCTGGGGCACGCCGCTGGGTTCCCTCGACGGCGCGGCCTTCGACCGCATGCGTTGCGAGGAGGGCGAGGCCGGCGAGATCGTCGTCGCCGGCGGCCACGTGCTGAAGGGCTACCTGGACGGCCGCGGCGACGAGGAGACCAAGTTCAGGGTGGAGGGCGTGGTGTGGCACCGCACCGGCGACGCCGGGCGCCTGGACGCAGCGGGGCGCGTGTGGCTCCTGGGCCGCTGCTCGGCGAGGATCCGGGACGCCAAGGGCGAGCTCTTCCCCTTCGCGGTGGAGACGGCGGCCTTGCAGGTGCCCGGGGTGCGCCGCGCGGCCCTGGCGGCCTACAAGGGACGGCGGATTCTGGTGGTGGAAGGGTCGGCGGAGCCCGGGGCCGTGCAGGCGGGCCTGGCCTGGGCGGGCCTCGACGCGGTGCACGCGGTGAAGCGGATCCCCCTGGACCGGCGCCATAACGCGAAGGTCGACTACCCTGGACTCCTCACCCTTCTCGAACGGCTCGAACGATGAACGCGACGCCCCTTCGCCTCGATTCCCCGCTGTCCGCCCGCGGCGGCGCAGGACGCGCCGCGTGAAGCGCTGGTGGACCTACCAGGCGGAGCGCTTCCCGCTCCTCGCCCACGGCCCCCTCATCGCCGCCTTCAGCTTCTGCGCCGTGGCCTACAGCGCCAACCTGCGCCAGCCGGGCGCCTGGCCGGGGTGGCGGGCCTTCGGGGTCGCCTTCGCCACGTCGCTCATCTTCTTCTTTCAGCTCCGGGTGGCGGACGAGCACAAGGACTTCGAGGAGGACAGCCGCTGGCGGCCCTACCGCCCCGTGCCCCGGGGCCTGGTCACGCTGAACGAGCTGGCGGCGCTCTTTGCCGTGGGCTGCGCGGCGCAGCTGGGCCTCGCCCTCTGGCACAGGCCGGGCCTCGTGCTCTGGCTCTGCGTGACGTGGGTCTGGCTGGCCTCCATGTCCAAGGAGTTCTGGGTCCGGGACTGGCTGAAGTCCCGACCCATCGTCTACCTCTGGTCCCACATGGTGATCATGCCCCTCATCGACTTCTACGCCACCAGCTGCGACTGGACCCTGCACCAGCTCCTGCCGCCCCGGGGGCTGGAGTGGTTCCTCCTGGCCAGCCTCTGCAATGGCGTGGTCATCGAGCTGGGCCGCAAGATCCGCGCGCCGGAGTCCGAGGAGAAGGGCGTGGAGACCTACAGTTCCCTCTGGGGGCCGCGCCGGGCGGCGACCTTCTGGCTCCTGATGGTGCTGGCCACGGCGGTGTTCGGGTCCCTCGCGGGGCTGCGCACCCGGGCCCCCCTGGCCATCGCCGTGGTGCTGGGCTGCGCCTTCCTGCTCCGGGCCCTCCTCGCCCTGCGCTACATCGCCCAGCCCCTGCCGGGCCGCGCCAAGGCCATCGAGGTGGGTTCGGGGCTGTGGACGCTCACCCTCTACCTGAGCCTTGGCCTGCTGCCCCACGTCGCGGACCGGCTGCTGTCCTTCGCAGGGATGCACCCATGACCTTCATCCTGAAGCCTGGCGAGCCCGGCGTGCTGGGTGGCAAGGGGGCGGCCCTGGCGCGCCTCCAGGACGCCGGCTTCGACATCCCGGCGTGGTTCGTGGTGGCGCCGGAGGCCTTTCACGGGAGCCGGACCAAGGATGCTCCGCTGGAGACCCTGAAGCCCTCCGAGGAGGTGGCGGCGGAGATCGCGGCGGCCCTCGCGGCGCTGGGCTCCCCCGGCGACCGCTTCGCCGTGCGCAGCAGCGCCGTGGACGAGGATGGCGGCCAGCACAGCTTCGCGGGCCAGCTGGAGAGCTACCTCTTCGTGGCGCCCGTCGATGTGCCCGCGCGGGTGGCCGACGTCTGGCGCAGCGGCTTCAGCGCGCGCCTCCTGGCCTACCGCAAAGAGGCGGGCCTGGGCGATCCGGAGCCCCCGGCGGTGCTGGTGCAGCGCATGGCGGACGCGGACGCCGCCGGGGTCGCCTTCGGCGTGGATCCCGTGTCGGGGCGCTGGGACCGGGCCCTGGTGAGCGGCGTCTTCGGCCTGGGCACGGCCCTGGTGGGGGGCGACGCGGACGCGGACACCTGGTCCGTGGACCGGGCGGGCACCATTCACGACCGCGCGGTGGCCACGAAGGCCATGGCCCATCGCTTCGACCCTTCCGGCCACGAGGGCGTGGGTCCGCAGCCCGTGGCGCCGGAGCTGGCGGCGCGGCCCTGCCTGGACGACCCGCAGATCCTCGCGGTGGCGGAGCTCGTCCGCCGCTGCGGGCGGGCCTTCGGCCGGCCCCAGGACATCGAGTGGGCCTTCGAGAAGGGCAGGTTGTGGCTGCTCCAGTCCCGCCCCATCACGACGCTTTCCCAGGTGCCGGATCCCGGCGGGCTCCCGGCCCTCTGGGACAACAGCAACATCGCCGAAAGCTACGGCGGCGTGACGACGCCCCTGACCTACAGCTTCGCCCGCCGGGCCTACGAGGAGGTCTACCGCCAGTTCTGCCGGATGATGGGCGTGGACGAGGGCCGCATCGAGCAGAGCGCTGGCACCTTCCGGGGCATGATCGGCCTGGTGCGGGGCCGGGTCTACTACAACCTCCTGGCCTGGTACCGGGTGCTGGCCCTGCTGCCGGGGTTCCAGCTGAACCGGGGCTTCATGGAGCAGATGATGGGGGTGAAGGAGGGCCTCCCCGCGGAATTCCTGGCGGAGTTCGAAGCGGCGCCCACCTTCGGCGAGAAGGTGCTGGACGCCGCGCGCCTCGCCCGCAGCCTCTGGGGCCTGCTGCGCAACCACTGGGCCCTGGAGGCGCAGATCGAGGCCTTCTACGGGCGCCTCAACGAGGCCCTCGCCGCCCCGGCGGTGCCCCTGACGGACCAGCGCCCCGACGAGCTGGCCCGCCACTACCGGGACCTGGAGGCGCGCCTCCTCACGCGGTGGGACGCCCCCCTGGTGAACGACTTCTTCGCCATGATCTTCTACGGGGTGCTGAAGGCCCTCTGCGCCAAGTGGTGCGGTGACGCGGACGGCACCCTCCAGAACGATCTGGTGGGCGGGGAGGGGGGCATCATCAGCGCCGAGCCCGCGGCCCGGGTGCGGCGCATGGCGGAGCTCGTGCGCGGCGACGCGGCCCTGGCGGCCCTGCTGCGGGAGGGGGACGTGCGTACCATCCGCCCCGCAGTCGCGGCCCACGCGGACCTGGATGCCGAGGTGCGCGCCTACCTGGAGGCCTTTGGGGACCGCTGCCTGGAGGAGCTGAAGCTGGAAAGCCCCACCCTGGACGACGATCCGTTGACGCTCTTCCGGGCCGTGGGCCACTTCGCCGCGAGGGAGGCCACGGGGCACGAAAGCCATTCGGCCATCGCCCGGGCCGCGGCGGAGGCGAAGGTGGCGGGGCTGCTGCGCTTCCATCCCCTGCGCCGGGTGCTCTTCGGCTGGGCCCTCAAGCACGCCCGGGACCGGGTGCGCAACCGGGAGAACCTGCGCTTCGAGCGCACCCGCCTCTTCGGGCGCGTGCGGCGCATCTTCGTGGAGCTGGGCCGCCGCTTCCACGCCGTGGGCCTGCTGGAGGATCCGAGGGACGTGTTCCACCTGGAGGTGGAGGAGATCCTGGGATTCATCGAGGGCACGAGCACGACGGATGCGCTGGCGGGGCTCGCGGCGGTGCGGAAGGCGGCCTTCGAGGGCTATCACGCGGGTCCGGCTCCGGCGGACCGCTTCGCGACTTTCGGGTGGGTGGGGATCGGGCAGCGGCTGGAGGGCGAGCCGAAGGCGGCGGTTGAAGGTGCGGAGGGCGACACCCGCAAGGGCCTGGGCTGCTGCCCGGGGCGGGTGCGCGGGCCGGTGCGGGTGGTGCGGGATCCGAGGGGCGTGGAACTGCCCGCGGGCACGATCCTCGTGGCTGAGCGCACGGACCCGGGCTGGATCATGCTCTTCCCGGCGGCCTCGGGCCTGCTGGTGGAGCGGGGCAGCCTGCTCAGCCACAGCGCCATCGTGAGCCGGGAGCTGGGCCTGCCGGCCATCGTGTCCATCCCGGGCATCACCACGTGGCTGGCGGACGGCGACTGGGTGGAGTTCGACGGCAGCAGCGGCGTGGTGCGGAAGCTGGAGGGTCCCGATGCCCAGTGAGATCCAGGCCAAGGCCGAATTCACGGAGATCCGCTACGCCCAGGTCTGGGAGGACGCGGACATCCTGGTGGAGGGCCTGGCCCTGCAGCCGGGCTATGTGGGCATCTCCATCTCCAGCGCCGGCGACAACGCCCTGGCCATGCTGGCGAAAGGCCCTTCGAAGCTGCTGGCCCTGGACCTGAACCCCGTGCAGATCGCCTGTCTGCAGTTGCGGGTGGCGGCGTACCGTGAGCTGGCCCACGGCGAGTTGCTGGAGCTCATGGGCTCGCGGCCCAGCGCGCGAAGGGAAGCACTCTACAAGCGCTGCCGCAGCCAGCTGTCGGGCGATGTGCGCGGCTTCTGGGACGGTCGCGGCGACGTCATCGCCGCGGGCATCGGGACGGGCGGCAAGTTCGAACGCTACTTCCGTCTCTTCAAGGACCGCATCATCCCGCTGATCCACTCGAAGAAGACCGTGGATGCGCTGCTCAAGGGCGGTGATCTGGAAACGAGGAAAGCCTTCTACGACGCCCGTTGGGACACCTGGCGCTGGCGCCTCCTCTTCAAGCTCTTCTTCTCCCGCTTCGTCATGGGCCGCATGGGGCGCGATCCGGAGTTCTTCGCGTATGTGGAAGGCTCCGTCGCGGATCGCATCCTGTCCCGCACGAAACACGCCCTGACGGAACTCGACACCGCGGCGAATCCCTACCTGCATTGGATCCTGAAAGGCACCCACGGCGAAGCGCTGCCCATGGCCCTGCGGGAGGAGAACTTCGACGCGATCCGGAACAATCTCGGCGCGCTCGAATGGCGCGTGGCGCCGCTGGAGGACGCCCTCGACGAACTCGGCAAGGGCGCCGTGGATGCCTACAACCTCAGCGACATCTTCGAGTACATGGGGATGGAGCCGTACACGGCGCTGCTCGAGCGGCTCGCGGATTCGGGGAAGCCCGGCGCACGGCTGGCGTACTGGAACATGCTGGCGCCGCGGCGGCGGCCGGAGAGTATGGCCAGCCGGCTTCGTCCGCTCGAGCCCCTCGCTTCGGATCTCTTCAAACAGGACAAGGCTTGGTTCTACTCGGCGTTCGTGGTGGAGGAGGTGGTTTCATGAACCCCTTCCTCGGCATCGCCCTCGTCCTCGCCGCCCTGGGCCTCCTCATCGGCACGGTGAAGCTCGCCGGCCGCTCGGGGAAGCTCTCGCCGGAGTGGTCCCGCAAGCTGGTCCACATGGGTATGGGCTTCGTGACGCTGGCCTTTCCGTGGGTGTTCCATGCGGCCTGGCCGGTCTTCCTGCTGTGCGGGCTGGCAGTCGGGTCGCTGGCGGCGGTGCGCTGGTGGTCCCCGGCCAAGGCCGTGGGCGGCGGCGTGCTGGATGGTGTGAAGCGGCGCTCCTTTGGGGAGTTCTACTTTCCCATCTCGGTCTCCATCATCTTCGCGCTCACCCTGGGCCAGCCGGTGCGCTACATGATCCCTGTCCTCGTGCTCACCCTGGCGGACGCGGTGGCGGCGCTGGTGGGGACGCGCTACGGGCAGTCGCCCTACACGACGAAGGAGGGGCGCAAGAGCTGGGAGGGCAGCCTCGCCTTCTTCCTGGTGGGTTTCTTCTCCGTGCACGTGCCCCTGCTCCTCCTTACGGGCATCGGCCGCGCGGAATCGCTGCTGGTCGCGATGACCCTGGCCCTGGTGGTGATGCTCTTCGAGGCCATCGCGTGGGAAGGGCTGGACAACCTCTTCATACCGCTGGGCACCCACTTCCTGTTGGGCATGTACCTGGTCCTGGACGTGCAGGCCCTGGTGGCGCGCTTTCTGGTGACGCTCGGCCTGGTGGTCTTCACGATGGCCTGGCGGAAGCGGACCACCCTGGACGACGCGGGGCTCCTGGGCGCGGCGCTGGCGGGCTACGCGTTCTACGCGCTGGGCGGCTGGGCCTGGCTTCTGCCGCCTCTGGCCTTCTTCCTCCTCTTTCCCGTGCTCAATCCCGGCAGCCACGGCGTCCACCACCACGACATCAACGCCGTGCTGGGCACCGCGGGGCCCGGCGTGCTCTGGCTCATCCTCCACCGCCTGGACGTGAAGGGCGCCCACTTCGTGCCCTTCGCTGCCTGCTACGCCGCCCACCTGGTCATCGTCGCCTTCACCCACCGGGCCTGGAAGCATCCGGACCGCGGCCTGCCGGGCCTCTTCGGCCTGAGCCTGCTCCTGGGCTGGGCGGGCCTCGGCGGCGTGGTGCTGATCCGGGACCTCGCCGTCCGCACGCCCCTGGCAGCCCTCCTCGCGGGGCAGGGGGCCCTGCTGGTGGGCGCGGGCCTCGGCGCCTTCGCCTTCGCCACCTGGCAGCCCGGCCTCCGGGACTGTCCCGCCGATGGCGCCCGCTGGGCCCGGCAGGGGCTCTGCGGCGTGCTGGGCTCGGTGGCGGCCTACCTGGGGGCGATGCGATGGCTGTGAACGGCGACCGCATCCCCTGGGGCCGCAACGCGGCTTTCCTGCTGCCCCTCACCGCCTTCCTCTACACGGGCTACCAGCTCAGCAACCGCATCCACGTCTTCGCGCCGCGCGAGCTGCCCATGACGGCGGTGGACCGGGCCATCCCCTTCCTGCTCTGGACCGTCTGGCCCTACTTCCTGCTGGTGCTCCTCCTCTTCCTGCCCCTCGGCATCCGGGACCGCGCCCTCTACCGCCGGGCCATGTGGGCCTTCACCTTCGCCGTGGCCCTCAACATCCTCGTGTGGATGGTGGTGCCCACGGTCTATCCGCGGCCGCCGCAGCCCATGGACGGGGGCTGGAGCGGCTTCGCCTACCGCTGGCTGTGCAGCATCGACACCCCGGCGAACTGCCTGCCCTCGGGGCACATCACGTCGCCGACGGTGGGGTGCTGGGCACTCTCGCGCGAGCATCCGAAGCACCGCATCTGGATCTGGCCGGCCCTGCTGGTGTTGAGCGTCACCATCCTCACCACCAAGCAGCACTACCTCTGGGACCTGCCGGCGGGGATGCTGAGCGCGGCGATCGGCATCTGGATCAGCGGGTGGAGCGGGGTGCGGGAGGGGGTCGCGGAGACGGAGGGGTAGGGGGTCCGTTCGCCCTATATTTCCCGTCGTCTGGATTCAGCACTCCGGCCCTCCAAACTGCACGACGCCTGCGGCGTCGGGGACCGCGGTTTGACATCGGGATAAGGCGTCCCGATGCCAAACCACGGTCCTCTCTTTCTCCAGCCTGGTCCTGGTCGCCTTCGGGCCGGGCGGTATCGCGCTTGGGTGCATTCCATCCGGGATTGGCTCTGTTTCGGGATAATGCCCCCATGCCGACCCCCAAGCCCTTCGTCCTCCACGCCCCCTACGAACCCGCCGGCGACCAGCCCGAGGCCATCGCGGCGCTGGTGGCGGGCATCGAGGCGGGGGACCGCTGCCAGACGCTGCTGGGCGTCACCGGCTCGGGGAAGACCTACACCATGGCGGCCACCATCGCGCGGCTGAACAGGCCCGCCTTGATCTTCGCGCCCAACAAGACTCTCGCCGCCCAGCTCTTCTCCGAGTTCAAGCAGTTCTTCCCGGAGAACGCCGTCGAGTACTTCGTCAGCTACTACGACTACTACCAGCCCGAAGCCTATGTGCCCGAGCGGGACCTCTTCATCGACAAGGACGCCAAGATCAACGAGGAGCTGGAGAAGCTGCGCCTCTCGGCCACTCGCAACCTGCTGGAGCGCCGGGACACCCTGGTCATCGCCTCCGTGAGCTGCATCTACGGCCTGGGGGATCCCAGCTCCTACCTGAACCTCAGCGTAAACCTCAAGGTGGGCGGTACCCGGGACCGGGCCATGCTGCTCCGGGACCTGGTGGCCATCCAGTACACCCGGAACCAGATGAGCTTCGAGCCCGGGGTCTTCCGGGTGCGCGGGGACGTCATCGAGGTCTATCCCGCCTACGAGGACCTGGCCTACCGCATCGAGCTCTTCGGCGACGAGGTCGAGCGCCTCTCCAAGATCGACTCCCTGCGGGGCACCGTCGTGGAGAAGCTGGACGAGCTGACCATCTGGCCCAAGACCCACTACGTGACCCCGGAGGACAAGCTGAAGGTGGCCATCCGCGCCATCAAGGAGGAGCTGGAGGACCGGGAGAACCTCCTGCGGGGCGAGAATAAGATCGTGGAGCTGCAGCGCCTGCACCAGCGCACCATCTACGACATCGAGATGCTGAAGGAAATGGGCATGTGCAGCGGCATCGAGAACTACTCCCGCTTCCTGGACGGCCGCCAGCCCGGGGAGCCGCCCCACACCCTCATCGACTACTTCCCCGACGACTTCGTCCTCTTCATGGACGAGAGCCACGTGGCCACGGGGCAGCTCCACGGCATGTACAACGGGGACCGCAGCCGCAAGACCACCCTGGTGGACTACGGCTTCCGCCTGCCTTCGGCCCTGGACAACCGGCCCCTCCAGTTCGAGGAGTTCGAGGCGCGGGTGAAGCAGGTGGTCTACGTCAGCGCGACCCCCGGGGACTACGAGCTGGCGCAGTGCGGCGGCGTCATCGTGGAGCAGGTGGTGCGGCCCACGGGCCTCGTGGATCCCATGGTGGAGGTGCGCCCCGTGGGCAACCAGGTGGACGACCTGCTCAACGAGATCCGCAAGGTGGTGGCGAGGGACGAGCGGGTGCTGGTGACGGTGCTCACCAAGAAGCTCGCGGAGCAGCTCACCGCCTTCTACCAGGAGGTGGGCGTGAAGTGCCAGTACCTCCACAGCGAGATCGACACCCTGGAGCGGGTGGAGCTCCTCAAGGGCCTGCGCCGGGGCGACTTCGACGTGCTGGTGGGCATCAACCTCCTGCGGGAGGGCCTGGACCTGCCGGAAGTCTCCCTCGTCGCCATCCTCGACGCCGACAAGGAGGGCTTCCTCCGCAACACGCGCTCCCTCATCCAGACCATCGGCCGGGCCGCCCGCAACGTGAACGGCAAGGCCATCTGCTACGCCGACGTGATGACGAAATCCCTCGTCGCCGCCCTGGGCGAGACCGAGCGCCGCCGCAACAAGCAGCTGGCCCACAACCTGGAGCACGGCATCACGCCGGAGACCGTGAAGCGCAACCTGGACGACGTCATGGGCGAGGCCCTGGCCCGGGAGTTCATCACCGTGCCGAGGGAGCAGGCCGCCGAGGATCCCATCCTCTACCTCGACGACAAGGGCTTCGAGAAGGAGATCGCCAAGCTCGAGAAGAAGATGCGCGACCTCGCCGGCCAGATGAAGTTCGAGGAGGCCGCCGAGCTGCGGGACCACGTCATGCGCCTGCGGCGGGAGCGCATGACGGACGTGTTCGGGGCCGTGCCGGCGACGGGGCCGGTCCCCTGACTACTTGAGCCCCTCAAGGAGGAAGAGGTCCGAGGTCACCTGCCGGTCCAGGGCGTAGACGAGGGTGCTCAGGTCCCGGCTGCCCATAAGGCCCCAAACCCGCGTGGAGCCGGAAGTGTCGGATACGGTGATCCGCTGCCAGGGAGACCGCTTCCCGGTGCGGAGGTCCAGCAGGTCGATCGGCATGTCCCGGCCAAGGAGATCCGGTCCCACCAGCAGGCGCTGTTGGCCGTCCCAGCCATAGATGGCCTGATCCGGGGCGAGGGGCGGGCCGAGCGGCCTGGACGCCCCCCCCGTCAGGGATTTGAGCGTGGGCTGGTGGTCGGCGCCGAGGCAGAGGATCGCGGAATCATCGGGGTTCGTGAAGGTGGTGAACCCCGTGGTATCCGTCAGCACGCGCTCCCACGCCCCGCCTTCGAGGGGGACCCTCCACATCTCCTGGCCGCGGCCCTCCCCGGTGGCGAGCACCATGAGGTTCCGGCCGGAAGCACCGAAGAAGCCACCCCAGATCCGGAACCCCTTGTGTTCGACGACACGCGGAGTGCCTGGACCGCAGGGCAACAGCAGGAATCGCTCCGAGGCCCCACTCCGGTCGTTGACGAAGACCCAGGCACCTCCCGGATGAAGGTCGAGGGCCCGCCCCGACCCCAGGATCACCTGCGGGCCTCCTGAACTTGGGCGAAGGGCGGGCCGGACCCCGGGCTGGCCGCCGGCCAGGTTCAGGAGGACCTGACGGCCGTCCGAGGTGATGCCGTTCATGCGGCTCACCGGAGCTGAGGACAGATCGATTTCCCGGCCATCCCGGCGCACGAAGGTGGAGGCCTGGAGGATGCTCCGGGCGACCAGACAGGCCCCGGACCGGCTGACGTCCATGACTTCGAGTTTCACCGCCTCCCGCCGAAGGATCCGCTCCCGCCCCTTGCGATTCACTGCCCAGAGGGCTCCTTCGCGGTGGAACCAGAGCTCCTCCCCGTCCGCGGACCAGGCGAGACCCCAAACGGGTCCCCGACAGGAATCGGTCCAGCCCTCCACCCTGCGCCCCTTCCGGTCGAGGACCAGGATGGCGTGGGGATCCTTCTCGTTCGGGGCGCGGAGGACGGCGACCCGCGTTCCGTCCGGGCTGCACCGGAGTTCCCAGATCTCGCCTCCGCGTTCCTCGTGGAGCACCATGCCCCGGGGGTATTCCACGCGGATGCTGGGCGCCTCGGCGGGGTGGTAGGCCACCGCCAGCTCCTGACCGCCGGGACCGAAATCGGCGGCATGGACCTCCTTCAGCAGTGGGTGGGGCGCGCCTCCGTCGGGGGAGAGGAGGGCCAAGGTGCCCTCGGATGTTCGAAAGTCTGAAACGCCCGAACTCCAGGTCGGCTCCGGAAGGAGGACCAGCAGGGCTTCGCCCCGGGCATTCACAGCCTGGATGCGGGCATGTCGGATGCCGAGATCCGTCGCCGGAGTGCCGTCCAGCCCCATGCGGTAGAGGGAGAGGGGCTGGCCATCCCAGGCCGCGGTGAGGAGGAGGTTCCGCCCGTCCGGGTGGAAGCGGGCCGCGAGCAGGGTGCCTTGGCGCGCTGTGAGCTGGCGGTGGGTGGGTTCCTCCCGAAGGCCGGGTTTCAGGGCCAGGCCCGTGAGTCCTGCAAGCCCCAAGAGAAGCCCGGCCAGGGCCAGCCCAAGGGTCCAGCCCGCCGGTCTGGTGCGGGTGGTCGACGAGGTTCCGGGTCTGGGTTCGTATCCGCCGCTGTAACTGCTTTGGGAGAGGGTCTCCAGGGCGAAGGCAAGGTCCCCGGCGGACTGGAAGCGGTTCGCGGGGTCCTTCTGCAGGCAGTGATCGAGGATGCGGGCGGCCGCGGGCGGCACCTCGAGGGTGGGGTCGAGGGTGGGCGGCTCCCGGGTGAGGATGGCATTCAGGGTCTCGATGGCGGAGGTCCCCTGGAAGGGATGTTGTCCAGCGAGCATCTCGAAGAGCACCACGCCGAGGGCGAAGATGTCGGAGCGCGCGTCCACCGCCTGCCCGCGAATCTGCTCGGGGCTCATGTAGCCCACGGTGCCGAGGACCACGCCTTCCTGGGTCCTGGGGCCGGATTCCAGGGCGCGGGTAGGCTGGTCGGGATCCGAGGACAGGAGCGCCGCCTCGGCGATCTTGGCCAGGCCGAAGTCGAGGATCTTGAGGCGTCCGTCCCGGGTGATCCAGAGGTTGTCCGGCTTGAGATCCCGGTGGACGATGCCCTTCTCATGGGCCGCGGCCAGTCCCGCAGCAATCTGGCGCGCCCAGTCCAGGACCTTGCGGGTCGGCTGGGGCCCCTGGGTCAGGCGGCTGCGCAGGGACTCGCCCTCGAGGAGTTCCATGACCGCGAAGGCGGTGGACCCCTCCTGGCCGATGTCGAAGAGGGCGGTGATGTTCGGGTGGTTCAGGGCCGCCACGGCCTTCGCCTCTCGCTCGAAGCGGGCCAAGGCGTCCGGGTGGGTGGCGAGGTGCTCCGGCAGCACCTTGATGGCCACCAGGCGGTCGAGCCGCGTGTCTTTCGCCTTCCACACCTCCCCCATGCCGCCGGCGCCGAGGGGCGAGAGGATCTCGTAGGGACCGAGTTTCATTCCGGGTGCAAGGGACATGGGAGGAGGAGCTGTTGCCCAGGGTAGCTGCATCCCCGCGTGCCCGGGCCTGCGGGCTAGCGGCGCAGCAGGGCGGTCCAGTTCAAGGTCAGGAGGATGGCGTCCGGCTCCTGGGAGGGGAGGTTTTCGATCACGAGAAACCGCTCCCCGTCCGCCGTGACGTCGTAGTCGTGCCAGCCCGCGGGGTTCATGCGGAACAGCACGCGGGGGGCGCCGATCTGCGGGTTCGGGCCCAGCCGCACTGGGACGGCGACCATCTCGTTGTTCGCGGAGACGTAGTAGAGTTCGCGCCCATCGCGCCGCCACCGGGGGCGCGAACCGCCGCCGGCGGAAACGCGGACCTGCTCACCCGAGTCAGGGAAGGACGCCAGGTGGATCTCGCCGCGGCCGGATTCCGGCGCAGAGTAGGCGATCCATCGTCCATCGGGCGAGAAACGGGCCGAGGTCCCGTAGCTGGTCTCCGGCACGGAGAGGTACTTGACTGGCTTGCCGGCTTCCGCGACTTCCTTGAACCAGAGGCCGCTGCCGGACTCGGTGCGTGCGGCGAAATACAGGAGGAAGCGGCCGTCCGCCGACCAGTCCTCCGGCAGGTGGATCCCTCCGGAAGGAACGAGGGGGTGGGGAACCCCGGCGCCGCGCAGGGCCAGCGTATGCAGGGTGGGGGGCTGGCTGACCTTGCCGACACTGAGGGCGAGGCGGCCGGCGTCCGGCGACCAGACCGGACTGGAATAGTCGTCCCGGCCGAGTTCCAGGCGCGTGAAGACCCCGCGGGAGACGTCGCCGACCAGGATGTCCCGCGTCCCCCGGCGTGGATCGGTCTGGCTTAGGACCAGCTTCCGGGAGTCGGGGGCGAAGCGCAGGGCCTCGAAGCGGGCGGGTGACGCGATGGACCCGGCCTGGTTGCCGCTCCGGTCGATCCACACGAGGCGGGTGAGGCACTCCATGCCCCGGGACGCGAGCACGCCGTTGGCCGAGGCCGAGAAGCGGCCGGTGCCGATGAAGACGTGCTGCCAGACCTCCTGCCCGGTGGTGGCGGCCTCCCCTGAAAGCTTCAGGCTGCCGCAGTCGAAGGGCTGCGCCATGAGGTTGCCGTCCCGGGCGAAGAGCAGGAAGCCGGTGCCCCCGGCGGCCTCCGCCCCGGCGGGGACATACTGTGCCCGGGAACAGTTCGCCAGGAGCGGCGCCGTCGCGCCGTCCTCGGTGCTCGCCACCCGGAGGCGGGTCAGCTCCTCGGAATCGCCGCTCCCCAGGTACAGGAAATGCCGTCCGTCCGGCAGGAAGCTCGGCCAGCGGATGAACCGCTCGCCCCGGGCGGAATCCGCCTTCAGCACGACCCTGGAGGCGCCGCCGGATTCCGGAACGAGGCTGATGACCTGGCTCGTGACCCCCGAAAAGAGGATCGTGCGCCGGCTGCCCCAGGAGCCCGTGGGATAGGGGAAGGGGGCATCGCAGAGGGTCACGGGCGATCCCCCGGACAGCTCGAGCCGCTTCAGCTTCCCCTCGGTGAAGAAGGCGAGGGACTGGCCGTCCGGGGACCAGAAGGGGGACGAGGCCCCTTCGGTGCCCTTGAGGAGGACGGGCGCCAGATCCGCCAGGGAGCGGACCCAGAGGGAATCCCGGTCGTCCGGGCCGCGGGCGATGAAGGCGATGCGCGTCCCCTCCGGCGAGATGGCGAAGGGGTTTTCGGCCCGGATCCACTGGAACCGGGTTCCCGCTGGCGCGCGGAGGTCGAAGCGTACCGGCGACGCCGGCGGCGGGCCCGGGAGCAGCGCCCGCCGGCCGAGCCAGGCGGCGAGCCCGGCCATGAGGGCGAGGGCCGCGAAGAGCAGGATGTTGCGGATCGCCGGGAGCCGTCTCGTCCCGGCAGCCGGGACCGGCCCCGTGGCAGCGCCCGAATCCCCGGTCGTGGATTCCAGGGCGAAGGCCAGATCACGGGCCCCCTGGAAGCGGCGTTCGGGATCCTTCTCCAGGCAGTGCTCGACGACCCGCCGCAGGGCGCCGGTGAAGACGGTGGCGCCAGCATTGGCCTCGGGCAGGTCCTCCTTCAGGATGGCGGTCATGGTCTCGGCGGCGGTGCTCCGGGCGAAGGCCCGCTGGCCGGTGAGGATCTCGAACATCACCGCCCCGGCGCTGAAGAGGTCGCTGCGGGCGTCGAGGACCTCGCCGCGCACCTGCTCGGGGCTCATGTAGCCCACGGTGCCGAGGATCACGCCCTTCTCCGTGTTCGGCGAGGAGCCCAGGGCCTCGGTGGGTCCTTCGGGATCGGCGGGCCGCATCAGCTTGGCCAGTCCGAAGTCGAGGAGCTTCACGTGGCCGTCCCTCAGCAGGAAGATGTTCTCGGGCTTCAGGTCCCGGTGCAGGATGCCCTTGCCGTGGGCCGCCGCCAGGCCCCTTGCGATCTGCTGGCACACGTCCACGGCCTGCCTCCGCGGCAGCGGCCCCGCCCGCAAGGCCTCGCGCAGGGTCGCGCCCTCCAGCAGCTCCATGACGGCGAAGGCCACGCCGTCCTCACGGCCGAAATCGAAGATGCCCAGCACGTTGGGATGCTGCAGGGCCGCCAGCGCCTTGGCCTCCCGCTCCATGCGGGCCATCGCGTCCGCATCCTTCGCCAGGTGCCCGGGCAGCACCTTGATGGCGACCTGGCGGTCGAGCTTGGGATCCCGGGCCCGGTAGACCTCCCCCATGCCCCCCGCGCCCAGGGGCGAGAGGATCTCGTAGGGGCCGAGCTTCGCGCCGGGGGTGAGGGTCATCGCGCCCTCCCCTTCCGGGCGAGGCCCGGCACGCCTTCGGCGGCGATGATGCTGAAGAGGTTCTCGGTCTCGGAAAGCACGAGCCGCTTGCCGTCCGGCGAGAGGCCGAGGGATTCGGTCTTCCAGTCGGGATCGAAGCCCGCGAGCTTGCGCCGGGTGGCGGTGGTGTCCCGGCCGGGCGCGAAGTCCTGGATGAAGATGCCATCCCGGCTCTGCTCATCCTGGCCCGTGAAGATGATCCGGCGGCCATCGGGCATCCAGCGGGACCTGCCGACGGCGGTGACGGTCTTCCCCTTGGTCTCCTGGTCGATCCGGAAGCCGGCGTCCTTCCCGTCCTCGATCCGTACAGCCTTGATGGTGGAGTGGGTGCCTTCCACCGTGAGGTAGAGGGCCCATTGGCCATCGGGGGACACTTCCGGGAGCAGGATGGTGCCGCTGGGAACGAGAAGCTTGGCGCCGCTGCCATCGGGCTTGATCTTCCAGATCCCGGGGGTCCTGCGGTTCCCCGAGGCGTACACGATCCAGCTTCCGTCCGGTGTCTGGGTGGGGTTCTCCGCGTCCTCCCCGTCGTGGCTGACCTGGCGGGCTCCGGTGCCATCAGGGTTGGAGGCCCAGATCTCGAACACCCGGCTGCGGTTGGAGCTCCAAAGCAGGGACCTGCCGTCCGGCGAATAGCCCGGGTCCCAGTCCTCCGCCGGATCGTCGGTGAGGCTGCGCACCACGCCGGTCCGGGTGGAGACCGCCCAGAGGTCCAGGTTCCAGGAACGGTTCGACGAGAAGGTCACCCACTCCCCGTCCCGGCTGAACACGGGCTGGCGGTCATTGATGCTGCCCCGGGTGAGCCAGCGGGGCGCCGCTTTGCCCGTGAGGTCCCACTCCCGGAGATTCTGCCGCCCCGCCAGGCTGTCGTAGACGAGCCGGCCGTCCGGCAGCAGGTCCAGGGTGTTGCCGTTGCTGGGCGACCAGAAGAGGCGTTGGAAGACCCCGCTCCGGATGTCCTGGCGGAAGGCTTGGGCGGAGCTGACGGCCGTACCGCTCCCGGCCACGGACTCGGACTGCATGTAGATGATCCCGTCGTTGCCTGCCCAGGCCGCGCTGGAGAGGGATCCCGATCCCAGGGGCGGCGTCAGCTCCTGGATGGCGCCGTCCCGCGCCTTCACCACGAAGACCTTGCGGATCAGCCCCCCCTGCGACGCGGCGGAGGTGTGGACCGTGATCCGGGTGCCGTCCGGACTCCACCGCGGGTTGCCGATGAACTCCCCGGGGAAGGTGGCGACCAGGCGCTCGGGCCCCCCGCTGAGGGGGAGGGTGAGCAGCAGGCCATCGGTGTTGTCCTTGACCGTGCTCAGGCGCACGATGGCGACCTGCTGCCCGTCCGGGGACCAGTCCGCCTGGACCACCTCGTCGGCGATCTTGCGGGGCTCTCCGCCCATGACAAAGGTGCGGTACAGAGTGCCGGTGCGCCCGGCGGCCCGCACGAAGAGCACCGAAGACCCGTCCGGGGAGAAGCGGGGGAAGTCGTCGGGCCCTTCCGTGAGGGCGCGCTCGGCGCCGCCCCGGAGCTGCTTGAGCCAGATGCAGGGATGGCCGTCCCGGTCGGAGCTGAAGGCCAGGGTCTGGCCGTCGGGGCTGGCGGCGGGCGAGGTATCGTGGCCGCTGTGGGTGACGGGGCGCAGGGAGACGACCGGGAATGCGTTCCCACCTCCCCTCAGGAACCACCCGAGGGCGCCCGCCCCCAGGACCAGCAGGGCCACCAGGCCCGCCCAGAGGCGGGTGGCGCGCCGGTTGGGCGGCGCGAAGGGGGCGGTGAAGGGGGCCGCGCTGTCCGAAGGGGAGGAGAGGGTCTCCAGGGCGAAGGCGAGGTCGTGGGCCTCCTGGAAGCGGTGGGCAGGGTCCTTTTCCAGACAGTGCTGCAGCACGCGCTGGAGCCCCGGCGGGATGGCCCGGCCCGAGGCCTCCAGCTCCGGCGGTTCGTCCCGGAGGATGGCCGCCAAAGTGTCGCTGGTGCTGTCCCTTGCGAAGGCCCGCTTCCCGCTGAGCATCTCGAAGAGCACGGCGCCGAAGCTGAAGAGGTCGCTGCGGGCGTCCACCGCCTCGCCGCGGACCTGCTCGGGGCTCATGTAGCCCACGGTGCCGAGGATCATGCCTTCCTCGGTGTGGACGCCGCCGGCGGCCATGGCCTCCGTGGGCATGAGGGAGCCCGAGCCGCGGCCGAAGGCCGCCACCTGCTTGGCGAGGCCGAAGTCCAGGATCTTGAGGCGGCCGTCCTTGGTGATCCACAGGTTGTCGGGCTTGAGGTCCCGGTGGATGACCCCCTTCTCATGGGCGGCGGCGAGGCCTTTCGCCATCTGCACCGCGAGTTCGAGGGCCTTCCGCACGGGCAAGGGGCCCTGGGCCAGGCGGCTCCGCAGGGTCTCCCCTTCCAGCAGCTCCATCACGGCGAAGACGAGGCCGTCCTGCTTGCCGATGTCGAAGAGGCCCAGGATGCCCGGGTGGTTCAGGGCCGCCACCGCCTTGGCCTCCCGCTCGAAGCGGGTGAGGGCGTCGGCGTTCGACGTGAGGTGTTCGGGCAGGACCTTCACCGCCACGAAGCGGTCGAGGCGCGTGTCCCTGGCCTTCCACACCTCCCCCATGCCGCCCGCGCCGAGGGTCGTGAGGATCTCGTAGGGGCCGAGCTTCATGCCGGGGGCGAGGGTCATGGCCTCCCCTCCGTGACGTAGAGCCGGGAACGGTGCCAGAAGACCTCGTAGGCGATGGATTTCAGGTCATCGGTGACGGAGGTGGGGGAGATGTTCAGCACGCCCGTGAGGTCCCGGGGCGCGAGAACCTTGAAGAGGGTCCGCGTTCCGGTCGCCAGATCGACCTTCTCGATCCGGCAGGGGATGTCGTTGTCCCGGAACACCAGGATGGCGCGGCCATCGGCGCACCAATGGACGACCGTGTCGCGCTGGTCGATGCCCTTCGCGGGCCGGGGCTCGCCGCCCTCCAGGGGAAAGATCGAGAAGCCTCCTTCTGGATTGCGCGCCAGGATCTCCCGGTCGTCGGGGGACAGCAGGGCGTCGCGGTGGCCTTCCGGCGTCACCGCCTTGGGCGGTCCACCGGCCAGGGGCTGGACGTAACAGCGGATGCCCTGTCCTGCCTCGCTGCCCGTGACGAGCACGCGGCTGCCATCCCGGAACCAGTGGCCCTGCGAGTAGCTCACCAGCTTGCCGGATTCCAGCTGCCGGGACGCGCCGGCCCCGGTGGGGTAGATCATCAGCCGGGCGGGCGGT
The DNA here is from genome assembly GCA_044229575.1 of Holophagaceae bacterium. GTDB lineage: Bacteria > Acidobacteriota > Holophagae > Holophagales > Holophagaceae > JADJVL01. Next base: position 34,244 of record JBGAST010000025.1, on the reverse strand, counting down.
CCGGGGACCACGGCCAGCACCCAGCGGCCATCCCTGGAGAGGCTGGGCTGCCCGCCCTCGCCCAGCCGCACCACCGGCGAACCGTCGGTCCTGCGCATGCCCACGGCGTAGTTCGCACCCACGGCGACGCCCCACTCGGTGAAGACGATCACCTTCCCGTCCTGGGAGAGGACGCCCTTGCCCGTGGTGTCCAGCCAGGAGAGGTCCCGGTCGACGCCGTTGGCCTGCACCATCAGGCCCGAGGGGATGTCGTCCCGGGTCACCAGCCAGCGGCCATCCCGGCTGATGTCCTGCATGGTGAGGCCCCCCGGGCCCTGGAAGGCGATGCGGGGACGGTCCCCGGGCTTGACGGCATAGAGGGTCAGGTCGAGTCCGGCGCGGGTGGCGCCGTAGTAGACCTCCCGGCCCTCCGGCGACCAGGCCAGACCCTCCGCCGCCTCGTAGACCTCCGTGAGGATCCGGTTCTGGCCCTTGAGGTCCACGAGGTTCACCGTGCCCCGGTCGTCCCAGTGGAAGGGGTGCTCGAAGTAGGCGATGCCGTCCCCCTTCGGGGAGACGCGCAGGTCGCTGAAGTAGCCCGAGGTCTGGCGCAGGACGGTGCCGATGGGGAACTCCAGGCGGTCGTGGCCGTCCACTTCGCGGATGATGGCGAGCTGGGTCCCATCCGGGGACCAGTCGGCCTCCCGCACGTTCTCCAGGATCTCCCGCGGCGCGCCGCCTCCGACGGGCAGGCGCGCGAGGGTGCCCCGGAAGAGGCGATGGCGGATGAATTTCGCCCCGGTGAGGATGGCCATCTCGCCCTGGGAGGAGATCGCGAGCAGGTGGGTGTCCGGGAAGCCCAGCGGCTGGGGTTCGGGGGTGCCCGGGCGCACGATGTACAGGTCGGGCTGGTTGCCTTCCCTCGCGGAGCTGTAGACGACGGTCTTCCCGTCCGGTCCGAAGGCGGCGCGGATGATGGCCTCCTGCCGGAGGTTCAGCTGCTGGAAGGCGCCCAGGCTGGAGTCACCCCGCCGGCGGCCTCCCAGCATCCAGCCGGCTCCGAGGGCCGCCAGGAGGGCCAGGGCCACCAGGCTCCCCCAGAACCCCGTGATCCGCCGGTTGGGCGCGGCGAAGGGGGCCGTGAAGGGCGCGGCGCTGTCGGAGCTCGTACCAAGGTTGGCGAGGGCGAAGGCGAGGTCCTCCGCGTCGCGGAAGCGCCGGCCGGGGACCTTCTCCAGGCAGTGGTCCAGGATCTTCCTCAGGCCGGCCGGAAGGGGCCGGCTGGTGCCGTCCAGTTCCGGCGGATCCTCCTTCAGGATGGCCACCATCGTGTCCGCGGAGGTGTCCCTTGCAAAGGCCCGCTTGCCCGTGACCATCTCGAAGAGCACCACGCCGAAGCTGAAGATGTCCGAGCGGGCGTCCACGGCCTCGCCGCGCACCTGCTCCGGGCTCATGTAGCCCAGGGTGCCGAGGATCATGCCTTCTTCCGTGTGGAGGCCGCCGGCGGCGCCCATGGCCTCCGTGGGCAGCAGGGACCCGGAGCCGCTCTTCGGCCCCGCCACGTTCTTCGCAAGGCCGAAGTCGAGGATCTTGAGCCGCCCCTCCTTCGTGATCCAGAGGTTGTCGGGCTTCAGGTCCCGGTGGATGACGCCCTTCTCGTGGGCCGCGGCGAGGCCGTGGGCCAGCTGGGTGGCGAGTTCCACCGCCAGCCGCGGGGAGAGCGGCCCCTGGGCAAGGCGGGTGCGGAGGGATTCGCCTTCGAGGAGCTCCATCACCGCGTACACGGTCTCCTCAACCCGCCCGATGTCGAAGATGCCCGTGATGTTGGGATGGTTGAGGGCCGCCACCGCCTTGGCCTCCCGCTCGAAGCGGGCCAGGGCGTCGGCGTTCTCCGTGAGGTGCTCCGGCAGCACCTTCACCGCCACGAAGCGGTCGAGCCTCGAATCCTTCGCCTTCCACACCTCGCCCATGCCACCGGCGCCGAGGGGGGAGAGGATCTCGTAGGGGCCGAGCTTCGCGCCGGAGGTGAGGGTCATTTCAGGCCCTCCAGGAGGAAGAGTTCCGACGTCCGCTGGTAGTAGCCGTAGACGATGGCCCGCCCGGCGGCCGACTCCTGGATCTTCAGATTGCCAACGCTGAGAGAGCCCTCCGGGGGATTGATGATGATGTCGGGGCGGGGCGCGATGGCCCCGCTGGCGACGTCCAGCCTGCGGATGGCCACGGGCAGGCTCCCCGGATCGCGCAGGTAGAGGGCGCGCCCGTCCCCGCTCCAGCCGCAGAAGCCGCGATGATCGCTTTCGAGGCCGGCCAGCCGAGTGAAGGACCCATCCCGCAGATCGAAGACACCCACCCGGCCATCCGCATGGTTGCCCACCACCCGCGTCCCGTCGGGGGCGAGGGAACCGCGGGCCTTCGTCTGCACCAGGCCGGGGAGGTTGAAGGGGACGGGCGTGGCGCCCTCCGCGAGGGAGAGCCGGTACAGCTTGAGCGGTTGGGAGGGCTCCTGGCCCGCCAGCAGGATTTCCTCCCGGCCCGGAATCCATTGGGCCCAGAAGGCCCGGTTCAGGGGGCCGGTGCCGAGGCGGCGCGGAGGGCCGGCGCCGGCGGAATAGAGCATGAGGCGGAAGGGGCTCTCGACGTCCGCGATCGCCCACTTCCCGTCCGGGGAGAACCCCGTGGCCCGGCCTTCGCCCAGGTGGGCCACCGGGGATCCGTTGGTGCGCCGGAGGGCCACCTTGTAGTTCCCGCCCTCCCGCTCGTCCGTGAAGAGGACCCACTGAAGATCTTCGGAGAGGATGGGCCCGGTGCTCTCGTTGAGCCAGGAGAATTCCCGGTCGGCGAGGTCGCCGGGCAGGCGGCCGCGGATACCCCGCCGGTAGGTGTCCCGGGAACCCACCAGGGTGCCGGCGGCGGAGAGGTCGTAGAGGATGAAATCCCCTGGGGTGGGCTGGGTGGGGCGGACCCGGCTCCCGGGCCGGATGTCCACGGCCATGGGATGCATGGGCCCGGCCCGGTCCGCAGGCTGGGCGCTGAAGTGGAGGCGACGGCCATCCCCGGACCAGGCCAGGCCTTCCAGGGCGGAATATTCACCGCTGTGCTGGACGACGGTGCCGCGGAGGTCCACGGACTTCACCATGCCGCGGTCGTCGTATTTGGAGGCGTGCTCGAAGAAGGCGACGCGCTGGCCGTCCGGGGAGACCCGAGGATCGCTGAGATAGCCGCCAATCTCGTAGAGCGGAGTCCCAGCCGGAAACTCGAGGCGGTCCCGTTCGTTGCCCAGGTCCCGGATGAGGGCCCACACCTTTCCGTCCGGGCCCCAGTCCGCCTCCCGCACCTGCTCGCCCACAGGGCGCGGCGCCCCGTCGGGCTGCATCCTGGCCAGGGTGCCGCGGAAGAGCCGCTGGCCGATGTAGACGGCCTCCGCCAGCACCAGCCACTCGCCGTGCCTGGACACCGACAGGAGATGGGTGCGGGGCGGACCCAGGGGTCTGGGGATCGGCGAGTCCGGGCGGATCTCGAGGATCCGCGGCTCATTGCCACCCTGTGCGGCGCTCAGAAAGACCGTGCGGCCATCGGGGGCGAAGCGGGCGTTGAAAAGGGTCATGGGTTCGAAGGTCTTCGCGACGAAGTGGAGGCTCGCCGCTGGTCTTCCTATGCCCGCGCGGCCCGCGGCGAACCCGGCCGCCAGCAGCAGGAGGCCCGCCGCGGCCGCCGTCCCGGCGATCCGGAGCGCGGGCCGCCGGGGCCCGTCCTGGGGCAGCGCCCGGCCCCGCGCGCTGCTGGCGCTGCTCTCCAGGGCGAAGACGATGTCCTGGGCGTCGTGGAAGCGTCGCGCGGGATCCTTGTCGAGGCAGTGGCCCAGGAGCAGGCGGAGTCCCGGGGGCAGGGATTCGGATTCCAGGTCCGGGTCGGCGTTCAGGATGGCGTGCAGGGCGTCCACCGCCGTCGGGCCGGTGAAGGCCCGCTTCCCGGTGAGGAGCTCGAAGAGGACGCAGCCGAAGGCGAAGATGTCCGACCGGGCGTCCGCGGCCTGGCCCCGCACCTGTTCCGGGCTCATGTAGCCCACGGTGCCCAGGAGATGGCCGGCCCCGGTGTCGGCGGGGGCGCCGGCGAGCTGGGTGCTGGCCTCGGCGCCCCGGGGCAGGTCCACTTTCTTCGCCAGGCCGAAGTCCAGCAGCTTCACCCGTCCGTCCTTCAGCAGGAACGTGTTCTCGGGCTTCAGGTCCCGGTGGACGATCCCGCGGCCGTGGGCTCCGGCGAGCCCCTGGGCGACCTGCCGGGCGATGTCCAGGGCCTGGCGGAGGGGTGGGGCGCCGCGGGCGAGAAGGTCCCGCAGGGTCTCGCCCTCCAGCAGCTCCAGGACCGCGTAGGCCGTGGCGTCCTCGTGGCCCACGTCGAAGAGGGCGACGAGGTTCGGGTGATCCAGCATGGCGAGGGCCTTGGCTTCCCGCTCGAAGCGGGCCAAGGCGTCGGCGTCCCGGGTCAGATGCTCCGGCAGCACCTTGACGGCGACGAAGCGGTCGAGACGGGTGTCCTTCGCCTTCCACACCTCGCCCATGCCCCCCGCGCCGAGGGGCGAGAGGATCTCGTAGGGGCCGAGTTTCGTGCCGGCTTGCAGGGTCATTTCAGGCCCTCGATGAGGTAGAGGTCCGAAAGCTTGCGCACCACGCTGTAGGCGTAGGCGTGGCCCGTCGGCGTGACCTTGAGGACCTGCACGCCCATCACGCCGGAGGGATCCGAGGGATTGATCTGCAGGACGGGGCGGCGCTGGCCCGTGGCGGTGTCGAGGCGGAACACCTGGGCCGGGAGGGTGTTCCGGTCCCAGAGGTAGGCGTCGCGGCTGTTCTCGGCCCAACCCGCCACCGCCTCGCCGCGGAGGTTTCCCTTCACGGGCACGCCCTTCGTATCCCCCTCGACGAAGATGGCGAGGTTATCCCCCTCGTTCTCGGCGGGCACCCTCGCATCCGCAGGCTGGAACAGGAAGCGCCGGCCGTCGGGGGAGAGGACTTCCTGCCGGTTGTAGGAGGTGAGCCTGGGGGGGACCGCGCCCGCCTGAAGGGCACCCGAATCGAGCTGGAGGCGCGCCAGATTGGAATTCAGGGAATCGGAAACATAGACCTTCGACCCGTCGGGGTGGAACCAGAGCCCGTCGGTCGCGGACAACGCCTTGCCGAGGGGCAGCCATCGGGAGCTGCCCGCCCCCGTGGGCAGCAGGCGGACGCCGTTCTCGCCCTGGGCGTTCCGCTCGAAGGTGGCCACCCAGCGGCGGTCCCAGGAGAGATGGGCATCCACGCTCCCGGTGCCGAGGGTGACGCCGGGGCCGCCGCCCATGGGCACCAGGTAGAGGTTGGCGAGGTCGGCCATCTGCCAGTCGCCGTAGCGGGTCATGAGCAGCTGGGTGCCGTCGGTGCTCAGGCTCATGGGGACCTGGGCGTCGAGCCAGGTGAGGTCCGTCTCCTTCGCCGCCCCGGGGGCCTTCCCGAAGGTCTGGCGCTGGTGGCTGCTGGCGATGGCGAGGCAGCGCCCGCCGCGGTCCACGTCCATGAGCTCCAGCCGGCCGGCGTGGCGCAGGAGCACGCGGGTCCTTCCCGACAGCGACACCGCCTGGAAGGTGCTTTCGCTCCCGTCGTAGGTGCTGAACCAGAGCTCCTTGCCATCGGGCCCCCAGGCGAGGGCCGTGAAGCCCTTGACCGGCGCCACCGTGCGGGGCGGGCTCCCCTTGGCCTGGACGCGGAGCTCCCCGTCCGTGAGGGACTGGTCCCCCTCCTCGAAGTAGGCCACCTGGCCCGCGCGGATGCGCGGGCTCCGCAGCATGTGCAGGGACTTGTGGACGGTCTCCCCCGGGGGCCACTGGAGGAGGTAGGCGTTGCCGGGACCCTTGGTCACCAGGCAGAGGGAGGCGCCGTCCTCGGAGAACTCCGCGGCCCAGACCCCGTTCATCACGGCCCGGCTGCCGCCTCCGGCCAGGGACTGGACCAGCACGCTCCCTTCGAGGACGCCGTGATTGAGGTTCGACTTCCCGAGGACCGCGGCGCTGCCATGGGACGAGACGGCGAGGAGGAAGACGCCTTCGGCCTCCAGGGCCCGGGATTCCATGCTGCCCTCCCGCAGGAGGAAGACCTTCGATGGGGCGCCCTGCCAGCGGGCGCTGAAGGCGATGTCCCGGGAGCCCGGCACGAAGCGGCCCCCGTCGATGGCGCCCCGGCCGAAGGTGAGCTTGCGGAAGGTCGGCTGGGGACGGACCCCGCCCGCCAGGGCCCAGCCGGCGCCGAGGGCCGCGGCGAGGGCGAGGCCCACCGCGCTTCCCCAGAACAGGGTCGTCCTGCGGTGGGAGGGCGCGAAGGGGGCCGCGAGGGAAGCCGAGCTTTCGGATCCCGACCCGAGGTTCGAGAGGGCGAAGGCCAGGTCCTCCGCGTCGTGGAAGCGGTGGCCGGGCTCCTTCTCCAGGCAGCGGTGCAGGATGCGCTGGAGGCCCGCGGGGAGGGGCCGCGAGCTCTGCTCCAGGTCCGGCGGCTCCTCCTTGAGGATGGCGGCCAGGGTATCGGCGGTGGTGCTCCGCGCGAAGGCCCTGCGGCCCGTGAGCAGCTCGAAGAGGACGGCGCCGAAGGCGAAGAGGTCGCTGCGGGCGTCCACCGCCTCGCCGCGCACCTGCTCGGGGCTCATGTAGCCCACGGTGCCGAGGATCAGGCCCTCCTCGGTGCGGAGGCCGCCCGCCACCATGGCCTCCGTGGGCAGGAGGGAGGCCGGGCCGCCGCTGAGGGTGGTGACCTGCTTGGCCAGGCCGAAGTCGAGGATCTTCAGCCGGCCGTCCTTCGTGATCCACAGGTTCTCGGGCTTCAGGTCCCGGTGGACGACGCCCCTTTCGTGGGCCGCCGCGAGACCGTGGGCCATCTGCACCGCGAGATCCACGGCCTTGCGGACGGGCAGGGGGCCCTGGGCGAGGCGCGCACGGAGCGTCTCGCCCTCCAGCAGCTCCATCACCGCGAACTCCACGCCCTCCTGCCGCCCGAGATCGAAGATGCCGAGGATGTTCGGGTGGTTCAGGGCCGCCACCGCCTTCGCCTCCCGCTCGAAGCGGGCCAGGGCGTCGGCGTTGGCGGTGAGGTGCTCCGGCAGCACCTTCACGGCCACGAAGCGGTCCAGGCGCGCGTCCTTCGCCTTCCACACCTCTCCCATGCCTCCCGCGCCGAGGGGCGACAGGATCTCGTAGGGGCCGAGCCTTGCCCCGGCGGCGAGGGTCATCGCAGCCCCTCCACGATGAGCAGGTCGGACACGTCCACGAGCCCCGTGGTGAAGGCGACGGTCTTCCCGTCCCGGCTGGCCTTGGCGGCGCGGATGCGCACGGCGCCGGTGGGATCGGGGGGGGCCAGCTCCATCCACAGGGCGCGCTGGCCGGTCTTCAGGTCCAGCCGGTCGAGGCGCAGGCGGGCGGAATCCACCGCGTGGGCGATGCGCAGCTCGCCGCTGGCGCTCCAGCCAACGAGGTAGTCGCCGTCCTCCAGGCTGCCGGCGGCGAGGACCGCGGGGCCGCCGGTGACCGGGGCGAGCATGAGGCGGCGCCGGTCGTCCAGGGCCACGAAGTGCTTGCCGTCGGGGGTGATCTCCTCGAAGCGGGGCAGGGGGGAGCCGATCATCCGGCCCGGCCGGCCATTGAGGGGGAATTCCAGGATCCGCGTGGGCCCTTCGCCCTGCCGCCCCGTGGCGTAGACGCAGGAGCCGTCCGGGGCGAAGGCGCCGTCGAGGAGGTCCCAGCCCTCCAGGGCGAGATCCTTGGGGACCCCGGCGCCGGTGGGGACGATGCGCAGCCTCGCCGGCTTGCCCGGCGGCTGGATGAGCACCTGCTGGGCGTCGGGGCTGAGGGCCAGGGGCACGCCGGCCTCCAGGAGTTTGGGGGGGCTGCCGTCGGTGCGGCGCAGCAGGGGCTGGCCCGCGGGGCCCGAGCGCCCGCCGCTCTCGTCCATCAGGGCCCATTCGCCGTCCCGGGAGAGGTCCACGAGGCGGGTGAACTCCTGCCAGCCCAGGCTGGTGTCCCGGCCCTCCCGGCGCACCAGGGAGATCCGCCGGATGACTTCCCGCTCCACCAGCATGCGGCCCGCGGCGGAGACGTGGTGGATGGCGGAGAGGGTGGAATCCGCGTGGATGCGCCGGGCCTTCCCGTCCAGGTCCACGGCGATGAGGGACTCGCCGTCCACCATGAAGATGCAGCTCCCGTCCGGCGCCCAGGCCAGGTCGGCCTCGCTGCTCCGCGCCGCCCGGTAGAGGGTGCGGCGGCGGCCCTCCCCGTCCACCACCACCAGGGCCGCGGAACCCGGATCGTTCACCGCCAGGGCCACGAGGTCCCCCTTCGGGGAGACGCGGATGGAGGTGAGGGGCACGCCCGGGGATTCCATCAGCTTCCGGCCGAGGGGATAGTCCAGTTGGAAGGGGCCGCCCTCGCTGGCCTGGTAGGCCACGGCGAACTGCTTGCCGTCGGGCCCGTAGTCCGCGCCCCAGACCCGCTCCAGCAGCTCCCGGGGCGCGCCCCCGTCGAGGGTGGCCTGGGCCAGGGTGCCGGCCCCGGCGGTGGTGGCGGTGAGGGCCCCGGGCTTCAGGATCACCAGGAGATCGCCCTTGGCGTTCACGGCCTGGACCGTCGCGCCGGCGATGCCCAGGGCGCGCGATCCCGAGCCGTCAGCTCGGGCGAGGAAGACCTCTCCGGGACGTCCGTCCCAGGCGGCGGAGTAGACCACGTTCTGGCCGTCGGGGGTGAAGCGGGCGTGGAGCACGTTGCCCCGGCGGAAGGTGATGCGCCGGAAGGTGGGCAGGGGCCGCTGCAGGGCCTGGTGGGCCCACCAGGCTCCCAGACCGGCGCCGGCGAGGAGGAGGCCCGCGCCGAGCAGGGCCGCGCGCAGCCGGGGTCTCGACGCCGGGGCGCGGTGGGCCGGCCGGGGGGCGGAGAGGGCGGGGTCCCGGGTGGTGCTGACGCTGGATTCCAGGGCGAAGGCCAGGTCCTGGGCGCTCTGGAAGCGCCTGGCGGGATTCTTGTCCAGGCAGTGCTGGAGGATGCGGCGCAGGCCCGGGGAGAGGTCCGTGCCCTCCAGATCCAGCTCCGCGTGGATGATCGCGTGGAGCACGTCCACGGCGGTCGTGCCCTCGAAGGGCCGGTGCCCCGACAGCAGCTCGTAGAGGAGGCAGCCGAAGGAGAAGATGTCGGACCGGGCGTCCGCGGGATCCCCCCGGGCCTGCTCGGGGCTCATGTAGCCCACGGTGCCGAGCATGGCGCCTTCCACCGTGCCGGGAGCCGCGGTGGTGGCCCGGGTGGCGCCGTCGGCGGCGGCGAGGGAGGCGTGGGTCTTGGCGAGGCCGAAGTCCAGGAGCTTCACCCGGCCGTCCTTCAGGACGAAGGCGTTCTCGGGCTTGAGGTCCCGGTGGATGATCCCCTTGCCGTGGGCCGCCGCCAGGCCCAGGGCGATCTGCCCGGCGATCTCCACGGCCTTCCGGGGCGCCAGGGGCCCGCGTTCGATGAGGTCCCGGAGGGTCTCGCCTTCCAGCAGCTCCATGACCGCGTAGGCCATGTCCCCCTCGGTCCCGAAGTCGAAGATGCCCATCACGTTCGGATGTTGCAGGGCCGCCAGGGCCTTGGCCTCCCGCTCGAAGCGGGCCAGGGCGTCGGGGTGGGCGCCAAGGTGGCCGGGCAGCACCTTGATGGCCACGAAGCGGTCGAGCTTGGGGTCCCTGGCCCGGTAGACCTCCCCCATGCCGCCCGAGCCGAGGGGGGCCAGGATCTCGTAGAGGCCAAGCTTGGTGCCGGGTTGCAGGCTCATGGTGGGGTGGCCCCTATGCTACTGTCCGCGGTTCGCTCCGGGGAGGGAATCCGGGGCCGTCCCCGGCTCAGGAGTCCGGCCGTCCGGGGGGGAGCCCCGGCACCGCCTCGGCGCTCATGAGGCTGAAGAGCTGCTCCCATCCGGCGATGACCACCCGCCGGCCGTCCGGGGAGATCCCGAAGGATTCGGTGATCCGTTCGGAGTCGAAGGCCGCCAGGGCCCGGCGGGTCGGGGGCCCCTCGCCGCCGGGATCGAAGGCCGCCACGTAGAGCCCGTTCACCGCCCGGGCGTCCTGGGCGGTGAAGACGATGGCCTTCCCGTCGGGCATCCAGCGGGCCCGGCCCAGGGTGGCGGGGGTCACCTTCACCACCTCGATGTCGATGTGGAAGGGCAGCACCCGGCCGCTCTCCACCTCCACCACGCGGATGGAGAAGCTCCGCGGCCCGGGGCTGACCCGGTAGAGGGCGTGGCGGCCGTCCGGGGAGACTTCCGGCAGGCCGATGTTGCCCGGCACCAGGCAGGACGCGCCGCTGCCGTCGGGGTGGATCCTCCAGAGGCCTGGCGCCTGGGGCTGGCCGGACTTGTAGAGGATCCAGCGGCCGTCCTTCGTGGCGGTGGGGTTCTCCGCGTCCGTGCCGTCGCGGCTCAGCTGGCGGGCCCCGCTGCCGTCCGCGTTGGCGATCCAGATCTCGAAATGCCCGGTCCGGTTGGAGCTCCAGAGCAGGTGCTGCCCGTCGGGCGTGAAGCCTGGATCCCAGTCCTCCGCCTCGTCGTCGGTGAGGTGGCGCACGGTGCCATCCACCGTGCAGACGGACCAGAGGTCCAGGTTCCCGGAGCGGTTGGAGGAGAAGGCCACCCAGGCGCCGTCGGGGGTGAAGACCGGCTGGCGGTCCGTGCCGTTGCCCCGGGACAGCCAACGGTCCTCGCCCTGGCCGTCCAGGGCGAGCTGCCGGAGATTCTGGCGGGGGGAGCGGGCGTCGAAGACCAGGCGCCCCGGACCGGCGAGGTCCAGCAGGAGGCAGCTGTGGGGGCTCCACAGGACGGGCCGGGGCGGCCCGCCGCGGATGTCTTGCCGGATGAAGTTCGCCGACGACCCCGCGCTATCCCCCACCACGGATTCGGCCTGGGAGTAGAGGATCTCGTGGGGCCCCAGCCAGGCCACCGCCGAGATGAAGCCCACGGCGCGATGGGGCTGCAGGGTGCGCATGTTCCGGCCGTCGGCGTCCAGGAGCAGGATGGACTGGGGCTCGCCGGCCTGCTGGGCGCCGCCGCTGATGGCCAGGGTGCGGCCGTCCGGGGACCAGCGGGGATGGGCCAGGAGCCGGGCCTGGGTGAGGTGGGCGATCTCCTTCTGGCGGCCGCCGTCGGCGTCCGCCATGACGATGACCGAATCCGTGCGGTCCGCCTGCTGCCGCCAGCGCATGAACACGAGGCGCCGGCCGTCCGGGGACCAGTCCCCGTCGGCGGCGTCCTCCACCAGCTTCCGGGGCTCCCCGCCCAGCACGGCCACCTTCCAGAGCTCGCTGCGGCCGCCCCGGGTGCGGGTGAAGAGCAGGGTGGTGCCGTCCGGGGAGAAGCGCGGGAAGTCGTCGGGCCCGGCGGTGAGGGCGATCTCGCTGCCGCCCTTGAGCTGTTTGAGCCAGATGCGGGGCGTGCCGTCCCGATCCGAGCAGAAGGCGAGGGTATGCCCGTCCGGGGAGGCCGCGGGCGAGGTGTCGTGGCCGGAATAGCTGATGAAGCGCACCCGGCCCTGGGACTCGATGGAGGGCCTCCGCAGGAGGTAGCCCGCCGTCCCGGCGGCGGCGAGGCCCAGGAGGACCAGCCCGGCGAGGACCGGCCGAATGGGGCGACCGGAGCCCACCCCCCGCGCACCGAAGGAGGCCTTCGAGCCTTCCTGGCTGCCGGCGGCGGCAAGGGTCTCGAGGTCATAGGCGAGGTCCTTCGCCGACTGGAAGCGGTCCTCCGGCGCCTTTTCCAGGCAGTGGAGCACGAGGGCGCCGAGGCCTGGGGGCAGGGTTCCCTTCGGCGGCGTGGGCGGCGGCGGATCGTCCCGCAGCATCGCGCTGAGGATCTCCACCGAGCTGCCGCCTTCGAAGGGCCGGTGTCCGGCGAGCATCTCGTAGAGGATCACACCGAGGGAGAAGATGTCGGAGCGGGGATCCACCTCGCCGGCCTTGGCGTGCTCCGGGGACATGTAGTGGATGGAGCCCACCATCACGCCGGCGAGGGTGCCCTCCGGGGCGGAGGTGATGCCGGCCTCCGTGGTGCCGCCGGTGGCGGGAAGGGCCATCGTCGGCATCAGCTTGGCGAGCCCGAAATCGAGGATCTTCACCTGCCCGCCGGTGGTCAGGAAGATGTTCTCGGGCTTCAGGTCCCGGTGGATGATGCCCTTCTCGTGGGCGGCGAAGAGCCCGCTGGCGATCTGGATGCCGATCTCCACGGCGCGCTTCGGCTGGAGCTGGCCCTGGTCCAGGCGCTGGCGCAGGGTGGCGCCATCCAGCAGTTCCATGACGAGGTAGGGCAGGCCGTCCAGGGTGCCCGTATCGAAGAGGCTCAGGATGTTGGGATGGCTGAGGGCGGCGATGGCCTTGGCCTCGAGGTTGAAGCGCCGCAGGCGGGATTCGTCCTCGGCGAAGGCCCGGGGCAGGACCTTCACCGCCACGTCCCGGCCGAGGCGACCGTCCCGGGCGCGGAACACCTCGCCCATGGCCCCCGCCCCGAGGGGCGAGAGGACCTCGTAGGGACCGAGCCGGGTACCGGGTTGGAGACTCATGGAAGGGTGGCCCTATGCTACTGCTCCGGTCCGAGGGGTTGGAATAAGATGCTCGGGTTCCCTTTGGGACACTGTGACGCGGGACCCGGCGGCCCGGCGTAGGATCCCTTGAGGCGGACACCATGGACGAATCCACCCTGCAGACCTTCGGCCAGAGCCTGGAACGCTGCACGGCCCAGCCGGACTTCCTGGACCGCTTCTACGACGCCTTCCTCGCCTCCTCGCCGAAGGTGCGGGCGAAGTTCGCCAACACCGACTTCCCCCGGCAGAAGCGCGCCCTCCATGCCTCCCTGAACCTCATGCTCCGGGCGGCCCGGGAGGAGGGCAGCGGCCCGCCGGTCTACCTCGAGGACCTGGCGCGGCGCCACGGCGCCCACCAGCTCGCGGTGGGGGCCGAATACTACGACCTGTGGCTGGACAGCCTGCTGGCGACGGTGAAGGCCTGCGATCCGGCCTACGGCCCCGAGATCGAGAAGGCCTGGGAAAAGGTCATGGGGGTGGGGATCGCCTACCTCTGCTCCCGGTACAACGATCCGGCTCCGGAGTAGGACGCTCCCCGCGATCCGCCCCTTCCCATTCCCCGGCAGGCTCCTAAAGTCAGTGCCATGCCCCAGAAGCTGGTGCTGGTGATCGCAGGCCATCCCTCCGTCCCCCTGGACCCGGCGCACGGCGTCTACAAGCTGGGCCGCGCATCGGACAACGACATCGCCCTGGACGACCTCAGCCTCAGCCGCCACCACGCCTGCGTCCGCTTCAGCCGCGGCCTCTGGCTCGCCGAGGACCTTGGCTCGAAGAACGGCACCGGCCTCAACGGGGAGGCCCTCACGGAACCCCGTCCCCTGCAGGCGGGGGACGAGCTGACGCCGGGGAACCTCAAGTTCCGCGTCTGCGACGCCACGGATACGGGACCGCCGGTGGTGATCCAGGCCAAGGAGACGGCCCCCTGGATCCCGTCCATCATCCTGGGCGCCGAGGAACTGCGGCGGGGCGGGATCCCCGTCACCGAAGGGGAGCGGGCCCAGGCGGCCCTGGCCCTGCTGGAACGGGTGGCCCTGGACCTGGCCCAGGTGGGCTCCGCGGCGCAGCTTCCCATGCTCCTCCAGGCCCTGCACCAGCACCTCGCCGCGGACCGGGGCGCCCTGCTGCTGCGGGACGGGGCGGGGCACCTGGCCCCGGTGGCCACCATCGGCGGGGAGCAGACCGACGCTCCCATCCAGATTCCGCGGACCCTGGTGGACGCCGCCTTCGGAAAGGGACAGGCCATCCTGCTGGCGGACGTGGAGGGCGCCGGCGCGGCCTCCGCCTCCATGGTGAACATCGGCATCCGCAGCGCCCTGGCCACGCCCCTGGAAGCGGAGGGGCAGCTCCTGGGGCTCCTCTACATGGACGTGCTGAACCCCACCCGCCACTTCGACCGGGAGGACCTGCGCCTGGCCACCGTGGTGGCCCACCTGGTGGCCTCCCGGGTCCGCGCCGCCCGCATGGAGGAGGCGGCCCAGCTCAGCCGGGCCCTGGAAGTGGAGATGGGCCATGCGCGGCGCATCCAGCAGGGCTTCCTCCCGGCGCGGCCCCCCTGCGTGGACGGCTACGGGGTGCTGGGCTTCAACGCGCCGGCCTGGCGGGTCTCCGGGGATCTCTACGGTTCCTGGATCCTGGAGGACGGCAGCCTCTGCGCGGCGGTGGCGGACGTGAGCGGCAAGGGCATGGGCCCCGGCCTCCTGATGGTCACCTTCCACGCCTACATGGACGCCTGGGCGGACTGGTCCAGCCTGCCCGCGGTGCTCCTGGAGCGGCTCTCCACCACCCTCGCCCGGCACACCGAATCCAACCGCTACATCACCGCCTTCCTGGTGCACCTGGAACCGGACACGGGCCGCCTGCGCTACGCCTGTGCCGGCCACCCTCCGGCCCTCCTGCGCCGGGCCTCCGGCGCCATCGAAGTCCTGGACGCCCCGGGCCTGCCCCTGGCCATGCTGCCGGGGCAGACCCCCTACGGCTCCGGCGAGACGGCCCTGGCGCCCGGCGACGTGGTGCTGCTCTACACCGATGGCATGGCGGAGGCGGAGAACCCGGCGGGGGAGGAATTCGGAGTCGAGGGCCTGCGCCGCGTCCTGGCGCGGGAGGGCCACCTGGGGATGCCGGAACTCCGGCAGGCCCTGGTCCTGGCCCTGCAGATCCACCTGGCGGGACAGAGCCCCCAGGACGACCAGACCTTCCTGCTGCTGCGGCGGGACTGAGGTCCGAGGCCTGGGAACTCACCGCCCCGCGTACTGGTCGATGACCTTCGTGATGGCGGCGCGGCAGGCGGCGCAGAAGCCCACGTCGTCCCGGGTGAACATGAGGCAGTCCTCCTGGGCGCGGTAGTAGCCGGCGGCTTCGTACATGGCGCCTTCGAAGGCGCCCACCTTGCCGCTGTGGGCGTCGTGGTTCAGCAGCCGGGTCTCGTGGACCTTCTCCCGGGTGAAGAGGGCCTCCATGTCGGCTTCCGGCTTCCGGTCCGCCCGGAGCTGGCGCCGCTCCTTCTGGATGGCGTGGCTGAAGGCCTCGAACTCGGCCTTCTTCCAAGGCGTGGGCAGGGCGAGGCCCGGTGAAAGGTGGACCTTCCACTTGGGGTTCTTCGGATCCGCGGTGACGTTGGGTTCCCAAGGCTCCCGGCGGGGCTTGCCCAGCTCCAGGGCCACGTCGCTGGTGTAGTACTCGTCGGCGAGGCCGGCGAAGTGGTGGCCGAACTCGTGGACGAAGACGTAGGGCGTGAAGGCGTTGTCCGAGGCCACGGTGCCATAGAGCTGGTGGATGCCGCCGCCGCCGTAGGTGCGGCCGTTGACGAGGATTTCCACGAAGTCGTAGGGGGCCTGGGAGGCCAGGTCGCGGAAGGCGCGGTTCTCGAAGGTGAGGACGTAGCGCTCGCTGCCGAAGGCGTCGTAGCTCGCCCCCACGGGGCTGCGGCGGTGGAGGCCGGTGCTGGGCCGCGAGACGCCGCTCTCCCTCGCCGCGGGGCAGAGGCCCCACACGTTGAAGTCCTTGATCCGGGACTTGAAGGGCTCTTCGGCGAAGAGGAGGAGGGCCATGCGCCGGGCGTCCTTCAGGAACTTGGGCCGCTCGGCGGCGGTGTAGCCGTCCCCGAGGATGAGCAGGTCCACCTTGTGGGCGGGATCGCCGCTTTTCAGGATGGGCACCAGGGGACCGGCGTTCGTCGGCGGCGCCTGGACCACGTCCTGGGCCTTCGGATCCACGGGGACCCGCCAGATCTCCTTCCAGGACAGGTCCGGGGCCCGGCGGAAGAGGAGGATCTCCACGGGACCCTCCGGTTCCGGGAAGCGGAAGGATTCGGAGAAGGCCCGCGCCCGCATCTTGGCCTCCGCCGTGTCCTGCCACTCGCCGAAGATGCTGGCGAAACCCCGGGAGTAGAGCAGCTCCTTCGACTTCGCGTCCCGCACTTCGAACTTGCAGAGGCCGAGGTTGGAATCGTCGATGGCCTTGGCGGGATGGCCCGGCCAGGGCAGGGGCTCGCGGACCACGCGCTCCAGGCCGAAGGCCTCCGTGGTGGCGGTGCCCGCGTGGCTGTAGTCCACCCGGAGGGTGCGGGGCGGGTCCGCCGCGAGGCCGGCGGCGCAGATCAGGAGGGAGGCGAGCAGGCGGCGCATGGAATCTCCGGGACCCGTCCTTTGTCCCCGGTCCGCCGCCCAGACGCAACCCTACTTCTTGTCCCACCAGCGCCGCGCGCCCTTCTTGACGTAGGCCCACTGGATGCGCGCCAGGTTGTTCACGTTGAGGACCAGGGGCAGCAAGTCCACGGAGATGGGCCGCCGGCCTCCGGAGCCCTCGCCGGTGGCGAGGTTGACGCTCCTCCAGGGACCCGGCAGGGACACCTTCATCCGCAGGGAGGCCGTGCGCCGGCCCTTGCCCGCGGGGATGCTGATGAGCCACGTGTTGAACCCGGGCTTCGTGATCCCCGGGCCGGGCGCCAGGGCTTCCAGCTCCCACTCGGACATGGGGCCCACGGGGGAGATCTGGAGCTGGGCGGCCCGGGGCCCGTCGGCGGTGAGGGTGATGTCCAGGGTGAAGCTGTCCCCCTGCTTGAGGGTGGCCGGGGGCTTCGTCCAGGCGGCTTCCAGGTGGAAGCCGTCGAGGCTGCTGTCGAACCAGGCGCCTTCGGGTTCGATCCGCCACTTGGACGTCGGTGAGGCGCCGGTGGGGCCCTCCTTCCATTCCTTGCCGGTAGCGTCCTTCGTCTCGAAGGCGAGGGGATCCAGCAGGAATTCGGCGCCAACGACGGGATTCTTCTCCAGGGCCAGTTCCAGGTCGTAGTCCATCTCGAGCCAGGGATCGGGATTGAAGACCGCGACCACGATCATGTCCAGCTCCGAACCCAGGCCTTTCACCGTCTGGTTGCCGCCAGCGAGGCGCGTCCAGGCGGGCTTCGCGCCGCCCTTGGGCACCTTCAGCACCACGGCCCGGTCCGATGCCTGGACGCCCTGAAGGGTGGGCTGCTTGAGGGTGATCCGCAGGCCCCGAGGCTCCTTGGCGCCGTTGGCCACGGTGTAGAGCCGCGCCGTGAGGGGTTGCAAAGCCGCCTGGGCCGGGAAATGGAGGACCGCCTCCCGGGCCTTCGGGTCGGCGATGCGCTCGGGCACCGGGTTCTCGAGGGCGCCCGGCTCCAGGGTGAGGTTGCGGTAGATGCGGGTCTCCCCTTCAAAGTCGTGGATGCGCGCCGCGGGCTTCAGGCCCGGGTTCGGGAAGCCCACCTTCAGGTAGCTCCCGACGTACTCGGGGAAATTGGCCGGGAAGCCCGCGGCCTTGGCCAGCTCCTCGTAGAAGGCACGGCTGCTGACGGAGCCGCCGTTGAGGGCCCGCCGCACATAGCCGGGGCTCTTGATTTCAGCGAACTCCACCATCATGCAGAAGGCGTACGCCATGAGCTTCTCTTCATAGGCTTCGGACTCCTGGGGGGGCACGGAGAGGAAATACCTGTAGCGCGCCATCTCCTCCCGGGCTTCAACGGCGGTGTAGGGGCTGCCGTACTTGAGGCCAGCCCACTCGGCGGTGGCCTCGAACCACCAATGCGCCACGCGCCCGAACACCGCCATGTTGGCGTACGCGTCCTGCAGGCCGTGGAAGAGCTCGTGGCAGAGGGTGATCCTGAGGCCCGGCAGGTCCTTCTCTCCGATGCCCGGATCCACCTGGATGTAGCCGTTCCAGGAGAGGCTCTTGTACTGGGCGTTCACGCCCCCGCCGATGGTCACGATCTGGACTTCCATGCGGTTGGCGGGGGAGAGCCAGGCCATGGGAGCCTTCCCGTCGCTCCGCTGGAAGTCCCTGTTGTAGGCCTCCCAGGCCGACTGCAGGGTGTCCGCTACGGTCTTCGCGAAGTCCTTGGACGCGGGCTGCTTGAAGACCACCTTGAAGACCTGGCCGGGAGCTTCGAAGACCTGGCCCGAGGCCATGACCTGCGCCTGGAGGCTGGAGGACGCCGCGAGTAGCGCCAGGACGGTCTGGGCCCGAATGCGCATGGTTCACCTGGGGATGCCGCCTCCAGCATATGCGTGCCCGGCGCCCACGTCAGGAGCTGCCGTGGCCGGCGGACGCGGGTTCCCTCCGGTGCTCAGAGCCCTTCCACCAGGAAGAGCCGCGAGGCGTGCTCCGTCGAAGCGCCCACGAAGCGGGTGCCGTCCGGACTGAGGGAACCCCAGCTGAAGGGCTGGGAGCTGCCGCCGGGTCCGGGGATGGTGACGAAGGCGTTGCGCCGTCCGTCCGGGCCCACCTTCTCGATGGCGAGGGGGAAGGCCGCGCTGCGGGTCGCGAAGACCGAAAGCCCGTCCGCGGCGAAGCCCAGGACGCGGTCCCGGGCTTCAAGGCCATGGCGGGAGGGCCGCGCCTGCCCGCTGCCCAGCTCCACGAGGGCCCAGGCGCCGGCGCTTCCGCCGCGGATCAGCAGGCGCTGGGCGCCGGGGGCCACGAAGAGGCGCCCCGGGTGGAAGTCACCGGGCCCGTCGCCGAAGGGCTTCACCGCGCCGCCCCCGGGGTCGACCTGCCACAGGCGCCAGCGCCCTTTGGCGTCCGGTCCCAGCACCAGGAGCCGGTCCTCCCCCGCCCACGTAACCTGGCCCATGGCCTTCAGGCCCGGGAAGGGCACCCGCCGGGGCTCCCCAGGGCCCTCGCTGCGGATCAGCAGGGTGGGGACGGCGCTGCCCTCGTCCCAGAGGGCCGCCCGCCGGCCATCCGGGGAGAGGGCCCCCGCGGCGCCCTTGCCCATGGGGACCGGCAGCCCGCCCTCCAGGTCCCGGGTGTAGACCGGATAGTCCGGGCCCGCGGCCCGGGTCTCGTCGTGGAAGAGCACCTTCCGGCCATCGGCGCTGAAGCCCATGAGCATGGTGTAGTCGAAGAGGCCGAGGGAGCGGCTCTCCCCCCGGTCCGCCTGCCAGGCCACCACGTCCCGCACCGTGGGCTCCTCGGAGACGAGGGCCCGGCCTCCGGCCCCCAAATCCTGCAGGGCCAGGTTGGCGGGAGTCGAAAGCCGGGGCTTCGCCTTCCCGCCGGCGGCGTCCACCTCGTAGAGGCTCCGGCGCACGCCGGTGGCGGCCGCGGCGAACCAGACCGTCCGTCCCGAGGGCGACCAGGCCACGCCCTTCAGGCTGGCCCAGGGACCCGAGAGGGTGGCGCGCTTCCCGGTGGCGGGCTCGAGGGTCTGCAGGCTCCCCAGATCGTCGCCGGGCACGGGGTGTTCGAAGAAGGCCAGGCGCCGGCCGTCGGGATCGAAGCGGAGGCCGCTGAACCACCCGGCGGTGCGCGCGAGGATCCGGCCCGGCGGGCACTCCAGGGCCTGTCCCCCCGCCACGGCCCGGATCAGGGCGACCTCGCCCCCGGGACTCCGGTCCGCCCCCAGGACGTCCTTTTCGAGGGCCACCGGTTCGGCGCCCTCCAGGGCGCCCAGGGCCAGGGTGCCCCGGGGGTTCTCGGGGCGGGCGCCGGAGGCGGAGGCCTGGGTGAGCAGGGCGAGCTGCCCGTCCCGGCCCACGGCCGCGAGGGCCGTGGCGGGGGAGAGCACGGGCCGTGAGATGGGGTTGTCCAGGGGCGCGGTGTAGAGCCGCAGGCCCTCCCCGCCGGCCAGGAAGCCGTAGACCACCGAGCGGCCGTCGGGGGCGAAGCGCGCCTGCTGAAGGAGGCCCCGCCGGAAGGTCAGGGGGGAGAAGACGGGCGGGCGGCCGGGAGGCACCGTGAGGCGGCCGGCGCCGAAGCCCAGGGCGCCGAGGGCCAGGGCCGACGCCACGGCGCCCGCGGCGAGGCGCGTCCGGGGGCGCCTCGCCGGCAGGATGGCCCGCGGCCCCGAGACCGCCGGATCGGACATGGCCTCCAGATCGAAGGCCAGGTCCTTGGCGCTCTGGAAGCGGTGCTCGGGCTCCTTCTCGAGGCAATGGCGCACGATGCGCTCGAGGGCCGGGGGGACTTCCCCCTTGGCGGACCGCAGCTCCGGCGGATCCTCCTTCAGGATCGCGTGCATGGTCTCCACCGTGCTGGAGCCCCGGAAGGGCCGTTCCCCGAGGAGCATCTCGTAGAGCAGGACGCCGAAGGAGAAGATGTCGCTGCGCCCATCCACCGGGACGCCGCGGATCTGCTCCGGGCTCATGTAGCCCACGGTGCCGAGGATCACACCCTCCTCCGAAAGCCGACCCTCCAGCCTCAGTTCCTCCGTCGAGGGGTCCTGGGGGCGCGGGAGGGCCAGGGGCTTCACCAGGCCGAAGTCCAGGATCTTCACGGTGCCTTCCCGGGTGAGGAAGATGTTCTCGGGCTTGAGGTCCCGGTGCACCAGGCCCCGCAGGTGGGCCGCCGCCAGGCCCCGGGCCACCTGGCCGCCCCATTCCGCGGCCCGGCGGGGGGGCAGGGCGCCCTCCTTCAGCCGCTCCCGCAGGGTCTGGCCCTCGAGGAGCTCGCAGACCATGTAGTGGTCCCCGGCGCTGGAGCCCGTATCGTGGACCGCCATGATGTGGGGATGGTCCAGGCCCGCGGCGGCCCGGGCCTCCTGCTGGAAGCGGCGCAGGCGCTCGGGATCCGCGGCCATCTCCCGGCGGAGCACCTTGAGGGCCACATCCCGCCGCAGCCGGCCATCCCGGGCGCGGTAGACCTCCCCCATGCCGCCGACCCCCAGGAGGCCGCGGATCCGGTAGGGGCCGAGCTGCGTTCCTGGATCGTACATGGGGCCTCCTCCGGGCCGCGGGCGCTGAAGGAAGTCTTCGCCCCGGGGGGGCGGGGGACAGGGGCGAGGGACGAAGGGACGAGCCCGGGGGGCGAACCGGAACTTTCCGGATCATTGAAGGCGGCCCAGGCCCCATTCCTGGCAAGCTAGGGCCACTCCCATGGCCATCCTGCTCCTCCGAATCCCAGGCAAACCTCCCCGCAAGCTGACCGGCGACACCGTGGTCATGACCGTGGGCCGGGCCGCGGGGAACGACATCGTCATCGAGGATCCCAGCCTCAGCCGGGTGCACGCCCGGTTCAGCGTCCGGGGCGGCGTGCCCTGCGTGGAGGACCTGGGCAGCCTGAATGGCACCCTCATCAACGGCAAGCCCGCCGAGGGGATCCAGGCCCTCAAGTCCGGGGACCGGATCTCCCTGGGGAAGATCGACCTCACCCTCGACGCGGAGCCCACCAACGCCGTCCTCATCGAGGAGGAGACCCACACCCCCAGCGGCGTGACCATGGTGCGGCCCATCGCCGAGCTGCTGAAGTCGATCGCGCCCGAGCCCAAGGACACGGGCCAGGTGCGGTGGATGGGCACCCTTTCCCTCATCCAGGACGTGACCCTGGACCTGGTGCGGGACATCAGCGTGGAGGACATGCTGGAGCACCTGATGACCCGGCTCTTCGAGTTCCTCACCCCGGACCGCGGCGTGATCCTGCTCAAGGACCCCGCCAGCGGGGAGCTCATCCCGGCGGTGGTGAAGTCGAACATGGCCAAGGCCACCCAGATCCGCGTCTCCCGGACCCTGGTGGAGGCGGTGACCGAGCGGCGGGAGGCCATGCTCCTCAACGACCCCACCAACGACCCCAAGCTCAGCGCCTCGGCCTCCCTGGTCTTCAGCGGCGTCTCCTCCATCCTGGCGACGCCCCTGGAGCATGAGGGGGAAGTGGTGGGCCTCCTCTACCTGGACGCCCGGCCCTACCGCCAGCCCTTCAACGAGGAGGACCTGCGCCTGGTGGCTTCCCTGGCCCACGTGGCGGCGGGCAAGATCCGCCAGGGGCGCCTCCAGGAGGAGGTCGCCAAGAAGCGGGCCATGGAGCAGGAGCTCTCCATCGCGCGCCAGATCCAGCAGCGGCTCCTGCCGGCTGAAGCCCCCATCATCGAAGGGATCGAAGTCCACGGGGCCAATTCCGCCAGCCGGCAGGTGAGCGGCGACCTCTTCGGCTTCTGGCCCCGCCCGGACGGCAAGTGGCTCTGCGCCATCGCCGACGTCAGCGGCAAGGGCGTGGGTCCGGGGCTGCTCATGTCGGCCCTGCAGACCTACCTGGAGGCCTGGGCGGACGCCCAGCTCCCCACGGACGACCTGGCCAAGAAGCTGTCGGTGAGCCTGGCCCACCGCACCACGCCCAACCGCTTCATCACCGCCTTCATCTTCGTCATCGACCCCGATACGGGAAAGCTCCAGTTCACCAACGCGGGCCACAACCCGGGCCTCCTGGTGCGGACCGACGGCACGGTGGAGAAGCTGGGCTCCCACGGCATGCCCCTCGCGATGCTCCCGGGCAACGCCTACCAGAAGGAGCAGAAGCTGCTCCACGTGGGCGACCTGCTCTTCCTCTACACCGACGGCATCACCGAGGCGGTCAGCCCCGATGGCGAGGACTTCGACCTGCCGCGCCTGGAGGCCTTCGTGTCCGCCAACCGGACCCTGCCCCTGCAGGAGCTGGAGCACCGCCTCATGGACGACCTGGAGGCCTTCACCCACCACGCCCCCGCCACGGACGACCGCACCGTGGTGATCGTGCGGCGGCGGGCCTAGGGCGCCAGGGAGCCAGGTGGCGGTTCTTCCGTCACAATGAGGCTCCCGGAGTCCCCATGCTCAACGTCAAGCAGCGCCAGTTCCTCAAGGCCGAAGCCCATCACCTGAAGCCGGTGGTGCACATCGGCAAGGCCGGCGTCACGCCCTCCCTGGCGGCGGAGCTGGACGTGATGCTGGACAGCCTGGAGCTGGTGAAGATCAAGATCAACCCCAACAGCTTCGAGGACAAGGCGACGGTGATCGAGGCCCTGTGCGCCCAGGTGGACGGGCTGGAGCACGTCTGGACCGTGGGCCACACGCTGCTCTTCTACCGGGCGAGCCGGACGAAGGAGACGAGGTACCCGCTGCCTGTGAAGGGGTAGGCGGGAGGGCCTCCTGCCCGGGGGACCGTCGCGCATCCCGGACCCCTTCCCCAGGGACGGGAATGGCAAACGGACCCGACGCCTAGGACCGCTCTCGGACCACGAGGTAGGCCACGCCGGTCCCGATCAGGGCCGGGACCACCAGGGCCGCCTGAGCCGTCGTCTCCGCCAGGAACACCACCGGCACGAGAATGGTCTCGTGGGTGGCCCCGGCGAAGGCGGCCCCGCCCACCAGGGTCATGTAGCCGGGCTGGCCCAGGCCGAGCCAGGCGTCGAAGGCGGCGCCGATGGAGGCGCCCATGGCGATGGAGGGCAGCCAGATGCCGCCGATGCCGCCGCCGGCCAGGCTCAGGGCCGTGGCCGCGAGCTTCAGCGCGAGGAACAGGACGGCCTGGGTCGAAAGCGTGTCCCCCTTCAGGAGGTGGGACACGAGTTCGAGCCCTCCGCCCTGGGTCACGGGAAAGCCGCCCCAGAGGACGTGCGCGGGCACGGCCAGCAGGGTCAGGCCCAGGCCAGCCACCAGCCCCCGCCATGCGAAGGGAATGGGATCGAGCCACCGGCGCAGCCGCGCCTTGAGCCAGAGGAAGAGGCTCGCGCCGAGCCCGCAGGCCAGGCCCAGCAGCACGGCCCAGAAGATCTCCGCATACCGGGCCTGGTAGGTCCGGCCCACGGAGATCAGCGGCAGCAGCCCCATGGAGGCGGAGAAGACCATGTACCCGGAAGCGGCCGCGAAAAGACATGGAACCGTGGCTTCGGCGTCCAGGCGTCCGTCGTGCTCGGCGGCCATCAGGGCCCCGGACAGGGGGGCCCGGAAGACCGAGGCCAGGGCCGCGGCGGATCCGGCCCGCACCATCACCGCCGCGGGCGCGCTGAGGCGGCGGAAGAGGGGGAGCCGCTTGGAGAAGGCCTGGAGGAAGCGGTGGCACTGCAGCCCCAGCGCCGAGCCGAGCCATTTGCCCGGGCCTTCCACCCCGGCGCTGCCCCCGAAGCCGATGGTCATGGCGCAAGCGCAGACCTTTCCGATGGATGTGCGGAAGGGGAACACCTTATAGGGGTTCTGGTGGGCAAGGTCCATGTCGCGGAAGAGCGATACCTCGCCGATGCGCGTCAGGGATAGCCACAGGGTGACCAGGAAGAGGCCCAGGGCGGGGACCAGCAGCGTGAGGTGGGTCCTTCCCCCGAGGCGGACCACCCAGGGTTCGAAGGACCCCAGACCCCGCAGGGCGAAGGCCACCACCAGGCCAATGCCGGCCCCGAGGGGAAGCATTACCAGCACCAGCCGACGAGTATGGGCCAGCATGCGCAGGCGATGGTGGGGGGACGACATGAAGAATCGGGACATGGGCCTCGGCTCACCGCGGGACATCAGAGAACCTAGATTGACAAGAACATAATTTGAATGCAAACTATTTGTATGCGATCAAACTCTTCCTCCCCTACCAAGCCCCCGGTCGTCGATGAGGTCATGCAGAACCTCCGGCGGATCGTGAAGGCCCTCCAGGAGTACTCCAGCTCGGTGGAAAAGCAGTTCGGCCTCACGGGGCCGCAGTTGTGGGTCCTCTGGGAGCTGAATCGCCGCGGGCCAATGTCCCTCAAGGCCCTCGCGGAGCGGATGCACCTGGACCCCAGCACGGTGACCGGCGTTGTGGATCGGCTCCACCGGAAGGGCTTGGTGTCCAGGGAGCCCGATCCCGAGGATCGGCGCCGCGTCGTCCTGAGTCTCACGGACGAAGGCCGGAGCACTGTGAAGTCGGCGCCGCACCCAGCCCAGGGCCAGCTCCTTCACGCCCTTTCGGTCATGGATGCGGGTCAGGTTGAGCAGCTGAACCAGACCCTCCAGCTGCTCGCATCGGTGATGGAGGCCGACAAGCTGGAGGTCCGATTTTTTTTCTCGGAGGAATAGCGATGCCCGGTTTCCATCTGGTCAGCGATCTGGACGGGACCTGGATCCCGGCAAAAGGGCACCAGGACGATCTGCGAAGCCTGCAGGCGTCCGTCCGGAACCGGGGTGGCGCCGTCCTCACCTTTGCCACCGGCCGGACCTTCGCCTCGGCCATGAAACTGATCCGGGAATGGAAGCTCCTGGAGCCGGATCACCTAATCACGGACGTGGGCTGTGCCTTGTGGCACCGCTGGGGGCCAGGAATCTTCGAGGAGGACCAGGTCTACGCAGCCCAGGTCGCCTCACGATGGTCTGAAGTCGGCGCAGAGCGACTGCTCGGATTCTGGATGCCGAAAACGGTCAAGCCGAGATTCGGGGTGTCCGGCGTGCGCCGGCTCTCCTTCGAACCGGCCGCGGGAGTTCCCCTCGGGACCGCCGAACGGGACATCCGTCAATCCCTTCGTGGATGCGGCCTGCGCGCCGATGTCCTCGCCTCGAAAGGGAGATTCCTCGACATCCTCCCCCGCGGCGTGGACAAGGGGTTCGCCGTCTTGTTCCTGCAATCCACCTTCCACCTGCCACGTCCCCTGGTGTGCTGCGGGGATTCCATGAGGGATGCGGGCATGCTCAAGTTCGCCGACTACCCGATCCTCATGAGCGACGGCTTCATCGGCTTCGATGCACCAGGCATCCCTCGTGCGCGCGCCTATCGCACACCCACCGCCGGGCCGGCGGGCATCCACTCCGCCCTGGTGTCATTCGGACTCCTGCGGGGCGTGGGTAACGAGCAGTGAGGCTCGCCGATGAGCAAGGGATCCTTGACCCCGCCTCGTGCGGAATCCCTCGGCAGGAGGGTCGTTGCGGATCCTCGGTGGAGCGGGGGCGGCTTTCCGCGGCGGCTTCGTGGCGGGTCGCTCCTCGAAACAGCAGATCACCCATGCCACCGCGGCACGGGAACCATCCACGCCGCATCGCCGCGATCCGGCCGTTGCAGCGGCGATCCAGCCCTTGGCTCGCCCCAGAACTCCAGCTGAAGGGAGGCGTCATGTACCTCGTCAATCCTTACGTGTTGTGGCCCCTCCCGGAGGTGGCGGGAAGCCTGTCCGTCAGGAGGCGGGAGGAAGCCGACATTCCAGCCATCCGCCGGCTCATGGCAAGGGCCTACCCGCCACCCCACGGCCCCGAGGCCGTATGGGCCGAACGCACGCTGCTGGCCCATCTCAGCGTCTTTCCCGAAGGCCAGTGGGTGGCACTCGAGGATGGGCAGGTGGTCGGGAGCGCCACGAGCATGCGCGTCAGCGCGAGACGGGCCATGCTGCCCCACACCTGGGCCGGCATCACCGGACAGGGGCTGCTCACAACCCATGAACCCGACGGAGACGTCCTGTACGGCGTGAATGTCGTGGTCGATCCAGGGCACCAGGGTCGAGGCATCGCCAAGATGCTGTACGCGGCCCGCTTCAACCACGCACGGCAGCTGGGCTGCGGATGGATCGTGGCCGGGGCCCGCATCCCGGGCTACCACAAGGCCGCCAGCAGGATGACGCTCTCGGAATACGTCGGCGCCGTGGTCGTCAACTCCATCTTCGATCCAACCCTGAGCAAACAGCTGAAGATGGGATTCCGCGTCTGGGGAATCCTCCCTGACTACGCGCCGGATCCGGAAACCCTGGGACACGCCGCCCTCATCATCCGTCCCGTGGAGGGCCGTCATGCGATTTAAGGCCCCGACCCCGGTCATGTCGCGCCCGGTGCGCGTGTGCTGCATCCAGTACGCGCTCAGGCCCGTCAAGGACTTCCAGGCTTTCGCCCGGCAGGTCGAAAATTTCGTCGACATGGGTGACGACTACGATGCGGATGTCATCGTCTTCCCAGAGCTCCTTTCCTCCCAACTCATCACGTGCCTGCAGCGCGCCGCCGTGACGGACCATGCCAAGCTCATGCGACAGATCAGCGAGCAATTCACAGCTGATTTTGATGCGCTCTTTGATCGCCTGGCCAAGTCCTACGACCGAATCCTCATCGCCGGGACGCATCCGAGGTGGATCGAGCGAAAATTCTGCAATGTGGCCTCCATCTTCGTCCCCCGCTACGCGCCGATCCACCAGCCCAAGCTGCACCTCACGCCGACGGAACGGGAGGAATGGCGCTTCGACGCGGGGAACGACCTGGCCATCGTGGAGACCTACTTCGGCCGCTTCGGAGTATCCATCTGCTATGACGTTCAGTTTCCCGAGATCGCCCGCGTGCAGGCCGCCCACGGAATGCAGCTCCTGCTGGTGCCCTACCTGACGGACAACCGCCGGGGCCATCGCCGGGTCACCATCTGCGCCCAGGCCCGGGGCGTGGAGAACCAGATCTACGTCGCCACGGCGGGCATGATGGGCAGCCTCCCCCTGGTCACGGACCTCACGGCTCAGTACGCCCAGAGCGGCATCTACACGCCGTCCGACTTCTCGTTCCCGGTGGACGGCGTCGCCGCCGAGGCGACCCCCAACACCGAGATGGGCGTCGTCGCGGACCTGGACCTGGCCATGCTGGACCGGGCCCGGTCCAGCGGCTCCGTGCTGAACCACCAGGACGCGGACCAGGACTCGTTGCATACGCTCTTCGACGGGCACGTCACCCTGCACGAAAGGCCCTGGATCGAGGTCCCACCGGGAAACTCCGAGTGAGCCGGGGCCATCCGGGTTTCAATGGACCGGCTGGTTCCGAGTTCCGCGGTATTCCAGGGGAGGGGTCGCATGGCAGTCAGGGAGGAAAGGATCGGCCATCTGACGCTGCCGCTGGGATCGAGCCCAGGCCGGATCCTTGCCCGCCTCCGTACGTGGGCGTCCGGGCTGGGGCTGGCCCTGGCCCTGCTGGGCGGGGCTCTGCCCCTGGCCGGCCAGGGAGGGCCCAAACCCCTGCCCATGGGCGCTCCCGTCCATTTCCATGACCAGGAGCTGTTCCGCATCCAGGCTCGCGTCGGCGCGTTCACGCCGGAAGCCCGGGCCGCCGCCATCACCAGCCGCCTCGCCCAGCTGGAGGCCAATCCCTTCCAGGCGCCTCCGGACATCCAGCTGTCCGATGATGGCACGAGCGCCCTCGCGTCGGTCGGGGATGTCCCCCTGTTCTCGGTCACGGAGGAAGACGCACGACTGGCCTCCATGGACCGGCTCCTCCTGGCGAAGAACCGGGCCGAGGTGGTCCGGAAGGCGCTGGCCAGCCACCGCCTCCAGAACCGGGTCCGGGCCATCGGCGTCGCCCTGCTCTCGACTCTGCTGGTGACCGGGTTGGCCCTCGGGGCTTATGGCTTCTTGCGATTCACCTTCCTCCGGCTTCGCCAGTGGGCTGAAAAATCCTTCCTCGCCCGGGTCGGGGCGATCCGGATCCAGCGGCTGGAGATCCTCTCCTCGGGGCAGACCCAGGCCGCCATCCTGAAGGCCCTTTGGGTCCTCCGGGCCTTCGCCTACCTGGGCTTCGGCTACCTGTACCTCAGCATCCTGTTCAGCCTGTTCCCGGCCACCCGGGGCCTCGCGGCGCGGCTCCTGGACCTCGCCATGACCCCGGTCGTGTCCTTCGGGAAGGCCCTCGTCGCCTTCATCCCGAACCTGTTCTTCCTGGCCCTCATCGGCCTCATCACCCACCTCACCCTGAGGTTCCTCCGCCTCGTCTTCGGCGGGATCCAGAGCGGAAAGCTGGTGTTCCGGTCCTTCCACTCGGAATGGGCCGACCCGACCCAGAAGCTGGCGCGCATCCTGATCCTGGCCTTCGCCCTCGTCCTGGCCTTCCCCTACCTCCCGGGCTCGGGGTCCGACGCCTTCAAGGGCGTGTCGCTCTTCCTGGGGGTCCTCTTCAGCCTCGGCTCCTCGGGCGCCATGACCAACCTGGTGGCGGGCGTGCTGCTCACCTACATGCGTTCCTTCAAGGTCGGGGACCGCGTCCAGATCGGCGACACGGTGGGGGACGTCCTGGAACGCACCGCGCTGGTCACGCGGATCCTGACCATCAAGAACGTGGAGGTCAGCATCCCGAACAGCACGGTGCTCGCCGGACAGGTCCTGAACTTCAGCGCCCGGGCCCACGACCGGGGGCTGATCCTCCATACCACCGCCACCATCGGCTACGACGCCCCCTGGCGCACCGTCCACGGCCTGCTCATCGACGCGGCCCTGGCCACCGAGGGCGTCCTCAAGGATCCGGCCCCCTTCGTCCTCCAGACCAGCCTGGACGACTTCTACGTCTCCTACCAGATCAATGCTTACACCGATCAGCCCAACCGGATGGCGGAGCTCTACGCGCAGCTGCACGCCAACATCCAGGACCGCTTCAACGAGGGCGGCGTGGAGATCATGAGTCCGCACTACGGCGCCCTCCGGGACGGGAATTCCACGACCTTGCCCGATCCCCACAAGCCGTCGGGGTATGTGGCTCCAGGGTTCCGCATCGAGCCGCAGACTCCCGGCCGACCTTGAATCGAGGACGAGGAAGCCCGCCCGCGTAAGGTAAGGTGAGGGCCTGTCCCGCGCCCACAGGTGTTCCCTGGCATGCCCCACGCCGTCTCCATCCCCCTTCTCGTCGCCGCCTGCGGCGCGCTGTTCTTCCTGGGCCACGCACTGGAAGCGCTCTTCCGGCGGCACCGGATCCCCGACGTGTTGCCGCTCATCGTGGTGGGGTACCTGGTCGGCCCCCTGGCCGGCTGGATCCGCCCGGTGGGGGGCACCACCGTGGAGCACGTCTTCAGCCACGTCGCGCTGATCATCATCCTCTTTCACGGGGGGCTGGACCTGCGCCTCTCGGCGATGAGGGAGAGCGCGCTCCCGGCACTGCACGTGGCCTTCGGGGGGATGGCGATCAACGTCGTCGTGGTCACCGCCATCGCCCACTGGACCGGGGGGCAGCCCTGGCAGGCCTCCATCCTCCTGGGCGTGGCCCTGGCCCCGCTCGCGGCCACGGTGGCCATCCCCCTCCTCGAGCACCTGAACCTCTCCCCCCGCATGGGGGCCATCCTGACCCTCGAGTCGGCGCTGGGGGACGTGGTGACCGTCGTGGGCGTCCTGACCCTCGCGACGGCCTTCGCCGGCGCGGGGCACGGCGTGGGTCCGGCCATCGGAGGGTTCCTTTCCAGCCTCTTCGCCGCCCTCGTCATCGGCCTCGCCGCGGCCCTCTTCTGGTCCCTCGTCCTCGGCCGCGTGCAGCAGGCCGCCAAGACCTCCTTCGCCACGGAAGCCCTGCTCCTGGTCGTGGCGGGTGTGACCGAGTGGCTGGGCTTCTCCGGGGCCATCGGCGCCCTGGCCTTCGGCATCGGCCTTCGCAACCTGGACCAGCTGCTGCCCCTGTCCCTCGTCCAACGCCTGAAGCTCAACCCCCAGGGCCTGACGGAGACGGAGAACGCCCTCCTCGCGGAAGGCGTGTTCATCCTGAAGCTGTTCTTCTTCGTCTACCTCGGGACCCAGATCCGCCTGAACAACGCCGGGACGCTGGGCATGGGCGTCCTCATCACCCTGGCCCTCATCGTGATCCGCCAGGGGTTCTTCCACGGCCAGAAGGCCCTGGCGCCCCTGGAAGGGGAGCGGAACCTTGTGGCCTGGTTCATCCCCAAAGGCCTGGCCACCGCCGTGGTCGCCTCCATTCCGCTGGAGATGGGGCTTCCCGGCGGCGAATGGATCCGCGACGTGGCCTACGCCGTCATCCCGATCTCCATCCTGGTGACCAGCCTCGGCGTGGCGGTCCTGGCGCGGAAAGCGGCTCCCGGGGCTTGAGCTTCCGGCCCTAGGGGAACACACTGAGGATCAGTTGACCCAAGGGTGCGGCGCCAGGTTGCCGCAGGCTCCGGGAAGGTCGGGCCGCCTTCCAGCGATAGGTACCTTTCGCACTGGAGCTCGCCATGGGTTCGAACCCTGCTGCTACCGCGCATTCCCCCACGGACCGCCTGACCGTCCCCGCCGCGACGGGGCCGGAGGGCTCCCATGGCTCCCTTCCCCGCATCGCGATGGTCTCGACCCATGGCTACGTGGCGGCGAACCCCCCGCTGGGTGCCGCGGACACCGGGGGTCAGGTCGTCTTCGTCCTGGAGCTGTCGAAGAAGCTCGCGCAGCTCGGCTACGCCGTGGACATCTGGACGCGGCGCTTCGAGGGCCAGCCTGAGATCGAGCCCGTGGCGTCCCAGGTGCGGATCCTCCGGGTCCCCTGCGGCGGTCCGGAGTTCATCCCCAAGGAGTACCTCACCCGGCACCTCGAGGAATGGGTCGCCCATGCCCTCGAGCTCATCCATCGCATGGACCTCCGGTACCAGTTCATCGATACCCACTACTGGGATGCCGGCGTGGCCGGCCGCCTGCTCAGCGCTGCGCTGGGGCGGCCTCACGTGCATACGCCCCACTCCCTGGGCCGCTGGAAGAAGGCGCAGATGGAGGCCGACTACCCCGGGGACGCGGAGGCCTTCGAGGGACAGTACAACTTCGATGAACGGATCCGGCAGGAGACCAACCTTTTCACCGAGGCCTCCCTCGTGGTGGCGACGACACCCGTCCAGCTGGACCACCTGCTGCAGGAGTACGGCGTGCCCGCCGGCAAGTGCCGGATGATCCCGCCGGGCTACGATGACCTGCGCTTCTTCCCGGTGGGCGAGCCGAGCCGCGAAGCCATTCGCAACCGCCTGGGGTTCCAGGGCAAGGTGGTACTGGCCCTGGGCCGGCTGGCACGCAACAAGGGCTACGACCTCCTGCTGGAGGCCTTCACCGTGCTGGTCCAGCGGGAACCCGACGCTCGGCTGCATCTCGCGGTCGGAGGCACGTCGGCCACCTCGCTTGAATCCGCGCTGCTGAATGGCCTGAAGGAGCAGGCCCGGGAGCTTGGGATCGCCGACAAGGTCACCTTCGGGGACTTCATTCCCGACGAGGAACTTCCCGACTACTACCGGGCCGCGGACCTCTTCGTCCTGTCCAGCCGCTACGAGCCCTTCGGCATGACCGCCATCGAGGCCATGGCGTCGGGGGCGCCGGTGATCGTGACCGTGCATGGCGGTCTCCACCGGGTGCTCACCTACGGCCGTCACGCCCTCTTCGCGGACCCCCTCGACAAGGAGGATCTCGGCATCACCATGGCCAAGGTCTTCCAGCTCCCGCGCCTGCGCCGCCGCCTGGGCCGGATGGGCTCCCACAAGGCCCGGAGCCTGTTCACCTGGTCCGGCGTGGCGCAGCAGCTGCTGGCGGCGGTCGGAGGCAGTCCGGGCCTCGAGCGGTTGATGGAGGATACGGAATGGGAGGAGCCCTGGAATGACAGTGACTAGGCTCTTCTGCTCCGACCTGGACGGGACCCTGCTGGGCAATCCTGAGGCGACCCGGCGCTTCAAGCAGGTCTGGGAATCCCTCGAGGCGCCGGACCGGCCGCTCCTCTGCTATGCCTCCGGTCGGATGGTCCAGGACGTGATCGACCTGCTGGCGACCGGCGTGCTGCCCTGGCCGGAGTACATCATCGGCGGCGTCGGAACCCAGATCTACGACGGGATCCACAAGCGGCCCTTCAGCGCCTTCAACCACGAATTCCGGAAGGGCTGGGACGTGGAGCTGATCGAACGTCTCGTGGCGGAGTTCCGGGGCGTGGTGCGGCAGCCTCCGGAATTCCTTCACCCCTACAAGTCGAGCTGGTACCTCCCCCATGCGTCCACGGAAACGCTGCTGGCCCTCGAGCAGAAGCTCGCGAACGCAGGGCTCGACGTGAGCCTGGTCTACTCCAGCGACAGGGACCTGGACGTCCTCCCCAGGGCCACCCACAAGGGAAGCGCGCTGGCCTGGCTCTGCCGGGAGCTGGATCTTCCCCTCGAGTCGGTCCTCGTCGCGGGGGATTCCGGGAACGACAGCGGCATGTTCCTGCTGCCGGGCGTCCAGGGCATCGTCGTGGAGAATGCCCAGTCCGAACTCGCGGAGGCGGTGGTCCACCTCCCGACCTTCAGCAGCACGCGCCTGATGGCGGACGGCGTCCTGGAAGGCCTGAAACACTTCGGGGTGATTCCCGAAACACCGGCCCTGGATCGTCTCGCCCAGGGGGCGGTGGACATGGATCCCACCCTCCGGATGCTCTTTGATGAAGCAGCCCTCGGCTCCCTGACATCCAGCGAGCGTGACCTGATCACCGAGGGCTACGAGAAGGCCCTCATCGCCCTGCGCAAGAACATCACGCCCCTGGGCTTCTCGGCCTGCTCCATGGCGGACAACGAGTCCATCGGGACCGAAGTGAACTACCGGAGCGTCTGGGCCCGGGACGGGGCCATCACCATCGTCGCCACCTCGGAGCTGGTGGCGGAGGACATCCGGGCAGCCCAGAAGGCCACGCTCCGCTCCCTCTTCGACAACCTTTCCCCGAACGGCCTGGTGCCGACCCTCGTTCGCCTTGACGACGGCAAGCCGGAGTACAGCGGCGTCGGGGGGATCTGCTCGGTGGACAGCGGCCTCTGGGCCGTCATCGCCTTCTACCACTACGTCCGCGCCACCCAGGACATGGCGTTCCTCGAAGCCTATGCGGACCGTCTCCAGCGGGTGATTGACCGGCTGGGCGCCCTCGACAACAACAATGATGGGCTGATCGAGATTCCCGAGGCCGGAGACTGGACGGACCTGTTCGGACGGAGCTACCACGTCCTCTACGACGAGGTGCTTTGGTACCGGGCCACCGCCAATTTCGCCCGGCTTCTGGAATTCCAGGGGAAATTCGAGGCCGCGGCCGACTACCTCCGGCGCTCCAGGGAGATCCGGGGGCAGATCCTCAAGTCCTTCTGGCCCAGCACCCAGCCCCGGGAGGGCGGCGGTGCGCACACCTTCACGGAACAGCAGTTCTCCCTGGGGGATGCACGCTACCTGCTGGCGGAGATCACCCCCTTCCAGTTCAACTGGCGCTGCGACGTGCTCGGCAACATCCAGGCCTTCCTCAGCAATGTGCTCGACGTCGAACGGGCCCGCATCGCCTTCAAGTTCATGTGGGGCGTGGGCGTGAACGATCCCTATCCGGTGGCCAACCTCTACCCTCCCGTGCAGAGCGGCGACCCCGACTGGCGGCCCTACTTCACGGTCAACCTGCTCAACCTCCCCGGCCACTACCACAACGGCGGCATCTGGCCCTTCATCGGGGGGATGTGGGTCCGCTTCATCCACCGCCTGGGCCTCTACGACGTGGCCTGCCGCGAACTGCTGAAGCTCGCCCAGCTCAATCGCCTCGGCAAGAGCCAGGCGTGGGAGTTCAACGAGTGGATCCACGCCCGCACCGGCAGGCCCATGGGCAAGGCCTTCCAGGCCTGGTCGGCGGCCTCGTACCTGCACGCCTGCCACGAGCTGCAGATCAACCCGGAACAGATCCCCCATGACTGAGCCCGCGGCAGGACCCCTTGCAGCGGACCCGCTACGGGAACGCCTCCGCATCGGCATCGATCTCGGGGGGACCAAGATCGAGCTTCTGGCCCTCGGGGAGGGGGGG
>JBGAST010000024.1:0-55105 GCA_044229575.1 Holophagaceae bacterium | reverse complement strand
GAGCGGGCGGCGCTGGGCTGGATGCTGCCGGCCTCGCTGCTGGCGATCCTGCCGACCCTGGCCACCTTCCCGACGGATCGCCTGCTCTTCGTCCCCCGGCTGGGGGTGGCGGCGGGGGCGGCGTGTCCGTGCCGCCCGCAAACTCGATGCGCAAAACGTCGGCGACGTTGTAGGCGTGACGCTGGCCGTCCTTGGTGACCACGACCAGGGTGGACTGGGCGAGCCCGGGCAGGGCCAGGGCCAGCAGCGCGGCGGTACGCAGGGGGTGCATGAGGTCTCCTTGGAGGGGTCCAGGATCTTAATTCCGGGGGCTCCCTCCCGGCTGTGGTGGGCGTCACAACCCGCGGACCGGTCGTCCTCGCCCCCTTGCCTGCCTGCCCCAGCACCCATTTCCGGGCCCATGGTCTCAGGGGCCGAGCAGCGCCTTCAGCTCGGTTTCGGCCCGGCCGGGATCGTAGCCGGACCAGCGCGCGCGCAGCCTCCCCCGGGCATCCACCAGGATCGTGGTCGGAATGCCGGAGATGGGCCCGAAGGGCTCCAGGGCCCCCTGGCCTTCCGGGACGAAGGCCCGCAGCTCGCGCACCGGCGGGGCCTGCCGCTGCAGGTAGGCCGCCACCTCCGCGAAGCCGCCGTCGTCCACGGACAGGGGGATCACGGCGTAGCGGTCCCCGGCCGCCGCCTGGAGCCGGGCCAGCTCCGGAAGGCTGGCCTTGCAGGGGGGACACCAGGTGGCCCAGACGTCCACCACAACAGGCCTGCCCGCGTGCTCGGCCAGGGTGTGCCGCCGTCCGGCGGCATCCAGGAAGGCCACGCTCCGCACATCCGCGCCGACCCGCGGCGCATGGTCCCGCCGGATGATCCAGACCCCGCCGATCGCGAGGAGGATGGCGAGGCCCAGGGTCCCGAAGCAGCCCCACCGGTTCCAGGCGTCGGCCAGGGTGTCCCGCCGGTCCTCGTCCATCGCGGCCTCAGGCGCCGCGGCCCTCGCAGGCCTGCAGCGTGTTCAGCAGCAGCCCCGCGATGGTCAGCGGCCCCACGCCGCCGGGCACCGGCGTCACCGCCCCGGCCACGTCCAGGGCCTCGCCATAGCGCACGTCGCCGCAGAGGACCGAACCCTTGGCCCCGAGCTGCTCCAGCTTCTTCGGCTCCGCCGCGAAGATCCGCGCGGCGAGAGCGGGGTCCTCCACCCGGTTGATGCCCACGTCCACCACCGTGGCGCCCGGCTTGATCCAGGAGCCCTCCACCAGCCCGGGCTTCCCGATGGCCGCCACGAGGAGGTCCGCCTCGCGGCAGAGGGCCGGCAGGTCCTTCGTCCGGCTGTGGACGATGGTGACGGTGGCGTGGCGCTCCAGGAGCATGAGGGCCATGGGCTTGCCCACGATCTCGCTGCGGCCCAGGACGACCGCCCGGGCCCCCTTCAGCTCGATGCCGTAAATGTCCAGCATCCGCATGACGGCGCTGGGGGTGCAGGGGCGCAAGCCCGGCAGGCCCTCGAAGAGGAAGCCCTGGTTGAGGGGATGGAAGCCGTCCACGTCCTTGGCGGGGCTGATGCGGTGCAGGGCGGCCTTGGGGTCCAGGTGCTTCGGGAGGGGCAGCTGCACCAGGATGCCGTCCACGCCGTCGTCGGCGTTGAGGCGATCGATCAGGTCCTCCAGCTCGGCCTGGGTGACGGCCGAGGGCGGGAAGTGCTCCTGGGAGCGCACGCCAGTCTGGGCGCAGGCCCGGACCTTGCCCCGGACATAGACCTGGCTCGCGGGATCTTCCCCCACCAGCACCACCGCGAGGCAGGGCGGGCGCAGCCCCCTCGCCCCGCGGGCCTCCACCCCGAGGCGGACCTCCTCCAGCAGGCGGTCCGCGGTGGCCTTGCCGTCCAGCACCTGAGCCATGGCACGCTCCTCGGATCCATTGGACCATCCCCGCACCCGGGCCCGAAGGCCTGGACTGATTTGTGACGGGCGTCGCCGAGGAGGGCCCTTCGGGCCGCGGTTCCGGCCCATCGCGTCCTAATCCTTGAAGTTCAAGGGTTCGCGGGATAGCCTTGAAGGTTGAAGACGGCCAAGGCCTTCCTGCCAACGCAATCCACGGCGGAACTGCCTCGACGGGTGGGTTCGTCCCGCCTTTTTTGTTTTTCCTTCCCGGGACCACCCCAGCGCATGCCCCTGAACCTCGCCAAGATCCAGCCGACCCTCGAGAAGCAGCTCGCGCTGCTGGGCTTCGAACTCGTGCTGGCGGAAAGCGCGAAGGAGGGACGGGACACGGTGCTGCGGCTCTACATCGACCACCTGGACGGGGAGACGTCCCACCGCAAGGTCACCCTGGACGACTGCGTGGCCGCCAACGACGGCCTGGTCGCGTGGATGGACGTGGAATTCCCCGACCTCCGGGAGGAGGTCGCCCTGGAGATCAGCAGCCCCGGCATGGAGCGACCCCTGGTCCGGCAGGCCCATTTCCGCCGTTTCGCCGGCCGCCTCTGCCGGATCCAGACCAAGCTCCCCCTCAACGGGCAGAAGCGCTTCAAGGGCTGGATCGGGGAGTGCAGCCCCGAGGCCGTGACCCTCGAGGAGGACGGCGCCCTCAAGACCATTCCCCTCGTGGAGATCCAGAAGGCGCGCCTGGCGCCCTTCGACGAGGCGAAGACCCCGCCCGCCAAGCACGTCCAGGCGGTGCTCACCGGTCCGCCTGACGCGGAACCGGAATTTGAAACAGGCGCGGTAGAGACAAGCCCCGCCGTGGAGGAATAGGAAATGGCAACCGTCGCAACGAGCTTTTTCGACAGCGTGAAGATGATCGCCGCGGAGAAGGGCATCCCCGAGGAGGAGGTGTACCGCGCCGTGGAGGAGGCCCTCGTCAAGGCCGCCGAGAAGTACTTCCAGGGCATGGACTTCTACGGCAACTTCCAGGCCCAGATGGACCGGGAGACCGGGGAGTTCCACGTCTACGCCCTCAAGGTCGTGGTGCCCGAGGTGGAGGAGGAGGACCTGGAGATCAGCCTCAAGGAGGCCCAGGAGCTGAATCCCGACGCCGCCGAGGGCGACACCCTCTGGCTGCCCCAGGACACCACCCAGCTCGGCCGCATCGCCGCCCAGGCCGCCAAGCAGGTGCTCGTCCAGAAGGTCCGCGAGGCCGAGCGCGAGCGCATCTACAACGAGTTCGTGAACCGCATCGGCGAAGTGGTGGTGGCCGAGGTGAAGCGCTTCGAGAAGAGCGCCATCATCCTCGAGATCGACCGGGTGGAATCCATGCTCCGCCGCTCCGAGGCCCTGCGCGGCGACCGCTTCGACAAGGGCCAGCGCATCAAGGTGGTCATCAGCTCCGTGGACAAGAGCGCCAAGGATCCCCAGGTCCAGGTCAGCCGCACGGATCCGCGGCTGCTCGTGAAGCTCTTCGAGAGCGAGGTCCCCGAGATCCATGACGGCACCGTGGTGATCCGCTCCTGCGTCCGGGAAGCCGGCGACCGGGCGAAAGTGGCGGTCCAGAGCATCGACCCGGACGTGGATCCCGTGGGCGCCTGCGTGGGCCTGAAGGGCTCCCGCGTGCAGGCCATCATTCGCGAGCTCAAGAACGAGAAGATCGACATCGTCCGCTTCGACGACGACGCCTCGCATTTCATCGCCAACGCCCTCAACCCCGCCAAGGCCATCCGCGTGGTGATCACCGACCTGGAGAACCGCCGGGTCGAAGTGGTGGTGGACGATGAGCAGCTCAGCATCGCCATCGGCAAGCGCGGCCAGAACGTGCGCCTCGCCGCCAAGCTCACAGGCTGGAACATCGACGTCCGCAGCGAGCAGGAGAAGCGCCGCGAGGCCGAGGCCGCCCTAGGCCGGGACCTGCCCGACCTGGAACCCGAGGCCGAAGGGGAGGCCACCGAGGCCCCCGCTTCGCTCCTGCCCTCCGAACTTCCCGTCGAGGGCCTGGACGCGGACGTGGCCGCCAGCCTCGCCGCCGCCGGATTCCCGGACGCCAAGTCCCTCTACAACGCCACCGCCGACGCCCTGATGGCGGTGGAAGGGGTGGACCAGGACCTCGCCATCCGCATCCTCGACGCCGTCCACGCCAAGTTCGGCGAGTAGTCCGCCATCCCCACGCCCTTTCCCTTTCCCCGCACCGCCCCACCAGCCAAGGATCCCGCGTTCATGCTTCGCATCAACCAATTCGCCAAAGAGCTCGGCGTGTCCAACCAGACGGTCATCGAGGCCCTGGAAAAGCGCCTCGGCATCCCCGGCAAGAGCCACAGCTCGAACCTGAGCGAGGACCAGTGCAGCCAGCTGCGCCGGGTCCTGGATCCCAAGAACAAGGGCGGCGAGGAAGCCCCCCTCGCCCTGCACCGGCCCACCGCCGGCGTGAAGATCGTGAAGGCCCCCGTGGAGGCCCCGGAAGCCCCGCGCGCCGAGCCGAAGGCTCCGCCGGTCCTCGTGAAGAAGGCCGAAGCCTCCGCGCCTGAAGCCCCGGCGGCCGAGCCCCAGGCCGAGGCTGCTCCAGCCCCGGCCCCCCAGACCGTCCTCGAGGAAACGGCGCCTTTCAAGGCCCCCGCCCTTCCCCCGCCCCCTCCCGTGGCGGAGGCCGGCTTCTCCAAGCTCCGGATCTCCCAGGCCCCGGCGGCAGCCCCCGCCAAGTCCCAGGAACCGGCCCGCTACATCCAGTTGCCCCAGGCCAAGCAGCCCGGACTCCGTCCCGAACCCGGCGCCAAGGCCGTGATCCAGCGGGCCGGCGCCCCTGCGGCGGCTCCCGCACCCGTGGCCCCGGCCCCGGGAGCGCCGGCCGTCGTTCCGGCCGGGGCCACCGGCGCCGCCGCCCAGGCCGGCAAAGGCTCCTCCGTCCTGCCCCGCCCCACCCAGATCCAGCGCTCTGGCATGCCCGCCCAGGAGCGGAAGGTCCTGCCCATGGCCTCCAACACAGGCAAGGGTGAAGTGCGCCATGAGCTCTCGCCCACCGCCAAGCGCCTCTCCGCCCTGCCCAGCATGTCCCAGCTCCAGCCCGACCAGGGCTTCAGCCGGCTGAAGATGTCGGACACACCGCCCCCGGCCCCCCGGGCCCAGTCCCCGGCACGCTACATCCAGCTCCCCCAGGCCCGCCCCGCGAGCTCCGGCCCTTCCAGCCGGCCCGGCGGACCCAATCGCGGTCCCGGCGGTCCCAGCCGCCCCGGCGGCCCGGGCGCGCGCCCCGGCGGCCCCGGCTCCCGTCCCGGCGGACCCGGTTCCCGCCCCGGCGGTCCCGGCGGCCGGCCCGGCTTCGGCGGCGGCCGGCCCGGCATGGCCCCGGCCGGCCCCATCGATCCCAACAGCCAGAAGGGCCCCGGCCGCGGCGCCCACGCCGGCGGCAAGAAGAAGAAGGGCGGCTACACCAAGGAACAGCAGGAGATGGATCTCAAGCTGCGCCAGCCCCGCTCCCGCGCCCAGATGATCGCCACCGAGTACGTCGAGGACGAGATCGGCATCGTCATGCTCTCCGAGGGCGTGACCGTCAAGGAACTCGCGGAGAAGTGCAACCGCGCCGCCAAGGACGTCATGGCCAAGCTGCTGCACCGCGGCATCATGGCCACCATCAACCAGCCCCTGGACACGGAGCTGGCCAAGGAGATCGCCCGGGAGTTCGGCTTCCTCGCCGACATCGTCACCTTCGAGGAGGACGTGCAGATCATGTCCGACGAGAGCGGCGAAGTGGTGGGAGAGAAGCTGCCCCGCCCCCCCGTGGTCACCATCATGGGCCACGTGGACCACGGCAAGACCTCCCTGCTGGACGCCATCCGCACCACCAAGGTGGCGGCGGGCGAGGCCGGCGGCATCACCCAGCACATCGGCGCCTACCACGTGGACGTGAAGGACAAGAACACGGGCGAGATGCGCCAGATCGTCTTCCTCGACACGCCGGGCCACGAGGCCTTCACCAAGATGCGCGCCCGGGGCGCCAAGGTCACCGACATCGCGATCCTCGTGGTCGCCGCGGACGACGGCGTCATGCCCCAGACCGTGGAATCCATCAACCACGCCAAGGCGGCCGACGTGCCCCTGCTGGTGGCGGTGAACAAGGTGGACAAGCCCGGCGCCAACCCCGACAAGGTCCAGCAGATGCTGCTGCAGCACAACGTGCAGACCGAGGCCTACGGCGGCAACGTGCCCGCCGTGAACGTGTCGGCCAAGACCAAGGTGGGCCTGGACGAGCTGCTGGAGACCATCCTGCTCATGGCCGACATGAAGGAGCTGACGGCGGTCTACGACTGCCCGGCGGCGGGCAGCATCATCGAGGGCCGCCTGGACAAGGGCCGCGGCGCCGTGGCCACCGTGCTGGTGCAGCGCGGCACCCTGCGCCAGGGCGAGATCTTCGTCGCCGGCGCCACCATGGGCCGCGTCCGCGCCATGTTCGACGACCGGGGCGAGCGCATCGAGGAGGCCACGGCCTCCATGGCGGTGCAGATCCTGGGCTTCGAGGAGGTCCCGGTCTCGGGCGACAACTTCCAGATCGTCGAGAACGAGGCCAAGGCCCGCAGCATCGTCGGCTTCCGCCAGGAGAAGAACAAGGCCGCCGCCCTGGCCAAGCAGCGGGTCACCCTGGAGAACATCTTCAGCACCATGAAGGAGGGCCAGATCAAGGAGCTGCCCCTCATCATCAAGGGCGACACCCAGGGCTCCGTGGAGTCCCTGGTGGGCCAGCTGGAGAAGCTCAGCACGGACAAGGTGCGCACCCGCATCATCCACGCCGCGGTGGGCACGGTCACCGAGAACGACGTGCTCCTCGCCGAGGCCTCGAAGGCCATCATCATCGCCTTCCACACCAAGGCCGAGCGCAAGACCGAGGAGATGGCCCAGGAGGAGGGCGTGGACATCCGCTTCCACGACATCATCTACAAGGTCACCGAGGAGATCGAGGCCGCCATGGTCGGCCTGCTGGACGCCACCGAGAAGGAGACGGTCCAGGGCCAGGCGGAGGTCCGCCAGATCTT
This sequence comes from Holophagaceae bacterium, assembly GCA_044229575.1. Taxonomy (GTDB): domain Bacteria; phylum Acidobacteriota; class Holophagae; order Holophagales; family Holophagaceae; genus JADJVL01. The sequence goes on along the minus strand of JBGAST010000024.1, from coordinate 48,168 downwards.
CAAGATCGGCCGCACCGCCATCGCCGGCTGCTTCGTCACCGAGGGCAAGGTCCAGCGCGCCTACAAGGTCCGCGTGAAGCGAGGCGAGGACGTGATCTTCACCGGCGGGCTCCACAGCCTCAAGCGCTTCAAGGACGACGTCAGCGAAGTGAAGAACGGCCTGGATTGCGGCATCGACATCGAGGGCTGGAACGACCTCAAGGAAGGCGACGTCCTCGAATTCTTCACCATGGAAAAGGTCATCGCCACCAGCCTGAGCTGAAGGCCGGCACCCCCCGAAAAGGCCGTTCCGGACCCCGGAGCGGCCTTTTCCCTAGGTGCCTACCGAGGGTCCGCTGTGATCCCCATCACGACCCGGGAGCCCGATCCTGGAACCTCGTCCGGAGGACCGATGTCCGCTCCCAGCTTTGCCCTATCTGCCGTCGAGCGTCAGGAGGCCACGAATCCCCTCGGCCTCGTCCGCATTGATCATTTCCAGATGACCGGCTCCCTGGAGCGCCTGGAGAACCTGTACCGCCGGGTCGGTTTCGCCCGGGTGGCCAGCGGGAAGGCCCCCTGGGGCCGGACGGTCCACCTGCACCAGAACCGCATGGACATCCTCATCTTCGACGCCGATGGCAGCCATCCGGCGGGCCGCTACTACCAGGCCCACGGCGAGGGGGTCTGCTCCCTCAACTTCGAGGTGGAGAACCTGGAAGCCGCCCTCGAAGCCGCCGTGGCGCGGGGCGCCGAGGTCCGGATGCCACCCGAGACCCACACCTTCGACGACGGGCACCTGAAGGTCGCCGCCATCCAGGGCTTCGGCGACGTGTGGAACTACCTCATCGAGCGCCGGGGCACCCAGGAGATCTTCTGGCCGGGCCTCACGCCGGATCCCGCGCCCGCCATGTGCGAGCCCGGCCTGGTGCGGGTGGACCACCTCACCAACAACGTCGGCCCCGGCGAGATGGAGCGGTGGGTGGAGTTCTACGGCCGCATCTACGGCTTCGTGGTCACCCGGGAGTTCCACATCCGCGGCGCCCTGGGCACCGGCCTGGACTCCAAGGTGGTCCAGAGCGCCAACAACCGGGTGATCATCCCCATCAACCAGCCCACGGACGAGCGCAGCCAGATCCAGGAGTACATCCAGCGCCACAAGGGTCCGGGCGTGCAGCACATCGCCATGTCCACGAACGACATCGAGAAGACCCTGCGCACCCTCCAGGGCCAGGGCTTCAAGTTCCTCCGCGTCCCGGACACGTACTACGAGCTGCTGCCCGGCCGCATCCAGAAGGGCGGCTACACGGTGCGGGAGAACCTCGACACGGTGAAGGAGATCGGCGTCCAGATCGACGGTGACACCACGGGCTACCTGCTGCAGATCTTCACCGAGGACCAGATCGGGCCGCTCTTCTTCGAGATCATCCAGCGGCGGGGGAACATGGGCTTCGGCGAGGGGAACTTCCAGGCCCTCTACGACTCCATCGAGCTAGACCAGAAACGCCGCGGCGTGCTCTGACGGGACATCAAAGTCCCAGGCCCGGGAACTCAATGGACATGAAGGAACAATCCCGTGCAGAGCGTGCTGTTCACGCCATCCCCCAGGGTGGTGACGATGGATCCGTTCTTCCAGAGCCGCGTGGTGTGGACATTGTTCGACAGGGTGAATCCCAAGACATAAACATCACCCCCGGACACTGCCACACGGTAGGCCCCGGCGTGCTGGCTTCCGTCGGTCAGGTTCGTCCGCACACCGTTTTTCCACAGCACTGCGACCTCGTTGCCTGAAACAGGGATCTCCCGACCAACGATGTAGACATCCCCATCAGAGACCGCCAATCCCGCCACGAGAGTGTTCTTGGTGCCGTCGCTAAGTGCTGTGGCGACCCCGTTCTTCCACAGCTTTGCGATCCAGACATTGGCCGTGACGCGCTCATGGCCGGCCACGTACACATCGCTACCCGACACCCAGACATCCATGGCCTCGGCATGTCGCGTCCCATCCGAAAGTATTGTAGCCACCCCATCCTTCCACAGCGTGGCCAGCTCGAAGGCGCCGTTGTATTCGTAACCCACCACGTACAGGCTGCCCCCGACGATCTTCCCGCCGTAGGCCCGGGCATCCAGAATCCCATCGGGGCTCATGGCGAGCACACCGTTCCTCCAGGCCTTTGCGCGGTAATTCGTTCCACTCCCCCCCATGCGCTCCCAGCCCGTGACCAGCACATCGGCCCCTGCTACCGAGAGCGCAGACACGACCGCATTCCCTGTTCCCTCCGACAGGGTGCTCACCGCCCCGTTCCTCCAGAACATGGCTTTGTATTTCGTGCCGTCCCACTCCTGGCCGGCGGCCACGACATCCGTTCCAGAAATGGCCACGGAGCTTGCGGTGGTATCCCGGCTTCCATCGCTTAGGCTCGTTGAAACTCCGTTCTTCCAGACCTTGGCGATGCCACCGCCACCGCTTATCCCGAATTGTTCGACACCCGAGATGTAGATGTCCGTGACCGTCGGAGCCGGTGGAGGGGGAGGCGTGGTCGCCGCGCTGCCTCCCCCGCCTCCACAGCCCAGGCTCACGAGGAGGAACAAGGAGAGGGTTGTGAGCTGAATGCGTAGGGACATCGTTGGCCCTCCGGGCGATGAATAGTCGAATGGGTCGGCCCTATTCCTCGGGTAATAACGCGCTTGCCACGGGGGCCTTGAGGAGGACGGGTGCATCCACGAGGTAGCCCCATCCATGGACGTACGTCCCGCCACCGGTATCCATGGTCCCCGTGTACCCCGAGAAGACGAGGACCGGAGGGAAGCTCGGGGGGCACGCATAGCCCAATGGGAAGTCGAAGGTGACCGGATTGTGCAGATCAACGCTGCCCGCAGGGAGGCGCAACAGCGTGGTCTTGTAGGTTCCATAGGTGGACATGCTGCCGTTCGCCAGCACCTGGGCCCGGGTCAATTGGATGCCCATGAACTCCTCGTAGGGATGGGCGAAAGTATGGATGTCCATGGTCACCTCGCGGAGCATCAGGATCTTCCCCGCAGGGATGGCCCCGCCGAGGTTGGCTCCATCGCTGGACCGGGTGATGGTCCTGACCTTGTAGAGCCAGGCGAAGAAACTGTCGCGGGAGAAGGTCACTTCCACCAGCTGCCCCACGGACAAGGGCGTCTGGGTGGTGGCCTGGGCGTTGGCTGGAGCCAAACATCCGAGCGCGAGACACACGCCAACGATCAAGGACCTGAAGTACCGGGACGAGTTCATTGCCGCCTCCTGGGTTGAACCTGGGTTGGTGTCGATGTCGTCAAGTCTGTCCTTCCCGGTCGGGACTCGAGGAATCCACTTCCGGCTAAATTTCTGGAGACCACTTGAGCCTCCTTGGGCCGGGGCGTGGACTTCGCGGGACAATGCGCCCAACCGGCAACACGAAGTCACTGCTGGGAGTCGCGGAACCCTTCGCCGCCACCGCCTAGGTCGTCTCGGCAATCATCGAAGGAAGGCGGTAGTGGCTGGCAATGGCGGCGCGAAGCGCCTTCAGGGAACAGGCCCGGGGTTCGATTTCCAGTCCGGTAAAAACGCGAAGGGCGTCTAGGGCTTCGAAATCGAAGGGATTGGCCATGGCGACCACGAGGGTCTTCGGTTCCTTGAACCCAACCGGGAGGAGGTTGAGCCGGCTGGCCATGTGCCCTGGGATGCGACCGAGCAATTCAGGTTTCAAGGTGCCAGTGGCCGGGAACCCGGCACCGGACAGTCGAGGAGCATCAGATTCGGGCACGGGAGCCTCCAAGGACGAAGTTCGCGATGAGTTTCGTAGCCTTGTGGGTGCGGCGAGGGGACCACTCCGGGTCAAAATCGAGGGGGCCACCCATGGCGGCGCCATCTGTACTACCGTGGGAATCGGTACGACAGCCAAGGACGGTTCACGCGATGCAGCTCAGGGAATTCTGCTTCCCGCTCGATCCCGAGGCGGACCAGCCCCTCTATCTCCAGCTCGCCGAAATCATCCAGCAGAGGATCTTGGATGGAAACCTCAAGCCCGGGGAGGCCCTGCCGAGCAGCCGGGACCTGGCGACCCAATGCGCGATCGCGCGCAAGACAGCCGTCGCGGCCTTGCGTGAATTGTGCCTCGACGGCTGGACCGAGAGCCGGCTTGGCAGCGGGACCTACGTCTGCGCCGTGTTGCCCACGGAGAAGCCCCGGCTCGGTCGTTCGGACCTAGCCACGGCGGAGAACCTGGGCTTTGACCTTCCCTCCTTCTCCGCGAGCCTCAGTTCAGGAGCGCCTGATTCGCTCGACCTTCGGTTCGAGTGGCCGGACGCCCGGCTGCTCCCGGCCGAATTCCTGAGCCAGGCCTACCGGCTGGCGCTCGACTACCGAGCTGGCGCGCTGCTCGGCCCCCTCGCCCTCCAGGTGAATCAGCCGTTCTGCCACATCCTCAGCCAGTGGCTTGGGGAGCGCTGGGGGGTCTGGCGCAGCGAACGCCAGATCATGGACACGCGGGGCCAGGAAGCCGCGATGGACATCGCGGTGAAGGGGCTGCTGCCTCCCAGGGCGAGGATCGCTCTGCTTCGGAGGCCGCAGCACGCCCTGTTGACTCGCCTCGAGCACCTTGGCTTCCAGACGTGGGAAGTCCCCGCGGGATCGCTGGGACCCGACCTGCACGCCTTGGAACAGGCGAAGTGCCAGATGTTCATGGTGCCCAGTGGAAACCCTCCCGGAGAGGGTTCCTGGAACCGGGAAGGCATGATGCGAGTCCTGCAACTCGCGAAGGAGCGGCGCATCCCCGTTCTGGAGTTGGAGGGAACGCGGGAGCTTTTCGACGGCCCCAGGCCCGAAGCGCCCTTGGCGGCGATCGACCCCTTCGGCGTTTGCATGCTGGCCGGCGGCTTCGATTGCACCCTCGCGCCAGGCTTGAAGCTGGGTTATCTCCTCGGCCCCACCGTCCCGATCCAAGCCCTGCTGAAGCTTAGAAGCAAGCTGCGACTGGGCGGGGACCCGCTTCTGGCAGCAGTCATTGCCCGCATGATGCAGGAAGGCAAGCTCAGCCGCATTCTCCGCGCCCTGCGGCCCGCCTACGCGAGCCGCCGGGCCGAGGCGCGTCGAGTGCTGCGTAGTTCCCTTGGGAAGGACTTTCAGGTAGAGGACCCTCGCTTTGGACTGTGCGTTTTCCTCCGCACACCTCCTGCCTTCGAAATTCCTGCCTGGATCCGGCGCTGCTCGGAAAAAGGTTTGAAGCTTGCCCATCCCAGCGCTCCAGGACTGCCGCTGGAAGTCCCCGTCGGCATGCTCGATTCAGAGGTGATGGCGGCAGCGGGCGAGATCATGGCATCGGTGGCCGTGGTGGTTTCGCCTTGATCCGGCTCTCGAGCACCGCCTCGAGGCCGCGCATCCGCGGCCGCCACTCGTAGATCATGTAGGCATTGTGTGTGGGTTGCAGGGCCCGGGCCCTCTCGAGCTTGGTTTGGAGGGCCGAGGCATCCGGGGCTTCCCCTCTCCGCAAACGGAACTGCGACATGAGGATGAGCCAATCGCAGGATTGCAGGAAGAGATCGGCATCTGCGTCCACCAATCCGGGCTGCGCATCGAGCACGCGTCTGGCACGCTCGAGGCAGGGCATGGGATTCCCGCCCTTCCGCATCAGACAGCGCGCCAGATCCAAGTCGAATGTGACGAGCTGGTAGGGCAGCTCCTCCGCCTGGTACACCGACGCCAAGGCGGTACGAATTTCCCGCTCCTCCCCTGGGCGAGGAGTGCCCTTGGATGCCAGCAGGTCGTGGAAGTAGAGTTCGCGCCTCAGCCGGACCACCATCTTAGAAATGGCCCGGCTGGTCGGGAATGCCTCCAGGGCCTGGGCCACCGCCTCCCGACCCGATGTGGAAGCGTCGAGGCGCACGTACTGATGCTGCCGCTGGAGCACGAGCATTCGTCGCAACGTGTCGAGGACATACTTCTCCGCGAGTTCGAAACTCGGCTGGTATCGCTGCGCCAGCGTGAAGCCATCCAGGGCGTGCCGAAGCTCCGAATCGGCTTCATCAAGATGGCCCTCGAGTTCGGCCAGGTGGGCCTGGGTGAGGTGCAGCCAGCCACCGGTCATGTGCAGCGATGGGTCTCCGCGGACCGCCTCGACCCCCCGACGCTGGGCTGCCCAGGCCTTATCGAGAGAGGTCCTGGCCTGCGCGTACTTCTCCAAGGCAATGGCGTACTGGGCGTGATCCTCCCAGTAGCTGGCGAGTACAACCCAGGGCTGGACCTCCCAGGGACGCACCGACGGTGTGCTTAATGCGGCCGTCGCCAGGGATTCAGCCTCCTTGCTCTTCCCCTCCAGCTCCGAGCGGAGGGCCGCGAGAACAACATAGGTCTCGGTCCCTTCGGGGGCGCCTTTCGACAGGATTTCCGCAGCAGGAAGGGCATAGCGCTTTCGAAGTTCTTGGACTTCGGGCGCGTTGGGGTCCTCTCGGAGGGAGATGCCGATCTTCCGGATCTGGTCCAAGTAGGTCCCGCACCGAAGCAGTCCCAGGGCCAACGCGCAATCGGGAGTCTGGTATCCCTTGTTCCAGGCGGACTCCAGGTAGCGCAAGGCAGCCCCATCGTCTCCCTCCAACTGATAGGCCTTCCCGAGCGCGAACTCAGCAGCTGCCTGCCCCTGGGCCTCCATCCCTGGCAGGGCTGCCTGAATGGCACGGATCTGGGTGTCCGTGCGATCGAGAATGCCCTGGGGGTCGGCCCCGGGAGCAAGGTGATGCATCCTGATCTCCATCCCGAGCCGTTCGATTTCTTGACCAAATCGCTGGGCCTGAAGTTTCTCGGACCGGTTCCGGAGTGCCGAGCGCATCGATTGGGTGAGCAGGAATCCTGTGACAAGGACGGCGGGGACCAGCGCGATGACCGCGTACCGATGCCGGATGGACCAGAGGGCCAGCCGCTGGAAGGAGGAAGCAGGTCTCCCGGGAAGGGGTCGGGAATCCATCAGGGCCTGCAGTTCCCCTGCGAGGGCCTGGGCCGTAGGGTGGCGCTGCCCGGCTTCCATGGCGGTGGCCCGCGCGAAAACCTCCCGTGTCCGGCCTTTCAATCGGGTGTCGTCCTCCCGCGGAAGCTCTCCTGCGAGAAGCCAGTGCATGAGGACCCCGAGGGCATAGACATCCGAGCGCGGACCGAGACGACCCCCGTCCTCGCTCCACTGCTCAGGACTGGCGAAGGGGGGAGTGCCGCGGCGCCCGCCGGCCTGGAGTCCGGACTCCATGGCCAATCCGAAATCGGAAATCAGGATCTTCCACTCTCCACCGGGAAGTTCCTCCAGGAGCAGGTTTGACGGCTTGAGGTCGAGGTGCACCAATCCCTGAAGGTGCGCAGCATGCACGGCCTGGCAGGCCTGGATGAGGAGATCGAAGCGTTGGCGCCTCGTCAGCCGGGGAAGCAGCTCCTTCAACTTCGGCCCGGAAATCCACTGCATGGCCAGGTAGGTATCCCCGCCCTGCTCTCCCACATCAAAGATCGGACAAATCCCTGGATGTTTCACGCGGGCCTGGGCTCGAGCCTCCCGGAGAAGACTCTCCCGCTGGGCCGGTGTTTCCCAGCGATGGAACTTCAAAGCCACTTCACGCTCGAGGAGGCGATCCCACGCCTGGAACACCCGTCCTCCCCCACCGACCGCGACCAGTCTGAGGCGTTCGTAGCGGTCCGGGGCCATCACCTCCCCCGCCTCCAGATTCACCACCCAACCTGGATCGGTATTGGCTGAGGGGACCGTGCCTTCCGTTCCGGCCTCCTCCGGCCATGGCCTCGGCGCTTCGACCTTCATCCCCTTCCTTCCGATGGACTTCGTTGCTTTAGGAAGCGGCAAGGCTCCGATCCCGTCAAGGGGCGGGGGCGTCTCCGACCGGAGCGGTCACGGTGGATGCCCAGAGGGCGGCCTATTTCAACGGGAGCAGCCGCCACTTTCGAGTGCAGGATCGGGTGGCCGCCTTGCTTTTGCGATTGAATCGGAACGGGCTCCAGCGCCGCGAGGCCCAGGCTCGCAGGTAGAGGAGGGCTTCGGGAAATCTCAGATCCCGTGGGGGGAGCGAAAACGGTTCAGAAGGCTGCGCTCAATACGTCCCTCGCCACAATCTCCGGATCAGCTGCACCTGCCCCGCATGGTGGAGGTCATGCGCGGCCAATCCCGCGAGGAGGGTGAAGGCACTCTCCTTCCGTCCCGGCGTGGGAAGTTCCAACTCCCGGGGATGGAGACGGCCCGCAGCCTGCAGGACTTTCAGGTGAAGGGCATCCAGGCGGACGAAATCCCCCTTCCAATCGGTGTCGGAGCGGGGAGGTTCCCTTCGGAAGAAGTTGCTGCCCTTCTCCCCGAAGGCATGGCCAGACTCTGGCTCCAGGGCCTTCAGGACGATGAATTTCCAGTACGAAGCGTGGACCATCAGCTCCCAGGCGTTTGGCCGCCCGGACCCCGGACGCCAAAGTCGGGCCTCAGGTTTGAGGAGGCGGAGGCTGCCCCGCAGTCCAGTGCCATGCCAGGACTTCCGGCGGTAGGCCCGCTCCAGGGTTTCCACTAGGCATTGCACGGCGTCCATGGGCACCTCCTGGGGGTTCAAGCCACCCGGATGGTAAGGTGAATCCATGATGCAGACGCCGCGACCCTCCCGCGCCCAGGGCTTCACGCTCCTGGAGCTGCTCGTGGTCATGACCATCCTGGCCCTCCTGGCCTCGGTGGGCGTGGTGGGCGTCCGCCACCACACGAAGGTGGCCAAGGAATCGGTGCTGAAGGAAAACCTCTTCCAGATCACCCACGCCCTCGAGCAGCACCGGGCGGATCGTGGCAAGTACCCCGCCAGCCTGTCCCGCCTGCGGGAGCTGGGCTACATCCGGGAAGTTCCCGTCGACCCCATGACGGGCTCCCGGGACACCTGGCTGACGGAGCTGGAGGCCCCGGATCCGGACCAGCCCGATGGCGAGGCCGGCATCTACAAGGTGCGCAGCGCCTCCACGGACATCGGCACCAACGGCATCCCCTACAACGAGTGGGCGTACTGACCGGCCATGGCCGACGCTGATTCCCGCACCGGCCACCGCTACGCCACACCAGACATCCTCGCCTGGGTGGACCGCCTGCACGCGGGCCACGACCTGGGCTTGGCGCAGGCCTTCGAGGCGCCGGTTCTCCGCGGCCTCCCCCCGATCCAGGTGGGCATGAGCGAAGGCAAGCTCCTCACCCTCCTCCTCCGCATGATCCGCGCTCGGCGCGTGGTGGAATTCGGCACCCTGGCGGGCTATTCGGCCCTGCGGATGGCCCAGGCGCTGCCGCCCGGCGGGCATCTCTGGAGCCTGGAGCTGGATCCCCGCCACGCCGAGGTGGCGCGGGAGAACCTCGGGGCGGCGGGGGTGGGGGATCGGGTCACCGTCCTCAGCGGACCCGCCCTGGACGCCCTGCCAGGCCTGGACGAGCACGGTCCCTTCGATGCCGTCTTCCTGGACGCCGACAAGGGCCGCTACGACCTCTACGGGCGCTGGGCCGCCGCCCAGCTCCGGCCCGGGGGGCTGTTGCTGGTGGACAACGCCTACTTCTTTGGCGGCCTGCTGGAGGCTTCCCCGGACGCGGCCGCCGTCCGCCGCTGCCACGAGGAGGCCGCCGCGGCCTTCGACACGGTCTGCATCCCGACCCCGGACGGCCTGTTGCTGGGAATCCGGCGGTGAAGCTGCGAGTCCTGGGCTTGGATCTGGCGGTGGCGCGCCTCGAGGCTGCGAGCCCCGTTCCGGCCTGGGCGGCCCTCGGCGCCTTCCACAGCGTGATCCGCACGGAGAAGGAGCTGTCCGTCGTCTGCGCCGCGACCGCGGTGCCTCCAGGCATCCGGCAGGAAGGCCCCTTCCGGGCCTTCGAGGTGGAGGGCCCCTTGGACTTCGCCCTGACCGGCGTCCTCGCGGCCCTCCTCGTTCCCCTGGCGGAGGCCGGCCTCAGCGTTTTCGTGCTTTCCACCTTCGATACGGACTTCGTCCTGGTGAAGGCCGACCGCCTCGATGCCGCGGCCGCCACCTTGAGGGCCGTGGGCCATGAGATCCTTCCCGCATGAAACTGCGCACCCTCGACGCCCTCTCCGTGACCCTGCTGCTCCTCTGGACCGGCATGGCCCTCGATTTCGCCGCCTTGGCCGCCCCCGCCCTCTTCCAGATCCTGCCCAGCCGGGATCTGGCCGGGCAGGTGGCCGGCGTGGTGATACAGCGCCTGGACCTCGCCGCCTTCGGAGCCTTCGGCCTGGCCCTGGCCCTTTCCTACGGCGGGCGCTGGCTCCAGGAGATCGGGGACACCCTGCCCATCGGGCCCCTGCGCCTCTGGAGCTTCGCGGCCGTGGCGGGCCTCCTCCTCACCTTCGCCAGCGCCTTCATCGTGACGCCCAAAGTCCGCGAGATCCGCGTCCGGATGAACGCCCCCATCGAGACCCTGGCCCCGGAGCATCCCGACCGGCTGGCCCACCGCAAGGCCCATGGCCTTTCCGCCCAGCTCTTCGTGATCCGGATGCTCCTCGCCCTGGCTCTGGCGGCGGGCATCTCCAAGCTCCCCGCGGAGAAGGCTCCGGAACCGGAATCAGGAGGCTGAAGGCTCGGGCTCCGGCTCCGGAAGTTCCCACCATTCCGGCTCCCGGGGCTTCGCGGGACCGGGGATGAGTTCCCGCAGCCATTCGCGCACCTCCTCGACGCCTTCCTTCTCGAGGGCGTTGGTGAAGGCCGCGTGGGGGTGCTTCTTTTTCAGATCGATGCGCCGGGGCCGGGTGAGGCGGTCCGCCTGGTTCAGCACCAGCAGGCGGGGATGGTCGCCGCAGCCGATCTCCCGCAGGGTCGAGCCCACGACCTTCAGGTGGGCATCCAGTTCGGGGCTGGCGGCGTCCGCGACCACCAACAGCGCTTCCGCGGTGCGCACCTCCCCCAGGGTCGAGCGGAAGGCGGCCACCAGCTGATGGGGCAGCTTGCGGATGAAGCCCACCGTGTCGCTGACGAGGGCCTGCTTGGGCTTCCCCGTCTCGTCGTCGGCGCCGAGCCAGGCTTTCCGGGTGGTGGTGTCGAGGGTCGCGAACAGCATGTCCTTCGGTTCGCCCTGGCCCGTCAGCGCCCGCAGCAGCGAGGTCTTCCCCGCATTGGTGTAGCCCACCAGGGCGATGCGGGGCATCCCTTCGACGCGGCCCTGGCGCTGGGTCTCCCGCACCTGCTCCAGGTGGATGAGCTCCTTCTTGAGCTGGGAGATGCGCTGGCGGGTCATGCGGCGGTCCACTTCGATCTGGGTCTCGCCGGGGCCGCCCCGGAGGCCGACGCCGCCGCCCTGGCGCTCCAGGTGGGTCCAGGCGCCCTTGAGGCGGGGCAGCTCGTACTCGTAACGCGCCAGCTCCACCTGGGCCCGGGCCTCCCGGGTCTGGGCGCGCTGCTCGAAGATGGAAAGGATCAGCCCCGTGCGCTCCAGGCAGCCCAGGCCCGTGGCCTTCTCGATGTTGCGGGTCTGGCTGCCGCTCAGGTCGTCGTCGCAGATGAGCAGCGTCGCCCCCGCGGCCTTGGCCTCCTGGGCGGCCATTTCCAGCTGGCCCTTGCCGTAGAAGCTGCGGGCCTCCGTAACCGCGCGCTTGAGCTTCCTCTGGCCGGCGGGCTCCAGGCCCGCGGCCCGGGCCAGCTCCGCCAGCTCCTTCAGGTGCTCCTCCACGGTCCTCTCGTCGTCGTCGGGCCCCTGGCGGGCGAGGAGGAAGCAGCGGATCGGGCGTTCTGTCATCGGGTTCCAGAGTAGCGGATCGCACAGGCGATCACGGATACCCTCGAGCCCATGGAGCGCATCCCATGAATCCCCTGGCCCTCCGCCTCGCCGCGGAACTGGGGGGGACCCTGCTTTCGGGTCCGGCTGAAGGCCTGGAACTGCTGGCCATCGAGCGCATCCGGGCCCACGGCCTACCCCAGATGCTGGTGGCCGCCCGCCATGCCGGAGACCTCCTGGAGCCCCTGGCCGCCATCGCCGCGGCCCACGCCGAAGGCCTGGACCTCAACTTGGTGGCCCTCCTGCCCTTGCCCGGCACGGACCTGCCCGCCGCCCTCCGCCACCATCGCCGGCGCCTGGGCGCCCTTCTCTGCGCCCTGGACGCCGGGCTCCCCTGGCTCGACGGCAAGCCCATGCTCCCCAAGCGGCTGCCCGGCAGGATCCGGGCCGCGCGACCCCAGGCCCTGGAGAAGGCGCCCCTCTCGCCCCTCGAGAAGGCGGAACTGAAGGCCTTCCTGCCGGACTGGCCGAAAGCCCGCCGCCGCAGTGCCTTCCGCATGGCCCCCTGGAGGGAGGCTGAGGGGGGCTTTGAAACGGAACTGTGGCCGGGGGTGGCCGTACCCCCGGGAGCGGAGGTCCTGGTCCAGCCCCTGCAGATACCCACCGGCACGCCGGCAGGCGACTCCCTCCGACAGGCGCTCCGCGCCGCCATGGGCCGTCCCATTCCCTTCCTGCCCCTGCCCGGGGATCCGGCCCTGCTGCACGCCCTCGGCCTACTGAGCCCCGCCATCGGCGCGTTCCGGGGCCCGGAAGCCGCGTGGCGCCTGGCCTTCGAGAAGCTCGCGGGGCTCCCGGCGCCGGCCCATTTCTGCGCAAGGTGCTAGGTCCCCGGGAACCCCGGGTCCGGAACCTCACGGAGGCCTGACGCCACTGGTAGGACGGAGCCCGTCATGCACCCCTACGCGCCGCCCCGAGCGCCCCTCCTCCGTCCCGACCCCGTCTTCGAGCTGCGCCGCGCCGGCCGACGGGTCGGGGTGGGGACGGTGCTGGCGGTGGTGCTCTTCGCGACCCTCCTGGCGGCCCGGGAGGCGAACCCGGATTCCAGCTTCCTCATCACCCACGCGGGCGGCGCCTTCATGGCCCTGCTGCCCGTGGGGTTGCTGGGGGGGCCCTACGTGGCCTTCCGGGGCGCAGGGTCCTGGCCGGGCTGGTGCCGGGCCGTCGCCCAGGTTGCCTTGGTGGGCGTGGCCTGCGCGGTCCTCGGCGTGCTCCTGGGAGGGGTCTTGCTGCGCCACCTGGGCCACCCCGCGCCCTATGCCGCCCTCGAGCCCGGGGATCTCGCTTCCTGGCTGTGGCTCGCCACCGGCTGCGTCTGCCTGGCCCTCGCCCTGGCGGGCCTGGCGGGCCTCATCCTCCGGGGCCTCGCCCAGCGGTGGATCCAGACGTGGGCGCCGGATCTGCGGGAAGGGGCGGATCGCTGACCCAGCCGCGCAGGAAGAAGGCCGGGCCGATGAGCAGCTGAACCAGGTTCGTGGCGAAGCTGGGCCTGTTCTTCTCCCAGATCGCATGGCCCGCCAGCTGGAGGATCCAGGAAGGCACCGCGATGGCCAGCAGCGCCCACCACGGCAGGAAGTGGGTGGTCGCCGCCAGGGCGGCCCCCAGGGGCGCCGCGAGGAAGGCCAGCTTCGCGTCGTGCACTGCGTAGAAGGCGAGCACCGCGGCCAGGGCGGCTTCGCCCCAGCCCAGGCGCACGCCGAAGAGCTCCCGGTGCCCCGGGATCAGGTTCAGGAAGCCCAGGGCCGTCATCACGATGAGGGGGATGCAGAGGGCGTGGGTCCGGTGGGTCATGGGGTGGCGATGGTCCTTCGCGTAGTCCCTGAACCAGCCCCGCAGGGCCTCGCTCCGGCTTCCCAGCATGGCGCCCTCCCTTTCAATCCCCGGTGGATACGAACATCGTCGGCGGCAGCTCCGCGGAAACAAGCCTCCACTCCTGCCCGTCGAGGCGGAACCGCACCGGCAGCACCAGGCCCGGAGTGTAGCTCCAGTACGTCGCCTCCGGCGTCCGGACCAGGCGCCGGTCCCCGCGATGGCTCACCTTCCAGGCCGCCGGCGCCTTCTCCTTCAGGAGCTCGGAGGCCGGAACGATCAGGCGTTCAGGACCGGTGTGGGAAAGGACGAAGAGCCTCACCCGCGCCTCAGCACCCGTACCCGGGCGGAGCGTGACGAAGGCCCGGTGGCCGCCACCGACCACGGAAAAGGAGACCGTCCGGCCCCCCGCGGCAAACCGGAGCGAACCCTCCGGCGCCTGGGCGCCCAGGACCGCGCAAAGCACGGCGGCCGGCGCGCGGAACGGCCCCATGCCCGCCTAGCGCCGGGAGGGCCGCGCCGGCGCGGTGATGGCCTGGGCGTGGGCGCGCTGGATCCAGTGGGCCAGCGCCTCCTCGTCCTCGACCAGCTCCTCCGGAAGCAGGACCGCTCTGGGGACGGCGCCGTGCCTCCGGCTCGGGAACCAGGGCTCGGCGCCGGGGAGGGAGCGCAGGGCCTCGGCATCCTCGTCCTCGGTGAAGGCCAGGCCCAGGCGCTCGCCCTCCCAGATGAAGGCGAAGAGGTGGGGGCCGGCGTAGAAGCAGGGCAGCCCGAAGAGCACGCGGCGGGCGTAGGGCAGTTCCGCCAGGGCCGCATCCACCCGTTCCCGCAGGAGGTCCTCCAGGGGGTTGACCGCGGCCTTGCGCATGCCGTCCTGCCTCCGATCCGGGTCAGTCCTGCCAGGTCACCACGAGCCCGTGCTTCCTGAAGTACCCTTCCACGCCGGCCATGTCCGCGAAGGGGCCCTGGAAGAGCTTGGTGTCATTCATGCCTGAATCAAGGGCTTTGATGATGATGAACCCCACGCCCTCGGATTCCTGGATCTGGACCCACCAGCCCTTGAAGGCGCCCTCGGTGACATAGCCGGGCTTGCTCAGTGGAAGCATGGTCCCCTCACAGATTCAGCGCGCGGCCCTGGACGGCGCGGGCGGCTTCGGGAAAGACCTCGTTCAGGGTCGGGTGCGGATACATCGTGCCGATGAGCTCGTCCACGGTCATCTCCCCGGCGAGCAGCGCCAGGCTGCTGGCCACCAGCTCCGTGGCCTTGGGGCCGATGATGTGGATGCCGAGGATCTCCCCGTACTTCCCGTCCGCGACGATCTTGATGAAGCCATGCGGTTCCCCGACGATGTTGGCCTTGGCCATGGGCATGAAGGGGAAGCTGCCCACCTTCACCTCGTTTCCCAGCTCCCGGGCCCTCCGCTCCGTGAGGCCCACGCTGCCGATCTCGGGATCGCAGTAGGTGCATCCGGGCACGCGGTCGTAGTTGATGGGGTGGGGATGGGCATCCTTGCCGAGCGACTTCGCCGCGTGCTCCGCGGCGACGACGCCTTCGTCGCTGGCCACGTGGGCCAGCCAGGGCGTCCTCACCACGTCGCCGATGGCGTAGAGTCCCGGTTCGGCGCTCTGCAGCATGGCGTCCACCTCCACGTAGCCGCGGTCCACCTTGGCCTTCGTGGCCTCGAGGCCCACGCCGCCGGTGACCGGCGCGCGGCCCACGGCGATGAGCACATGGCTCGCCTCGATGACGCCTGGCTTGTCGCCCTCGAGGTGGCAGAGCACCTTGTCGGGCTGCCGCTCGAGCCGCGTGATCTTCGTCTTCACGCGTACGTCCATCTTGTAGGACTTCGTGAAGATCTTCGCCAGCTCCAGGCCGATGTCCGTGTCCTCCACCGGCACGAGCTGGTCCAGGAGCTCCACCAGGGTCACTTTCGAGCCCAGGCGGGCGAAGGTGCTCGCGAACTCCACGCCGATGGCGCCGGCGCCAAGGATGACCAGATGGCTCGGCAGAGAGGTCATGTCCAGGATGTGGTCGCTGTTCAGGACGCGGACGCCGTCGGTCTCCAGGCCCGGGAGTTCCCGGGGCACGGAGCCGGTGGCGAGGATGATCTTCTTCGCGTCATGGACTTCGGCGCCGGCATCGCCCTTCACTTCCACCCGGCCGCCGCCCAGGAGCTTGCCGAAGCCCTTCAGGACCTGCACTTTGTTCTTCTTCATGAGGAACTCGATGCCTTTGCCGTTCTTCAGGACGATGCGGTTCTTGCGCTTGACGATGGCCTCCAGGTCCGCCCGAAGGTTGGTGACGTCCACGCCGGCGATGCCGTAGTCCGCCAAGTCGCGCATGTGCTCGAAGCGGTGGGCGGTCTCCAGCCAGGTCTTGGCGGGAATGCAGCCCCGGCGCAGGCAGGTGCCCCCCAGGCCCGCGGGATCCTTCTCCACCAGCGCCGTCGCAAGGCCCAGCTGGGCGGCGCGGATGGCCGCAATGTAGCCGCCGGGGCCGCTGCCGATCACGATCAGGTCAAACGAAGCCATGCAACCGCTCCTCCGGGAGTCCGTGGAACCCCATCATGCCAAATCACGCGTAGGCCAGCACCTGGCGGGCCTCGAGCCGCGCTTCGCGCCAGTCCCTCCAGGCGGCCCGGAGCTCCTCCCGGTGGGCGGCCATCGCGGCCTTCCATTCCCCACGGATGGCCCGCCACTGCTCGGCCCTCGCCGAGCGCTGGTTCTTCCATTCGGCCTGCTTGGCTTCCCAGGCGTCCCGTCGCTCCTGGAAGGAGGCCAAGGCCAGATCCAGCCGGCCCCGGGCGGAGGCCAGCCGGGCGCCCATGGCCAGGGCCACCCCGGGGCTGGACAGGGCCAGCCGCTCCCGGAGCTTCTTCTCCTCCATCGCCAGGCGGGCCCGGCGGATGGCCGCGTCGGGCACCCGGCGGAACTGGGACACCAGACCCGCCCAGCCCAGCAAGTTTAGGATCCACTTGGTGCTGTCCCACTGGTACCAGCGGGCGCCGTTGCGGTAGTCCCACTGCCACATGTGGTGGAAGTTGTGGAAGCCTTCGCCGTAGGTCAGCGGGGCCAGGAGCCAGTTGTCCCGGGCGCTGTTGGCGTCGGTGTAGGGCCGCGAGCCGAAGAGGTGGGCCGCGCTGTTGATGAGAAAGGTCGTGTGGTGGGTCAGGACGATGCGGACCAACAGGCCGAGGACGAGGTGGCCCCAGAAATTGCCCGTCGCCAGGCCGATGCCCACGGGAATGAGGGCGACCACGGCGCCGATCAGGAAGTGGTTCCGGTGCTGCCACATCACCAGGGGGTCCTTCTCCAGATCCGCCACGCCGTGCAGGGCGATGTCCTTGCCCTCCATGACCCAGATCCAGTGGGCATGCCAGAAGCCCTTGAAGATCGGGTAGGGATCCTCCTCGGTGTCCACGTGGCGGTGGTGGAGCCGGTGGTCGGACGCCCATTTCAGCGCCGAGTTCTCGAAGCTGGCGGCGCCCAGGCAGAGCAGCAGGAAGCGCACCGGGAGGCTCGCGCGGTAGGCCCTGTGGGCGAAGAGCCGGTGGTAGCCCGCGCTGATGGCCGTGCCGATGGCGAAGACCATGGCCAGGCAGACGAGGACTTCGCTCCAGCGCAGGCCCTGGAGCGCCAGCTTCAAGGGCAGGGCGAGGGCGGCGAGGACAAGGGTCCCGGTGAGGAAGCTGGTATTGAGCGGGTGCCAGCGGCGGCGCACGAGGGCTCCAGGAAAGGCCCGAATCGACCGTCGGGACCCCTTCAGGTTACCGGCGGTCAGGCCGTTTAGGTTTTTTCCATTCCCTGAGTCGGGATCGAACCGCTTCGAGCTAGCCTGAAACTCATCGATCTCGTTCCAGTCCGGGAGGCGCCCATGGGTGTCCGTCGCGTTTTCGCCTTCATCTGCCTATCCCTGGCTTGGATTTCCTGCGGCGGAGGCGGGGGCGGCGGGAACACCCCCCCCCCGGCGGTGGTCTCCGTCGTGGTCCAGGGTCCCGCGGGCCCCATCGCCCCCGGGGCGACCGCCCAGTACACCGCCACGGTCACGGGGACCTCGAACACCGCGGTCACTTGGAGCGTGGATCCCATCGGTCCCGTCGCCGTCGGCACCATCACCCAGGCCGGACTGTACACCGCGCCGGCCGTGGCGGGCACCTTCACCGTCCGCGCGACCAGCGCCGCCGACCCCACGAAGAGCGGCACCACCACCATCACCGTGGCCATCCCCGCCATCACCGTCACGATCAATCCGCCCAGCCCCACCCTGTCGGCCGGCGCGAGCCTGGTGCTCAGCGCCTCGGTGACCGGGTCCACCAACCCGAACGTCACCTGGGAGGCCACCGCCGGGACCGTGGCTCCAGCCACCGCGTCCACCACCACCACCTTCACCGCGCCGGCCCAGACGGGCACGGTGACGGTCACCGCCCGCAGCGTGGCCGACAGTACGAAGACCGGCGTCGCCACCATCACCGTGACGGCAGGAGGCACCCTGTCCATCAGCCCCTCCGTCCTCTCCATCGTCCCCGGCGGCACCCAGCAGTTCGGCGCCTCCCTGGGCGGGACGCCCACCGCCGCGGTCACCTGGAGCCTCCTCGAAGGGGGCGTGGCGGGCACGGTGAACGGTTCGGGCCTCTACACCGCGGGCGCCACCGTGGGCACCTATACCCTGAAGGCCACCCTTCAAGCCGATTCCGCCAAGACCGCGACCGTCCTCATCACCGTCGCCACCACCGTGTCCATCCAGATCCTGCCGGTCTCCCTGACCCTCAGCGGCGGGGACACGGGCAACTTCAGCGCCCAGGTCGATCCCAGCGGCATCCTGCGGGACGTCACCTGGAGCCTTGAGGAGGGGGCCGCCGCCGGCAGCTTCACCACCGCCAACGGCGTGATGGTCTACGTCCCGCCCACCGTGGCATCCCCGGCGGTCTTCCACGTGAAGGCGACCAGCGTGGCGGATCCGTCAAAGACCTCCACCTGCACCGTCACGGTCAATCCGCCCCCGGGCACGGCGCCGGCGGCGGTCCTGCCCGTCAGCATGAGCACCAGCCGGGTGAAGCACAGCGCGGTGGTCCTGGCGGATGGCCGGATCCTCATCACCGGGGGCGCCAGCGACGCCCGGAACAACAACAACACGACCCTCGCCGAACTCTACCTTCCCGCGACCGGGGCCTTCGAGGCCTTGCCCAACCCTACGCTGAAGGCGCGCAACGACCACACCGCCACCCTGCTGGGGGACGGACGCGTCCTGCTGGCCGGAGGGGATACGGGCTTCGACAGCCCGGACCGGGCCAGCGCCGAAGTCTTCGACCCCGCCACCGGCCTTTCCACGGCCACCGCCAATGCAATGAGCATCATCCGCGGCAGCGGCCACCGGGCCCTGCGCCTGGAATCCGGCCCCCACGCCGGCAAGGTCCTGGTGATGGGCGGCGCGCCCTACTACTACATCTCCGACGCCACCGCTTCCGTGGACTTGTACAACCCTGCCACCAATTCTTTCAGCCCCGCTCCGAGCCCCATGCAGGACGCCCGCACCCGCTTCACCCTGACCCGCCTGCAGGACGGCCGCTACCTCCTCGCCGGAGGCAGCCGCAGCAGCGCCGACCAGGACCTGGCGACCGCGGAAATCTTCAACCCCGCCGACATGACCTTCACCCGCACCACCGGCAACATGAGCCGGGGCCGACTGTGGCACAGCGCCACCCTCCTGAACAACGGCAAGGTGCTCATCGCTGGCGGCTACGACGGCGAGGACCGCGCCGAGCTCTTCGACCCCGCCACGGGCCTCTTCACTGAGCTACCCGCCCGCATGAAGGAGGGCCGGGCCTTCCACACGGCAACCCTGATGCCCGACGGCCGGGTCCGCCTCGCGGGAGGCCGGAACACCTACTTCTACCGCGTGCTGGGCAGCACCGAGATCTTCGACCCCGCCACCGGATCCTTCAGCTATGGCGCGAGACTGGCCACGGCCCGGGAGGAGCACACCGCCACCGTGCTCACCACCGGGCCGGACACCGGAAAGACCCTGATCCTCGGCGGAAGCAACGGGAACGCCAAGGCCACGGCGGAGATCCTCAACTAGGGGAGGATCCAGCCTCCCGCCCCCAGTAGCTCTGTTCGTACAGGAAGGCGAAGGTCGGGGTGGCGCTGGCCACCATGAGGGTCCATACAGCCCCGTCCGCGGGCCTCTCCGCGAGCATGGGGAGGCAGCTGCGGATCACCAGGGCTCCGCCGGAGAGAATGGCGAGCCAGCCGCCTTGGCGCTTGCGGAAGGCGAGGAGGGGAACGTCCAGGACGCCCAGCCCCATGCCCCAGGTCCACCAGAAGGGAACCTCCCAGGCTCCCACGACCCGGGTTTCACTGAAGGGCGGAAGGGCCAGCCAGGCCGCGCCCCGCTCGACCAGAATCAGGACGATCAGCAACCAGGCCCATGCGCCAGGGCGGGCCGATTCCACCGTGGACGGCTCCTCCGGGGCTTCCTGGGCTGCGGCGACGCCGCAGGCGGGGCAGAAGCGGGCTTCCATCGGGATGGGGGCGTCGCAGGAGGGACAGCGCATGCTTCGAGTATGTCCAAGGCCCGGACCTCCGTGGGACACTCGGGGTTTCATGTCGAGGCTTGCGTGAGTGTTTCCAAGGGTCCCTGGTACAAGTCGAGCACCTTCTGGATCTTCGTGGGCCTGCTCATGGGCATCGTGCTGGGCGGCTTCCTGCCCCAGGACGCCCATCCCAACGCCTTCGCCTTCTTCCAGTTTCTCTCCAAGGCCTTCATCAGCCTCATCAAGAGCATCATCGTCCCCATCCTGGTGGCCACGATCATTACGGGCATCGCCCAGACCGGCGACATCAAGGCCGTGGGCCGCATGGGCGGAAAGGCCCTCCTCTACTTCGAGATCGTCACCACCATCGCGCTGTTCATCGGCCTGGGCATCGCCAACTGGATCCGCCCCGGCGAGGGCCTGCACCTCAAGGTGGACGCCCACACCGCCCTGGCGGCGCCGAAGACCGCCTGGGAGATCGCCCTCCACACCTTCCCCAGCAACTTCTTCAAGCACGCCGCGGAGGGCGACATCCTTCCTGTGGTGGTGTTCGCCACCCTCTTCGGCATCGCCCTCACGAAGATCCCGGAGAAGGGCAAGCCCGTGCTGGACTTCTTCCACGGCCTGTCCCAGGTGATGTTCAAGTACACGGACATGGTGATGACCCTCACGCCCATCGGCGTCTTCGGCGCCATGGCCTACAACGTGAGCCACATGGCGGCGGGCCAGGAGATCAACGGCGTGCTGCTCAAGGGCTGGCCCGCGGTGCTCCACCTGGTGGGACAGTACGCCCAGCTGGTGGGCAGCCTCTACTTCGCCCTCCTCTGCCTCTTCGGCCTGGTCTTCGTGCCCGTGATGCTGATGTTCCGCATCCCCATCCTCGGATTCCTGAAGGCCATCAAGGATCCGGCTCTGACTGCCTTCAGCACCGCCAGCAGCGAGGCCGCCCTGCCCAAGCTGCTGGAGGAGACCGTCCGCTTCGGCGTCCCGCGCCGCGTCGCCAGCTTCGTCATCCCCACGGGCTACAGCTTCAACCTGGATGGCTCGACGCTGTACCTGGTGCTGGCCAGCCTCACCATCGCCCAGGCGGCGGGCATCCACATGAGCTTCGTGAGCCAGATCGCCATGGTCTTCACCTTCATGCTCACCAGCAAGGGCGTGGCGGGCGTGCCGAGAGCGACCCTAGTGATCATCGCCGGCACCTGCGCCAGCTTCGGCCTGCCTGGCGAGGCGGGCATCGCCATGCTGCTGGCGGTGGACGAGATCATGGACATGGCCCGCACCATGATCAATGTCATCGGCAACGGCCTCGCCTCCGTGGTCATCGCCAAGTGGGAGGGCGTCTTCGGGCTGGAGCGGGAGGTCCTGCCCGATGAGATGGTGGGCCCGGTGGAGGGGATCCCGTGAAGCTCATCGTCTGGGATTTCGATGGCACCCTCGTGGACAGCCGCCCCCTCATCGAGGCCGGCATGGCCCACGCCCTGGATCGCCTGGGCCTCGACCGGAAGGTCATGGGCGAGTGGCTGAAATACGTGGGCCTGCCCGTCGAGGAGGGCATCCGCCGCACCTTCGCCCGCCTGGGCCTGGGGCTGGACGAAGTCCTCGTGGCCTACCGCAGCTTCGGCCACATCGACCACGAGCATCTGCTCCAACCCTTCGAGGGGATGCGGTCCCTCATCGCCGAGCTGCAGGGCCGACGCCAAGCCATGGCCCTGGCCACCTCCAAGCGCCGCCTGCCCCTGGACCGCCAGTTGGCCGCCCTTGGTTGGAACGAAGTCTTCGCCCCCATCATCACCCCCGATGATGTCGTCAGCGGCAAGCCGGATCCGGAGAGCCTGCACCGCATCCTGGACCTGACGGGGCTCGAGCCCGCGGACCTCCTCATGGTGGGCGACACGCCGTTCGATCTGGACATGGCCACCGCCGCCGGCGTGCCCGCCATCGCCATCGGCCACGGGTTCTATTCCGCCGAAGCCCTGGCCGCCTGCTCGCCCAGGGCCTATGCCCCGGACACCCCCGCCCTGCGGGACATCCTGCTGGCCCACCTGCAGCCGGAGGGATCCCATGCCTGAGCTCACCCACCTGGATCCCGAGGGCCGCCCACGCATGGTGGACGTGTCCGGGAAGGCGCCGACCCTCCGTCGCGCGGTGGCGGCCGGGTACCTGGAGGTCCCCGGGGACATGGCCTGGGCCCTCGAGGGTCCCGCAACCGGCCTGAAGAAGGGCGATCCCTGGTCCGTGGCCCGCATCGGCGCCGTGAACGGAGCCAAGAGCGCCGCGCAGATCATCCCCCTGGCCCATCCCCTGGCCCTGGAGGCGGTCACCGTGGACCACGCCTGGGATGGCACCCGCCATCGCGCCTGGATCCGGGCCGAGGTGCGGGTCACCGGGAGGACCGGGGTGGAGATGGAGGCGATGGCCGCGGTCACCGGAGGCCTGCTCACCCTCTACGACATGCTGAAGGCCCTGGGGCATGGGATGACCCTCGGGCCGGTACGGCTTCTGCTGAAGGAAGGCGGGCGTCGGGGAACCGTCTCCCTGCCCTGGGACGATCTGCCCCCCGAGTTCAGGGTGCCCTAGGTGGAAATAACCTTCATTTACCAATTCCTCCCCAGACGTTAGAATTGAGATTCCTTCGCGTTCACGCTGCTGTTCGCGCCAACCCGTGGTCCTGGGCAACCAGGCCCCGACACCTGGCCCTCCAGGTCCGTCCGCCCCGGGAGTTCCATGCGACACGCTGTCCTGACCTTCGTGATCGTCGCGCTGGGGGCCGGTTCCCTGGCGGCCAAGCCCCGGCACCGGAACTCGCGGAAGCCCGCGGTGCCCCACCCCAGCGTGAAGGCGAGGTCCAAGGTCCAGAAGCCCGCCAGCGCCAGGGGCGTCCACACAGTCCAGAAGGGTGACACCGGGGCCTCCATCGCCCGCCGCTACGGTCTGCGCCTGGGCGAGCTGATGGACCTGAACCCCGGCGTGAACCTGGCGAGGCTTTCCCTCGGACAGTCCCTCGCGGTGGCCGAACCGGCTCCGCCGATCGCCGCCCTCGCCCCCCTTCCCGAGACCCCGGGGCTGGCCGCTTACTCGAGGCAGGATCTGGGGCTGGAACTCCCCAATCAGGCCGTTCCAAATACCCTGGGACCTCTCTCCCGCCTGGACCAAGCCCTGAAGGCCTCCCCCTCCACCATCGCGGGCCTCACCCAGCCCGTGCTGCCGGAAGAGGCGGAAGCCCCGAAGCCGGCCCCCTTCGAGCCTGCGGATCCCGGCCACCTCGACCTGCTCTGGCCCGTGGAGACCCGCACCATCAGCTCCGCCTGGGGACCACGCATGCGCACCCGGGTGGTCCGCGTGAAGGCCAAGGCCCACAAGAGCCGCAAGCGCCGGGTCCGCTACCGGGGCCGGCACCGGGGCCTGGACCTGACCGCCCCCATCGGCACCGACGTCTATGCGGCCCTGGACGGGCAGGTCGTCGGCGTGGGCCGGCACCGCCAGTACGGCAACTACGTCACCGTGGACCACGGCAATGGTGTGATCACCCACTACGCCCACCACCGTTCGAATTTCGTCCTGATCGGCGAAGTCGTGAGGCGGGGACAGAAGATCGCGGAGGTGGGCCGCACGGGCAACGCCACCGGCCCCCACCTCCACTTCGAGCTCCGTCTCGCCGGCGAGCACCAGAATCCCCTGCCCTTCCTGAACGACGCCGACGAGATCCCGGCCGAGCTCATGGCCCAGAATGCCCTGGTGGGCGACACCCGCCGGTAGTCGGAGGGTCGGCGTTCCTTTCCCGCGGATCCACGAACCTATGCCCTTCCGGACGCACGGGAGGCTGGGCGGCGCCATTCCATCGAGGCCGCCGGCCCGGCCCGTGGTAGCCTGACAATTCTTGTGTTTTCGAGGTTCTGAATGGCGTGGATCACCCTATTGAGGCGCCCTGTCGCCGCCCTGGCCGCGGCGGGGCTGTTCCTGCTTTCAGGCTGCGGTGGCAGCAAGTCCACCGGTGATGGCTCCGCGCCCGCCGCGACCGTGATCGCCACCGTCAAGGTGAACTACACTCGAATTTCCTTGGTCTTGGATGCCAATGGCGTGCCCACGGGGCTCGATACCAATCCGGCCAATTTCAAGACCCTTCCCGCCCGCGGGGTGCAGGTTCGCCTCTGGCAGGGATCCGATCAGACCAATCCGGACGGCACCAAGACCAGGGTCTGGCTTCTCGCCCAGCAGGGCTCGTGCGATGCCACCGGAACCGTGCTGTTCAACGCCCCCAAGGACCTGGATGTCTTTTTCGAAGTCCTGAGCATCACCACCGCCGGCAATGCTTCCGGAATCAGCATCATCGCGGACCCGGACGGGATCAGCAGCGGACTCCCCATCGGCGAGCGGCGGCTTTACGCGCTGCGCAAAGGGTTCGACGGGTCCGCCCCCGCCGGCAACCCGGTGCCGGGCACCAAGGCCGCCGCCGCCGCCACCATCACCTTCGACGTGGGCCTTTCCGACAAGTGGTGGCTCACAATCCCCAGCCAGGGCCAGGTCGCCCAGGCCACCCTGGAACCCACCGGCACGGGCAGCCGCGTGCTGGCCATCCTCGATTCGATCTACGCCTGCTATGCGAGCAACCTTGGGCTGATCAACCCCGGGGACACCCTGGACCTCCACTACCGGATGGGAGTGGCCGACGCACGGGGTTCCTTCATCGAGTATGAACGAACCAAGTATCCACTATCTTTCGACTACTCCACCCAGGCCTTCCACTACTTCGGTTCCATCCGGGGCGCCACGGCCAACGACGATGCCTTCGACGAGGGCGTCATCTTCCCGCTGATGTTCAGGAACGGGCTCTGGTCCCGCGGCGCACGGGCTTCGGCGACCAGCGACCCGGGCATCACGGCAGGCGTCTCCACCTCAGGGATCACCGGCAGGGCCCTTCCCGATCTGGCTCCGGAAACCGCCCTGGTGGAGGGGCTCCCCTTCGCCATGGCGGCCACCCTCCTGAAATCCCCCTACCTGGCGGACACCACCGCGGCTTCCACCGTGAACTCCGATGTGAGGGCTCTCGGAGTCTTCACCAGCGGTTCCATGTCCGGGCCCGCCATCGCGGCCTTGGCCTGGGACATGACCCTCAAGGCCAACAGCCTGCCGAATCCCGGAACGCCCACGGACTGGGCCAAGATCACCGCCACGGCCACCACCAGGTTCTACGGGATCCTGAGCCCTGCGGACCTCACGGACCGGCCCAACATCTTCCTTCAGCTCGCCCGACTCAAGGAGGCCAAGTCGGCCCTCGAGTCCGTCGATCTCGCGGCGATCTTCACGGACGCGGCCATCACCAGCCTCGCCGCCCCTTACAACATCGTGTGGCCTCGGCCCACCACCGGAACCGAAGCCGCCTTCGTCACGAGTTGGGGCGCGGATCCGAACAGCCTGAGCACGCCCCTTCCCGCCATAACCCTCAGCATGTCGAAGGCCACCGCGGTGAACGGTGCCTACCCGAACACCAGCTCGGGGGAGGTCGCCTACAACCGGTTCACCCTGAGCAAGGACACCGCCTACTCCTTCAATGTGACCACCCTTCCGGCAACCCTCCCGGCGGGAACCCAAGTCGAAGTCCAATTCGTTTCATCGACCGAGACCATCCCGACCAGGACCTACCTGTTCTCGGGCACGGGTCCGAGCCCGGCGCGGATCGTCCTGGCGGGAAACAAGGACACCCCGGTCGTGTACTTGGCGAGGGTCCGCCTCCTCAGCCCCACCACCCTGGCCCCCGACATCACCGCCACTGTTTCGCTGGATCTCGCCAACTAGACCGGAGCCCCCATGGACCTGGATTCCGTCCTGTCCGCCTTGAAAGATCGCGTGCCCTTCACGCCGGAACTGGCCATCGTGCTTGGCTCGGGGCTGGGCGCGCTGGCGGACAGCCCGGAGGCCCGGTCCGGCGTCCAGATTCCCTTCACGGACCTGCCGGGCTTTCCCGCCCAGGGCGTGGCGGGGCACAGCGGCAAGCTCATCTTCTGCGAGATGGAGGGACGCCGCCTGGTCCTGCAGGCGGGCCGGTTCCACTTCTACGAGGGCCATCCGCTTGCCGTGGTCACGGCCTCCATGCGGCTCTTCAAGCGGCTGGGCGCCCAGGCGGTGCTCCACACCAACGCGGCCGGCGCCATCAACCACCTCTTCAAGGTCGGGGAGTTGATGGTCATCTCCGACCACCTCAACTTCACCGGGACCAACCCCTGCATCGGTCCCAACGTCCCGCCCGGGCCGCGCTTCCACGACATGACCGCCGCCTATGACAAGGGTCTTCGGCAACAGCTCCACGCGGCCGCGGCGGCCTCGGGGCAGCGGCTGCAGGAGGGCGTGTACGTCGCTGTGACGGGTCCCTGCTACGAAACCCCGGCGGAGATCCGGGCCTTCCGGATCCTGGGGGCCGACGCCGTGGGCATGAGCACCGTTCCCGAGGTCATCGTCGCCCGCCACGAAGGCCTGAAGGCCGCCGGAATCTCCTGCCTCTGCAACATGGGCGCGGGCATGCTCCCGGAAGCCCTCACCCACGAAGAGGTCCTCGCCGCCGGTGCGGCCGCCGCGAAAGGCTTCGAAGCCCTCGTCCGCCGCTTCGTCCGCGACCTGAAGGTCTAGGGGCCGGTCCCGTGCCCTGGTCCGCCTGGCTGGGCTGGATCCTCGGGATCCTGCTCCTGCTGATCGGGTTCCTTGGGGCCTGGCTGCCGGTCCTGCCGGGGCTTCCCGTCATGGTGCTGGGCGCCCTCACGGTGAAGCTGCTGGTGCCGGGGACGCTTTCCTGGTGGACCCTCGCCATCTTCGCCCTGACGGCCCTGGTGGCCCTGGGCCTGGACGCCCTGGCCACCGCCCTCACCAGCCGCCTCGCCGGCGCCTCCCGCTTCGGCATCGCCGGCGCCCTCGCCGGGGGCCTCGTCGGCCTGTTCTTCGGCCCGCCGGGCATCCTGTTCGGCCCCTTCCTCGGCGCGGTCCTATGCGAGCTGGCCTTCGCGCGGCGGAGCATCCCCGAAGCCCTGAAGGCTGGGCTCGGTGCAGCCGTGGGCTTCCTGGTGGGGGCTGTCGGCAAGGGACTCCTCGGCGTCTTCCTGCTGGCCCTCTTCATCGCGGACGCCTTCATTTTCTAGGTCCGGCGGATTCCAGGCCCGGGGGCAACCTCCCCGCCCCCCGGAGCCGTACTTCGGCGATGAGCAGGTCCACGACCTGGCCGTAGCTGTGAATCCCCTCCCGCTGCCCCTGGGACTTCAGGTAGCCGTCGTAGACCCTTCCCTGCGCCCGGCTGAAGGTCGAGATGCGGGACCGGTACCATTCGGCCTCCCGCCGGTCGTCCTCCCGCACCGCCGGATCCAGGCCGCGGAGGAGTTCCCCGGCCGCCTCAGGATCCACCCGGGCCAGCTGGGCGAGCAGTTCATGCAGGGCGAAGCGCTGGGCCGAGTAGCGGAAATCGGGATCAGGGTGCGCGCGCGCGGCCAGGTAGCCGACGAAGTTCGCCTCGTCCTCACGGGCAATTCCCCGCTGGTGGGCCATCTCGTGGCAGACCGTGAAGGGCGCCGAAGGGGTGGGCGTCTCCCGGTTCACCAGCGCCTCATGGGTCCAGGGAATCACCATGCCCCAGGTCAAGGAGCGGGACATGAGCCCGCTGAGGAGGGCGGGTTTCACGGGGGAGGTCCGCAGCTCCGGTACCGCGGGCTCCAGGGCCGGACCCAGCCCCCGATAGGCCTCCGCCGCCCGGGCGGCGACCCGGCGCAGGTCCGGATCCGGTATCGCCGCGGCCCTCAGGGCGTTCACCTGGGGCACGAGCTCTGCGCAAAGCCCCCGCACCTCCTCCACCCGGGGCGCCGCCACCGGCCACCCCAGGCGCTGGGCCAGGGGGGGGCGCCGGTAGTTGAGACCCCAGGCGAGGATGAACCCGGCGTAGAGGAGGGAGCCCGCCGCGGCGGCCCACCGGATCCCGCGCCACAGCAGGCCAGCTCCCGCCCGGCCATCCCGGGCCAGGACGGCACCGGCCCGGATCAGGAACGCCAGGACCACCCCCAGGATTCCCACGAGGAGGAGTTCACCGAGGGGCAGGGGCACGAGGCTGCCGATCGGGCCAAGGATCCGGGCCAGGGCGGGGTAGACGGTGTCCGCGTAGGCCTGCATGAAGGCGCCGGGCCATCGGCCCGCCACCCAGGACAGGGCTCCCGCGGCGGCGCCGCTGGCCAGCATGGCGCCCTCGAGCAGGCGGGGACTTGTAATCACGTGGCGGCGGGTCAGCCCCTCACCGCGAGGCGGCCCCGTCGCCTCACCACGTCCGCCCGGGACCCGCGTCGTCTTGAGCCGCATGGGTCAATCCTACTTGTCCCCGGGCCAGTAAAGGCACAGGTGGGGTGTAGTGCCTGGTTGCGGACTATCGAGCAGTTCGCGCTTGGATCCCAGCCCCAGGGAGCCGGAATGAAGCTTCGCGTCCACCTCGACCGCGCCACTCCCGGATCCCTGGCCGAGCGGCTCAAGAAGGCCCAGAGCCGCCCAGAACGCCAGCGCATCCAGTGCGTGTTCATCCGCGCCACGTCGGGCAGCACGGTCGCTCTCAAGGGCAACATCTGCGGAGGGATCGGGTACCCCGTGATCGTCTCCGTGATCCCCATGGTGGACTGAGCCCTCTTCCTGAAGGAGACGAAGGACCAGGACATCACCACTTACGAGCATTGACCGCCCGCGCGGCATGGAAAAGCGCCCCTTTCGGGGCGCATTTCCGGTCCTGAAAAGAGTCCTACTCGGCGGCGTCCTCGGTCTCGGGGAGCGCGAAGTCCACGAGTTCGATAAGGGCCATGTCGGCGCCATCGCCGAGGCGGCTCGCCATCTTCAGGATGCGGGTGTAGCCGCCGGGGCGGCTCTCGAAGCGCTGGCGGAACTCGGCGCTGAAGAGCTTCTGGACGGCGTCCTTGGAACCGAGGCGGCTCATCGCTAGGCGGCGGTTGGGCACGCTGTCGGTCTTGGAGAGGGTAATGAAGGGCTCCACGTAAATGCGGAGCTCCTTGGCCTTGGGAAGAGTGGTCTCGATGCGCTCGTGCTCGATGAGCGAGATCGCGAGGTTCTTCATCAGGGCCTTGCGCTGATTGGTGCTGCGGCTCAGGCGGCGGCCGGCGAGGTTGTGGCGCATGGGGGGCTCCTTAGACTTCCTGCTCGAGCCGCATGCCCAGGGAGAGGCCGATGCGCGCGAGCTCGTCCTTGATCTCCTGGAGGGACTTCTTGCCGAAGTTCTTGGTCTTCATCAGCTCGGCCTCCGTGCGCTGCACCAGCTCACCGATGGTGGTGATGTTGGCGTTGCGGAGGCAGTTGTTGGCGCGGACGGAGAGCTCGAGCTCCTCCACCGACTTGCCGAGCCAGGCGTTGACGCTCTCGCCGGTCAGCGCGGGGACGGAGGAGTCCTCGTCCACGTAGTCTTCGTCCTGGCGGGCGAACACTAGGAAGTGCTCGCGCAGGATGAGGGCGGCGTCGGAAACGGCCTCCTTGGGGGAGATCGTGCCGTTGGTCCACACCTGGAGGGTGAGCTTCTCGTAGTCCGTGCTCTGGCCCACGCGGGCCGGCTCGACGATGTAGTTCACGCGGGTGATGGGGCTGTGGTTGGAGTCCATGGGCACGTAGCCCAGGCCCAGGTTCTCGTTGTGGTTCCGGTCCGCGGTGATGAAACCGCGGCCCATGCCCACGACGATCTCCATCTCCAGCTCCCCGTCCTCGCCCAGCGTCGCGATGTGCACGCCGGGGTTCATCACTTCCACGTTCTGGTTGGTCTTGATCGCGGCGGAGGTGACGACGCCCTCGCCCTTGGCGGACAACGTGACCACCTGGGGCTGGGAGGAATGGAGCTTGAAGGGGATCTCCTTGAGGTTCAGGAGGATGTGGGTGATGTCCTCCCACACGCCGGGCAGGGTCGTGAACTCGTGCTGCACGCCCTTGATGCGGACGTTGGTCACGGCCGCGCCCTGGATGCTGCTGAGCAGCACCCGGCGCAGGGCGTGGCCCGCCGTGGTGGCGAAGCCCCGCTCGAACGGATAGGCCACGAACTCCCCGTAGCTTGCCGTGAGGGAACCGGCATTGGCTTCGGCGAAGCGCGGGCGCTGGAAATCGCTGAGGTTCAGCATTCGTCTCCCTTACTTGCTGTAGAGTTCGACGATCAGCTGCTCGTTGATATCGAGCGTGATGTCTTCACGGGTGGGAGCGGAGATCACCTGGCCCTTGAATGCGCCGGCGTCCAGGGTGAGCCACTTGGGGATGCCCCGACCGGCGGCGGTCTCGACCGAGCCCTTCACGCCGTCGTTGGCCTTGGCGCGCTCGCCGAGCTCGATGCTGTGGCCGGTCTTGGTCTGGAAGGAGGGGATGTCCACCCGCTTGCCGTTGACCTTGACGTGGCCGTGCATGACCATCTGGCGGGCCGCCGAGCGGCTGGGGGCGAAGCCCAGGCGGTAGATCACGTTGTCCAGCCGGCTTTCGAGGAAGCCGAGCAGGTTGTGGCCGGTGACGCCCTTCTTGGAGTCGGCCTTGTGGAAGTACATGCGGAACTGCTTCTCGAGCACGCCGTAGATGCGCTTGACCTTCTGCTTCTCGCGCAGCTGCATGGCGTAGCCGGTGGGCTTCTTCATCTTGCCCGCGCCGTGCTGGCCGGGGATCTTGCCCTTGCGGGTCTCGAAGGAGCACTTCTCCTTGAAGCAGCGTTCGCCCTTCAGGTAGAGCTTCATGCCTTCGCGGCGGCAGAGGCGGCAAACGGCGTCTTTGTAACGAGCCATGTTCTGTCTCCTCGGTTAGACGCGGCGGCGCTTGGGGGGGCGGCAGCCGTTGTGGGGGATGGGCGTGACGTCGCGGATGCTGGTCACCGAGATGCCGGCGGCGTTCAGGGCGCGGATCGCGCTCTCGCGGCCGGCGCCGGGGCCCTTCACGCGGACATCCACGCTGCGGACGCCGTGCTCCTTGGCGGCCTCGGCGGCGACGCCGGAGGCGACCTGGGCGGCGAAGGGCGTGCCCTTGCGCGTGCCGCGGAAGCTCTGGTTCCCGCTGGAGGCCCAAGAGAGCATGTTGCCCATGGGATCCGAGATCGAAATGATCGTGTTGTTGAAGGAGGCCTGGATATGAGCGATCCCGTGGGGAACGCTCTTCTTTTCCTTCTTCTTGACCACCTTCTTGCCTGTGGTCCGAGTCTGTTGTTTAGCCATCGTCTAGTCCCTTCGCCTTACTTCTTCTTGCCGGCAACGGTCTTGCGCTTGCCCTTGCGGGTGCGCGCGTTGGTGTGAGTGCGCTGGCCACGGACCGGCAGGCCCTTGCGGTGCCGGAGCCCGCGGTAGCTGCCGATGTCCATGAGGCGCTTGATGTCGAGGGCGATGTTCTTGCGGAGGTCGCCTTCGACGGTCTCGTCGGACGTGATGACGCGGCGGATGCGGCCGACTTCGTCCTCGGTGAGGTCCCGGACCTTGGTCCCGTGGCCCACCTTGGCGCGGTCGAGGATACTGTGGGCCTTGGCCCGGCCGATGCCGTAGATGTAGGTCAGCGCGATTTCAACCCGCTTGCCGACCGGAAGATCGATTCCTGCGATGCGTGCCATTCCTGCTCCTTAACCCTGGCGCTGCTTATGCTTGGGGTTCTTCTTGCAGATCACGCGGACGATGCCTTCTCGCCGCACGATCTTGCAGTGCTCACAGAGCTTCTTGATGGAGGGCCGAACTTTCATGGGGTACCCCGAGTCCGTTTGAGTGAAGTGCTTACTTGAAGCGGTAGATGATGCGCCCGCGGGTCAGGTCGTAAGGGGTGACCTCCACGAGGACCCGGTCGCCGGGAAGGATGCGGATGAAGTTCTTGCGCATCTTCCCGCTGATGTGGGCTAGCACCTGGTGCTTGTTTTCCAGTTCGACGCGGAACACCGCGTTGGGCAGGGATTCCACCACTGTGGCTTCGAGCTCAATGGCTTCTTCTTTGCTCAAGCATGCTCCTTGAAGGTGCGGGCCATGGTCTTGAACACCTGGGATAGGGTTTCGAAGACCTGGTCCGGCGCCCGGTTTCCGTCCACCCCGCGGTAGGTGTCCCTGCCGCGGTAGAAGCCGAGAAGGGGCTGGAAGGTCGAATTGAATTCGCCCATCCGGCTCCGGAAGGCTTCTGCGGTGTCGTCGGACCTGTGCTTCAGGGGGCTGCCGCACAGATCACACACGCCGTCCTGCTTGGGGGGCTTGGTCTCGATGTGGTAGATGGCTCCGCAGGCGTTGTTGCTGCACACGCGGCGCCCGACCACCCGGGCTTCCAAGACCGTATCGGGGACTTCGACGTTCATCACAAGACCCAAGACGAATCCCTTGTCGGAGAGGAAATCCTCAAGGGCTTCAGCTTGTTGGAGGGTCCTGGGGTACCCGTCGAACAGGACGTCCTGGGTCTCGTCTTGCAGCCGCGCGAAAACGAGTCCATTGACGGTCTGGTCGTCCACCAATTTTCCACTGGCCATGATGGCCTTGGCCCGTAGGCCAATCTCCGTCTCTTTCGAAACGGCGTCTCTCAGAATATCACCCGTGGACAGGTGCAACAAAGAGAATTCTTGGACCAGGCGCTTGGCCTGGGTCCCCTTGCCGGACCCCGGGGGGCCCAAAAGGATGTGGACCTTCATGCCGCCGACCCTCCCGAGCGCGGAGGCCCGGGGCGGCCGCCCGGGCGGCGGACGCGGCCGCGCTCCAGGAAGCCGTCGTAGCTCCGCATCACCTGGTAGCTCTCGAGCTGGGCCGAGGTGTCCATGGCCACGCCCACCACGATCAGCAGCGACGTGCCCCCGTAGTAGAAGGCCAGGGCCGGCATGCTGTTGGAGATCAGGAGGGGGACGATGGAGATGAGGGCCAGGTAGACGGCTCCCGCGAAGGTCAGCTTGCTGAGGACGCTGTCCATGTAGACGCTGGTTTCCTTGCCCGGCCGGATGCCCGGGATGTAGCCGCCGGACTTCTTCATGTTCTCGGCGGTCTCATCGGGGTTGAAGATGATGCTGGTGTAGAAGAAGGAGAAGAAGACCACCACGCCGATGAAGACCGGCGTGTAGATCCCGAAATGGGCCTGGGGGCTCAGCCAGCCCGCCGCCTTGGCCATCCATTCCCACTTGGTGAACTGGGCGATGGTGGCCGGGAAGGCGATGACGGACCCGGCGAAGATTACGGGCATCACGCCCGCTGTGTTCACCTTCAGGGGCATGTAAGAGCTGCGCTGGCTGGACATGCCCGCGCTGTCCGCCCGCCGGGCGTAGTGGATGGGGATGCGCCGGAAGGCGTTCTCCACCAGCACCACCGCCAGGAGGACCGCCGCCATGGCGGCGAAGAGCAGGAGGAAGATGCCGGGGGGCGCCTGGTTGGGATCGGTCAGGGAGGCCTTGAACAGGGTGAAGAGGGTGATGGCGCCCTTGGGCAGGCCCGATACGATGCCCGCGAAGATCAGCAGGGAGATGCCGTTGCCGATCCCCTTGTTGGTGATCTGCTCGCCGATCCACATCACGAAGATGGTGCCGGTGGCCAGGGTGAAGGCCGCTCCGACCTTGAAGGCCGTGCCGGGGTTGGCCACCACGTTCTCGCCCAGGCTCTGGGCCAGGGAGGCGATGCCGAAGCCCTGGATCATGGCCAGCAGCACCGTCAGGTAGCGGGTCCACTGGTTGATCTTCTCGCGGCCCGCCTCGCCTTCCTTCTTTTGCAGCTGCTCGAGTTGCGGAATAACCGCGCCCAGGAGCTGGAGGACGATGCTGGCGGTGATGTAGGGCGTGATGCCCAGGGCGAAGACCGAGAACTTCTTGAAGGCGCCGCCCGAGAAGAGGTCCACGACCCCGAGGAGGTCCCCGGCCTTGCCCAGGTTCTTGGCCAGGGCGTCGGCGTTCACGCCGGGCACCGACACGTGCACCCCCAGCCTGTAGACGATCAGCAGGATGAGGGTGAACAGGAGGCGCTTGCGAAGTTCAGGGTTGCTGAACAGCTGTTTGATCTTGTTCATCCGATGGAGCCCCCGTGGCCGAACGTTGAATCAGGACGGTTCAGGCCTTGGGTTCTTCGACGGTGCCGCCCTTGGCCAGGATGGCTTCGCGGGCGCCCTTGGTGACGCGGTCCACCGCCACGGTCACCTTGCGGGTCAGCTCGCCGCTGGCGAGGACCACGACGCGCTCGATCTTGGAGCTCACCAGCTTCTTCTCGCGCAGCGATGCCAGGGAGACCTTTTCCCCATCCGCGAAGTGGATGGAAATGAGGGAGAGGGAGATCTCCTCGGTGAGGGGCGCGAAGTGGTTGGTGAAGCCGCGCTTGGGCAGGCGGCGCACCAGCGGCATCTGGCCGCCTTCGAAACCGACCCGGCCGCTGTAGCCGCGGCGGCTCTTCTGGCCCTTCTCGCCCCGGGTCGAGGTCTTGCCCATGCCGGAGCCCTTGCCCCGGCCCACGCGCTTGCGGCTCTTGACGGCGCCCTCGGCGGGCTTGAGTTCGTTGAGTTTCATGGTTTATCCCTTCACCGTCACGTCCACGAGGTGCGGCATCAGCTTCACCATTCCGTGGATCTGGGGGGTGTATTCGCATTCGCGGGTGTCGCCGACCTTCTTGAGTCCGAGGGTCTGGCAGTAGGCCCGCTGCTTGGGCACGGTGCAGATGATGCTGCGCTTGAGGGTGATCACCACCTGCTTGCCGAGGTGCTGGGCCACCGGGATGTAGATCTGCTTCGCCATCTTAGGCCTCCCTCTGGTCCAGGCCGCGGTTGACCGAGACCGTGTAGGGGTCCATGAGGCTCTCGAGGCCCTGGAACGTGGCGCGGACCACGTTGTGGGGATTGGAGGAGCCGAGGGACTTGGTGAGGACGTTGTTGATGCCGACTGCCTCCATGATGGCGCGCACCGCGGCGCCGGCGATGATGCCGGTGCCTTCGGGGGCGGGCTTCATGAGCACCGACCCGGAACCGAAGTTGCCGGTGATCGGGTGCGGGATGGAGGCGTTCGGGGTGACGGGCACCTTGATCATGTTGCGCTTGGCGCTCTCGATCCCCTTCTTGATGGCCGAGGGGACCTCGAGGGCCTTGCCGAGACCGAAGCCGACCTTGCCTCGGCCGTCGCCCACCACCACCAGCGCGGAGAAGGAGAAGTTCTTGCCCCCCTTCACCACCTTGGTGACGCGGCCGACGTAGATGACCTGGTCCTTGAATTCGCCCTGGCCGTCGCCGTGGCCGGCGCCCGCGGGGCCCTGGTTGTGAGTCTTTTCTGCGATCGCCATTGGTTCGCTCCTCAGAACTGCAGCCCGGCTTCGCGGGCGCTGTCGGCGAGCGCTTTCACGCGGCCGTGATAGACGTAGCCGTTGCGGTCGAAGACCACCGCGGTGATGCCCTGCTCTTTGAGGCGGGCGGCGATGCGGGCGCCCACAGCCTTGGCGGCCTCGATGTTGGCGCCGCTCTTGACCTGTTCCCTGAGTTCCTTCTCGAGGCTGCTGGCGGAGGCGACAGTGATGCCCTTCGCGTCGTCAACGGCCTGGACGTAGATGCGCTTGAGCGACTTGAACACCGTGAGGCGCGGACGCTCCGCGGTGCCGTCGACCCGGCCGCGGATGCGGGCCTTGGTCTTGTCGCGGCGCTCGGTCTGCTTCTTGAGTTCGATCGACGTAGCCATGGTTCCCCCTTACTTGCCGGTCTTGCCGGCCTTGCGCCGGATGACTTCGCCCGTGTACATGACGCCCTTGCCCTTGTAGGGCTCGGGCTTGCGGAACTTGCGGATGTCGGCGGCGACCTGGCCGACCAGCTGTCGGTCCGAGCCGGTCACGACGATGTGGGTCTGCTTCTCCACGGCGATGCTGATGCCCGCGGGGGCTTCGTACATGATCGGGTGGCTGTAGCCGAGGTCGAGGCGCAGCTTGGCGCCTTCCATGGCGGCCTTGTAGCCCACGCCGACCATGTCCAGCTCCTTCTTCCACCCGTCGGTCACGCCGGTCACGGCGTTCTGGAGGAGGGCGCGGGCGAGGCCGTGGTAGGCCCGGCTCTGGGCTTCTTCGTTCGCGCGGACGAGAACGACGGAGTCGGCCTGGATGTCGAGGGTGATCACAGTGGGGATCGGGCAGCTGAGCTTGCCCTTGGCGCCTTCGACGACGGCCTCAGCACCATGGACGCTGACTTTCACGCCCTTCGGCAGCGTCACGGGCTTTTTTCCAATTCGGGACATTTTGGAATCCTTGGGTTTGGGGACTTTGGAATAACGCGCGGGAGGCCCGGGCGTCCTACCAGGGGAGATGGACTACCAGACGTGGGCGAGGACCTCGCCGCCCAGGTTCTGCTTCTTGGCATCCTTGCCGGTGAGCAGCCCCTTGGGGGTGGAGAGGATCGCGACGCCCAGGCCGCCGTGGACCTCCGGGATGTCCCGGACGCCGGTGTAGATGCGCAGGCCCGGGCGCGAGACGCGGCGCAGGCCGTGGATCACGTTGCCGCCGCCCTTGACGTACTTGAGGTTGATGATGATGTAGTTGCGGTCCTCGTGCTCCACCGCCTTGAAGGAGTGGATGTAGCCCTCCTGCTGCAGGATGGAGGAGAGGCGCTCCTTCAGCTTGCTGGCGGGGATGACGACCGCGTCGTGCCCGGCCATGATGCCGTTGCGGATGCGCGTGAGGTAATCGGCGATCGGATCGGTGTTCATGTCGATTCCTCCTTACCAGCTGGACTTCTGCACACCCGGAAGCTCGCCCTGGAGGGCGTGCTTGCGGAAGCAGAGTCGGCAGAGTTCGAATTTGCGCATAAAGCCGCGGGGACGCCCGCAGGACTTGCAGCGGTTCCGGTGCTGGGTGCTGAACTTCGGCTTCTGACTGTCTTTGTACATCTTCGCGTTGCGAGCCATGGTTCCTCCGAGCTACTTGCGGAAGGGCATGCCGAGGTGGGCCAGGAGGGCCTTTGCTTCGGCGTCGGTGGGGGCTGAGGTGACGAAAGTGACGTTCATGCCCTTGAGCTTGTCCACCTTCGAGTAGTCGATTTCCTGGAAGATCACCTGGTCCTTCAGGCCCAGCGTGTAGTTCCCGCGGCCGTCGAAGGAGCGGGTCGGCACGCCTCGGAAGTCGCGGACTCGCGGCAGGCTCAGGGTCACCAGGCGGTCAAAGAACTCCCACATGCGGGCGCCGCGCAGGGTCACCATGCAGGCGATGGGCATGCCCTCGCGGAGCTTGAACTGGGCGACGCTCTTCTTCGCCTTGCGCACGATGGCCTTCTGGCCCGCGATGGCGGTGAGCTCCTCGACGGCGGTGTCCAGGATCTTGATGTTCTGGATGGCGTCGCCGACGCCCATGTTGATGACGATCTTCTCAAGCCTCGGCACCTGCATGGCGCTGGTGTAGCCGAAGTCCTGCTTGAGGGCGGGCACCACCTTGGTGGTGTAGTGAGCCTTGAAACGCGGCTCGGTCATGGTTCCTCCATTTCCGTAGGGGGCAGCGAGCGCCCACCGTGGCCCTGGAATGGGTGGTGGACATCAGCGCTTCCGGCTCGGGGCCGGGAAGCCCTAGGGGTTCGGGAGTGCGGAGGGGGCTTGGGCGGTCCCGTTTCCCCTCGGCCTCAGGTTGTCAGAACCCGCGCGGCGATCCAAGGTGGAGGCCGGCGGAAAGGCCATTCTCCCACGGAGAACGGCCCCTTGAAAGCGGAAATGTCAGGCGGGACGCTTGCGTGAGGGCTTGCCGCCGGCGTTGAAGGCCACGTTGGAGGCGTGGATCGGGGCCTCCTTGGCGATGATCCCGCCCTCCTCCCCGGTCTGGGGGTTGGGCTTGACCGCGCGCTTGACCAAGTTGACCCCGGACACGAGGACCCTGTTCGTGCTGGGACTCACCTTGGCGATGGTCCCCACCTTGCCCTTGTCCTTGCCGGCGATGACGATGACTTCGTCGCCCTTCTTGAACTTCATCTTGGTGGTCGTCGTTTCCATCAAATCACCTC
The DNA here is from genome assembly GCA_044229575.1 of Holophagaceae bacterium. GTDB lineage: Bacteria > Acidobacteriota > Holophagae > Holophagales > Holophagaceae > JADJVL01. Next base: position 10,175 of record JBGAST010000024.1, on the reverse strand, counting down.
AGGGGCGAGCGAGACGATCTTCATGTACTTGCGCTCGCGGAGCTCGCGGGCCACGGGTCCGAAGACGCGGGTGCCCACCGGTTCGCCATCCTTCTTGATGATGACGGCGGCGTTCTCGTCGAAGCGGATGTAGGAGCCGTCCTTGCGGCGGAAGGCCTTGCGCTGGCGGACGATGACCGCCTGCACCACGGCCTTCTTCTTCACCGTGCCGCCGGGGATGGCTTCCTTGACGGAGGCGGTGATGACGTCGCCCAACTGGGCGGTCTTGCCGACACCGCCGCCCAGGGGCAGGATGCAGCAGATCTTCTTGGCGCCGGAATTGTCGGCGACCGTGAGCATGGAACCCATCTGGATCATGTCGGCTCCTTACTCGCCAGCTTTCTGGACGATCTCGAGGACCGCCCAGCGCTTGCGCTTGGACATCGGACGGGCCTCGACGATCTTCACCACGTCGCCGACGGCGCAGGCGTTGGTTTCGTCGTGGGCCATGAACTTCTTCGACTGCTTCACGGTGCGGTGGTAGAGCGGGTGCTGGAACTTGCGCTCCACCTTCACCACCACCGTCTTGTCGGCGGCGCTGGACACCACGATGCCGCTGCGGACCATCTTCTTTTCTAGGCTCATGGGCGGCTCCTCACTTCCCGGCCAGCTTCTGGCTCAGGGCGGACTTCACCCGGGCCAGTTCGCGGCGCGTCTTGCGGATTTCGGCGGTGTTCTCCACCTGCCCCACGGCGTGCTGGAAGCGCAGGGTGAAGCGCTTCGCGGCCAGCTCGGCTTCGAGCTGGGCCAGCTCATCCACGCCTTTGGTGGTGAGGGTGCTGAAAGGGTTCTTTTTGCTCATCGTTGTCTCCCTCATTCCTCGGGCGGCGTGCGGGTGATGAATTCGGAGGCCACGGAAAGCTTCATCTGCGCGAGGCGCAGGGCTTCGCGGGCGGTCGTCTCGTCCACGCCCTCCATCTCGAAGAGGATGCGGCCGGGGCGGATCACCGCCACCCAGCCGTCCGGCGCGCCTTTGCCGCTACCCATGCGGGTTTCCGCGGGCTTCGACGTGGTGGGGCGGTCGGGGAAGATGCGGATCCAGATCTTGCCGCCGCGCTTGATGTGGCGCGTCATGGCGATACGGGCGGCCTCGATCTGGCGGTTGGTGAGCCAGCAGTGCTCCATCGCCTTGAGCCCGAAGTCGCCGAAGGCGAGCTCGTGGCCGCGGGTGGCGACGCCCTTGGTGCGGCCCTTCTGGACCTTGCGGTTCTTGACCTTCTTTGGCATCAGCATGGGGTCACCTCACCGCTTCGTGGTTTCAATGACGGCCTCGCCGAGGTTCACCCACACCTTGACCCCGATGATTCCGTAGGTGGTGTTGGCTTCGGCGAATCCGTAGTCCACGTTGGCGCGGATGGTCTGCAGCGGCATCTGGCCGCTGAGGTAGTCTTCCGTGCGGGCGATCTCGGCGCCGTTCAGGCGGCCGGAGACCTTGATTTTGAAGCCCTTGGCGCCGAAGCGGATCGCGGCTTCTTCGGCCTTGCGCATGGCGCGGCGGAAGGCGATGCGGCGCTCGAGCTGCTGGGCGACGCCCTCGGCGACGAGCTGGGCGTCGATCTCGGGTTTCTTGATCTCCTGGATGTCGACGGCCACGGGGCGCTTCAGCTTCTTCTGCAGGTCCTCGCGCAGCTTGTCGATCTCGGCGCCCTTGCGGCCGATCACGATGCCCGGACGGGCCGTGAAGATGCGGATGGTGACCTTGTCCGCCGCGCGCTCGATGTCGATCTTGCTGATCATCGCGTTCAGGGCGTGGAGCTGGGCCTTCAGGTCCTTGCGGAGCTTCAGGTCCTCGTGCAGCAGCGTCGCGTATTCGCGCTTGCTGAACCACTTGCTCTTCCAGGCCTTGGTGTGGACGACCCGGAATCCGTAGGGATGGACTTTCTGACCCATGGCTTACTCCTCCCCGCCGGCGGCAACGATGGCGTCCGCCAGCTGCAGGGTGATGTGGCAGGTGCGCTTCTGGGTCCGGTAGGCGCGGCCCATGGGCGCAGGGCGGACGCGCTTCATGCGGAAACCCTCGTCCACGAAGGCGGTGCGGACCACCAGGCCATCGGGATCGACGGAGGGATTCTTGTCCATGGCGTTGGCCACGGCGGAATCCAGGAGCTTGCGGATGTGCTCGGCGGCGTACTTCTTCGTGGAAGCGAGGATCCACTGGGCGTCGGCGATCTTCTTGCCGCGGATCAGGTCCACGACGAGGCGGGCCTTCTGGGCGCTGCCGCGAAGGTGCCGGATGGTTGCGCTGGAAACGATTTCGGACATGGTCACTTCCCCTTGGCCTTGGCGTCGGACTTGCCGGCGTGGCCCTTGAAGGTGCGGGTCAGGGCGAACTCGCCCAGCTTGTGGCCCACCATGTTGTCGGTGACGTAGACAGGGATGAACTTGTTGCCGTTGTGGACGGCGAGGGTGAGTCCGATCATCTGCGGCACGACGGTCGAGCGGCGGGACCAGGTCTTGATCACGCGCTTGTCGTTGTTCTGCTGTGCCGTTTCCACCTTCTTGAGGAGGTGGCCATCGATGAACGGTCCTTTTTTAAGCGAACGCGCCATTTTTGGGTCTCCTTAGTTGATGCGCTTGACGATGAACTTGTCGGTGCGCTGGTTCTTGCGCGTCTTGTAGCCGCGGGTCGGCTGGCCCCAGGGCGTCACGGGGTGACGGCCGCCGGACGTGCGGCCTTCGCCGCCGCCGTGGGGATGGTCGACCGGGTTCATGACGACGCCGCGGACCGTCGGGCGGACGCCCATCCAGATCTTGCGGCCAGCCTTGCCCAGCTTGACATTCTCGTGCTGCAGGTTGCCCACCTTGCCGATGGTGGCCATGCAGTCGAGGTGGATCTTCCGGATCTCGCCGGACTTCATGCGGACCTGGGCGTAGTCGCCGTCCTTCGCCACGAGCTGGGCGAAGGCGCCGGCGGCGCGGCACAGCTGGCCGCCCTTGCCGGGCTTCAGCTCCAGGTTGTGGATCTCGTTGCCCACGGGGATGTTGCGCAGCGGCAGGGCGTTGCCGACCAGGATGTCGGCGTCCTTGCCGCTCACCACCTTGCGCCCCACGGCCAAGCCGTCGGCGGCCAGGATGTAGCGCTTCTCGCCATCGGCGTAGACCAGGAGGGCGATGCGCGCGGTGCGGTTGGGATCGTACTCGATCGTGGCGACGGTGGCGGGGATGCCGGCCTTGTCGCGCTTGAAGTCGATGATGCGGTACTTCTGCTTGTGCCCGCCGCCGATGTGGCGGGTGGTGATGCGGCCGGTGTTGGAGCGGCCGCCGGTGCGGTTCTTCTTGGCCAGCAGGGAGCGGTGGGGCTTGTCGGAGGTGATCTCCTCGAAGCCCTGCTTGGACATCCCGCGCTGACCGGGTGTGGTCGGCTTGAGCAGCTTGATGCTCATGTGGGTTCCTCTTGCCTAGGTGATGCGGGCGATAGGGGCAAACTTGTCCGCCCGCGTGGGTTGTGGAGGGGTGGTCAGGCCGGCCGATGCCGGACTCCTGCCCTTCCGGTTACGCGTTCTCGGTGCCGGGGAGGGAGGCCGCGAGCTGGCTTTCGCCGAGCTCGATGTAGGCCTTCTTCGACGCCGTGGTCGTGCCCATCCAGCGGCCGAGGCGCTTGGCCTTGGCCTTCACCTTGACGGTGCGGACGGACTTCACCTTCGCCTGGAGCAGCAGCTCCGCGGCTTCCTTGATCTGGTGCTTGGAGGCCCAGGGGGCCACCTCGAACACCTGGATGTTCTGCGTCTCGCGCAGGATCTGGCCCTTTTCCGTGAGGAGGGGCCGGCGGATCACTTCGAAGATCTTGGTCATGGCTTCACCACTTCCTGGAGGGCCAGGATGGCGTCCTTGGAGAAGACCACCTGGTCGTGCTTCAGCAGGTCGTACACGTTCACGCCGAGGCTGGCGATGGCCATGACCTTCGGGTTGTTCCCGGCAGCGAGCTCCATGTTGCGGGAGCCCTCGGCGCCGACGAGGAGGGCCGAGCCGCTCACGCCCAGCTTGCTGAGGGTGCCGGCCAGGGCCTTCGTCTTGTGCGTGTCGATGTTCCAGTTGTCCACCACCATCAGCTGGCCGGAGGCGAGCTTGGAGGAGAGGGCGTTCCGGAGCGCCGAACGGCGGGCCTTCTTGGGGAAGGCGTAGTCGTAGGAGCGGGGGTTGGGCCCGTGGACGATGCCGCCGTGCCGCCAGAGGGGGCTGCGGACGGAACCGACGCGGGCGCGGCCGGTGCCCTTCTGCTTCCAGAGCTTCTTGCCCGAGCCCGAGACTTCGGACTTGTCCTTGGTCTTGGCGGTGCCGGCGCGGCGCTTCGCGAGGAAGTGGCGCACGGCCTCCCAGATCAGGTGGGTGTTGATCTCTTCGAGCTTGAAGACTTCAGGCAGCAGGTCGACCGTGCCGGCCTGCTTGCCATCGAGATTGAGTACGGGATGCGCGAAGGTCGCCATCTTAGGCCTCCTGCTTGATCACGACGTAGCCGCCCTTGGGGCCGGGGACGGCACCCTTGATGAGCAACAGGTTGTTCTCGGCATCCACCTTGGCGATCTCCAGGTTCCGGACAGTGACCTGTTCGTTGCCCATCTGGCCGCCCATGCGCATGCCGGGGAACACGCGGCTGGGATTCGAGGATCCGCCGATGGAACCGGGAGCGCGGTGGAACATGGAGCCGTGGGTGGCGCGGCCACCCTTGAAGTGGTGGCGCTTCATGACGCCGGCGAAGCCCTTGCCCTTGCTCACGCCGATGACGTTCACCTTGGCCTTGGCCTCGAACTCGGCGGCGGTCACGCTGTCGCCGGCCTTGCGCTCGTCCCCGGCCTCGACGCGGAACTCGCGGAGGACGCGGAGGGGGGCGACGCCGTGCTTCTCGGCGTGGCCCTTCTCGGCCTTGGAGGCGCGCTTGCCGCCGCTGGGATCCACGAATCCGATCTGGATGGCGTCATAGCCCTCCTTCGCCGTGGTCTTGCGCTGCAGGACCACGCAGGGGCCCGCCTGGATGACGGTCACAGGGACGACCTGCCCCTGCTCGTTGAAGATCTGGGTCATGCCCAGCTTCTTGCCGATGATTCCTTTGGACATATTTTTCTCCCCCTTCCCTTACCTGTTGCCCTGCCGGCTGAACACCTTGATCTCGACGTCGACGCCCGCGGGGAGGTCGAGGCGCATCAGGGTGTCCACCGTGTTCTGGGTGGGGTTGAGGATGTCGAGGAGCCGCTTGTGGGTGCGGATCTCGAACTGGTCCCGGCTCTTCTTGTCCACGTGCGGCGAGCGGTTCACCGTGTACTTGCTGATGCGCGTGGGCAGGGGAATGGGACCGGCCACCTGGGCCCCCGTGCGCTTGGCGGTGTCCACGATTTCGCGGGTGGACTGGTCCAGCAGACGGTGGTCGAAGGCCCGGAGGCGGATACGGATGTTGTCTTTCATGCTCACTCCATTGGGACGGGGGACCGTCCATAGACGTGGGGCGCTGGCCGCCCAACCTGATTGGCGCCCTCGGGAGAGGGCAGGAACCCCTTCCCCTCGCGGGGGCAGGGCCATCCCCAGAGGGGACATGGACTGACCAGCATATCAAAAGCCGCCGGAAGCTCAAATGTTTTTTTCAAGCCCGGCGGCCTGGGGGGTCCGCGCCCCGGAAGGCGCGGGCGGAAATATTCAGAGGCGCGAGGCCTCACCCCCGGAGGGGCTGGAAAAGCAGGTTACTTCGCGCCCTTGGCCTTGGCGATGATCTCCTCGGCCACGTTGCGGGGGGCTTCCTCGTAGTGGGAGAACTGCATGGTGTAGGAAGCCCGGCCCTGGGTCATGGAGCGCAGGGTGGTGGAGTAGGCGAACATCTCGGCGAGGGGCACCTTGGCGGTGACGATCTTGGAGCCGCTGCGGTCCTCCATGTTCTCGATGCGGCCGCGGCGGCTGTTCAGGTTGCCGATGACGTCGCCCATGTAGTCCTCGGGGGTCTCGACCTCGACGGCCATGATGGGCTCGAGGATCACGGGGCCGGCCTTCTCGCAGCCGGACTTGAAGCCCATGGAGCCGGCGATCTTGAAGGCCATCTCGTTGGAGTCCACGTCGTGGTAGCTGCCGTCGTAGATGGTGACCTTGACGTCCACCACCGGGTAGCCCGCGAGGACGCCGCTTTCCAGGGCCTCCTGGATGCCCTGGTCCGTGGGCTTGATGTACTCCTTGGGCACCACGCCGCCCTTAATCTTGTCGATGAACTCGTAGCCCTTGCCGGGCTCGTTGGGCTCGACGATGAGCTTGACGTGGCCGTACTGGCCCCGGCCGCCGGACTGGCGGACGAACTTGCCTTCGGACTCGACGCGCTTGCGGATGGTCTCGCGGTAGGCAACCTGGGGCTTGCCCACGTTGGCCTCGACCTTGAATTCCCGCATCATGCGGTCGACGATGATCTCGAGGTGCAGCTCGCCCATTCCGGCGATGATGGTCTGGTTCGTCTCCGGATCGGTCTTGACCTTGAAGGTGGGATCCTCCTGGGCAAGGCGGCTCAGGGCGATGCCCATCTTCTCCTGGTCGGCCTTGGTCTTGGGCTCGATGGCCACCGTGATCACGGGGTCCGGGAAGTCCATGGACTCGAGGATGACGGGGTGGTTCTCGTCGCAGATGGTCTGGCCCGTGAGCACGTCCTTGAGGCCCACCGCCGCGCCGATGTCGCCGGTGCGCACTTCGGTGATGTCCTCGCGCTTGTTGGCGTGCATCTGCAGCAGGCGGCCGATGCGCTCCTTGCGGCCCTTGGAGGCGTTGTAGACGCCGGAGCCGGCCTCGAGGACGCCGGAGTAGGCGCGGATGAAGGCCAGGGAGCCGACGAAGGGGTCGGCCATGATCTTGAAGATGAGGGCGCTGAAGGGCTCGCTGTCGTCGGCCTTGCGCTCGACCTCGTTGCCGTCCATGTCCGTGCCCTTGATGGCCGGGATGTCCAGGGGCGAGGGCATGTAGGAGACGACGGCGTCGAGCATGGGCTGCACACCCTTGTTCTTGAAGGCGGAGCCGCAGGTCATGGGGGTGAACTGGAGCGAGATGCAGCCCTTGCGGATGCCGTCGCGCAGCTCGTCCTCGGTCAGCTCCTCGCCGCCCAGGTACTTCTCCATGAGGGCCTCGTCGGTCTCGGCCACCATCTCGATCATCTTCTCGCGCCACTCGTGGGCGGTCTCCACCAGGTCGGCGGGGATCTCGCCGTAGATGACCTTGAAGCCCTTGTCACCCTCGTCGAAGGTCAGGCCCTTCATGAGCACGAGGTCCACCACGCCCTTGAAGTGCTCCTCTGCGCCGATGGGGATCTGGATCGGGCAGGGCTTCGCCTTCAGGCGCGTCTTCATCATCTCGACCACGCGGTAGAAGTCGGCGCCGACGCGGTCCATCTTGTTCACGAAAGCCATGCGGGGCACGCCGTACTTGTCGGCCTGGCGCCACACGGTCTCCGACTGGGGCTGCACGCCGCCCACGGCGCAGAACACGGCGCAGGCGCCGTCCAGCACGCGCAGGGAGCGCTCCACCTCGGCGGTGAAGTCCACGTGGCCGGGGGTGTCGATGATGTTGATGCGGTGCTCGACGTCCTTCAGCTGGCCGGTCTGGGGGGTCCAGACGGCCGTGATGGCGGCGGACGTGATGGTGATGCCGCGCTCCTGCTCCTGCACCATCCAGTCGGTGGTCGCGGCGCCTTCGTGCACCTCGCCGATCTTGTGGATCTTGCCGGTGTAGTAGAGGATGCGCTCCGTCGTCGTCGTCTTGCCCGCGTCGATGTGGGCCATGATGCCGATGTTGCGGTAGCGATCGAGGGGAGTCGTGCGGGCCACGGCGGCCTCCTGGGGATTCAGTGCGGGGTTCGGTTCGGAAAGATCGGCATTCGTGCGGCAGTTCCGGATACCGCAAAGAGGGGCCGCGCCCGCGGCCCCTCTTGGATCCGGCAGGGGATTACCAGCGGAAGTGGGCGAACGCCTTGTTGGCTTCGGCCATCTTGTGCACGTCGTCCTTCTTCTTGATCGCGGCGCCGCGGAAGTTCATGGCGTCGAGGATCTCGCCGGCCAGCTTGTCGCGCATGGTGCGCTCGCCGCGGGAGGCGGAATAGGTCTTGAGCCAGCGCATGGCCAGGGACACGCGGCGGTTCTGGGGAACCTCCACGGGCACCTGGTAGGTGGCGCCGCCGACGCGGCGGGACTTGACTTCCACCGCGGGCTTGATGTTGGTCAGGGCCTTCGTGAAGGCCTCGAGGGCCTCCTCGCCGCTCTTCTTCGCGACGATCTCCAGGGCGCCGTAGACGATGCGCTCGGCGGTGGCCTTCTTGCCGCGCTCCATGAGGATGTTCACGAACTTGGAGACGAGCAGGCTGTTGTAGACGGGATCCGGGAGGATCTCACGCTTGGGAGGAGTGGAACGGCGGGACATGGTTCACCTTCTCCTTACTTCTTCGCCGCGCCGGCCTTGGGCCGCTTCGCGCCGTACTTGGAACGGGACTGGTTGCGGCCCGCGACGCCGGTGGCGTCCAGGGTGCCGCGCACCACGTGGTAGCGCACGCCGGGGAGATCCTTCACGCGGCCGCCGCGGATGAGCACGATGCTGTGCTCCTGCAGGTTGTGGCCCACGCCCGGGATGTAGGTCGTGCACTCGATGCCGTTGGTGAGCCGCACGCGCGCGACCTTGCGCAGCGCCGAGTTCGGCTTCTTGGGCGTCGTGGTGAAGACGCGCGTGCACACGCCGCGCTTCTGCGGGCAGGCGTCGAGCGCGGGGCTCTTCGTCTTGTTGATGAAGGTCTTCCGCCCGTGGCGGATGAGCTGATTGATGGTTGGCACACCATCCTCCTAAGAGAGGCCGCCCGGAAATGGGCCCGTGATCGGATTTTCGGCCTGGACCCGAGAGGTCGTCGGGACGGAGGCCCTCGACTTCGAGTGGATGAACTGATCCGCCTTTGCAGGGCAGGAACCTTCAAGGCTACCAGGGCCCTGCATCAAGTCAATCAGGTATTCCCCGGTCCGGGCAGCGAAGCCGGGGGTGGGGCGGCCGGAGCCGGGTGGCACCCGCACCCCGTGGCGCAGGACTTCCCCTCCGGCACCTTCTCGGAAGCGGGGGCCGCGGTGGCCGCGGCCTTTGCCTCGGACCCTTCGGCGTATCCACTGGCGTACCAGCCGCCGCCGGATAGCACGAAGGCCGTCCTGGAAACCAGCCGTGTCATGCCCGCCGGGGCGGAACAGGAAGGGCAGTCGTGCACCTCTGGCGCGCCCACCGATTGGATCCGTTCTTCCTTGGCACCGCAGCTCGCACAAGCGTATTCATAGATCGGCATGGATTCCTCGGTCCACCCGCCCTTCGGCGGGGGGTAACATTTTATTCCATGGAACCGGACCGCGCCCTTCCCAACTTTTTCCCCGACGCGGGCGCCCTGGTCCGGTCGCTGGCACCCAGGCCCCGGCCCCTCTGCTTCACCAATGGATGTTTCGACCTGCTCCATCCCGGCCACGTCCAGTACCTCGAGGACGCCCGGGCCCTGGGGGAGTTCCTCGTGGTGGGATTGAACAGCGACGCCTCCGTCGCCCGCCTGAAGGGCCCCAGCCGGCCCGTGCAGGACCAATGGGCCCGCGCCCGGATCCTCCTGGGGCTGCGCAGCGTCGACGCGGTGGTCCTGTTCGCGGAGGACACCCCCTTCGATCTGATCTCCATGATCCGGCCCGACGTGCTGATCAAGGGCGGAGACTACACCGCCGAGGGGGTCGTTGGCCGGGACCTCGTGGAATCCAGGGGCGGGCGCCTTGCCTTGATCCCTTTCCTGCCCGGGCACAGCACTTCCGTGATCGTGGAGCGGATCCGCACCGGGCAGGGCGTCCACCGACCTTGATCATCAATATTTTCTCCATGCCCACTCAGGCTCAAACGGCATAACATACCTTTTCGATATTTATATTATTCCAATCGAGAAGTTTAATTCTATGTTTCACACGTTTTATACTATGATATGAATTATTGGTTCAACTTTTGCTCGCACTTCTTCCGCTGATTATTTATTGGCATCTCGGGAACTTTTCGACAAGATCAAGACCAACTACTTTCCCACCGCCGGGGACTATACCCCGGCATCTGGTTCGCCAGGAGGCCCCATGAACCGTCAGACCCTTCGTACCGCAGCCGGGATCGGCTCCATCTCGGCGCTCGCGCTGGTGATG
>JBGAST010000023.1:0-58018 GCA_044229575.1 Holophagaceae bacterium | reverse complement strand
CACACAGACGTGGAAAAGTAGGTCGCCGCGACGTTAATCTCACACAAAGCCCCCAGCAATGGGGGCTTTGTCGCATCTGTGCGCAAGCTCGGCGCGGCCAGCCGTTATCCTGGGGAGATCCCGGAGAGTTGATCATGGCCAAGCATGTCTATTCCTTCGGCGCGGACCGGAACGAAGGCGGCGCGCACCTGCGGAACCTGTTGGGAGGAAAGGGCTGCAACCTGGCGGAGATGGCGGGCCTCGGCATTCCCGTGCCGCCAGGCTTCACCCTGACCACCGAGGTCTGCACCGACTACTACCGGCAGGGGAAGACGTTCACCGAGGAAGTGCGCGCCCAGGTGCTCGAGGCGCTGACCTGGCTGGAAGGCGCGCGGGGCCTGAAGTTCGGCGCGGCCGACGGCCAGCCCCTGCTCCTCTCCGTGCGCAGCGGCGCAAGGGTCTCCATGCCCGGCATGATGGACACGGTGCTCAACCTGGGCCTCAACGACCACACGGTCCTGGCCCTGGCGGAGGCCTCGGGCAATCCCCGCTTCGCCTGGGACAGCTACCGCCGCTTCATCACCATGTACACCGACGTGGTGCTCGGCGTGCACAGCTCCAACTTCGAGGCGGAGCTGGAGCGCATGAAAGAGAAGTCCGGACGCCACCTGGATACGGAGGTCACCGCGGAGGAATGGCGCGCGCTTGTGGCGACCTACCTTGAGCTGGTGAGGGAGGAGACGGGCCGCCCCTTCCCGCAGGATCCTCTGGAGCAGCTCTGGGGCGCCATCCATGCGGTCTTCGAAAGCTGGAACACGCCCCGCGCGGTCACCTACCGGAAGCTGAACCGCTTCAGCGACGACTGGGGCACGGCGGTGAACGTCCAGAGCATGGTCTTCGGCAACATGGGCGACGACTGCGGCACGGGGGTCGCGTTCACCCGCGATCCCGCCACCGGCGAGAAACGCTTCTACGGCGAGTACCTCATCAACGCCCAGGGCGAGGACGTCGTCGCGGGCACCCGCACGCCCCAGCCCATCACCCGCGCCCAGGCCGAAGGCACGGGCCTGACGTCTCTCGAGGAGGCGATGCCGGCGATGAACCAGCAGCTGCTGGCCATCGCCGGCCGCCTGGAGCATCACTTCAAGGAGATGCAGGACATCGAGTTCACCATCGAGCGTGGCAGGCTTTTCATGCTGCAGACCCGGACGGGCAAGCGCACGGCCCTGGCGGGCATCCGCATCGCCCTGGACCTGGTGGAGGAAGGCCTGATCGACGAGCCCACCGCGCTGAAGCGCCTGGATGCGGGCGCCCTCAGCCAGCTCCTGGCGCCGGTCTTCGACGACCGGGAAAAGGAGCGGCTGCGCCGGGAAGGACAGCTCCTGACGAAGGGCCTCAACGCCGGCCCCGGCGCGGCCACGGGCCGCATCGCCCTCACCGCCGAGGATGCCGAAGCCATGGCGAAGCAGGGCCCCGTCCTGCTGGTCCGCGTCGAGACGTCGCCGGAGGACATCGCCGGCATGGTGGCGGCGGAGGGCATCCTCACCGCCCGGGGCGGCATGACCAGCCACGCCGCCGTGGTGGCTCGGGGCATGGGCAAGCCCTGCGTTTGCGGCGCCTCCGGGCTCCAGATCGACCTGGCCGCGGGCACGGTGAAGGCGGACGGCCGCACCTTCAAGGCCGGCGAGGACTGGCTCTCCATCGACGGCTCCACCGGCGAAGTCTTCGCTGGCAAGCTGAGCCCTCATCCGCCGGAGGTGAATCAGGTCCTGGTGGAGAAGCGCCTGAAGCCCGAGGACAGTCCGCTCTACCAGCGCTTCGCGAAGATCCTGGACTGGAGCGCGAAGCACCGCCGCATGAAGGTGCGGACCAATGCGGACACGCCCCAGGACGCGGCGGTGGCGCGGGCCTTCGGGGCCGAGGGCATCGGCCTATGCCGCACGGAGCACATGTTCTTCGAAGGGGAGCGCATCCTCGCGGTGCGGGAGATGATCCTGGCCGCGGACCTGCACGGTCGCCGCGCGGCGCTGGCGAAGCTGCTGCCCATGCAGCGCGCCGACTTCGAAGGGATCTACCGGGCCATGGACGGCCTGCCGGTGAACATCCGCCTGCTGGATCCGCCCCTCCACGAATTCCTGCCCCAGGACGCCGAGGGCCAGGCCGAGATGGCCCAGGTGCTTGGGGTGAGCGCGGAGACCGTGCACCGGCGCGTGGAACAGCTCCACGAATTCAATCCCATGCTGGGACACCGTGGCTGCCGCCTGGGCATCACCTTCCCGGAGATCTACCGGATGCAGGTTCGCGCCATCGTGGAGGCGGCCCTGGAGGCCGGCGCAGCGGGCGTGAAGGCGGTCCCGGAGATCATGATCCCCCTCATCGGCACGGTGCGGGAGCTGACCTGGCTGAAGACCGAGCTCCTGGCGGAGATCGCCGAGGTGAACAGGGAACGGGGCACCGCCTTCGAGGCCCCCATGGGCACCATGATCGAGATTCCCCGCGCCGCGCTCACGGCGGACCGGATCGCCGAGGAGGCCGAGTTCTTCAGCTTCGGCACCAACGACCTGACCCAGATGGGCTTCGGCTTTTCCCGGGACGACGCGGGCTCCTTCCTGCCGGACTACGTCGCCAAGAAGATCCTCGACGACGATCCCTTCCAGAGCCTGGACACGGAAGGCATCGGCGAGCTGGTGCGCATCGCCGTCGAGAAGGGCCGCGCCGCCCGGCCGGGCCTCAAGGTGGGCGTTTGCGGCGAGCACGGTGGCGACCCCCGCAGCGTGGTCTTCTTCCACCAGGTCGGCCTCGACTACGTGAGCTGCAGCCCCTACCGCGTGCCCATCGCCATGCTGGCGGCGGCCCAGGCGGCGCTGGGCTAGACATGGGCGGCCGGCCGGGCACCGACCCCCTCCGCGCCCACCTCGCGAAGCTCCTCGCCTGGGAGGACGCCCACGCGGGCTTCGAGGTGGTGCTCAAGGGGGTTCCGCCGAAGTTGCGGGGCGTGCGTCCCGAGGGCCTGCCCTACTCGCTCTGGGAGCTGCTGGAACACCTGCGCCTGGCCCAGGCGGACATCCTCGAGTTCTGCGTGAACCCCGGCTACCTGGACCCCGCGTGGCCCCAGGACTACTGGCCGGCCGCGCCGGCGCCGGCGGACGCCAAGGCCTGGTCTGCGAGCCTCGCGGCGGTGAAGGCGGACCGGAAGGCATTCCTGGAGCTGCTCCAGGATCCTCATCTCGATTTGTTCGCGACCATCCCTCACGGCACGGGCCAGACCTACCTGCGGGAGTTCCTCCTGGTAGCCGACCACAACGCCTTCCACCTGGGCCAGATGGTCGTCGTCCGCCGGCTGCTGGGCGCCTGGGGCTGAACCCCTCTCATTGTCCCGTGGTGATGGAGCCCACCCGCTGGGTCCCGATGAGCAGGACTAGGTCTTCCGGCGCGAGGGCCGCGTCCGGGGCGCAGTTCAGCAGGTCCTTCCCGTTCCGGCGGATGCCGAGCACCGTGAACCGGGCCTCCAGGCCCCACGCCACCAGCTCCCGGTAGGTCCACTGCGCCATGGACGCGATGGGCGCCACGTAGATCTGATGGCCGCCCAGGTCGGAGACCAGGTCCATGATCAGGTCCTTCACGCCGGGGTCCTGGAGCTCCTGCACGATGAGCCCCGAGGTCAGCTCCGAGGCGCAGATCACGCTGTTAGCCCCGGCCAGCTCCACCTGGCGGATCTTCCCCGGGCTGATGACCTCCACCACGCTGAAGATCCGCGGGTTGAGGGACTCGAGCACCAGGGTGCTCACCAGGTTGTGGTCGTCGGAGTGGGGATCCCCGGGGTTCCGGGACAGGATGATGGCCTGGAGGGCTTCGGCGGCGCCGGCCCGGCGCAGGGTCTCCTCCCGGGTCGGATCGCCGCGGACGAAGTGCAGGCCCAGCTCGAAGAGCTCCGCGGGCAGCTCCTCGAGGCTCTCGTCGATGAGCACGACGGGCCTGGAGCCCGTGGCGGTGTCCGCGTGGAGTTCGCGCACCAGCTTCAGGACCGCGTCCAGGGAGCTGAAGTTCACGAGGAGGATGTGGTCGGTGAGGGTGAGGTCGAGCATGCCTTTGAGCCTCCGGGACCGCGTTTCGAGGAGGCTTCCGGCGATCTCCGAGATGAGATAGCCGAGGAAGCCGATGCCGAAGACCATGGTGGGCACGCCCACGAGGTAGCGGCCGCCGGCAGTGACGGGGAAGAGGTCCCCGTAGCCCACGGTGGCCATGGTGACCAGGGCCCACCAGAGGCCGTCGAGCCAGCCCAGGTCCGGCTTGCCGGGCAGCTCGAAGAAGAGGAAGCCGGAGGTGGCGTACCAGACGAGGAGGACGAAGATGAGGAGGGCCTTGGACTTCACCCCCGCGCCGGACAGGTCGCGGTTGAGCCGCAGGAAGCGGAGCAGGACCCGGAACATCATCAGTCGCCCCTCCGCCGCTGGGTTTCCCACAGGGCCTTGAGGTCCGTGGCCCGGCGGGCGACCTGAGGATCCGCCCAGATGCCCAGCGCCGCCTTCGACGCCCGTCCTTCGGCGAGGAGGTAGGCGTTCATGCGCGGGACGGGATACTTGGTGTAGGCCACCACCAGACCCTGGGCGAGCATGCCCTCCCCGAGATCCTTCCCGTCCTTCTCCAGGTAGGCGAGGATGCGCTTCCGGTTGTCCTGCTTGAGTTCGTCGAAGACCACGTTCACCGGCTGACCGCGGAAGCCTTCAAGATGGCGCAGGGCCGCCTGGCCGGCGGCCTGCTCGACGGGGTCGGCGGTGGTGGGATCGAAGGCGTAGATCCCCAGCAGGCGCACCCGCAGGGTCTCCGAGCCCACCCGGACGGCCACCTCGTCGCCGTCCAGCACCGTCTCGAGGGTCGCGGACTGGCCGCTCTTCAGAGGTTGGGCCACACCGGAAACCAGGCTCCGTTTCAGGCGGACGACGTGAAAGGTGAAGTAGCCGCTGGCGCCGGCGAGGCCCAGGACGACCGCCAGGAAGGCGTGATGGAAGGTGAGGCGCATGGTTGCACTGTGATGTCCTGGTTCGGGGCGCCTGTCAAGGGCGCAGGCCGGCCTGGGGGGAATAGCGGCGGCCCCGAGGGTCCCGCTGGGCTAAGATGGAGGAGCCGTGCGGAAGCGCGGCCTTTTTTTCGAGCGGAACCATGGCCAAGCCGGTGAAGAAGTCCGAGGGCGACCAGCCCGAGATCATCTACTCGATGATGCGGGTCTCCAAGATCTACAACAACAAGCCGGTCATCAAGGACATCTCGCTCTCGTATTACTACGGCGCGAAGATCGGCGTGCTGGGCCTGAACGGCTCGGGCAAGTCCACGGTGCTGCGCATCATGGCGGGCGTGGACGGGGACTTCAACGGCGAGGCGGTGCTGTCCAAGGGCTACACCACGGGCCTCCTGGACCAGGAACCGAAGCTGGACGAGACCAAGACCGTCCGCGAAGTCGTCGAGGAGGGCGCGGCGGAAAAGGTGGGCTGGCTGAAGGAGTACAACGAGATCGCCGAGCAGTTCGCCGATCCCGACGCGGACATGGACGCGCTGCTGGCGCGGCAGGGCGAGCTCCAGGACAGGATCGACGCCGCCGACTGCTGGGACCTGGACGCCCAGCTGGAGCAGGCCATGGACGCCCTGCGCTGCCCGGACCCGGACACGAAGGTCGGCGTGCTGTCCGGCGGCGAGCGCCGCCGCGTGGCCCTCTGCCGGCTCCTGCTGCAGAAGCCCGACATCCTGCTCCTGGACGAGCCCACCAACCACCTGGACGCGGAGACCGTGGCCTGGCTGGAGAAGCACCTGAACGAGTACGCCGGCACCGTCATCGCCATCACCCACGACCGCTACTTCCTGGACAACGTGGCGGGCTGGATCCTCGAGCTGGACCGGGGCGAGGGCATCCCCTGGAAGGGCAACTACTCCTCGTGGCTGGAGCAGAAGTCCGGCCGCCTCGCCCAGGAGGAGAAGTCCGACAAGCGGCGCCAGAAGACCCTGGAACGGGAGCTGGAGTGGATCCGCATGTCCCCCAAGGGCCAGCACACCAAGAGCAAGGCCCGCATCTCGAACTTCGAGCGCCTCGCCGGCGAGGAGGGCCGGGAGAAGGAGCAGGAGCTGGAGATCTACATCCCCGCGGGCCCGCGCCTGGGCGACATCGTCACGGAAGTGGAGGGCCTGTCCAAGGCCTATGACGACAAGGTGCTCTTCGAGAACCTCAGCTTCGCCATCCCGAGGGGCGGCATCCTGGGGGTCATCGGCCCCAACGGCGCCGGCAAGACCACCCTCATCCGCATGCTCACGGGCACCGAGCAGCCGGACGCCGGCACCATCAAGGTCGGCGAGACCGTGAAGATGGCCACCGTGGACCAGCTGCGGCAGAACCTGAACCCCGACAAGACCGTTTTCGAGGCGGTGTCGGGGGGCTACGAGCAGATCGAGCTGGGCGGCAAGCTGGTGAATGCGAGGGCCTGGCTCAGCCGCTTCGGCTTCACCGGCGACAGCCAGCAGAAGAAGGTGAGGGAGCTGAGCGGCGGCCAGCAGAACCGCCTGAACCTGGCCCTCACCATGAAGAGCGAATCCAATCTCCTCTTCTTCGACGAACCGACGAACGATCTCGATGTGAACACCATGCGCGCCCTGGAGGAGGCCATCGAAGGCTTCGCCGGGAGCGCGGTGGTGGTGAGCCACGACCGCTGGTTCCTGGACCGCCTGGCCACCCACATCCTGGCCTTCGAAGGCGACAGCCGCGTGGAGTTCTTCGACGGGAACTACAGCCAGTACGAAACGTACCGGCAGGAGGTCCTGGGCCTCAAGCCTTTCGATCCGCACCGCATCAAGTACCGCAAGCTGACGCGCTGAGGCCCGGGCTTCAGAGCAGCCGGATCTCCTTCGCGGCGGCGGTGACGATGAAGCAGCGCGAATTGTTGGAGGCGGCGTCCGCCGGGATGATGAAGAACCCGGGCTTGTTGGGCTGGTAGCCCTGGGTCACGCCGGTCAGCTCCTCGCCATCCTTGAACACGACCGTCACCTTCCGGCCGAGGGGGGTGTTCCGGGGATCGAAGGCGTTCGTCTTCTTGTGGTCCGGGTGCCCTTCGAAGGTCTTCACGAAGAAGAGGCCCTTCAGCTCGGCCACGAGGATTTCCAGCGGCTTGGTGCCCGGGGCCGAGGCCTCCACCGCGAGGTGGAAGCGATCCTTGGCGGGCATGAAGTCGTTGGTCCGGCCCTTCAGGGTGCGGCCATCCTGGAAGCGCGCGACGACCTCGTTCATTCCGGGCTCCTGGCGTTCTGCGTGCGGAGGGGAGGCCGTAGCATCCGGGTTGCGGGGGTATAGGCCGGATTCTAGCTCCTGATGAGCGGCCCGTGGGCGGATTCGGACTGCCTGGAATTCCACCGGGGCCGATTCTGGTTTGCGGGAGACTGGTCCCATGAAGCTCCTCCTCGGCGCCTTCCCGCCTGAACTTGGCCCCTTCCTGGCGGCTCCGCCCCGGGGCTGGGCCACGGCCTGCACGGGGGTGGGGAGCCTGCTGGCGGCGGCCACCACGGCGCGCCTCATCGAGGAGCTGCGGCCGGAGGCCGTGCTCTTCCTGGGCACCTGCGGCCACTACGACGGGCGATTGAAGCTTGGCGACCATCTCTGGGCCTCGGAGGCCATCGCCAGCAGCCTGGAGGAATGCCGCGGCGAAGCCTACCGGCCCGTGGTGGAGCGCACGCGCTGGCAGACCACCCTGGACGGCCCCCTGCCGCGCCATGGGGTGGTGGTCCCCCCCGCCATCACCCGGACGCTGGAAGGGGCGGCCCTGCTGGGCCGGCTGGGGGCGGTGGAACACCTCGAGCTCACCGGCGTCTACGCGGCCTGTCATGGCTCGGGGATCCCGGTGGGCGCAGCCCTGGCGGTGGTGAACCAGGTGGGGCCGGAGGCCCAGGCCCAATGGCGGGCGAACCAGGAATCCGGCAGCCTCCGGCTCATCGAACACCTGAAATCCCTGGGCTGGCCGGGTCCCTGACGGTCTCGCGCACGCCGTCCCCGCCCACCACCTCCCATCCCCCCGGCACCACCCGGATCCGCAGGCCGCGGCGCCCGCCGACCAGGAACGGAGTGGGGAGGCCCTCCGCGGCGAAGGTGGCGAGGGTTTCGGGATGGGGATGGCCGAAGCGGTTGCGCCGCCCGGCGGTGGCCAGGCTCAACCCCGGGTGGAGGGCCCGGATCCAGGCGGGATCGCTGCTGCTCCGGCTTCCGTGGTGCCCCAGCTTCAGCAGGCGCAGGCCGCTAAAGCGGCCCGGGTCCCCCAGATCCAGCAGGTCCCTTTCCTGGACGCCGAGGGCATCGCCCATCAGCCAGAGCTGGCGATCCGCCCAGTCCACGCGGAGCACGAGGGACACGGCGTTGGCGTCCCCCAGGGCCGAAAGGTCCAGGGCCTTCGGAGGCCACCGGACACTGAAGGAGGCTCCGCCTTCCCTCCAGGCGTCACCGCGGCGGGTGTCCGCGCCGGGCGGGTCCCCCGGGGCATAGGGCGCCCAGGCTGGCGGGCCATCGCGGAGTTCCGGCACCGTCACGGAGCGGAGGGGCCAGAGCCGGTGCAGCGTCGCCCATCCGCCCGCGTGGTCCCCGTGGGGATGGGTGACCACCAGGGCCACCGACTCCCGCACCCCCCGCCGGCTGAGGGCCTTCACGATGCGCCGCGCCGCCCAGGGCCCCGGGCCCGTGTCCACCAGCGTGGCATCCGCGCCGGGGATCCGCAGAAGCAGGGCATCGCCCTGGCCCACGTCGAGGGCCTCCAGCTCCAGGGTCCGGACCGTGGAGCCTGTGCCGCCCCGGGCCAGCAGCAGCGCCGAAAGGCCCAGGATGCCCACCGTGAGGCCGCGGACCCGGCGCAGGAGCGCATGCCCGTGGGCCAGGGCCAGCCAGGCCAGGGCGAGGGCGATCCAGGGCGCGAGGGAGGCGGTACCCAGGGGACGGATCCCCCCGAACCTCGGCATCAGGGCCGTGCCTGTCCATGCCAGCAGCCCGCCCAGCAGGCCCGTGAGCCCGGGCATCGGGAGCAGGGTGAGCAGGAGGCAGAGGGGCGTGAGGGCGCTGACCAGGGGCAGCACCGCCAGGTTGGCGAGAACCCCCCAGATCGGAACGCCTCCGTAGAAGAGGGCCACCAGGGGGAGGGTCGAGAGCCAGGGGGCGAGCAGCCGGGCGGCGGGATCGGCGGCTCGGCCCAGGAGCGGCGCGAGCAGGCCCGCCAGGGGTTCCGCGCCCCAGATCAGGCCCAGGAGGGCCCACCAGGCCAGGAGGAAGCCCGGCTCGCAGCCCGCCGCGGGATGCGCCATCAGCCAGAGCAGCAGGGCCCCGTGCAGGGTCAGGCCCGGGGGGAGGCGCCAGCCTTCGCTCCGGCCCAGGATCCAGGCGAGGCCCATGAGCAGGCCCCGCCACACCGGGGCGGAGAAACCCACGGCCAGGGCATAGGCCAGCCCTCCGAGGGCCGCGACGAGGCCGGCGGCCCGGGGCCTCCGGCGGAGAATCCGGCGGGCCAGGAGCTCGATGACGGCGATGACCAGGGTGACCTGCAGGCCCGAGACCACCAGCAGGTGCAGGGTGCCGCTTTCCGCGAAGGGGGTCAGGGCCTCTTCATGGACCACCGGCAGGCCCAGGGCCAGGGCCCCCCAGAGATCCCGGCCCGGACCGGGGGGAAGGGGCAGGGCGTCGAAGCGCCGGCGCACCCAGGCCTTCCAGGCCAGGGGGAGGGAGGGCCGGGGGGGGGCCGAGGACCTCCAACTCCAGGGCCGAAGCCAGCTGGATCCGTCGCGGCGCGCCGTCGCTCCGGGCCCGCCAGAGCGGCCGCTCGGGAAGGAAGGCCGGCGCCGGATCCTGGGCCCGCAACTCGGCCAGGACCCGCACAGGGGTGCCCGGGGGTGGCGCCGGCTCGCCTTCGCTGGGCAGGAAGACGGGAACCTGGAGGTGCTTGATAGGGGGTGGCCCGGTGGCGAGCAGGAGGCCTTCCCGCCGCTGGCCGAGGGTGGTCCAGGGAGCGCTGATCACGCCCTCCACGCGCGTCCGGCCGAGGGGAAGGGACCGCTCCCAGCGGGCCCGCTGGGCCAGATGGCCCGCGGTGCCCCAGGCGAGCGCCAGGGCCAGGGGCAGCACCCGCCACCGGGTGCGCAACAGGGGGCCCGAGGCCAGCACCGCGATCCAGGCCAGGGCCTGGACCGGGCCGGGGATCCCGCCGTCCCAGTCCTCCGGAAGCAGCCAGGGCAGGGCGCAGGCGGCGGCCATGGCCCAGGGAAGGGCCCAGGCATCGGGACTTCCGATGCGCCGCCAGAGTCCTTCGCGGGTGAGCACCCCAACCTTTTAGCAGGATGGGGAAGCGCGGACATTCCGCGCCTTGACAAGTCCGGGGCGCCGGGCGAGCCTCGGCAGCACTTCACCCGAAGGAAGCGGCCCATGATCCACCCCCCTCGATTCCGTCCGGCCCTGCCATGGCTGGCCTGCCTCCTCGCGGCCCCCCTTCCGGCCTGGTCCCCCCGGGTCCACGAAGCCCAGACCCGTTTGGCGCTGAGGATGGTCCCCGCGCGGCTGCTGGAGGTCCTCAAACCCCACCAGGCAGCCTTGCTGAGTTCCGCCCGGGGCCTGGCCAACGATCAGCCTCCAACGGTGGAGGACGTGGAGGAGCAGTTTCAGCGCATCGTGGCTCTCAGCGAAGCCAAGGCACCTCCGGACCGGATGGCGCGGGAGCTGGGGGTGCTGGCCCACCAGATCCAGCTTCTCTCGGACCCCTCCGTCACCCACGGGGTGACCGCCCTGCGGGAATTCTTCGAAGCCTACACCGACGGGCGGTTCAAGGACCTGGTGCTCACCCGGGAACCCTTCTGGGCCGCCAAGGCGCCCCTCGATCCGCGCCCGCCGCTGCTGCAGCTCGCGAAGGTCAAGTACGAACGCCACGGCAGCCTCGCGGAGCACTTCGACACCGCCACCGGGCGCAGCGTCGGTCACTGGGATGAATTGAGCGTGCCCTACGCCCAGATGCAGCTGGCTTTTTCCACCGGCGTCAACGCCACGGCGAACATGTGGACCCTGCTCTGGCGGGCCGTGGGGGACCTGTGGGAGAACCCGCGGGCCCGGGATCTGCGGGAACCTTCCGGGGCCGCGGGCGGTCCAACCCCACAGGAATCCAGGCCACTAGGCTTTTAGGTCGCCGGGGACTATCTTTGTCATCTCGCTATATCCTTCACACTCCGGGGAGCACCCTCCATGGCCAACTACACGCGGCTCGGCTCTTATCTCCTGGCCAGTGAACTCACCGCCGATCCCATCGGCCGCATCCACCGCGGCATCGTGACCGTCGGAGGCAACTTCGACCGGCACGTCCTGGTGCGCACCTTCTTCGAGGAGATCCTGGGCGCGGGCTTCGCCCCGAAGCTCGCGGACGCCTCCAAGATGCTGCCTCAGCTCGGAGGCTCCAAGGCCTTCGGCATGAACTACCGCATCGAGACCGGGAACCCCCCCCACGTGGTATGCGACTACGTCCCCGGCCGCAGCCTCGCCCAGCTGCTGGACAAGGCCAAGCACGAGCAGATCCCCTTCGGCGTGGACCACGCCCTTTCGGTCCTGCAGGGCATCGCCCAGGGGATCATCCAGCTCCACAGCAAGGGGCTGAGCCACGGGCTCCTTTCCACCCACAGCGTGTGGGTGAGCTTCGAGGGCGCGGCCCAGATCCTGGACGCCCCCTTCGCGCCGATCCTGCACGGCATGATGGCGAAGCTGCCGGTGACCCAGACCTCCCTCCAGTCCTACCTGAAGGAGGGCGCCTCGGCGCTGCAGCAGGACTTCTACAGCCTGGGCTCCATCCTCTACGAGCTGCTCACCCTGGACCGGCTGCCCACCATGGGGGATCCCACGCCCTTCGTGCAGCGCGCGACCCTGAAGGCGGCCCAGGAGGAGACCCCGGTCCCGCCGGAGATCCAGAACCTCATGATGCGGCTGCTGGGCATGGCCCAGCCCTTCGACAGCGTCGGCGCCTTCAACGCCGAGCTGGAGCGGGTCCTCTACGACGGCGACTACAGCCCGACCACCTTCAACATGGCCTTTTTCATGCACACCCTCTTCCGGGAGGAGAATGACAAGGACGGCTCGGGCGTGAAGGCCGAGCAGGCGGACAACTACACCGCCTACGCCATGGTCGCCTCCGGCGAGGGCCGGGGCGGCGAGGCCCACGCCGTGGACTTCGCCCAGGAGGAGGTCAAGTCCAAGAACAAGATCCTCGTCTTCGGCGGGGCCGCCGCGGCGGTGGTGATCCTGCTCCTCGGCTTCCTGGCCTTCCGGCCCAAGGGCGAGAGCGAGGAGGTCAAGCAGATGCGCGAGACCCTCGCGAAGCTGCAGCGGGACCAGGCCGAAGAGGCCGCCAAGAAGGCCGCCCTCACCGGGCAGGCCGAAGCCGCCAAGGCCAAGCAGGAGGATCTGACCCGGCAGGCCGCCCTGATGAAGGACGCTACGGAGAAGGCCAAGCTCCTGGAACAGGTCGAGGCGGAGAAGAAGAAGCAGGCGGACATCGAACGGCAGCAGAAGGAGCTCGAGGACAAGCGCAAGGCGCGCGAGCAGGCCCTCCGCGAGCAGCAGGAGAAGATCGCCAAGGCCGTGCCCACCGCGGCGCCGCCCCCAGCCCCGAAGCCCGTCGAGCAGCCGCGGCCCGCGTCTCCCCCGCCGGTGGAAACTCCCAAGCCGCCGGTCGAAGCCCCGAGGCCGACTCCCGCCGCGCCGACCCCGGCCCCGGCCAGCGCCCCATCGTCCCCCGTGGTGGTGGAGGAGACGCCGGTGCGGATGACCAGCCAGGCCCAGGCCATCTTCCCGGTCCGCGCGCAGCAGCAGCGCTGGGAGGCTTCCAAGTCCCACACGGTGAGGCTGAAGGTCTACATCGACGCGAGCGGAAAACCGCAGAAGGTCAACATCACCCAGAGCGTGCCGGGGCCCTGGGGCTTCGACGAAGCCGCCCAGGATGCCGCCATGCGCAGCAGCTATGCGCCCGCGACCCGGGATGGCAAACCCGTGGCCGCCTGGATCGAATACAGCGTCACCTTCCAGGCCCAGTTCGGTCGGCGCTGAGCCCTAAGCCTGTCCCCAGCGCCCCCGTCAGGCGCCCCCGTCAGGCGCCCCCGTCAGGGGGCGCTCTGGAGTTTTCACAATACGACCTAAACCTCTTGCATTGCTCGTGATGTGACCTTTGGGAATGAGCGAGAGACGGACGTTGGACCCTCATCCAAAGCGCCGGGTTCTATCTATGGGATCTCATCGCGACTTGGGGCCAAACCACGCTCCTTACCCAGCTCCAGCAGCCTCCTGGCGAAATCCATCATTCTAGGCAGCCAATCCGCGTAGGCCTCGAGGGTCCCATCTTGGTTTGGCCCGAGCCCCATTCCAGTGTCTCGCGCAGCATCTCGGACCAGGTCGAACCGGTCTCTTCGGCACCAGAAAATCACGTGAGGAGCGTCGCCGTAGTGGCCGGCACAGCCCGTGAGTGGGGCGCACCCGACTGCGGCCAGCGCCCCAATGGCCCCATGGATCCCAGCCTCGAAGGAGAATTGGCCTTCCTCGTACTCCCCTGCGTCATCCCCTTCCAGGATTTCTTGCTCCGCCCAACCAAGGGCCTCCATAAACCCGTCAGGTGACGAGCAGGCTTCCGAAGCCCTCTCCAGGGACTTTCTGTCTGCATCAAGGAGCATCTCCGCCACTCCCCATTCAAACCCCCGCAGGTCTAGAAAATGGTGGTTTGCGAGATGCCCATTCGTGCTCCATCGTCGGAACTCAGCATTGGACGGCCAATAGAGCATTGGGGGGTCTTGAACGACGACCAGCTCGACATCGAATCTGAGGATGTTCTGTTCGTTCATGCGGGTCTCCACAGGTCCACGGAAGGATCAACGGCTCTGGCAGTGCGCGCCCACAGAAACAGGTGAGGGGCGGTTTCCCAGAAGCCCAAGGCCACGAAGCGTTCGTTGGATACCCCCTTCAAGCCGACATTCCCAGACGGTAAAGACCCGCCAGCCCATGCTCCTAAGTTTCCTGGCCGCGGACCGGTCACGGGAGATATTCCTCTGGATCTTGGTCTCCCAGAAGGTGCGGTTAACCCCTGGGCGGCGACCCCCAAGGCAATTGTGCCCGTGCCAAAAACATCCGTTCACGAAGACCACAGCTCTGAACTTTGGCAGAACAATATCCGGGGTTCCTGGGAGGCCCTTCACGTGCAGCCGATACCTGAGACCGGCTTCCGTCAACAGAGCCCTGGCCAACTTCTCTGGGTATGTGTCCTTCCCCCGGATCGATGCCATGATTCGCGACCTGGTTTCTTTGGATACTCGGTCCGCCATGGCGCCTCCTGCTAACCCGAAACCCAAACGACCGCGCAATCATGAGAGATCCTTCTGATCCCCGATTCCGTCCAGACTAAGTCGCATTCATGGCTCAACTCCACGAGTAGCTTGAGCCAGCCGGGGCAAGCCCCACGCCGTGGCGGCACGCAGAGCGCTACCACCACCGGTTTCCCGGAACGTTGGATCGAACTTGCCCATCCGGCATACTGCGCCAACCGAACTTGGGTCTCTTGGTTCCCGGGAGTCTCTGTGTCCTTTGCATCCCCGAGGAAGGCTCCACCGTGGCACGGGTGAAGACGTAGAACATCCGGTCGGGTTCCGTCTGGCAAGCTGGGGATAGTCTCGAGGGTGAACCCGCAAAGCATCGCCATCGCATCTAGGATTCTTTGCCGGCGGCTATGGGGGGATTCCGAAGTGATGGTCATTGACCACCAGCTTCTGTTTCTATCGTTCGACCCACTTGAAGTGCCCGGAGCGACTCCACCGCTTCCCGCAACATCGCCTCACGCGTGAGGGGCGGATCGACCTGGTCCCCAAGGAGATGCTGCGCAGCCTGTTCCTTACGCACCAGCCGATCATACTCAGCAATCTCAATCGTTCCATCGCAGAGGAGAATGAGGTACTCAACATCGTGGATCTGTCCACGTCGATGAATCCTGTCAAGGCTCTGAAGGTGGTGAGCTGCTTGGTTCGAGAAGGATTCATAGACTGCGTACCGCGCTCGATGAAGGGTAATCCCGGCTCCCGCCGCGGCGGGGTTGGCGACGAAGAGCATGGTCCGATCGTCCCCCTGGAAATTTCGGACAGCAGCCCTTCTGTCTTGAATGTCCGAGATTGTCCCGTCGTAGCGGACCGGATTGTACTGCGGATAGCGATTCATGATGGCCTCGATCGAAGCCGTGTAGAACGACCAGAGGACCACCTTCTCATTCTGCTGACCTATCAATTCGGGGAGAATCCGATCCAGGGCCAGCAGCTTTGCAGGGATTTGGGAGTAGCCCTCCGCAACAGAAGCGGGATGCGAGCAGATCTGGAGCAACTTGGACCTGCGTTCAAGGAAATTCATCACCTGTTGCCGGAACTCATCCTCGTTGATCGCCTCCAGGTCTAGGACAAGGTTTCTCAGCGTCGCGTCATAGAGCCTGGCTTGGGTCGGTTCCATCTCGAGCATCACCCTGTTGAAGGCCTTTGCCTTCAGGTCGGGCAAGACGTCCTGTTTAAGGTGCCGTACGTGCAAGCCACGCTCTTCGACCGCCCGGCGAATAACCGGCAACGCCGCCGCTCTCTCTTCTGGAATATCCAGACCTTCGAAGGTGAAGCCGAAGTCCACGAGGTTGAATTGCTCGATCAAATCATGCGGGGAGTTCGGGGCCGGAGTCCCGCATAGGACAAACGCACGTCCACACAATTCCCTGATACGGCGGATCGAGCGCGCCCGTTTGGCATCGGGGTTTTTTATGAAAAACGATTCGTCCACGACAAGAATCGACCGGCCTGCGTGCCACCTCAGTGTGGCGGCTAGGTCGGCTTCCATGGCGACAGCGGTCTCAAAGTTGGCGATGATCACGTCCGCCTTTGACGCCAGGGTCCTGGATTTCTCCGCCCGAGGACCTGCAAGAACCGCCACGGAGTATAGGTCTGCCTTGAACTTACGGAAGTCCTCCGGCCATTCCGGCACCATGCTTTTCGGCGCGATGATTAGGGCGAAATCCACCTCATCCTGAGACACCAACACATCGAGCGCATGGATCAAGGTCACGGTCTTACCTGCCCCTTGCTCGTCGAACACGCAGAGGCCAAACCCGTCCTTCACAGTCATAGCTGCGACATTCACGAGCTGGTGGTCATCTAATGAGTCTAGGTCCTGGACCCCGACCAATCGCTCCCTCGCGGCATCAGGCCCTCCTTCGAGTAGAGCCTCCACTTCTCCCCGCACCTGGCTAGCGCTCGCTTGAACCCTGGCTCGGTTTTCAACGAACAGAGTGGTGGCCTCGTTCCAGTTCAGCTTCACTCCTTGCCCGAGGTTTTTAAGGAGTGGGGTGTGCCGGGCTGGGACCCAGATGCCCTCAGCAGTTCTTCGGGTCGAGATCCCCGGAAGTTGTTCCGCAACGATCCGGCTTAGCCGCAGGATGTCGCGGCCATTTTTGGGGACGAGGGTGAGCCCATCCAAATGTTCAGCCCCCCGGAGATCCACCTGGATGGACCCACCACTTGTGTCTGTTGAGCTCATTCGCCCTCCGCAACGCCTTTCAGGTGGTGTTCCACGAGGCGCAGGGCGTCGAGGAGGCGCCGCATGTTTTCGGGCTTGATCTGGTCCCTGAACGCTTTCACCGGGAGTTCCTCAAGCCACTGGACGAACGTTTCGATTCGAGTGTTCGCACCGAGCTGGCGGACCTCCGCCTTCTGGGTCCTAGCAATGGCACCGGCCTGCTCGACCAAGTCCAGCGCCTCATCGCGGTCATCCTCGTTCTTAGCCTTCAGGAGCAACTGCCGGGCTTCCTCGTTCTCGTAGATGTGCTTCAGGTCCCGAATGTTTTTCCAGCTGTCGAATTTCTCTTCGAAGAGAAGGTCGAAGACCAAGCCCTTGAACGTGTCGTCTTTGAGCGCATTCGCGACACCGCTCTGCTCGCCCTTCCCCAGTTCATCGAAATACTGGAAGTATTTGTTCGCCTTGTGCTTGACCTCGTATTCGTCGCGATTCCTGGCAACCACGTGGTGCTCTTCGAACTCGTTGGCCCACCGGACCATTTTCAGGTACCGGTTGACCACACTCGTCTCAGGGCCGAGGGCAAAGCGGACCGAGATCTGCCGCTTCAGTTGAGCCTGTCGCGAAGCATTCGGCGTGCGGGGCTCCAACGTCAGCATGGCCTGCCACTCCTCGTAGACCTTGCGAGCCTTCACGTACTCAGGCCAATCCTGTTTGCAATCCGGCTCGAAGTTGAGCGAGACGACCACCGCGCGTCGGTCGTCTTCGACCGCAGACGGAGTGAGCTGCCAGACAAAGATGCGGTCAGCCATCTTCTTCGCGTCCGCATCGAATTCATCACTGCTCAGGATGTACCGGCAGGCGGTCACCCGGCGGTTGCCGTCGAGCAGCGTGCCATCCGTGTCCAGGATGGGGGGCTTCCGCACGCCATTGATGGCAATGCTTCGCGCGAGTTCCAAGATCTCGAACTGGTCCTCCTTGCCCAACCCTGGGAGCTTGAGGTGGCTCATCATCATGTCGATGAGCTCGGACGGGTTCGGCTCACGACCTTGTTTCTGGCGGAACTGGCCGAGGTGGATGTCGAGCCTTTCGTTCTGGCCCCACAGGTTCAGGTCGGCTGTCTTCACGAAACCCGCAACCATCGGAACGGCTCGACCCTGGAACCAGGGAGTTGGCTGCACGTGCTGCACCGAAAGCCCATTCCAGTCGACTAATGTGACTCCGGAAGGGGGCCTGGCCGGCGCAGTTCCGTTCTGGACTCCGTGCAGCCGGTCCCGGGCAAGGAGGATGCGTTTGACGATGGCGTCCACACTTGTGTCCAGGTCTTTGGGGACCTTCCTCCCTTTGACGTGGGCCGAGACTTTCAGGCTGTGGACCACTTTGGTGAGGAGTCGCCTTGCTTCTTCGTAGCTGAGTGGGTGCTCCTGGCCCTCCACAAGCAGGTGGTCGACTTCGGCTCCCAACTCCTCCGAGATCCTCTTGGCGTCCTCCACCAAGAGAACGAATTCGCCGTTGATCATCTTCTCTGCTTCAGTCATGGCTGCTCCACTCCTTCAATTCTTTCGTTCTCTTCCGAGATCTCCGCCTCATCCTCGGCCCCAGCCTCTGGCTCGGCTTCCGCCAAAGGCGCCAAATCAAACCCCTCTTCAGCGGCTATCCGTCGCAGACGTTGGAAACCGCGAGAAATGGCAGTCCGAACGGTTGCAGGGTTCAACCCGAGATCCTTTGCCATCTCTACCCGTGAGATCTCGACGACGCCGGCTTCCACGGCATCAAAGAGGTACGCCATTACTCGTTGAGCCGTGTCATGTCCGAGCCTCGGGAGGAACCCTCGTGCAAGGCGAAGCACATGCGCTCGGCCTCCTTCTTCGGCACCCAGATCCTCTTCCTCCTGCATGGCCGGGAGCTTATCGAGGGCGGTCTCCTCGGCGGGCCGTTCAGCCTGGCGCTCACGATAGAACCGCATCGCCATCCTGTCGGTGACCTTGATCAGCCAGGCGAGGGGATTGTGGACCCTACCTCCGCCCTCAAGGAACCAGTACAGTTCACTGACGGCTCCAGCCAGGTGGTGCTCGAGTTCATCAGCCGGAATCGCAGGCCACCTCTTGACCTGGTACCGCAAGACTCCCGCCAAGGCGTGGTTGGTGAGCAGCAATTCGACCATTTGCACGGGGTTCCCATCCCGCGCGGCAGCAATGGCATCTTGAAGGGGTGTGGCAACTTCCGCCTGAGGATCCGTCGGGCCGGCCCCCGCGACCGCACGACACTCTGCCGGGAGCGGATCTTGCCCTGTGTCCCTCTTGGGTTGGTCCTGGTGGTGGCTTGGACGTTTCCCCCTGTGCTTCCTCCGCTTCCCCATCCCGCGCTCCCCTTCACCCGAATAGTGGGATGAGCGTTACAGGAGGATGGGAAAATGGTGTAAGAGATTATAATTCAATAATTAGATTGATAGGGCAACAGAGACCCAATGAGGAGCGCGGCGGTCAGCTGATCTTAGCCAAAGCTCTCGCGACCTGGGGCGAGGCCAATTCCAGGGCGTCACCACGCAGGCGTTTCCGCCCATCGAACCACCCCGAAAGTGCTTCCGGCGACCCATCTCGCCGCATGCGCGGGGGGTTGAGACGGGTGATGTGAGCATTGACCAGGTTTTTCACCAACTTGAGGTTGTTGCACTCCACGGTACCGAGCGGCCGCTGGGCCCGCCTGCTGGCCATCGCCTTCCTGATGGCGACCCCGATCGCGCGTCCAAGCCCGAGCGGCACGGCATTCCCAACTTGCTTGTACTGTTCCCTGACCGATCCAGAGAAGCGCCAACTGTCCGGGAACTGCTGGATCCTCGCATACTCCCCGACGGTCAGGGGGCGTAGCTCAGTCGGGTGGCATAGGATCGTTGCCTTGCTGTCAGGCCGGGTGGTCAGGGCCGGGGAAGGTTTGCTCCAACTAAGCCGACGATAAAAGCCGCTTCGCCCACCCCACGAGTTGTAAGCCTTGCCCAGTGCTTCTTCTTTCAAATTCTCGGGAAGATCCTTCCAGTTACCGCCCTCGGGAACCAGTTTCAGGTACTTCTCCTTGCCCGAAGGGAAGCGATAGAACGCCGGCTCCTTCTCCTTCAGGCCCTTCAACGCGGTCCGGAGCGTCACCCATTTCTCGAAGCCATCCTTCCCGCTCGAGCTGTGCGTCGGAACGGGCATCTGGATGTTCTCCCCGTCCCTTGAACCAATGAACACCAAGCGCTGGCGAGTCTGCGGCACGCCGTAATCAGCAGTATTCAATAGGTCAAAGGTCACGTAGTAGCCCAGAGACCTAAGCTCCGCGATCACCAACCTGAGGGCCGAGCCCAACTCCTCGTCCGGTGTTAATCCCGGGTAGCCAGGACCTCGCTCCTTGAGGGCCCGATGCTTGATGGCTGCAGACAACAAGCCACGCACATTCTCCATGACGAAGAACCGCGGCCGTGATTGCCGGACAACACGGATGAACTCGCGGAACAGGCCTCCACGCCCCTGGACATCACCTAAGGATTCCCGGCGCCCTGCGGTGCTAAAAGCCTGGCACGACGGTCCCCCGACAACCAGGAAGTCGCCGCCAGCCTTCAAGCCTGCCGTAACAAGGATTTCCTTCGTGCCCACGTCCTCCAGCCTTTTCTGGATGACGGGCAAGTCCGGGCGGTTGCTCCGGATTGTCTCAGCAGCATGTGGGTCACACTCCAATGCCGCCACCACTTGGAAGCCTTCGCCCTCCAGCCCGAGGTCGAGTCCCATCGCACCGGAGAACAGCGAGATGACCGGGATCGGTTTGCGCGGCATTGAGGGGGCTCCGTTGGCTTTGATCCTACAGGGTAAAGTTTGGGTCGCAAATAAGATGCAGTCAAGATGTTAATAGAAAGCTATTAAAAAGTTTCGTACTCTTTTCTCGGGGTTTCCTCTTCCCAGCCATTCGCCGGTCCAACCGATCAATTAGCCCGAGGTGCAGACCAAATGGGGTTCGCCGAAAAGCTCCGAGCGAATAGGCTGGCGCGTTGCCTCACCCAGAAGGAACTCGCGGAAGCTGCGGACGTACACCATGTGGAGATCAGTCGATTGGAAAACGGGCGCAACAACCCGACGACGACAACCCTCAAGAAGCTGAGCAAGGCGCTCAAGCTAGAGCCGCGTGACCTCGCGGAGCCCGGCGAGCTCGCCAATGCGGCCAGGCGGACTCGCAAGAAGGGGTGAAAGTCATGCACCCCTTTCAGGAGACGCAAATGGGTTTCCCTCACCACCCCACGCGGCATGCCTCAGAAGGGCCAGGAGACCCCGAGGCGAAAATGCCGGGGCGTGGACAGGACGATCCTCGGCCTTTGGGACACATCCAAGAGAAGAACTTCTGATTCGCATAGGCCCGGACGCTACAGAAGGGTTAAACGCAATGCGGCCCGCCTCGAGAGTGATACCCCTCGAGGCGGGCCGTCATTTCCTTCAGGTAGAGCTAGGGATTCGCCGCGACGATTTTGATGTACTTGGCCCCCTGGTAGGCCGTGGGCCCAACGCTTCCCGCCGACAGGACAACTACCCCGAGATTTGCAGGGGCCGTGTACTTGCCGGTCTGGTCAAGCGTTCCGGCATCCGTCACTCCCGACCATGGGGACACTGTCCAATGGACCATGGTGTCCACCTGCTGCCCGGAGATGGAATCGAGGGCATGGATCTGGACCTGCTGGTTCGCGTGAATGATCCACGGCTTGGTCGAGTCCGTGGCATCCGTATCGAGCACCGGGGCAACCGAGAAATTCAACAGGATGGGTGTTGGGTTTTCCCCGATGCCGTTGGTGCGGGGGGAACTCGATCCAGAGCAGCCGAGCAACAGCACCAATGCCGCTGACATGAGGTGCAGGGCTCGAACACGCTTGAAGAGGGCTTGGATCACCATTGGGTTGCCTGTGTGTCGTCCCCGGTGATTTCGCGGATGTCCAACCGGGAGTTGAAGGAAGTCGTGTAGGACCAGGTACGGGCCTCTGTAGAGAATACCCGGACAAGGACGGTCACCGGAGAGGCGGCGTCATTCCGCCATGTTGCGGTCGCACCCACCCGATTGACCGTCGGAGGATCCCCTCCGCCGTCGCCGGGCATCAGGTCGATGACTTTCGCCTTCGGGCCGCTGACCTTCATCAGGCCCATCGAATACGGATCTGCTCCGGTCAGAACGGTGTTCCCAGTCGCGTCCAGGATCTGGATCGACGGCCCCTGGGTCGAGGGCACATTCGAGCGGAGCCTGGCGTTGGTCGAAGCGGTGACGCTCACCTTGGACGGCACGGTAACGAGGTAGTAGCGGCTTCCCGATCCTGCTGCGAGCGTCTCGTTCGACAGTCCTGCATGCTCGTTGACCGGAAGCGCCAGGGCGCTCCCGGTGGTGTCGTGCGGCTGGCTGCTGGGGAAGACGTAGGACGGAGGGGCCGACAGGTTCACCGCCGCCAGGGCGTTCCTCACGATCCGGCTGTTGCCCGACCCGGCCCCGAATATCTGGTCGGCCGCCTGCTGGATCGCCTGGCCGGCATTCACCAGGTCCATCCAGGTCGTGAAGGTCTGTGTCATGGCCTGGTAGAAGAGGACGGTGGCGTTGTGGGCGCCCAGGCCATCAAAGCCAAGCGGCATGAAGGGCGAGGTTCGTCCCCTGGCCTCGTCGGTCTGGTCCGACATGTCCGCAGTGAAAGCAGGCGCCCCGTTGGCGAGGAAGTAGAAACAGCGGTGCAGCGGAGCCCCCATGCCGTGGACATCCGTCGTCCACCCGGATTTCGACGCAGTCCACCAGGAAGGCTCCGCCCGCCAACGGACATAGGGATGGCTGGGCCGGTACAGGAATTCCACACCGACGGGGTTTGGATTGCCGGGGAAACCGCCCAGGACCTGCGGTTCGTAGACCCAGTCGAAGGTCCACCGGTAGGGGTCCGGATAGCCGATTCCGCCGTAGCGGCCGGTCGAATCCCAGAACCGCACGGCCGTTCCCATGATGGTGGAGGAAGCCTCGTTGATGGCCTTCGCCTCGGCGGTGTCCCGGTCGTCGGAGCCCACACGCGAGCATCGGCGGGTCACCCCATGGGTCCACTCGTGGGCGGTCACGCTCAGCTCGGTCGGGCCACCGGGCTGGCCGGGGTTGAGGCGGTCCGTGAAGTCGATCCAGTAGCTCTCCTGCCCGAATGCATTGCGGTACCACCAGAATTTCGCCGGGGCGCCGATCGTATTGGGGTGGTGGGCGGAGGTCGGAATGAAGTAGCCGTCGCTCCCGTCGATGCTATGGCGGCCGAAGAGGGTGAGGTAGAAGTCGTAGGCGGAGCTGATCCCGTAGAAGAGGTCAACCGCCTGGGTCTGACCGTTCACGCTTGATGGCTGCCCGCTCACGTACTCATTGCCGTCGCCAAAGGTAGGGCTGGAGCTGGCGTACACGGGGTTGAGGACATCCCCGACGTTCACGCTGAACAAGCCCCCGCGCTGGAGGTAGTAGATGTTTCCGACCTGCTTCCCCGGCAGGGGGAGGGTGGCATTCCCGTTCAGTCGATTGAACTGGGCAACGCCCTGGATGCCCGCGTCCGCGGAGGAATTCTCCCCGTGGGAGATGATCTCGCCGGTTACCGCATCCACGCTCGTGGTGAACGCCTGGCTCCGCCTCGGGAGGTAGTGGCGGATGACGTGGACCAGCCGCCACGACTTGAGCACCCTGGCGCTCATCGTGGGGTCCGCGCCGGCCGGCCCCCCCGGATTCGCCGTCGGGGCAGGCCAGAATTGGCGCTCGATGATGGGGGTGAGGACCAATTCCAAGTTCGACTCGGAGGGCTCACCAGGCGCGAGCTTGAGGGCGGTCTTGGCCGCGGCCAGCGCCTGGCCCTCGGTTACACCGGCCCGCACGTGATCCGCGGGCGGTTCCAGGAACGATGCGAAGGGGTAGGTCGTGCTCTCCGTCGTGCCGTCGGCACGGAGGACCCCGATGGCCTCGGACCCCTCGACGCGGATCCCCCGGAAGTAGTGGTCGAAACGAGCCAGGGTGCGGCCGTACCGGTCCACTTCCGTGGTCCGGAGCTTCAGCGAATGGTCAGCCGCGGCACCCGCCGGTATCAGCTTGGCCAGCGAGGGTTCGAGGAGCTTGGCGCGCTCCGACTGGTTGGCCCTCAGGCGGGCCAAGGTGAATTCGTCCTGCCGGACGAGGGAGGCAGGACCGGATTGGGCCACCAGGGGGCCGGCGACGAGCATCATGGCGGTCGCCATGAAGGACAGCGCCCGGGGCTTCCGTGGCCCCCGGCCTTTCGACAGGGGAGCGGGCTGAGCGGGTTTCGGCATGGAGGACTCCTTTAGGAGGGGGCTGGTCGAGCCCGGAGGTTTGGGGAACCCAGAGCCGCAAGGGGATGGGGGGTGATCGAAATCTTAGATACGACTAAAATATTGCTCAATACTTATTAATAAGCAATATCAAGAAACACCTTCCCCTGGGCCCCTCGTCCCCCTCCTCAAATACAAGCGAAGGCAGGTCGGAATCCCCGACCCGCCTTTCGGTTCCGCCTTCGGTTACTTCTTTTCTTTATGGGACTTGCCGGCCAGCTTCTGAAGTCCTGAGCTTGCCTTGAGCGTGGACTTTCCGGCGGGTCTTGGGCTGGAAGCTGGGGACTCTCCTGGCCCCATCAGCGCCGCCTGAAGCAGGCTGCTCCGCTGGTGATTCATCTGGTCGATGGCTCGGCCAATTTCTTGGGCAGCCTCCCGGCATTCGGAGGTGATCTTCTGCACCTCGGGGATGTACCACCCGTGGACCCCCTTCCGC
Source organism: Holophagaceae bacterium (assembly GCA_044229575.1). Taxonomy (GTDB): domain Bacteria; phylum Acidobacteriota; class Holophagae; order Holophagales; family Holophagaceae; genus JADJVL01. The sequence goes on along the minus strand of JBGAST010000023.1, from coordinate 33,705 downwards.
AGGTAGTCGGCTTTCTCGAAGCCGTCGATGCTCCTTCGGACCTTCCACGCCAATTGCTCTTCATCGAGATCCGGAAATACGAAACGCTCCTGGGCCTTCTGGATGAGCACGGCGGCCGTGAACCCCGCAGGGAACTCCACGAGGATGGGCAGAAGCGCCAGGAGTCCCTCCATATCCGTGCGTCGGTGGAGGGCGGCCAGGGATGCCGGGATGGGTGTGTTGGGCTGCATCAGTCGAGTCTCATGTTTGAACATACAACTTTAAAGATAGGATCCCGCGATGAAATTGCTCAAGACGTATCAAGGGACTCGAAGTCTGCTCAGGTCGGCCGGGGCTCATGCCGCCTGCCTTGTTCATGTCCCAGGCCCCAGTGACCGCACCGCTCCCCCGGGGCCCTGGAAGGTAATCCTCGGCGGCAGCATGAGGACCGAAACAGGTTTGCTCACCACCAGGTAGCAGTGGACGACACCCGCGTTCAATCCATCCACCACGGGGAGATCCCTCTGGATGCGGACAGTCCGCAGTCCGGTCCTCAGCAGGGCGGAGTGTGGTTGCGACCTGAAGGGGAGGTACACGCCCCGCGTCTCTTCCTCCCCAAGTTCAAACGCATCCATCTGCAATTCGATGGCCCCCTCGACCTCTCCCTGCACTAGTCGGGCATCCCACTCCATGTGGAGCATCCCAGGCCCGCGAACGGATTCGCGGAGATGAAAGGTCGAGTGGAGGATGAGCATGTGTTTCCCATCCCCGAGGCTCAGCTCGACCAGGGGCGATGACCGGCCAACCGGGGGGATGTAGCCCCAGGTGGTCGTGGAGGGCCCGGGAGGCGTCTTGGGTGCCTTCCAGATCAAGACTTCCCAGCCGGACGGCAAGCTGCCCTTGATGCCCGCGCTGCCCCCCAACGCTAGCCTCAAGGGCGCCACCCCAGGCATCAGGATCAACGCACACGGTACGGCCACGAGCCAGGCCAGCAGGCCCACCCCAAGGGAAAACCTGGATGGTTCGGTTGGACGATGAGATCCCGCTCCATGGCGCAGGGATTCAAGGATTCCCCCCGGCTGCGGCAGGACCTCGCCGACGAACTCGTCTGCCTTCCACTCGCGGCCGGCCAGGTCCGCCAGGAGGAGCCGGTTGAAGGGTGTCCCGACCCACCCCATCCAGCGCTTGATCCAGGATCCGGTGCGCCGGCCTCCGGCAGGGCTCTGGGTCGGGACCACAGCCTGCCACTCTGCCGGTACAGCCAGGCTCCCAAGGGTGGACAGCAGGCCTGCAAACGTATCCCTTCCGCGGACATGTCCGAGTTCGTGGAGGATTCCCGCGTAGAGTTCAGCTTCCACCTTGGGTTCCACCACCGGCATCGCGAGGCGGAAGGTTGACCAGTAGGGGCTGTCGTCCAGCAGATGCGACGGTACCCATGCCGAGGGGATGACGATCCGGTCCCTCCAGGACAAGGCTTCGACAAGTCCTAGCGTCCTGGGCTGGTCCAGGCTCGGATGGATCAGCACGGCCGGCGGGTTGCGCAGGCCCGCTGCCAGCGAGGCTTCCAGGAACCCATGGGCCTGGAGCCAGGCCGTGAACGGTCCCGGCGACTCCCGGCTCTCAGAGACGAGCCTGCGGTTTTCCATGAGGCTCCCGGCCAGGTTGTTGATGTTCCGGAGCGGCACCAGGATCGTCCAGGTCCCGACAACGACCCAATTCAGGATTGGATTGAAGCACCAGGCCGGAAGGCTGAACCAGAACAGCGGGCCTGCAACCTTCAGCCCGGCTCCCACGACCAGGATTGGGCCCACCAAGACGATCAGCGTGCGCAGTCCCCTCGCTCCGGCTCGGGTACCTGTGGCTATCCGGCCGATGCACCAGGCCATTGCGAGAACCAGCAAACTGATCGCGGGGAAAATGAGACCCATCAGAACCCCACCACGCCTTGACGGGGGTTCCAATCAAGGTTTGGAGCCGGAAAGGCAAGGAGCGACTCCGGGCCGACCAGGGACTGCCATTTGTGGATCGCACGCGTTCGCCGTGCCTGGACCTGGGCCAGATCCTGCATGGAGCCTGCGGACATCTCGACCTTGGTGATCTCGACCGCCCAGCCTCGAGGTACGCCCAGCCTTGGCCCGGAGAGCAACACCCTCTTCCCTGGCTCTCCCTGGAGGTGAAGCCTGACCTGGTGGCCTCCTGGATCCAGTTCCCCGGCATCTGCATCTAGGATGCGGACGATCTGGGTCTTGGCTTCCGATCCGGGGATCAGGCTTCGCACGGGCTCCCCCTCGACGTTCACAACCAGGAGTGGAGCCATTCGTCCCTGCCCTTTCACCTGGTATTGGAATGACAGCTCGGCATCGCCGGAGAATTCGAAAGGATCCTTTCTCGTGTCCTCGACCAGGATGATGGGTGCTGTGCAGTAGCGGGCATCCACGCCGATTCCGTCGCCAAGGAGGCCCCCGAGGCCAGGAAGGCTGAACACATGGGCCTTCGGGTCGCCAACCAGGATGCGAAGGTTTGGACCCTGCTCTCTCAGGCTCAGGCGCACCAGATCGCCGATGACGGGGCGCCCGAGTCCAAGGGACACGGCCACCATGCCCAGTGAGAAGAGCAGTGCGGAAACGGCGAACAGCTTCCCTCCACCTTCGATCCTCCCCATCTGGTGAATGCGCGCCTCGATGTGCCGCGGATCGTGGCCGATGCCAGCGAGGACCGTTTCACGGGCCTGGCGGATGACCGTGGTCAACGCCTCGGCGTAGAGCCTGCCGCCATCGTCGGAGGAACGGAGAACACGCTTATCGACTTCCAGCTCCATGGCGCGCATCACCGCATCCACGATCCCCTGCACCCAGGGGAACAGGGCCTTCACAACACCGAGACCGAAACTCCATCGATGATGGCCCAGGGCCACATGTTCGGCTTCGTGATCGAGGAGCACCTGAAGGTAGGCACCATCGGCGACGGAACTCAGCCAGATTGGGCAGCACACCAGGGGGCGGAAGAATCCAGTCGTAAAGGGGAGCTGGCATCCTTCAACCCATCTGAAGATCAAACGGGAGGTTTGGGATCTCACCCGCAATTCTTCCTCGATATGATCTCTGCTGCCGAGGATTATTTCTTTGGTATGTTCTTCTATTACATCACTACTTCTATATAGATGCAGCAACCATGGAGTGATTAGCTGAGCGGGTACTTCACGCACATTTCTTATATATTGGAGAAATCTCATAATACATATAAAGAATAGAAGGCATAACCCCATGATTAAAGCCCTGGAGGCAGGAAGAGAAATCCACCATGAAAGGACAGGTTCTTTAAAAACATTGAAAATAGAAATATTGAATGTTTGAAAAGCTGCCAAAAGGCATAAAAGCAACGTGACTCCACCCAGTTTCTTTACGCGGGTTGGGTTCACATCAGGTTTTTCAATCCACGCATTCAACACCTTTCCTAGGGCCCAGGAGCCGACGAGTACCAGGGATATTCGAGCTAGGAGTTGGATCATTTTCTGACTTTAACTCGGACGTTGTTCCATGCTTTCCTGTACCTGCCAAACAAGGAATCCAGGATGAGTGGCTCTGCAAAAATTTTGCAACTTCAAGCAATTTCATTGTCTCTGACTCTATTTGGAGGTCAAGGCTCGTCCCTCTCGGAGTTTCCGTCAAGGCGGCTTGGCTTCGAGGTGAAGGCGCCCGTCCCGGTGGCTCTTGGCAAATTGTGGACTGACATCGGGCTCTTCTACCCCTTTCCCGTGGAGGTTCGCCGCGCGGACTGGGAACGAGGGTTCTTTCAGACCATGAACCGTAGTACGTCCGAGAGCCTCCCCCTTCGTCTGCTGGCTGCGCAGGCACTCATGGGCCTCCGGGATCCTGGGGCACTTGTCCTGGAGAAGCAGGAGGGCAAGGGTGACTTCTTTCTCCCGGTGCTCTTCCATGTGAAGAGCCATCAGGTCTGGATCAACGGGGGTAGCCGGGAGGCTGTTCCCCAGAGCATTGGTCCCATCGAGAAGATCAATGGGGTGTCCATCAAGGAATTCCTCGCCCGCTACGTTGGCGAAAGTCCCACAGAGGACCAGATGGCCGCCGCGCTTTCCTTCGCAGCGCAAAGGACAGAATCCTTTTCGTGGTCCCTCCTGCTTGGGGACGGTTCCACGAAGGTGGTGGCCGCCACCAAAGAACTGCCCAAGGACATCTGGGTGGAAGGTGGTTGGGACGGCGTTCCGCTCCACCAGCTCGTCGCGACTTCAGCGCAGGACCTCGCAACGGTTCAAAGGCTGGATTTGAGGATCGCACCCTGGCTCCGGGGAGGGGGACTGGCCCTGAATGAGCAGCTTGAGGGCTTGTGGCCACGGCTCAAGGCGACTGCGAAGTCCAACCCTGTCTATCTGGTCTCCCGACAGAACATCGGTTACCCGGACGGTTCACCGACGAGCGTCTACACGTCGAAGGTGATCCTTGAACCGGCACCGTTCATTGAATCTGCGGGCGCCAAACCCACCTTCACAGTCAGGTGGCCACAAGGGGGTGCGGTCCCCGTAAGCCTCACCCAAACCCTCGCGGGGTGGGCCCTCCCCGCGGATGTTCGCGCCATCGGTGCAAGCGCGCGGTATGCGTTCCAGGATGTCGATGTGATCCTGCCCACGGCCGTCTACGGGAGCCAGGCCGGATTCCGGGATTCGGCCTACACCGGCCCCGTCCGTGGTGAACTGCCTGCCCTCGGCTTCGCCAACGGCCGCGTGTTGAATCGGACTGCAGCGAAGGCCCTCGCGACTGCATCCATGCTCAACTTCGACCAGCTGTTCGGGTTCACGCCGGAGGCATTTCAGCAGTCCCTTTCCCTCGGCCTCCTGGGTTTGTACGAGAGGGCCAAGAATGTCCCGGACCTGATCTTCCAGGCCGCACCGTTCAATCGAGAACCCCATTCGCACGTCCGCCAGGCCAACGGCGGAACGCGGACCGATGTGGACGAGAAGATCCGCCACGCCTCCACGCCGGAAAGGCGATTCCTTCCTTTCAGGGCCATCAATCCGACTACCGATTCGCTCCTGGTCCTGGTGTCCACACCCGAAGTTGCGTCACCCATCCCGATCAGGGCTGGAGCGCGAATCAAAGCCATCAATGGCACTCCTATCAAGCAGTGGCTCGACCAGGCCTCCTTGATCAACCCTGCACGTCCCGCCGACCGAATGCGGATAGGGCTTGAGCTGAACTACTGCCTCCCGACTCAGGGGCCCCTCTCGGTTGAGTTCGAGAACCCTGGTGAACCTTCCCAGGTTCAGGCCATCACCCCCTTGACCGCCAAGGCCTATACCGAGGTTTACCTTCCGAAGGCCCATGCAGCCCTGCCCAAGGGCTGGACGCTTGTGAATCAGCCCCAGCAGCTCTCTTACAATGACCTGCTTCATCGTGCCGAGACAGGCGAAAACTTCCTCGTGGATTTCCGCGTACCAAACGCATTGAAGGGGCCGCGTTCAATGCTGGTGAACACGGGCATGGGGTACTTCATCAAGACCCCGACGGAGCCCGCACCGTGGGGCAGCCCCACTGATTCCATGGCGATGCAGGCCGTGAGCGTGACGCTGGGTGACCCGGGTACGCCACAGAAGGGCCTCCGCGGCCGGATCGTGCTGCTCGTCTGGGGCGAGAACCAGAGCAGCACGGAAACCATGCCCCTGGTCCTCCGTACCGCTGACGGAATCCATCAGCAGGTATTCATCGTTGGCCTGCCGACTGCCGGCGTCACGGGTCCAATCACCACGCTCAGGCTTCCGATCGGGGAAGAGGATGGGTTCGCGTACTACACCCCGACCGGTGCCTGGCCATTTTTCCGTGGCCGCGCCATCCAGTATCGAGGACTGCCGTTGGACCGGGAGTTCACGATCAAGGATGTGCTTCAGCGCATCGAGAAGGGTAAGTCTGAGGATCCGCTGTTGGATTGCGCTATCGAAGCATTGAAGACCCTTCCAGCGCGATCTTCGCCCTGGTGGTAAATGCGAAGCGCCCCGGTTCGCGGGGCGCTTCCAGGATCCGTCAAATGCGAGTGATCAGGCCTGCGTGACAGTCACGCAGTGCGTCTCTTTCAGGCTGGTGGTGATGGTCGCGCTCCCGCCGTCGCCCCCGTCTTGGCCACCCTGGATGAGGGAGGATTCCATGGGATTGAGTCGGCGCAATGTTTCCTTGTTGAGCGCCAGTTTCTTGTCCGAGTTGCTGAGTTCCTTCATTGGGCCTCCTGGAATGTGCCTGCCTCCATTCTGAAGGGATGGCGAGTGGGTACAAGCAAAATTATTGACTCATAACCGATAAGAGGCTGGTTCACCGGGGGCTGTTCATACGACCCTGGCATTGAAGGTCCACGACCGTGATTCGCGAACCTATTGCAGTTCCAACTCTCGAGGGGAAGGAATCCCCCCAGAGATAGCAAAGGCATCTCAGAATCACCAAGCGGATGCTCGACGATCCTTCGCAGATCGAAGCGGAGCACGTGGTTCATTTCGAAAATAATTAGCGCTTGCTTTGCAAATGAGTTGAGGTCTAGGATGGTCGGAACGAACGAAAAACACTCCCGAGCTTGGATTCGTCGCCCACTCGGGAGTGCTCACCCTAAGAAAGGAGGCCTCTTACATCGTTCGCCGCCCTTCACCTCTGGGGACCTATGGGCATCGCCCGTCCGTCCCCACCAGCCCTTCATTTTATCACCATCAGATAGGAAACTCGTCAAATGAATATCAGATCGCAATATCTCCCTTTGCTGCAAGAAATGGAGGGCGAGCGGGACGACATGAACGCTGCCATTCGTGCGATGCGGAAGTACATTGGGTTGGGCCCGGGTGATTCAGTGGTGGCTCGCACTCCAGACCGCGGGGATGTTCCAGAAGCAAAGAGGGCGCAGATCACCATCGAACCCAGGGACGCCAAGCCGCCCATGACCCCACAAGACGTGAAGGTCAGGCCCGGGTGCTACACCGGCCTGTCGGTCTGGAAGGCGGCCTTGAAGCACCTCCAGGCAGCCAAGAAGCCCCAGACGACCAAACAGCTTGTTCAAGCCTTGAACCAGGGTGGGCTCGGCAACCACGTCAAGAAATTCGACGCCAACCTCCACCAAGCCATGACCAACAAGCCGGCGGTTTTCCGGAAAGTGGATGTGGGGCTCTGGGACCTCGTGCAATGAGCAAGGGAGCCCTCAACTCATCTGGACCTTGATGGTGACCAGATCCTTGAGGGCCACCTTGAACCCCTCGACCGATCGGTCCATGCCGTCCAGGCCCTGGTCCACCGATCGACGATAGAGATCCTCCACGAGGTCAGGAAGCTGGCCGATCTGATCCATCAGGTTGTGGCCCTTCAGCACCTCAAGAACCATCCCCGCGCAGGCCTTCAGCAGGTTGCTGTTGTATCTCGGGGCGGCGGATGGATCGTTCCGGAACCGAGGACCGTTCGACGAATTGACAACCTGATGACCCTCTCCAATGGCGAGCCACTCGAAGGAAACGTCGAGCGCCTTGGAGAGGGTGTACAGGGAATCCACGCCAGGCTTCCGTTTCCCCGTCTCCCACTGGGCAATCATGACTTTGGAAATGCCCGACACCTCCCCGAGCGCCACCTGGGTCAGGTTCTTCTCAGTCCGGGCCGCACGAATACGTGCCCCGGCGGTTTGAGAAGGTCGAACGCGGGAATTTTCCTCTTGACTGGTCAATGCTGACGCCCCAGATTGGTTGAGGAGTTAAGCAAATGCTTATCATCCGCTGTTGCAAAGCAACACCATCAATGTCCACTGTAGTCCATTCCCCTCATCAACTCAACAAGAAGGAAGCTGGCCGCGCAACGATAAGTGAAAGATTCAAGGAGGCTTATTAGATGCCTTAGAACCCCAACGTATGAAGTGGTTTAGAACTGAACCTTCTTGCATTTCATCAAACCAAAAAGGGCGGGCTAGAACCGCCCGCCCCCCCGATGCCGTTGCAGCGGCAAGGAGTGTCGCGTGAGAACGACCAGCAAAGATATCGCCCGTCGGGCGAGTGGACAACCTTTGGCCAAGAATCCCGGATTCTGGGCGCATTTCAGCGGACTGCTCAGGTGTTGGGAGAAGGCCTTTCCCCAGCACCGGACTTGGGCTCGGGTCACGCAGGTCCTGGTGGGCCTGTTGGCATGCCCCGGCCGCAGCACCCTTACCAATTCGATCCAGTACCGAGGGAAGGGCCAGGAACCCTGGAGCGCTGACTACCAAGCCTTCAGCCGGTCCGATTGGAAGGTGTCCACCCTCTTCCAGTCCGTCCTTTCCGAGGGCTTGAAGGCCCTTCCTCCCCACCAGCCCGTAGTCGTGGCCTTGGATGACACGAGCCTACCCAAGACCGGCACGAAGATCAGCCAGGCGCGCTACTGCCACAACCCTCTGGCCCCGAAATTCATTGATAAGCCCATCATGTGGGCGATCAGGATGCTGCACGCGGCGCTGATCATTCCCACCTATGTGGGCCACCGGCCGCTGGCCCTGAGCATCGCTTTCGAGCCGGTCCCCGCCGCGAAGAAGCCGAGGCCGGCGAAGGGTTGTGAGGTGTCCGAGGCGGAACAGGCCGCCTTCCAGGCCAAGAAGAAGGAACTGAGCCTGACCACCAAGACGTTGAGCCTCATCCGCCGCCTCAGGGAGATCCTTGATGGGGCAGGTGAAGGCAGCCGCAGGCTGATGATCGTCGCGGACGGCAGCTTCACCAACGGCTCCGTCGTGAACCACCTCCCGCCGAATACCGAACTCATTGGCCGGTTCAGGAAGGATGCATGTCTCTGCGCGCCTTTGCATGTGAAGGACGGCAAGCGCATTTACGGAGATCCGATTCCCACCCCCGAGGAGCACCGGAACGACCCGATGATCCCCGAGCAGGAAGAGATCCTGCACTACGGCGGAAGGCTCCGTCCCATCCGGTTCAAGGATGTACCCGGCGTGTACTGGAGGCAGGGAACCAAGGGTCGCCTGATGAGGATGCTGGTCGTCCTCCCCATCCCTTACAAGATCCCGGGAAAGCCCAAGCGAGGGTACAACCGCGAGGCCTATCTGCTGACTACGGATATGAATTCCCCGGCGGAGGACCTTGTGCAGGCCTACCTGAACCGCTGGCAGATCGAGGTCCTCCACCGCGATCTGAAGGATGGGTTGGGCGTAGGACAGGTGCAGGCCTGGAGCGATAAGACCAATGACAAGATTCACGGCGCCCAGGTCGCGACCTACTCCATGCTGAGCCTCGCCGTGCTCCGGACCTTCGAGGGCCGCCGGACGGCCGCCTTCCCCGAGTTGCCCCTCTGGAGGAAGGGCCGTGCGCCCGCGAGGCCGAGCAGGCACGAGGTGATCACCCTTCTCCGCAACGAGCTTCTGAAGTCGGGATTTTTCGCTCCACCCGATCCGCCCCATCCCCCGAAGATGCCGAAGGGGTGGCGCCTCAATCGGCGCGAGACGAACCAGGCAGCCTAGTCCTTACTAATGAGCCCATGGAATCGCCAAGCCCCCTCGTGGGGCTTGGGTCGTTTGGAGTGAAACGGCACACCCCAAAACGGTCCAAGGCCAATCCGGGGGTCTCGTCGTTTGGTGCCCCACACCAGCTCCCACTGCGGGCTTCTCGCAGTGAGCTTCCCGACCCGATGAAGGAAAAAGGGCGGTCATGTCCCTACCCACGACCGCCCTTTTTCATGTTCCTGCTCGAAGAGTTCTCAAGGAATTCAGGGAACCGCTTCGCTCAATACCAACAAACACCAGGGCGCCCCCGTCAGGGGGCGCTGCCCTGTTCGGCCATCGACTTCGCGGCGGCGCTCGCCAGGCGGTCCACTCGCTCGTTCTCCGCGTGGCCGGCATGGCCCTTCACCCAGCGGCAGTCCAAGCGGTGTCGGGCCGCCTCCAGGTCCAGGGCCTGCCACAGGTCGGCATTCAGCACGGGATGGCCGTCGGCCCGGCGCCAGCCCTTCCGCTTCCAACCCGGCAGCCATTCGGAGAGCCCCTTCACCACGTACTGGCTGTCGCACCACAGGATGACCTCGCAGGGCCGCGCCAGGGCCCGCAAGCCTTCCAGGGCGCCCATCAGCTCCATGCGGTTGTTGGTGGTCTCCGGCTCCGAACCGCTGCCTTCCTTCTCCACGCTCCCCTTGGAAGTCACCGTCCGGAGCAGGTAGCCCCATCCCCCTGGGCCGGGATTGCCCAGGCATGCGCCGTCGCAGAAGAGTTCCACCTTCGTTCTCAGGACCATGGCATCCACGGTAGCGTGGGACATGGCCGACGCACCCCTTCCGCCTTCCGTCCGGGTCCAGATGGAGGCCCTGGAGGCCGCCGCCCTGAGGGCCGCGGCCTCGGATCCCGCGGCGGGGGCCGTGGTGGTCTTCGAAGGCACGGCCCGGAACCACCACGAGGGGATGTCGGTCGCGGACCTTGCCTACGAGGCCTACGTGCCGATGGCGGAGGCCGAGCTTGAAAGGCTGCGCCGGGAGGCCATGGATAAGTTCCGGCTGTGCCGCTGCCTGGTCCACCACCGGATCGGCCTCGTGCCCTTGATGGAGGCCGCGGTGGTGATCGTCACCGCCTCCGCCCACCGCCGGGAGGCCTTCGAAGCCGCCGCCTGGCTCATGGACGGGATCAAGGCCCGGGTGCCCATCTGGAAGCGGGAACGCTACGCGGGAGGCGGAGAAGCGTGGGTGGAAGGCCAGGCCCGGCAGCCCCTGGGCCCCGGCCGGCAGCCCTGAGGTTCCAAGATAATCCTGGTCTTCCGGGACCTCCGGTTCTACGCTGGGAGACTTGCGCAAGGAGCACCCCATGGCTCATGAAGGCCACGAGCACGGACCGGATTGCAACCACGAGAACGACGATTCCTTCGAGATCGAGGTCGTCGAGCTGGAGGACGAGAACGGCGAGAAGGAGGAGTTCGCGATCCTGGAGGAGGTGGATTTCGAAGGCCGTCACTTCTGCGTCCTGGCGCCCCTGCAGGAAGTCCAGGCCCAGAGCGAGGGCAAGCTGAGCGAAGAGGAGGGCCTCTCCCTGGAGATCTTCGAAGTGAAGGACGACATGTTCACCCCCCTCGAGGACGAGGAGATGGCGGAGCGCCTCATGACCCACCTCGACGAAGTGGCCGCCAAGCTCGCCGAAGAGGAAGAGAAGGACTGAGCCGCTAGAATCGAACCCGAGCGAGGCCCCCGCCTGGGGGCCTCGCCATTTCGGAGCTGCTGCGTGGCGCAACTGTGGGTGGACGCATTCTCGGGCTTGTCCGGCGACCTCTGGGTGGGCGGCTTCCTGGCCCTGGGCGTGCCTGAGGCCGACCTCAGGGCCGTGCTGCACCGGCTGCCCTTCGACCACCTCGACCTGCGGGTGGACACCGTCATGCGCTGCGGCGTGCAGGGAATCAGGGCCAGCGTGCTCATCGGCGGCAAGGTGGACGCGGGCGGGCCGCACCTGGAGCTGCCCGCCGGGGCGAGGCGGGCCCTGCGACGCCACGTGAAGACGAAGCCGGGCGCCCACGTCCACGGCCTGCGGTGGACCGAGGTGGACGGGATCCTCAAGGCGCATCTTGAACCCCGCATCGCCGACGTGGCCCGGGGGGCCTTCGAAAAGCTCGCCCACGCCGAGGCGAAGGTGCACGGCCTGGCCCTCGCGGACGTCCACTTCCACGAAGTGGGCGTGCAGGACAGCATCGCCGACGTGGCCCTGGCGGCGACGGGCTGGGTGCTGCTGGGGGAGCCCGCGGTCCACGTGGGCCCCATCGCCCTGGGCACGGGCCGCACCCCCATGGCCCACGGCGACTATCCCATCCCGGGGCCGGCGACCCTGAACCTGCTGGACGGCTTCGAACTCGTGCCCGGCGCGGCGCCGGCCGGGAAGGAACTCACCACGCCCACGGGCGCGGCCCTGGCGGCCCAGCTGGCGACCTCGAAGCGGGCACCCCGGCGCTTCATCCCCAGCCGAAGCGCCTTCGCCGCCGGCGGCTGGGACTTCGCGGACAGCCCCAACGTCTGCCGCTTCGTCCTGGGGGAACTGCCCTCCGCCTCCGAGGCCCTGCTGCAGGTGGAGACCAACGTGGACGACGCCACGCCCCAGCAGGTGGCCCACGCGCAATCCAGGCTGATGGAGGCCGGCGCCCTGGACGTCTGGGTCCTGGCCGCCACCTTCAAGAAGGGCCGCGCCGGCTGGGTGGTGGGCCTGATCGCCGAGCCCGGGCGCCTCGACGCGCTCACGGCGATCCTGGTCTCCGAACTGCCGACCCTCGGCGTGCGGATGTGGCCCCTCCAGCGGGTGGAGGCGGATCGCGCCTTCTCCGAGTCCCTGGTGGAGGGCCAGGCCGTGGCCGTGAAGGAAGGCCGCTGGCCCGGCACCACCACCCGGCAGCCGGAATTCGAGGACGCGAAGCGGGCCGCGAAGGCCCTGGGCCAGCCCCTGCGCGAGGTCCAGCGCGCCGCGAAGAAGGGGAAGGGCTGATGCTGCCGGAAGCCCTCCCTTTCAACGGCCGCATCCTCTTCCTCAGCGAGGACGCGGGCAAGGTGGCGCGCCAGCTCCAGGGCGAGGACCTGGAGCTCGCGGATGCCCAGCCCCTGCGGGACCAGATCAGCACCGACGAGATCACGCCGGCCTTCATCTGCTACCACTACGACGACAAGCTCGGGGACTTCCCCTATCTGGGTCTCGCCTGCGGCGACGCCTTCCCCTGCAAGGAGGGCCTCGTGAAGGCCGGCGGCTTCGCGGTCTCCGTGGCCGGCAAGCGGCGGGGCAAGGGCAGCAGCCGGGAGGCCTCGCCCTACGCGGAGATGGCCGCGGGCGTCCGCCTCGTCCTCGCGGAGAGCTTCGAGCGCATCTACCGCCAGAACTGCCAGAACCTGGGGCTCCTCACCAGCACGGACTTCGGGCTGGTCGCGCGGATCCGCCGCGGCGAAGCCATTCCGGTGTCCGAATTCACGGCAGGCCTGGATCCCGTCACCGCCGAGATCGTCCGGCGGGGCGGCCTCTTCGCCTTCAACGCCGCGCGCCTGGCGGGGGATGTTGGTGTGCCCGAGCCGGAGCACGCCCCGCGCCCCATGACCCTCGCCGAGAAGATCCTCGCGCGCCACGCAGTGGTGGACGCCGCCGCCGGCCGCATCGGGCTCGGGTGTGTGCGCCCCGGCGACGGCCTCTTCGTGAAGGCGGACTGGCGCTTCTCCCACGAATACGTCACTCCCATGGCCGCGAGCTTCCTCCAGGCGGCCCTGGGCGACGTGCCCCTCAAGGAGCCTTCCACCATCCTCGCCTTCCGGGACCACCTCACCTTCCTGCACCACAGCATGAAGGCGGAGCACCGGGAGCGCGGCCTGCTGGACGTGGCGCGGCGCCTGAAGACCGTGCAGGAGGATTTCTGCGCCCGCAAGGGCATCCGCCTCCATGGCGAATTGCCGGACGGCGACGGCAGCGAGGGCATCTGCCACTCCATCATGGCGGAGCGCTACGCCCGTCCCGGCGAGGTGGTCGTCGGGACCGACAGCCACACGCCCCACGCCGGCGCCCTGGGCTGCCTGGCCTTCGGCGTGGGCACCACGGACATCGCCAACGCCTGGATCACCGGCGACGTGCGCGTGACGGTGCCGCCGACCCTGCGGGTGGTGCTGGACGGAACCTTGAAGCCCGGCGTGTCCGCGAAGGACCTCGTGCTGCATCTCCTGGCCCAGCCCTTCATCCGGGAAGGCGGCGCCATCGGCCTCGTCGTGGAGTACCAGGGGCCGGCCCTCGCCGCCCTGAACACCGACGAGCGGGCCACCCTAACCAACATGGCCGCGGAGATCGGCGGCTTCACGGGCCTGGTGGCGCCGGACGCCGAGACCGTCCGCTTCGTGAAGGCGCGGCGCGGCGCGGACATCGCCCTCGAGGACTGGATGCATTCGGACGAGGGCGCGGACTACGCCCACACGATCCGCGTGGACTGCGACGCCCTGGGACCCATGCTGGCGCGGCCCGGGGATCCGGGGAACGGCGTGGCGCTCGCGGACCTGGGGGAGGACGTGCGCATTGACATCGCCTATCTGGGCAGCTGCACCGGCGGCAAGCGGGAGGACCTGGAACGGGCCTACGAAGTGGTCCGCGCAGCCGCCGCCTCCGGCCGCAAGGTGCCCGAGGGCCTGAAGTTCTTCGTCCAGTGCGGGAGCGAGGACGTGCGGCAGCACGCGAAGGCCCAGGGCTGGCTCGCCGCCTTCGAGGCCGTCGGCGCCACCGTCCTGGGCAGCTCCTGCGGTGCCTGCATCAACGCCGGCCCCGGTGTGAGCGAATCCAGTGACCAGGTCACCATCAGCGCCATCAACCGCAACTTCCCCGGCCGCAGCGGGCCCGGACAGGTGTGGCTGGCCAGCCCGGCGACGGTGGCGGCCAGCGCCCTGGCGGGGAAGATCAGCGCCGCGGAGTGACTACTCCATCCACCGCAGCGCCTTGAGCACCCAGCGCGTCAACTTCCCCGTGTAGGGCGGGCTCGTGAAGCGGATGGGATCGAACCAGCCAGCCTTCAGCACCGCGCGCTGATGGCTGAAGGCGAGGAAGCCGTGTTCGCCGTGGTAGGCGCCCATGCCGCTGGGGCCGCGGCCGCCGAAGGGCAGGGCGGGGTTGGCGAGGTGGATGACCGTATGGTTCACCACGGTGCCCCCGGCGCGGGTGTCGCGGATCCAGGCTGCGCCGTCGCCGTCGCCGCCGGTGAAGAGGTAGCTGGCCAGGGGCTCGTCCAGGTTGCGCAGGATGGACAGGGCCTCGGCGCGGTCCTGGTAGGCGATCACCGGCAGCAGGGGGCCGAAGATCTCCTCCAGCATCAATGGGCTGGAGAGGGGCACGTTGCGAAGGACCGTGGGGGCCAGGCGCAGCCTCGCCTCGTCCATCTGGCCGCCGAAGACGACCTCGCCACCCCCCTGCTCCAGCAGGGCCCGCTGCCGCTGGAAGGCCGGGCGGTCGATGAGGCTGCCGTAGGCCTCGCTCCTGAGAGGCTCGGTACCGAAGAGCTCCCCGGCCACCGCCTGGAGCCGCTCTAGGAAGGTCCGCTCCAACCCCGCGGGCACCAGCACGTAGTCCGGGGCCACGCAGGTCTGGCCGGCGTTGATCCACTTGCCCCAGGCGATGCGTCGCGCCGCCATATCCAGGTCGGCGCCTTCGGTGATGAGGGCCGGACTCTTGCCGCCCAGTTCCAAGGTCACGCTGGCCAGGTGCTTCGCCGCCGCCGCCATGACCAGGCGGCCCACGCGGGTGGAGCCCGTGAAGAAGAGATGGTCGAAGGGCAGCTCCAGCAGGGCCTCGGCCACCTCCGGGCCGCCGGTGAACACCCTCACGTCGCCTTCCGGGAAGGCCCCGCCGAGGAGCTCGGCCAGGGCCCTCTCCGTGGCGGGGGCCTTCTCCGAGGGTTTGAGGATCACCGTGTTCCCCGCCGCCAGGGCCGCCACCAGGGGCGCGAGGGTGAGGAAGACCGGGTAGTTCCAGGGCGCCAGGATGAGCACCCGGCCCTTGGGTTCGACGTGGACGCTGCTGCGGGTGCCCAGGAGGGTCAGGGGCGTCCCCACCCGCCGGGGCTTCATCCAGCGGCTGGTCCTGCGGATGGCCTGGTTCAGCTCCATCCAGGTGGTGTGCAGCTCCGTGAGGTGGGCTTCGGGGCCGCACTTGCCCAGGTCCGAGGCCAGGGCCTCCAGCAGGGCCGGGCGGGCGGCCTCCAGGGCGGCCTTGAGCCGCCGCAGCCGGGCCACCCGCGCGGCGGCGTCCTCCGCGGCCAGGACCCGGCGGCGGGCGCCCTGGGCCTCGAAGGCGGCGTGCATCTCGTCCGTGATGGCCATGGCACCCAGGATAGTTCCTCGGGACGCTGTTCGATGGCGGGAAACAGGGGCCTCTGACAGAGTAGAGGCACTCCAACCTCCCAAGGAATCGCCCCCATGATGATTCCCCAGATGCTGCTCCGGAAGCTCTACACCTACGGGTCCCTGCGCAACACGGCGGAGGGCCTCGAGTTCGGCCTGAAGAACCGGCTCAACGACGTGACCCTCGTCCGGGTCGTGAAGGTCCGCCTGGACGCCATGGACATCGAGGCCAAGGACCTGGAGATCGACGTCGGCGACGGCAAGTGGATCCCCGCCACGGCCATTTCCGAGGCCCGCCCCGAGAGCTTCCCCCTGAAGGCCATCGCCTTCATCCGGGCACCGGGCAAGCAGGCCGGGGAGGGCCTGCACAAGCTGGAGATCAGCCTGGAGGCGAAGGGCATGGGCGTCCTCACCATCAAGGTGGAGGACAACCCCGCCAAGACCGCGCCGGCCGCGGCTTCCGTCCCCCTCGACAAGGAGGACAACTACTCGCCGGAGATCATCGCGGCGCGCCAGAAGTTCATCGAGGAATACAGCAACGTCAAGCTCCAGCACATCAACAAGTACTCCTTCGATCCCAACGTCACCCGGGGCAACATCGAGAACTTCACCGGCGTCGCCCAGGTGCCCCTGGGCTTCGCCGGACCCCTCCGGGTGAACGGCGAGCACGCCAACGGCGAGTTCCTCATCCCCCTGGCCACGGCGGAAGGCACCCTGGTGGCCTCCTACAACCGAGGCATGAAGGTGCTGAACCTGAGCGGCGGCGTCACCTGCACGGTGCAGGGGGACCACATGCAGCGGGCGCCGGTCTTCATCTTCGACAGCGCCCGGGAGGCCCGGGACTTCCGCAAATGGGTCCACGCCCACATCGATGACCTGCGCCGGGAGGCGGAGGCCACCACCCGCAGCGGCAAGCTGGACTACTTCGACAGCTTCCTCGCCAGCAAGTTCGTCTACCTGCGCTTCAACTTCACCACCGGGGACGCCGCGGGCCAGAACATGGTCGGCCGCGCCACCTACGCCGCCTGCAGCTGGATCCTGGAGCACAACAAGACCATCCGCCGCTTCTTCCTGGAATCCAACATGGCCACGGACAAGAAGGCCTCCCAGGTGAACGTCATGCGCACGAGGGGCAAGCGGGTCACCGCGGAATGCACCATCAAGCGCGACGTCCTCATGAACGTCATGCGGGTGGAGCCCGAAAGCCTGGCCTACCACTGGGGCGTGTCCAACGTGGGTTCCATCCTCTCCGGCGCGAACAATAATGGCGCCCACTCCCCCAACGGCATCACCGCCATGTTCATCGCCACGGGCCAGGACGTGGCCAATGTGTCCGAGGGCACCTCGGCCATCCTCTACACGGAGCTGACGCCGGAGAAGGACCTCTACATCTCCATCACCATCCCGTCCCTCATCGTGGCCACCCACGGCGGCGGCACGGGCCTGCCCACCCAGCGGGAGTGCCTGGAGATCATGGGCTGCTTCGGCGCGGGCAAGGTGCGCAAGCTCGCGGAGATCATCGCGGGGGTCGTGCTGGCCGGCGAGATCTCCCTGGGCGCCGCCATCTCGTCCCTGGAATGGGTCTCCTCCCACGAGGAATATGGCCGCAACCGCTGAGGAGGCCGCGGTCCCTGCATCCGCGACGCCGGACCACGAGGCCCTGCTCCGGGAGAAGGGCTTCGAGATCATGCGGGAGTATCGCCCCTCGGGCCTGGTGCGGCGCTTCTTCACCACCGCCCGGCACCTCGCGGGCCTCCTCTTTGGCGGCCTCCTGGCCCTTCTGCGGGCGCGCCGGGAGGACGCCTCGCCCAAGGGCCTGCGCCACGGGCTGCTGTGGCTGGCGGCCCTGCCCGCCCGGATCTTCGTCAGCCGCGAGCTGCGCAAGGAGCCCTTCCCCGTCCAGCTCCGGCGCCGCCTGGAACGCCTGGGCCCCACCTACATCAAGCTCGGCCAGATCCTGAGCCTGCGGGAGGACCTCCTCCCTAAGAGCGTCACGGGTGAGCTCAAGCACCTGCTGAACCGCCTGCCCGTGGTGCCCCTGCCGGTGCTCGAGAAGATCATCGCGGCGGACCTCAAGCGCCCGGTGGACGCGACCTTCCTGGTCATCGACCCCATTCCCCTGGGCTCGGCCTCCATCGGCCAGACCCACCGCGCCACCACCATGGAAGGCGAGCGGGTGATCCTCAAGGTGGTGAAGCCCGGCATCCGCAAGACCCTGGAGCGGGACGCCAAGCTGCTGCGCCTCTTCGGGAGCCTGGCCCAGCTCTTCATCCCCCGCTACCAGCCCCGGCAGGTGATCCACGAGTTCGTGGCCTACACCCTGCGGGAGGTGGACCTGCGCCTGGAGGCGGACAACGCCGAGACCTTTTCCGCCAACTTCGCCGACATCCCCGACGTGGTCTTCCCGAAGATCTACCGCGCCTACAGCGGCCGGGACGTGCTCTGCATGGAGTTCTTCGACGGCCCCGCGCCGGACAGCGCGGCGGCCCAGGAGCTGCCGGAGGAGGCGCGGCGGCACCTCACGGACCTGGGCGCCATGTCCATCATCCGCATGCTCTACAAGGACGGCTTCTTCCACGCGGACCTGCATCCCGGGAACCTCATCATCCTGCCGGGGCCGAAGGTGGGTTTCATCGACCTGGGCATGGTGGGGCGCCTGGACGAGGACCTGCGGCGGGCCCTGCTCTACTACTACTTCGCCCTGGTGATGGGGGACGCGGAGAACTCCGCGCGCTATCTCACGGCCATCGCCCGGCCCGGGGATGGGGCCAATCCCGCCGGCTTCCGCCGGGACGCCACGGAGATCGCCAACCGCTGGAAGCGCTCCTCCAACTTCAAGGACTTCTCCCTCGGGCAGCTCATCCTCGAATCCCTTTCCAAGGGCGCCGAGCACGGCATGTACTTCCCCGTGGAGCTGGTGCTCATGGTGAAGGCCCTGGTCACCTTCGAGGGCGTGGGCAACGTGCTGCTGCCGGGCTTCGACGTGGCGGAGGTCTCCAAGAAGCACATCCGCACCCTGTTCCTCCACCAGTTCAGCCCCATGCGCTTCCTCACCGAGGGCATGCGGGGCGTGCCCGACCTGGTGGACGCCATGGCCAAGATGCCCCTTCTGGTGAGCGATGGCCTCAAGGTGCTGGAGCGCCTTTCCAAGCAGCCCTCCGAGAACCCCCTGTCGGGCCTACGTGGCACCCTCATCGCCGGCTCCTGCCTGGTGGCGGCGGCGGTGTCCATGGGCTTCAAGGCCCCCTGGCCCGTCTGGTCCGCCCTCTTCCTCATCGCCTTCCTCCTGGCCGTGAAGCGGAAATGAGCGCCCGCGTGAGGGTCAGCGCCAGCGACGCCATCTGGCTCCAGGAGACCCCCGAAAACCTGATGGTGATCAACGCGGTCCTCATCCTGGACCGCATGGACCTGGGCACCCTGCGGAAGACTTTCCTGGAGCGCCTCCTGGAGGGGGAGCCGGGCCGTCGCCTGACGCGCCTGCGCACGCGCATCGTGGGTCGGGGCGCCAAGGCGCACTGGGAGGTGGATCCGGACTTCCACGTGGACCGGCAGGTCTTCGCTCCCGTGGGGGAAGAACCCACCACCCTGGACGCCCTCCAGGCCTTCGTGGGGCGCGAGGCCTCGAAGCCCCTTCCCGGGGACCGCCCGCCCTGGCAGTTCCAGCTGGTGGAGCACTTCGAGGGGGATGCCAGCGCCCTGGTGGTGCGCATCCACCACAGCCTCGCCGATGGCATGGCCCTCGTCTCCCTCATGTTCACCCTGATGGATCCCCTGGGGCCCGATCCGGAAGGCCGCAGCCTCCACCTGCGTCCCAGCGGCGGCAGCAAGGCCGGCGCGGGGATCGCCGCGGCCCTGCGGATCGGCCTGGGGGCGCCGGGGGTGCTGCTGAGCCGCCTGCTCTGGCGGGCGGACAGCCACGCCCTCCACGGGCCGAAGCTCTCGGGGCGCAAGCAGGTGGCCTGGACCGCGCCCCTGGACCTGCACGTGATCAAGGCCGCCAAGGACCGCCTGGGGGCCACGGTGAACGACGTGCTCATGGCCTCCGTCTCGGGGGCCCTCACGCGCTACCTCGAGCCCGCCCTCGGCGCCGCCCTGCGGGACCTCCGGGTCTCCATGCCCGTCAACGTGCGGCCCCTCCACGAGCCCCTCGTATTGGACAACCGCTTCGCGGCGGTGCCCCTGCGGATCCCCGCGGGCCTGATGAGCCTGGAGCGCCGCATCGAGCTGGTGAAGGCCACCATGGACGACCTGAAGCGCTCCGCCGCGCCGGTGGTGGTCTTCGGGCTGCAGAAGGCCCTCCTGGCCTTCCTGCCGGAGGTGGCGAGCCGCGGCCTGATCGACTTCCTGGCCAACAAATGCACCGCCGTGGTCACCAACGTGCCGGGCCCCCAGCAGGACATCAGCCTGGCGGGCCGGAAGGTGCGCGGCATGCTCTTCTGGGTGCCCCAGCGCGCCGACATCGGCATCGGGATCTCCATCCTCAGCTTCGCCGGCAAGGTGCAGGTGGGGGTCATGGCCGACGCCAGCCTGATGGAGGATCCCCACCACCTGGTGCACGCCTTCGAGGCCGAGTTCGAGTCCCTGAGAAGGTTCGAGTGAGGGAGCGGGGAGCCGCCGGACGGTCGGGACAGCTCAGCCCCGTCCCGGGATCACGTGCCACAACACGGCAAAGAAATGGCACAGGCTCCCGGCCATAACCCACAGGTGCCAGATCGCGTGGTGATGCCGCAGGGACCGCCACGAATAGAACACGGCGCCCAGGCTGTAGCAGGCGCCCCCCAGGAAGAGCCAGAAGAGGCCGCCGGGGGGGAGGCTCCGCCAGAGGGGCACGATGGCCAGCACGATGAGCCAGCCCATGGCCAGGTAGATCGCGGTGCTCACGATGCCGAGGGCCTTCGGCGCCTTCCGCGCGGGCTCCTGCGCCGCGTGCAGATGATCAATGGGCGGCGGGGCGGGAAGGGGCATCCACCGCGCGTAGAGCACGGCCTTCAGGGTGACGCCCAGGGCCGCGAGCCCCCAGATGACGCCGAAGAGGGTCCAGCCCCACGCGCCCCGCAGCACGGCCAGGCAGAAAGGCGTGTAGGTGCCGGCGATGAGGATGAAGATGGCGGAGTGGTCCAGGATCTTGAAGACTTTCTTCACCCGGGGGCCGCGGAAGGCGTGGTAGAGGGTGGACATGAGGTAGAGCAGGACCAGGCTGGACCCGAAGAGGGCCGCGCCCACGATGTGCCGGGCGCTGCCCCGGAGGCTCGCGAAGACCACCAGGAGCACCAAGGCCGCCACGCTCAGGGCCGTGCCCACCCCGTGGGTCAGGCTGTTGGCCAGTTCGTCCCTGCCCGACGCGTGTCTCGCCATGGTGGGTCCCGTGGCTACTCGGCGAGGAGCTCGTGTTCCAGCCGCTCCAGGGCGTGCTCCAGCTGCTCGGCCACCGGCGCTGTGGAGGGGGGCGCCCCTTCGATGCTGTCCCACACGCTGCGGCCTTCGTCCTCGATCACGTCCATGCGCAGGGCGAGGCCGTGCCGCTCGAGCTTGGCGCCGATCTGCTTCTGGCGCTTGAGGAGGGTGTTGCGGGTGGCGCGGTAGCCGATCTCGCAGACCTCCCGGCGGGCGGCGAAGCTGAAGATGTTGCTGAAGAACAGCCGCGACTCCTCCTTGGGCGGCTCGAAGAAGGCGATGTCGGCCTCGGGGAAGGTGGTCTGGTAGCGGGCCATGCCCACCTTCATCCGGGAGTAGATGAGGGTGCGCAGGGTCTGGGAGAGCACGGAGGGCAGGCCGCCACGCTGGATGGCGCCGTGCCCGGCCTTCTCCAGCACCTCGCCGTGCAGCGCGTCCACGGGCACCAGGGGGTTGATGCAGAAGAGCAGATCGGCGCCGTGCTCCAGGCCCACGGAGGCGTGGAGGGTCTTGAGCAGCACGCCGTCCACGCACATGCGCCCCTCCACATCCACGGGGAGGTACATGCCCGGGAGGGCGGTGCTGGCCTGGACGGCCTTGGAGATGGGCACGTGGTCGAGGCCCTCGTCCCCGAAGACCACGGCGGTGCCGTTCTCCAGGTCCGTGGCCACCACCAGCAGCTTGTGGCGCAGCTTGCGGAAGTCGTCGGTGCGCCCCTTCACCGCGAAGGAGCGGGCCAGGTAGCGCTGCAGGGCAGAATTGTCGAAGAGGCCCATGGGCAGCGCGCGGCCCAGGCGGGCCAAGGACTGGAAGAGGGTCTGCTCCGCCGGCGCGCGGCCCACCTGGAAGAGGGCGTCGGAGACCAGGCCCGGCAGCTTGGCGCTGCTGCGCAGCCACTCGCCGTAGGCGGGCACGAAGAGCACGGCAGGATCGAAGGCGGGCTCGCCCTGCTCGTCGCCGGCGAGACCGCGGACGAGGTCGTCGGCGGTGCGGCCGTTGACGAGGTGGGCGGCCATGAAGGCCCCGGCGCTCACCCCCACGTAGACGTGGAGGTCGCTGAGGTCGAGCCCTTCGACGCACTCCTCCAGGGCCTTCAGCGCGCCGACTTCGTAGAGGGCCCCGAGGGGGCCCCCGGCGGCCAGGGCGAGGCCGATCCGGGGCCCCTGGCGGGGTGGCTTCGGCCCCTTCCGGGCTGGACGGGGACCCTTCGAATCAGGACGGGGGGCGCTGACCTGGCCCATGGCTGGCCTCAGGCCTGGCCGCCGGCGGACTTGGCCTTGGGCGCGGGCTTCCGGGCGGCGGGCTTCTTGGCGGCGGAGGCGGGCTTGGCCTCGCCCTTGGCCTTGGCCACGGCCTTGGTGAGCTCCTCCACGCGCTTGGTGAGGTTCATGATCTCCGTGCGGGTGGGGACGCCCAGCTTCTGCATGGCGCCGGCGATGCCCGCCTCGATGGGGGCGGCGAGGTTTTTCATCGCGCCCTTGGCGTCATCCTTCAGCTCGATGGCGCGCTCGCTGAGCTCGGCGAGGCGGGCCTTGTTCTCCTTCTCAAGGACCGCGCCCTTCTTGACCAGCTGCTTGAAGACCTTCCCGCCCTCCTCGTTGGCCACGGAAAAGGCTCCGAGGCCCGCCAGCCAGATCTCCCGGGCCGAATCCTTGATCATCGGGATCCCGGCGCTTTTCGTGCTCTTCTTGGTTGCCATTGCTTCCTCCTGGAATCCGGCCGCGGGCCGGAAAAGTTGATGGATGCTTCAGCGGCGAACGGGGCGCCGCCGCCCTTGGGTCCTGCTGCCTGCGGCCTTGCGGCCCCCGCCGTCCGCGGCGGACTTCCTGTCGTGTTCAAGTTCGGCGAGGGAGGCCTCCAGCTCCGCCAGCCTCGCCTTGAGCAGGTCCATGTCCGCCTGGAGGGGGCCCGAGAAGGCCACCTTGTCCAGGGAGGCCTTGACCAGCCGGTCCATGCCCGCCTGCACCTGCTCCATGCGCTCGTTGAAGGTCTCGTGGCCCTTGCGGATCACGTCGTGGAGAAAGCTGGTGGGCAGGATGGAATGGCCCCGCTTGTGGTCTTCATACAGCGTCTGGGCCAGGGTCTGGGCTGTGACGTCCTCGCCGGTGGCGCTGTCCAGGACCTGGATCTCCTGGCCCTCGCCGATCCATGCGGAGATCTCCTCCAGGGAGACGTAGCGGCTCTCTTCGGTGTCGTAGAGCTTGCGGCTGCCGCCTCCGTACCTCTTGATGACCCGGATCATCGGGATCCCTCCAGCCATCAATTTGCCGCATTGCGGAAAATCCGCAAGGGAAATTTTTCCGCAATGCGGCAAAAAACCTGGATTCAGCCTCCGAGGCTCGCCAGGACGAGGGCTCCCAGCGCCTCCAGCCCCGCCAGGTCCGTGGGCGGCGTGCCCAGGAGGGGCAATTCCGCGAGGGGAGGGTGCCCGGCGAGCCGCGCGCGGAACTGCGCCAGGCCCCGGGCGTCCCGGTCGCCGAGGTGACGCAGCAGGGCGATGCCCGGTCCCTCCGCTCCGGAGGCCAGCGGCACCTGGGGATGCACCTGGTTGACCAGCACCGGCCCCAGGCGGTGCCCGGCCTCCCGCAGGCGGCGCAGGAAGAACATGGCGTCGGGGATGCGGTCCTCGCCCGCCCCCGCCGTGAGGAGGAAGAGGGTCTCCTCGGCGCGCAGCAGGTCCCGCACGGCGGCCGCCCGCTCCCGGAAGCCCTCGAAGAGGGGCGCGAAATCCCGGATGAACTCCACCAGGTCCACGAGGAAGCGCCGGCCGATGAGGCGGTCCGCGACGCCCTCGACGCTCCGGGCCGCCAGGCGCTGGAACAAGGTCCGGTCCTGCTGCTCCCACCAGGGCTTCGCCGCGAGGCGCACCGGCTGGCTGTCCAGGAAGTTGACGATGCGGTCCGGCGCTTCCAGGAAGTCCAGGGCCTGCCGGGTGGGGGGCGTGTCCAGGATGATGCGGCCGTAGCGACCTTCCGCTTGGACCTCGAAGAGCCGCTCCATGGCCATGTACTCGAGGATGCCCCCCAGGCTGCCGGCCAGGTTGGCGTAGAACCTGTTCGCGAAGATGCGCTCCGCGGCGGCCTCATCGGGAGCGTGCCGCCGCACCAGGCGGTCGAAGGTGGTCTTGGCGTCCAGCAGGGCCGCCTCCAGCCGGCCCGGGGCCTCCAGCGCCACGGGCACGGGCTGGTCCAGGGCCGCCTCTCCCACCCCCAGGGCGTCCCGCAAGCGCAGGGAGGGATCGAAGGTCATCACCAGGGTGTCGGTGCCCCGCCGCGCGGACTGGAGGGCCAGGGCCGCGGCCAGGGTGGTCTTGCCCACGCCGCCCGCCCCCACCATGACGAGGAGCTTCCGGTCCAGGAGCCCGAAGCCGGCGCTCATGTCGGCGCCCCCTCCAGAAGTGGCAGCAGGGCCTCCAGCAGGGCCGGCGAGCGGTCCAGGGCCAGCAGGGGCAGCTCCACGCGCTCCCTCCTCCAGCCGGCCTTGAGGCGGCGCAGTTCCCGTTCGTTCAGGCGGCGGCGCTCCCGCCACAGGGCCAGGGCTTCCGCGGGCCCCCTGGCGCTCGCGGGGCAGGGCGGATACAGGGCGTTCACCACCACGGCCTCCGGCGGCCGGCCCACCTTTTCGTGCAGGAGCTGGATCAGCTCCAGGGTCTCCTGCACGGGCATCTCCTCGGCGAGGGTCGTGACCACCACGGCGCAGCGGGCGGGATCCGCCACGAAGGCGGCGATCTCCGCGGTGACTTCTCCGAGCTGGCCGTCGCGGATGACCTCCGCCAGGAGTCCGGGGGCCGCGAGCAGGCTGAGGCCGTGGCCCGTGGCGGGGGCGTCGAGGATGATGAGGTCCACCTTGGGGCGGCCGCCGTGGTGGACGAGGCGGTAGGCCTGGCCCAGGAGGGCGGTCTCCTTGAGGCCCGGCGCGCCCGCGACGAAGTGCTGGTAGACCGGGTGGGCTAGGATGCGGTCCGCCACGCCGCCCAGGCCGAAGGGCATCTTCTCCCGCACCAGCCCTTCCATCACCGCCGGGGCCTGGAGGTTCTGGGCCCAGAGCCGCGGCCCGGCGGCCACCACCTTGCCGCCGGAAGGCTCGATGCCTAGGACCTGGTGCAGGCTCTCCCGCGGGTCCGTCTCCAGCAGCAGGACACGCTTGCCGATCCTGGACAGGGCCCGGCCCAGGAGCGCCGCCACGGTGGTCTTGCCCACGCCGCCCTTGCCGGTGACGACCACCAGCTGCCGCGCGGCGAGGCGCTCCAGCAGCGGTTCGGCGGGGGTAGCCATGGCGGTGGGGGACTCCGAATAAGCCGGGACAGGCCAGGGTAGCAGCCGCCTTCCGCGCGCCCCGGGGCTACCCGAGGTAGTGGCCGTGCGCCGCGGCCCGGGCGATAGGATGCAAAGGTGAATGAACGCGACCAGGACACCTTCGACTTCGTCATCGTCGGCTCGGGCTTCGGCGGCAGCGTCAGCGCCCTGCGCCTCGCCCAGAAGGGCTATTCGGTGGCGGTGCTGGAGCGGGGGCGGCGCTTCCGGGACCAGGACTTCGCGAAGAGCACCTGGAACCTGCGGCGCTACCTCTGGGCGCCGCGCCTGGGTCTGCGGGGCATCCTGCAGATCAGCCCCTTCAAGGACGTGTTCGTGCTCCACGGCGCCGGGGTGGGCGGCGGCAGCCTGGGCTACGCCAACGTGCTCATGCAGCCCACGGATGCGGCCTTCGAATCACAGGCCTGGAAGGAGCCCGTGGCGTGGGGGGAGGTGCTGAGGCCCCACTACGAGGAAGCCAAGCGGATGCTGGGGGTGGCGCCGAACCCGCGCCTCACGCCGGCGGACCACGTGCTGAAGGGCATCGCCGAAGGCATGGGCCGGGGCGACACCTTCCGCCCCGTGGAGACGGGCACCTTCTTCGGCGAACCCGGGCAGGAAGGCCTGGAAGTCCCCGATCCCTACTTCGGCGGCGCCGGGCCGGCGCGGAAGGCCTGCATCCACTGCGGCGCCTGCATGGTGGGCTGCCGCCACAACGCCAAGAACACGCTGCCAAAGAACTACCTCCACTTCGCGGAGAAGCTGGGCGTGACGGTCATCCCGGACACGGTGGTGCGTGATCTCCGCCCCGTCGAAGGCGCAGACGGCGTCGGCTACGAAGTGAAGGTGGCGGGGCCCGGCTGGTTCAGCCTGCCGCGGAAGCCGCTCCGTGCCCGCAACGTCATCGTCGCCGCGGGCGCCCTTGGCACCTTGCGCCTGCTCTTCCGCTGCCGGGATGTCACGAAAAGCCTGCCGGACCTCTCCCTGCGGCTGGGGGAGCGGGTGCGCACCAACAGCGAGGCCCTGCTGGGCAGCGTCGCGCGCAAGCACGACGTGGACTACTCCAAGGGCATCGCCATCACGTCCATCTTCCAGGCGGATCCCATCACCACCGTGGAGCCGGTGCGCTACCCGGCGGGCTCGTCCCTCATGCGCTTCCTCAGCGGGCCGGTCACGACCCACGGCGGCTTCCTGGCCCGGGCCGCCCAGTCCGCCTTCGACATCCTCCGGCGCCCCGGCGACTTCCTGCGCACCCACGTGCGGGCGGGCTGGGCGGAGGCGGCCACCATCCTCCTGGTGATGCAGTGGGAGGACAACCGCCTGAAGCTGCGTCCGGGCCGCAGCCGCTTCACCTTCGGGCGCCGGGACCTGGTCTCCGAGCCCGATGGCGCGGCCGAGCTGCCACCGCCGAAGGTGGACGTGGGCCACGACGTGCTGCGGCAGTTCGCCGCGGCCACCAATGGCATCGCCATGGGCAGCATCAACGAGGGCCTCTTCAACATCCCGCTGACCGCCCACATCCTCGGCGGCGTGCCCTTCGGGGCGAGCGCGGAGGAAGGCGTCATCGGCGCCGACTGCCAGGTCCACGGCCACCCGGGCCTCTTCGTGGTGGACGGCTCCATCCTGCCGGCGAATCCCGGCGTGAACCCCAGCCTCACCATCACCGCCATGGCGGAATACGCCATGAGCCAGGTGCCGGCGAAGGAAGCCTGAGCCACGGGGATCGGGTCTCGGTGGACAATGGGGGAATGTCCACGCCGACGCCCGCGACCCTCCCCGCCCTCATGGCCGCCCTGCGCCATCCCGCCTCCGGCTGCCCCTGGGATCTCGAGCAGGACCACCAGAGCCTGGCGAAGTACCTCCGGGAAGAAGCAGCGGAAGTGCTGGATGCCCTGGCGGCCCACGTGCCCGGGGACGAGGCCTCCGAGCGGCACCTCCGCGAGGAATTGGGCGATCTCTGGCTGCAGGTGGTCTTCCATGCCCGCATGGCCGCGGACCGCGGTGCCTGGGACCTCCACGACGTGGAGCGCGCCGTGGTGGAGAAGCTGGTGCGCCGCCATCCCCACGTCTTCGGCGACGTGGCGGTGGAGAGCTCCGACGAGGTGCTCACGAACTGGGACGCCATCAAGCAGACGGAGCGCGGCGGGGCCGAACGGCGTCTGCTGGACGGCATTCCCGCGAGCCTGTCGCCCCTGGAAGAAGCGATGGCCATCGGCAAGAAGGTCGCCAAGGTCGGCTTCGAGTGGCCGGACCTGGAGGGCGTCCTGGACAAGGTCATCGAGGAGGTCGGTGAGCTGCAGGCGGAGAGCGACCCGCTCCGCGTGGAGGAGGAGTTCGGCGACGTGCTCTTCTCCCTCGTCCAGTGGGCCCGCAAGAAGGGCGTCGATCCCGACCGCGCCCTGCGCCGACAGCTCGCGCGCTTCAAGGGGCGCTTCGAACACGTGGAGGACGACGCCCGCGCGAATGGCGGATGGGAGAACCGCAATCTCGACCAGATGGAAGCCGCGTGGCAGGCGGCGAAGCGGAAATCGTGAGACCGATGCTTCGCTTGCCTGCTTTTCTCGTCACGCTCACCCACGCCACCTGGGACGCAGCCCTGGCCTGTGCGGGGTTGCTTCCGGAGCAGGCCCTTCCTGAGCTAAGACTCGATCTCTTCCCGGATCTGGATCCCAAGGCCCTGGTGCGGGATCTCGAGGGCCACTGCCTGGTCACCTGCCGTCGCGTATCGGAGGGCGGGCGCTGGCCTGATGCGGATGAACCGGCCCGCATGACGCGGCTCCGCGGCGCCGTCGAAGCCGGCGCCGCCTGGATGGATCTGGAATGGGAGGTGCCGGTTCCCGAATGGATTCAAGCGCGGCGGGGCCCGCTTGGCCTCCTGCGTTCGGTCCACGTCGCGCCCGGCATTTTCGATTTGGAATCGCGGCTCACAGCCCTTCCCGAAGGCGACGCCTTCAAGTGGGTGGGCCACGCCGCGTCCCTCACGGACAATGCGCGGACCAGGGATTTCTGCGCCCTTGCAGCGTCGAGGGGCCTCGCCGCGAGCTGCTTCCTCATGGGTCCCAAGGGCATCCCCAGCCGCTGCCTGCAGCAAAGGTGGGGCGGCGCCTTCACCTATGCCGCGCCGGACGACGGTCCGCCGGCGGCGCCGGGGCAGCTCACCCTGGCGACGATGCTGGACTGGGGCGTGGACCGCGTCGGGCCCGGGACGGCCCTCTTCGCCGTGGTGGGCGAGCCCGTGCTGCATTCGCGCTCGCCGGCCTTCCACAACCGGCGCTTCCGGGACGCAGGCCGGGACGCCGTGTACCTGCCCCTGGAAAGCAGTGACGCGTCGGAAGCGGCGGAGGTCCTGGAGCTCCTCGGCATCCGCGGCCTGAGCATCACGGCCCCCCTGAAGGAATCCCTGCCCGCGCGCCTCGGACTCGCGGGACCCCTCAACACCCTGTGGCGCGAAGGCGGCGCCTGGCAGGGCGCCAACACGGACGCCGAGGCCCTGGACGCGGCCCTGCGCGATCTGCCCGCCGGCCCCGTGCTGGTCCTGGGCTCCGGCGGCGTGGCGGAGACGAGCCGCCTCGTGGTGGCAGGGCAGGGCCGCGTCGCGCGCCTGACTTCGCGCCGGGAGCCGGTGACCCCGGAGGAGATCCGCGCCCTCGCTCCCGTGGGCGTCATCCAGGCCACCAGCCTCGGGATGGCGGCGGGCGACCCGCGGCCCTTTCCCGGGCTGCTCGACGCGGCGCGTCCCTCCCTCGCCTGGGCCGTGGAGTGGATCTACAAGGAGGACACGGCGTTCGCGGCCTGGGTCCGGGAAGCGGGCCTGAGGCTCGTCCAGGGCGCGACCCTCTTCGAGGCCCAGGCGGAGGCCCAGGCTCGGCGCTTCCTCGCCGAGCCCGGCGAATCCGGGCTCCGGCGCGGAAGCTGATAGGTTCTATCCATGCGCCTTCTGCTCGTGGAGGACAAGGACAGCTTCCGACGCCTGCTGGTGCAGGCCCTCGCGGACAGCCCCTGGGAGGTCTCGGCCTTCGGGGATCCGCGGGAAGGCCTGGCCGCGCTGGAGGCCGGCTCCTTCGACGTGCTGGTCACGGACCTGCGCCTGCCCACGTTCAGCGGCCTGGAGCTGATCCAGCGGGCCAAGCGGCTGCAGCCGGCCCTGCGGGTGGTGCTCATGAGCGCCTTCGGAGAGCCGAAGGACATCGTCGAGGCCATGCGTCTGGGGGCCGACGACTTCCTGCCCAAGCCCTTCGACCTGGACATCTTCACCGCCCTGCTGGACCGCCTGAGGGCCCTGGTGGGCGCGCCGCCGCCAGATCCCGCGGAGCCGTGGGTGGCCCGCAGCTCCGTCATGCGGATCCTGGAACAGGGCCTCCAGGCCGCGGCGGATGCGGGCGCGCCCGCCCTGTTTCTGGGGGAGCGGTCCACGGGGCGGTCCAGGGCCGCCCGGCGCCTCCACACCCTGCGCACGCCAAAGGGGCCTTTCCTCAGGATGCCCGCCGCGGACCTCGCCCCGGCTGGGCCGGACGCGCGGATCCTCCGCCTGCTGGAGGGCGGCAGCCTGCTGATCACCGGACTGGACTCCCTCGGAGCGGCCGCCGCCAGCGCCCTCGCGGCGGTCCTGGACGCGGCCACGGGACAGGACCTCCGGTGGCTGGCCACCGCCACGGCCGAGAAGGATCTGCCGGAGCCCCTTGCGGCCCGGTTCGGCGCCCTGGTCTTCCGGATGCCCTCCCTGCGGGACCGGCCGGAAGACCTGTCGCCCCTTTTCGCCACCTTCCTGCGCGGCGCCGCCGTGCGCGAGGGCCGCGCCGAGCCCATGGTGGACCGAGCCGTGGAGCGGGAGCTGGCCGCCCGCCCCTGGCGGGGCAACCTCAAGGAGCTGCAGGCCTGCGCGGAAGGCGCCCTGCGCCTGGGCGGTGGGGCGGTGCTGCGGCGCCTGCCGGAGCCGGTCCCGGGCACCCCGCCCCTCCAGGTCCCATGGCCGGATCCGGGCGATCTGGACGGCATGCTGCGCACCGTGGGCCGAGCCGCCACGCCCGCCCTGCTGCAGCGCGCCCTCGGCGCCAGCGGCGGGGATCTGGGGAAGGCCGCGGCCAGCCTGGGCCTGACGGTCCGGGTCCTCGCCTCGCGCTTGCGGGAGCACGGCATTTCCTTGGAGGATAGAGATCCATGACGGCGCCCTCCAACCTCGCCCTGAGCAGCCCCGAGCGCACGGCCTTCCTGCGGGCCCAGGTGCGGTTCGGCCTGGACGCTCTCCAGAAGGTCGTCGTGGGCAAGGATGGCCAGGTCCGCCGCGCCCTCGCGACCCTCCTTTCCGGGGGCCACCTCCTGCTGGAGGATTTGCCCGGCGTGGGGAAGACCACCCTGGCCCGGGGCCTTTCGAAGCTGCTGGGGGGCAGCTTCCAGCGGGTGCAGGGGACCAACGACCTCCTGCCCTCCGACCTGCTGGGGGTCCAGCTCTGGGACGCGGATGCCAAGGCCTTCCGCTTCCACCCGGGTCCCGTCTTCGCCAACGTGCTCCTCATGGACGAGCTGAACCGCATCAGCCCCAAGACCCAGAGCGCCCTGCTGGAGGTGATGGTGGAAGGACAGGTGAGCATGGAGCGGGAGACCCACGCCCTCCCCGATCCCTTCCTCGTCATCGCCACCCAGAACCCCCTGGACCACGCCGGCACCTTCCCGCTCCCGGAAAGCCAGCTGGACCGCTTCGCCTGCGTCCTCCACCTGGGCTATCCGGACCGCGACGCCGAGCGCCTCGTGCTCACGGGCCGGGCGGGGACGAAGCGCCTCGACACCCTCGAGCCCGTCCTCGACCTGCCCGCCTGGCGCCTCGCCCGCGCCGACGCCCACGCGGTGAAGCTTTCGGACGCGGTGCTGGACTACGCGGCCCGGCTGGTGTCGCGGGTGCGGGAGGACGGCGGTTTCTGCTCCACCCGCGCCGCCCAGCACTGGATCGCCCTGGCCCAGGCGGAGGCATGGCTGGAGGGCCGGGATTTCGTGACGCCGGACGATCTGCAGGGCTGCTTCGCCGACGCCATGGCCCACCGCGGCACGCTGGACGACCGGCGCCTCAGCCGCAGCGACCGCCGGGACCACCTCCACCGCGCGGTGATGGAGATCCCCGTCGGCTGGAAGCCCTGAGGCCCCTCGTGGAGCCGGTGGGGTTGGGAGAGCTGCTGCGCCGGGCGAGGGCGGCCCAGGGATTGAGCATCGAGGTGCTGGCCCGGGAGCTGAACCTCCCGCCGCAGATCCTGCTCCAGCTGGAATCGGAAGCCTGGGACCGCATGCCCGCGGGGCAGGCCCGGCCCCTGGCGCGCCAGATGGCGCGCCGGCTGGAGGTGGACCTCGACGCCTGCCGGGAGGCCTTCGAAAGCCTGCCCGGCGGCCTGGATCCCGACGCCACGGACCCGAAGGAGGAGCGCCTGGAACGCATCGTCATGGCGGCCCTCACCCTCGGCTGCGCCGGCCTCCTGGCCTGGCTCGTCATCCCGGGCCGCAACCTGCGGCAGGGCGCGCTCCCGTCCGGGAAGCTGGAACCGGCCCCCGCGCCCGTCCAGGCGAAGTCAGGCGAAGGGGAGGATCCGGCCTTTCCGGTCCTCGGGGAAGTCCTGCCGGAAGCGCCCCGCACCGAGGAGGGCACCCTGGTCAGCATCCGGGTGCTGGACGCCTGCACGGCCCGCCTGTCCGGGGAAGGCCTCGACCGCACGCGGGAGCTGCGGGTCTCCGAGCCCTGGCTGCTGCGGGTGAAGGGCCCCTTCGCGCTCACCCTGGACAACGCCGGGGTCGCGACGGTGGAGGTGGGTGGCCGGCGCATCCGTCACGGCCAGAGCGTGGGCGAACCCTGGACGGGCCGCTTCGCCGCGGACGGCCAGTGGCTCCGCGCCACGTCGCCGCTGCCGGAAGCCGCCACCGGGCCGGAGACCGACGCGAAGACCCCAGGCGAGAAGGAGTAGCCGCTCGGCCGCCCCGGCCCCGGGAATTGATTCGGGCCGGGGCCCCGGCCCGGCGGGCTAGAATCGTTCGATGCATCCGCTTGTCGAACGCTTCCTCCAGAACCAGCTTCCTGAGCCGATGGTGGCCGCCCTCCTCGGTGGAGGGCTGCCGGTGCCGCCGGCGGACCTGATCCAGGCCCAGGCCCACGCCTGGCTGAACGATTCGCCCCACAAGGACAAGGCGCTGGACGGCTTCCTGTCCCTCCCGGAATCCCTGATCGCCGGCGCCCTCTCCATGGAGGTGAAGCCTCCCGCGCCCTTCGCCCTGATCCTCCGCTACCGCACGGAGCACGACATCGTGGAGCAGGCCCTGCTCCACCACGACCTCACCGCCGAGGTCCTCGAGCCGTGCATCGCCTACCTGCCGGCGGATCTCCTGGACATCCCCCTCAACAACCAGGTGCTCTGGATCCAGCGCCCCCGGATTCTCGACGAGATCGAGCTGCATTCCGGCGCCTCCTACAACCTGAAGCGGAAGGTCAACGAGTTCCGCTTCGACGTCCTCAAGATCGGCAACGAGGAGGTGGTGAAGGAACGCCTCGCCATCATCGAGGAAGTGGAGTCGGGCAAGCTCGACGCCGCCTGGGCCTCACTGCCCATGCCGGAAGTGCGGGACGACGACGAGCCCGAGGAGGTCGTCCGGGAGCGCTATTCCAAGCCGCTCCAGGACTTCGATGGGCAGGACATCAGCATGACGGTGACCCAGCGCATCATGCGCCTGCGCACCAACCAGAAGATCATGCTGGCCATCAAGGGCGGGAAGGAGGAGCGCACCATCCTCATCCGCGAATCCAACCGCCTCATCCAGGTGAACGTGATCCGCAACTCGCGGATCACCGATGGCGAGGTGGCCCACATCTCCCAGATGCGCAGCGTGAGCGAGGAGGTGCTCCGCATCATCACCATGAACCGCGAGTGGATGAAGAAGTACACCATCGTGAAGGCCCTGGTGCTCAATCCCCGCACGCCCCTGCCCCTGGCCATGCAGCACTACAAGCGGCTCATCGACACGGACCTGAAGATGCTGATGCGGGACAAGAACGTCTCCGAGACCCTGCGCCGGGAAGCCAAGAAGTGGATCGAGACCCGGGCTTCGAAGGCCTGAGTCGGTCCCGGCGAGGTCTCTGCAGACCGCGACCCTACCGGCGCGCCCTCGCCGTTCGTTCCCGATCGCCCCAGCCGATCGCCCAAAGCCGCCAGCCGCGGGGGTTGGACTCGAGCGGGCGAGCGGCATCCCCTCCGCGGGGTGCGCGG